>CAVVKU010000021.1:117500-510346 GCA_963748995.1 uncultured Gammaproteobacteria bacterium | reverse complement strand
GGAGATTCTGATCCCAGCATGAGCGCCGCCCCGCGAATCGCTCGATGCGCGCGCATGGGCATCCTCTGCGTGCAACTGTTGGCGGTGACGTGGTGCCTCGATCCGGCGCCGGCCGCGGCGGATTATTCGCAGGACGCGGTCAAGGCCGCCTACCTGTTCCGATTCGCGGGGTATGTCGATTGGCCGGGGGGCGCGGATCCCACCAAGCCGTTCGTCATCGCGGTCGTCGATTCGCCGGCGGTCGCGCGCGAATTGAGGCGTCTGGTGCAGGGACATCAGATCAACAACCGGTTCGTCGCGGTGCTGGAGGCCAACCGGGTCTCCGACGCCGACCGCCCCGCGATACTATTCGTCGGCGGCGGCCACGCCGAGCTTCTCCGCCCGGCGCTTCCCGCATTGGCCGCCGAGTCGACCCTGGTCGTTACGGAGGAGGACGGCGGCCTCGATGAGGGCGCCACGCTCAATCTCCTGACTCTCGACCACCGGGTGCGTTTCGAGGTGTCGTTGACCAGCGCGCACCGCGCGCACCTGAAGATCAGCGCGGAGCTTCTTTCCGTGGCGGTTCGGGTGACCGGGGCGGGACGGTCATGAGGCAACCCGGCTGGAATCGATTCGCCGACGTGTGGGAAGCAGCGCTCACGCGCCGGGGCACCGTGCGCGCCCGCCTGATGAGAGTGGTGCTGCTCACCACGGCGTTGGCCATCGGCCTCGCCGGACTGGCGATGCTGACCTACGATCTGCTGGTATATCGCTCGTCATGGGCTTCGGATCTTTCGACCCAGGCGGCCATTCTGGCCCTGTCCACGGCTCCCGCTCTCGAGTTCGACGATCATGACCTGGCACGACGCAATGTGTCGGCGCTGCAGGTGCGCCGCGAAGTTCTCGCGGCCGCCGTGTATACCGCGGGCGGCGAGCTGTATGCATCCTATGCCCGCGGCGGCGCGGATCTGCCGCCTCGACTGAGGAATGGGGAATTCCTGCGCGTGCACGGCGACTTGGCTGAGCTCGCTCAGCCGATCCGGCGCGGGGGCGAGACGCTCGGGTTCATCTATCTTCGCGCCGCTTACGATATTTGGGGCAGAGTGGGGGCGTACCTCGGGATCTTCTTTCTGGTCACGTTGCCCAGCATGGCGGTCGCCTTCCTGCTCGCCTCCAGACTCCAACGGCGAATCACCGAGCCGCTCGATTCCGTGGCGGGAGCCGCACGTGAGATCGTGACCCACCGCAACTATGCGATACGGGCGAAAAAAACCTCGGACGACGAGATCGGTGTCCTGGTCGATGCCTTCAACAACATGCTGGAGGAGGTGGAGACGCGGTCGCATGAGCTGCGCGAAGCCGACCGGCGCAAGGACGAATTCCTCGCGACGCTCGCGCACGAGCTACGCAATCCCCTGGCCCCCATCCGACACGCCGTGAGGCTGCTCGAATCCGGCGAGATCACACAAGGGCAGCGCCGCTGGGCGCGCGAGGTCATTTCCCGCCAGGTGCAGCGGATGGCTCTGCTGCTCGACGATCTGCTCGACGTGTCCCGCATCACCCGAGGAAGGCTGGATCTGAAATTCGAGACCGTCGAACTCAAGTCGCTGGTGATGGCGGCGGTCGAGACCGTGCGGCCGCTGTTGGATGCCAAGCAGCACACGCTTTCAATCGAGTTGCCCGACGACTCGATGACATTGAAAGTGGATCCGCTGCGCCTGTCGCAGTCGCTATCGAACCTGTTGACCAACGCGGTGAAATACACGGACCCGGGCGGCCAGATTTCACTGAAGGTCCGGCTGCTGCAGGGCGGACTGTCCATCTCGGTCAAGGACAATGGCATCGGATTCGATGCGCAGTCGTTCGCCGAAATGTTCACCATGTTCGCCCAGGTCAAATCGTCCATCGACCGCGCCGAGGGCGGCCTCGGCATCGGTCTGGCTCTCGTGAAGGGCCTCGTCGCGCTGCATGGCGGCTCGGTCGAGGCCGTGAGTGCAGGCCTCGGGCGGGGCAGTGAATTCGTGATTCACCTGCCCGCCTCCGTGGTCATGTCGCGCGGGGAACCCGCGGGCGCCCCTGATCCGAAGCCCGCGCAAGGGGGCGGCAACGAGGGGCTGAAAGTGGTGGTCGCCGACGACAACCGCGACGCCGCCGACAGCATGGCGATGATCCTACGATTGAGCGGCCACGAGGTGTGGGTTGCGCATTCCGGCGAGGAGGCCTTGCAGATCGGGCGGCAGGTGTCGCCGGCGGTGATGATCCTCGACATCGGGATGCCGGCTTTGAGCGGCTATGAGGTCGCCGCGGCCGTGCGCGCCGAAGCCTGGGGCCGCGACATTTTGTTGTTGGCGGTCACCGGCTGGGGCCAGGCGGGCGACAAGGATAAAGCGAAGGCCGCCGGCTTCAATCATCATCTGACCAAGCCCGTCGATCTCGATCGGGTGGAGCAGCTGCTGCGGGGCTCATCGCAATGACCGCAATTCCTGGCCGCTCATGACCGATTCTCCGACAAGCGCGTGGAGCGGTCGCTGATAGGCGCACTTGCAGCAGCAGCGCATTCTTGGTTTCAGTGACATCCGTAACCTCCACAGAGTTCGATCCCGGAGCGCCCGGCGCTTCGGAAGCTGCCTGGCAAGATTTTTTGAAAGGTCAGCCGACGTGGGATCCGGATTGCGTGCCGGCCCTGGTGGTGAGCCCGCATCCGGACGACGAGGTGCTCGGGGCGGGTGGCTTGATTCACACCCTGACCGCTCGAGGGAGCATCGTAAGGGTGGTGAGCGTAACAGATGGCGAGGCGGCATATCCGGGCGCATCCGCGCTCGGGGTGAAGCGCCGCGTCGAATTGCAGTCGGCGCTGAGAAAGCTCAGCCCGCATCACGTCGATACTCTGCGGCTCGCGATCCCCGATGGCGAAGTGCGAAATTTCGAGAACAAGCTGTTTTCCTGCATGGAATCGATGATCACTGCCGATACGCTGATCGTCGCGCCGTTCGAGGAGGATGGCCACCCGGACCATGATGCGGCCGGGCGCGTGGCATGCCGCCTCGCCCGAGCCCACAAACTCGCCCTGGTGCGGTATCCGATCTGGGCCTGGCATCAATCCGATCCTGAAAAAGTGCGCCGGTTTTCCTGGCGACGATTCCCGCTGAGTCTCGAGGCGCAGCGCGCCAAGGCGCGCGCGCTCGACTGCTTCCAGTCACAGACCGCGCCCGGGTTCTCCGACCCCATCCTGCCGCCGCACGTCCTGAAATACTTTCAACGCGCCTTCGAGGCGTTTGTATGAGCCACCCGGATGCATCCGCCACGGCCGGTGACGCCTTTGAAGCTCGCTATCGGTCGACGCCGGATCCCTGGAACTTCGCGACCTCCCCGTATGAGCGCCTTCGATACCGCGAGACACTCGAGGCGCTCTCGAGATCCCGATATCGCTCCGGCTTCGAGCCGGGGTGTTCCGTCGGGGAGCTCACCGCTGAGCTCGCGTTACGGTGCGATCGGGTCCTCGCAACGGACATCGCCCCCTCGGCCATCGATCGTGCACGGATTCGCTGCGCGCAGGCGAGCAACGTCTTGCTGGCCTGCGCCGATTTATCCAGCGAGATCCCCAAGGGCCCGTTCGATCTCATCATCTTCAGCGAAATCGGTTACTACTTCACCCGTGATGTTCTGGCGGCACTCGCATCGGATCTCGCCCGCACCCTCGATGAGGGCGGCGAGTTCGTGGCGGTTCACTGGCTCGGTCACAGCCAGGACCACGTGCTCCATGGGGATGTGGTCCACCAGGTCCTCGAGCAGATCCTCGAGGCGGCCCTGGGCCTCGAGCGGGTCAAAGCGCACCGCGCCCCGGGCTACCGGATCGACACCTGGGTGCGCCGGTGAAACGGGCGGGGCGGTGGTGCGTTGGAATCGTCGTGCCGGCTCGAAACGAAGAACAAACCGTGGTCGAGTGCATCGACAGCATCCGTCGCGCTTGTGAGGGAGCAGCAGCTGCCGCTCGTTGCTGGACGGTGTTGGTCTCGGACCATTCGTCGGATCGGACGGCAGAACGTGCCCGGCGTGCTCTCGGATCGCACGGAGAGGTCGTCGAGTGCGACGTAAGGTCGGCGGGCGCCGCGCGGCGGGTCGGCTGCGAGGCGGTGCTGTCCCATTTTCACGGTGTCGCGCACGACCAGCTCTGGCTGGCGAACACCGATGCCGACACGTTCGTTCCCGCCGATTGGCTCGCGGTGCAGTTGTCGGCGGCCGATCAGGGAGCCGCCGCGGTAGCCGGCATCGTCAAGCTGGACGAGCATGCAGCTCACGAGTCCAGGGTGCGCGCAGCCTTCAACAGGACGTACATGACCGAGGTCGACACGCACACCCACGTGCATGGGGCCAATCTGGGCCTGCGCGCCGACGCCTACGTCGAGACCGGAGGCTGGAGCCTGCTCGGGCTTGCCGAAGATCATTGCTTGTGGCGGCGCCTCCGGCGAAACGGCTGGCGGGTGGTGTCGCCGACCAACAGCGTCGTCACCACCAGTGGGCGACTCACGGGCCGCGCGTCAGGCGGCTTTGCAGACACCTTGAGTCGATTGCTGGATGTCCCCGTTTCCGTTTGAGCAACGGGTCAGGCGAGATGCCTTGAACGGCACGTGGGCGTTGCCGCTGCCCGGGAGCGGACTGACGGCCGAGCGCCATCGGCGCCTTCGCGAGATTGCTCGGGGGGATCTCAGTGAGGGGCGAATCGCCGAAGCGCATACGGACGCGGTGGCGATACTCGCCGAGGCGCACAAGGTCCCCCGGGCAGATGCCCTGTACGGGGTGTGGGCTTCCGACGGGCCCGCCAGTCTCGTCCGTGCCGAAAGGGCGGGGGGCGGTCTCTGGCATCTGTTCGGAACCAAGCAGTATTGCAGCGGTGCGCCGTTTCTCGACGCCGCGCTCGTCACCGCTCATGCGGGCGATTCAATTCTTCTTTTTGATGTGCCACTCGCGGCCGGGGTACGCGTCGAGCCCTCGACCTGGCGAACGCCGGCGCTTGCGGAAGCCGCGACGGTTCCGGTCGCCTTCGACGTGACACTCCCGGAGGATGCCGCGGTGGGCCCGCCTGGATGGTACCTGACCCGCCCGGGGTTCTGGCATGGCGCGATCGGGCCGGCGGCGTGCTGGGCCGGCGGTGCGCTGAGCCTGATCGATGCGGTCCGGTCCCTCGATCGTCAGGGCTCCCATGCGAGGGCTCAGCTGGGTGCCATGGAGGCGCTCGGTTGGAACCTGGAAACCATATTGGATCAGGCGGCCCGGGAGATGGATCAAGATCCGGCCGACAGCGCGCATGGCGCAAAGCGCCGCGCGCTCATCTGCCGTCATCTCATCGAGCGGCAGGCGGTGGAAGTGATGGACAGATTTGGGCGCGCGAGCGGCCCCCAACTTCTGGCGTTCGATGAGTTTGCCGCCCGGCAATACGCGAGCCTCACCGTTTATATCCGGCAATGCCATGCCGAAAAGGATGACGAGGCCATCGCCCCACTCCGCAACAAAGGTGGGACGTGAGGGCTCCCTTCTGGGCCTCGCAGGGCTAGTACGGCGGCGGTTGGGCCGCTCGTTGCGCCCTGGCCGCGTTCGCCCACCAGGCCAGGTCGTCGGCGAAGTTTGCAAATGCGTGTTCGAGAGATTTGCCGCCGGGGCCGGTCGGTTGTCCGGATTCGTCCAAGGTCTCGGTGATCGGGCCGACGGATAAGCCGCTCGATGTCACGATCATGCCCATCTCGGACAGGATTCCGTGCCATGTGGTCGCCGAACGCACGCCCGACAATCTTCCGCCGGAGTAGGATGCCACGGCAGCCGGCCTCCAGAACCATTCTTCCAGAAAGTGATCGGTCAAATTCTTGAGGCCCGGTTGGACGCCCCAGTTGTATTCGCCGACGACGAACACGAATGCATCGGCGCCCCGAATCCCGGCGGCGAGCGATTCCATCGCGGCAGGTGCAGTGCCCTTGTCGTACTCCTTGTACATCCGGTCCAGCATGGGCAGGCCGATCGCCTTTGCATCGATCAGTGTTACCTCATTGCCCCGACGCCGGAGGCGGTCGAGCAAATAATGCGCCAGGCGAATCCCGCGACGGTCCGTCCGGTACGAGCCATAAAAGACGAGAATGTTGAGCGGCATTTACGTTTCGGGTCGGCCTACAGCAAGCTGTTATTCTAGGCTTCGCGATGATACCGAGAAATACCATGTCTTTTTTGTCCCATCGACCGGCCCGCTCGGATGTCTGCCGGGAGGCACGAACGCGCCGAGGGCGCCGGGTGCTGCTGATCGCGGTCGCGCTCGCCGGCGTATCGACGGGCGCCGGCAGCTGCGCCGAGCCTTCCGGAGATGCCGCCCTGGTGCGACGCGTTGCACCGAGCGTCGTCACCATCATGGTCGAGCAGCAGCGGGTCAACGAGGCAGACCGGGCAGCGGAACGTGCGGAGCGGCGGGCTCAGGCGGACGCTGACCCCAACGAGGTCAATGCGATCATTCGACGCCTTCTGTCGGCGCAATCCGACCTTCCCAGGCAAGATGACGGGCCCACCGGCTCCCTGGGCTCCGGATTCGTGGTTCGCGAAGATGGCCTCATCGTCACGAATCGCCATGTCATCGTCGGTGCTCGAACGGTGAAAGTGCGGATACCGGATGGTCGAGAGCTGCCGGCGCGCATCGTCGGCTCGGATACAGTGACGGATATCGCACTGCTCAAGATCGAGGCCGGCCGCCTGCCGGCTCTGCGGCTGGGCTCCTCTCAGGCCGTGGCCGTCGGGGACGCCGTGATTGCGATCGGGAACCCCTATGGCCTCGGCCAATCCGTCAGCGCCGGCATCGTTTCGGCCCGCGGACGAATGTTGGAGGACGACCCGTACATCGACTTCCTGCAGACCGACGCGGCCATCAATCGGGGCAATTCCGGCGGTCCCCTGGTCACCCTGGACGGGACGGTCGTGGGGGTCACTTCCGCGATTTTCTCTCCGAGCGGAGGTTCCGTCGGGCTCGGATTCGCCATACCGGCGGAAACGGTCTCGGCGGTCGCGCGCGAAATAGAAGCCCACGGCCGGGTGGCTCGCGGATACATCGGCATATCGGCGCAGGCCGTGACGCCGGAACTGGCGGCCGCCCTGCGCATGAAGACGGCGACCGGTGCATTGGTCACCTCGGTCGATGCGCAAGGGCCTGCCGCGGGCACCCTCATCATTGGGGACGTGCTGCTGAAGGTCGGCCCATCGACCCTGACGTTCAGGGATTTGAGCAAGGTTACGGCGCGACTTGCGCCGGGTGCGCTCGTCACCCTCATCATCCTGCGCTCGGGCGAGCAGGAATCGGTGGCGATGAAAATCGGAACGCTGCCGGAACCGGGTTCCGATCCCACCATGACCGGCGCAGGCGATACATGGGTGCCGCCCTTGCGGCTCGCCGTCGCGGACACGACCCCTGAGATTCGCAAAGCACTCAAGGCGAGCGATGAGCCGACGGGCGTGATCGTGACGCAACTGCGGCCGGCCGGTGCCGGCGCTTTGGCGGGCCTCAAGGTGGGCGACCTGATCACTCATCTGGGCACGGCGCCGCTGCTGCACGCGAGCGACATTCTGACGGTGGCCAAGCCGACGCCCAAGGATCCGGTTCTGCTGCGCGTGGTGCGCGGGGGCTCTCCCGCGTTCGTCGCGGTGACCGGTGAGGAGGCCCCTTGATGCGCTCCCCTCCCTGAGGAGCCGGGCGATTCTTTAAAATCCACAATCAGCCCCCAAATCGGCCCGACCAGGAGGTCTTTCATGAACATGATCCACAGGGGCACTGAAAGGGGCCACGCAAACCACGGCTGGCTCGATTCTTACCACAGCTTTTCCTTTGCCGATTACTTCGACCCGAAACGCATCGAATTCGGGCCGCTGCGCGTCATCAATGAAGATCGGGTGGCACCGGGTGCGGGCTTCGGGACCCACGCGCATCGCGACATGGAAATCATCAGCTACGTGCTGTCGGGCGAGCTGGAGCACCGGGATTCGATTGGAAACGGCTCCGCGATCCGACCGGGCGACGTGCAACGCATGAGCGCAGGGTCGGGCATCCGCCACAGCGAGTTCAATCCATCGGCGACCGAGGGGCTGCACTTTTTGCAGATATGGATCAAGCCGAACGTGTTGGGAATCGAGCCGAGCTATGAGGAGAAGCGCTTTTCCGACCCCGAGAAGCAAGGACGGCTGCTGCTCATCGCCTCGCCCGACGGCGCCCGGGGATCCGTGCGTATCCATCAAGATGCGTTCGTGTACGCCGGCCGGTTCGACGGTGACGAAAGCGCGAAGCTGGAACTCGCGCCCGCGCGCCGCGGCTACGTGCACGTCGTGCGCGGCAGTGTGAACGTGAATGGTGTGCAGCTGGCCGGGGGCGATGCGCTGGAGATTACCGACTCGCCCGCCATCGCGATCGACGCCGGCCGTGCTTCCGAAGTACTGGTGTTCGATCTACCGTGACGGGGTGCAGGATTCTCATCGTGCTCTCGTCCTGCGACCGAATTCCCGGAACGGAGCGGGGGACGGGTACCTGGCTCGAGGAGCTCGCGGCGCCCTACTACGTTTTTCAGGATTCCGGCGCCCAGGTGGACCTCGCATCCATCGCGGGCGGGAGGGCGCCGATCGATCCCACCAGCGTGGAACCGGCGTTCCAAACCGAGGCGACCCGGCGTTTTGCCGACGACCTCCACGCGCAGCGGGCGTTGGCCAACACATCGCAGCTCGCGTCGATTAAACCCGATGACTGCGATGCGGTGTTTTACAGCGGGGGTCTGGGGCCGGTTTTCGACCTGAGCGAGGACGCTGGCTCGATCGCTTTCATCGAAGCGATGCATCGGGCCGGCAAGCCGATTGCCGCCGTTTGCCATGGCCCCGCGGTTTTGCGCAACGTCCGGGATGCACGAGGCTTTTCGTTGGTGAAGGGCCGTGCGGTGACCGGCTTTTCGAACACCGAGGAAATGGCCGCGAATGGACCCGGCGTCGTGCCGTTTTCCATCGAGGATGAGCTCTGCCGGTTGGGCGGTCGATTCAGCGCAGCCGACGACGGACAGCCGCACGTGGTCGCGGACGGGACGCTCATCACCGGCCAGAATCCGGCGTCATCGGAAGCGACCGCGCGGAAGGTTCTGGAGTTGCTGCGGCAAGTGCCGGAAGGCATGGCTTGACGCGCCGGTGCCGTCCAGGAATTCTCACTCGATGGGCCTCAGCAAAAATCCCACGTTGCCCACATTTCCGTGCTGGCCTTTGCCGACGATCTCGCCCACGCTGTTGATGTCGGACCCCGCCGCCAGCTTCCAGCCGGTAGCGTCGCCGCCAAGCAGCTTGTTCAAGTCCCGGAAGCCGGACTTCTTGTCCCATACGAACGCACGACTCGCGTCGGAGTTGGGACCGAAGGAACCGACCACGATGTCGCAATCGTTGATGGCGCGCGGTTGAGACGGATGCCGCGGGGACAGGCGGAGTTGAGTCGAGCCGCCGTCCGCATAGAGAAACACGGAGGGGTAGGCCTGAATCACGACATGGCCGAGATCGTTGATGGCGAGCGCGGAGCTGAACGGCGCTTCGGGGCCGATTTGCCGCATCCCATCGCGGGCCGTCCAAAGAAAAGCGTGATACCGGTTCTGATCGTCGTAGGCGTCGCCGATCGCTTGTCCCACGTCATTCAAGCCGACAGCGGCTCCCCGGCACCCAGCGAGCGCACGGGCCTTGTTCAGGGTCCACAGCACGGGCCCCGAGCACTGCGTGCCGGGCGGGATCGATTCACCGGCAATGACTCCGGAAGCGTTGATGTGGTAGCCGCGCGATTCCCGACCCTGCAACCAGGTGAAGGAGCCGTCGGCGAACCGAAATCCGCGGCGCGTCGTGAACCCGGGATCGTACGCGATGCCCACGACCGCGCCCCGAGCATTGATCGACGCAGCCTCCGAATGCGTGAAACCCGCCGGCAGCGGAATCTCCCGAAGTCCCGAGTCGGCGCTCCACGTCGCCGCGCGATGCTCCGGGGTTTTACCGGCCACCTCGCCCTTGTCGTTGATGGCGGCGGGCTCGAGCGGCAGCGCCACCACGGAATAATGCCGGATGACGCACGATTCGGGCTGCTGGGCGCATGCGCCGCGCAGCGGCAGGGCGACGCTGGCTCCGATGATGAGGAGCGCGGACGGAATGCGCAAAACCGCTGTTCTCAGTTGACCAGGTAAGTCCAGTTGAGGATCTGCTGCACCGCCGTCGCCCCCCCGGTACCCGCGGTGAATCCCACATAGGCCGTATTTCCGCCGACCGTCGCCGGGATATTGATCGCCTCGGACGCGGAGAAACTCGCGCCGGTGACGGTGTCCGTGAGCGTCAAGGTGAGCGTGGTTCCGTCGTAGCCCAAATGCGCATGCAGCGGGTCGGGATCATGCAAGTTCACGCCCGAGGCAGTCATATCCAGGGCGGGCGTCATGGGCCACGCACCATCGACATAGAACCCGGTGGAGTCGGATCCTTCTCCCGCGTTGTTGTAGAGGTCGAACTTCACCGCGACGCTGGATCCGATGCCGTGGTAGCCGAGGCCGCCACCCAGTGTGCCGCGAGCGCTTGCGCCTGCGTTCTGGATCACGAAGGCGAAGCCATCGCCGGCGGCCGCGGTCTCGAGGAACGTAAAATCGGTGCTGAACCTCTGAACGTTGACCGGCACGGCGTTCCACACCGCATTGGCTTCGTCGGCGCCGCTGTCGCTCAGTTGCAGCGTGTTGCCGGTTACAGTCACGCCGAGCAGGTCGAGCCCGGCGCCCGAGGAAAAGCCGGCGGGATCGTTGATGGCGGGCGAGATGCCGCTCGAATAGGTCCAGGTGGCGATCTGCTGCACGGCCGTGGCTCCGCCGGTTCCGGCGGTGAAACCGACGTAGGCCGAATTGCCCCCGACCGTCGCGGGAATATTGATTGCCTTGGAGGTCGTGAACGACGCTCCGGTGACGGTATCGCTGAGTGTCAAAATCAGCGTCGTCCCATCGTAGGTCAGGTGCGCGTGCAGCGTGTCGCCACTGTGCAGGTTCACGCCGGAGGCCGTCATGTCGGTGGCCGGGAGGGTCGGGTTTGCTCCGTCCACGTAGAACCCGGTCGAGTCGGTTCCCTCGCCAGAGTTGTTGTAGAGATCGAATTTGACCGCGACGCTGGCTCCGATCCCCTTATATCCGAGACCCGCGCCGTAACCGCCCACGGTGCCCGCCCCGGCATTTTGAATCGCGAAGGAGAACCCATCGCCGGTGCCTGCAGCCGCGGGCGTGATCTTGAACGTGAAATCGCTGGTGAAGTTCTGCACGTTGAGGGGCGAGGCGGTCCACACGGCCGTGGCTTCGGAACCGCCGCCATCCGTCAGTTGCAGCGCCGTCCCTTTGAGCGAAACGCCGGCGCCGACGAAAGTGAGCCCCGCGGCGCTCGAGAATCCGGAGGAATCGTTCACCGACAGGCTCGAGGCGCCCGAGAACGTCCACGGCGAGAATCACCACATTGCCATTCTTCGGCAGCGTGAGGCTCTGGACGGTCTTCGCGCTGTTGATGGCGAACGAATAGCCATACAAGTACACGGGCCCCGCCTGTTGCGAGCCGCCCGACCCGACCCGGTAGGCCATGGTCTTGACGAGGGATTCGCCGGGGTACAGATGCGCGGTGAACCAGTCACTCACGCCCTGCACGAATGTCGACGTGGTCCCGTCCGTGTAGGTCACGACGAAGGTCTGGTTCGGCTGGTTGCCATTCACCGCCGCACCCAACAGGCTCACGGTGGTGTAGTTGCCCGCGGGAAGCGGGATGGTGGTCCAGTCGGCGGCGTCGACGGAGCCCGGGGGGCCGAAGTTATAGACATTTCCGTTCCAGCTGATCGAGGTGCCGAGCAAGTTCGCCGAATAGGAATGGCCGCCATGGTCGAACCCGCCGTTCAACGGGGCCGAGCCGTTGTTGGAGATCGCATCGTCGTCATCGATCGGGGCCAGATTGATGCTGGTCGTGGCCGCGCCCCCGATGAGGTAGGCGCCGCCCGCGACCGCGCTCGCCTGATAGCCGTTCGCGACGGCGATCGCCTGCACGGTCTCGCTGCCGCTCACCGAAAAGGGTCCCGTGTACCTGGTCGAGGCGGTGCTCGGCACCGTGGCATTCGTGGTGTAGTAAATTGCCGCGCCGGCGGTGGCATCGGAGAGCGTGACGGTTTGCGTCGAGCTGTACTGCCCGGGGGGCGGGGTCAGAGTGGGACTCGCCGCCACCGGCAACGCACCGGCCAACAAGCCGTATGCGACGACCGCACCCTGCGTGCCGATGTACACCTTGCCGTTGGCGATGACGGGCGCCTGGAATTTGGTTGTCGTTCCCGCGGAGTCCCGACCGTTGGGTGCCTGCGCGCTGGTATAGAGGAGATGCGACAGATTGGTGGCATCGTACGCATACAAACCGAGGCAGTTCGTGGCGCCGCCGTCGCAACCGGAGTCATCCCCGGGTCCGTCGAGCGCCCAGAGAATGGCGTTGCTGGTGCCATTGGCGGAAACGGAGGGGGTCGGGGCCGCGTATGCAAAAATCTGCGCGGTCTGGGACGTGGGAGCGGTCGAGATTTTCCCGCTGCCCGCGGCATTGAAGCTGTACGCCCTGAGGTTGTCGTTGACGCCCGCCCAGTACAGATTTCCGTTCCAGTAGGCAGGCGCTCCCCACACGCCGCCATTGGCGCCCAGGATTTCCTGCGCGACGTTCGGGTCGTTGTTGGTGCAAGCGGGGGTGAGATCGACGCAATACTTGCCCAGATTCGCGGTATTCACGAGATAGATGGTTCCCGCCTTGCCCTGCTGCGAGAAGAACTGCTTGCCGGAAGCCAGGGGCGGCATCAGAACCGCTCCGGCCGAACCGAGATCAACGTCGTCTGAGGCGAGGGTGGCCTGATCAAAGGGGGTGAAGTAGTCCAGCACCGGAAATACGCCGTTCGAGGGCGGGCCGAGCTTCAAGTCGCTGTCCCCGAAATCGGTCGTACCGTTCCAAGTTCCGTTGCCGGTCGCGAAATAAATATTCCCGGCTGCGTCGGCGGCAGGCCCGGAGCCGCTCATCCAGATCCCGCCCCGGCCCCCGTTCGGCGAGTCGTTGAACACCGCCTCCTGCGCCAGAGTCGCTGCATTGTAGGACATGACCCAGCCGTGGTACGGATCGTCGTCGCAATGCGAGGACCAGGCGATCACGACATGATCGTTCTCCAGCAACAGCGCCGGGCGTTGATTTTCGACCTCGGGATGGAAAGTAACGTAACCGCCGCTCGCATCGTAGCCCGTCCCGGCCGTCATCGCCTGGATGCTGACCGGCCCATTGAGTTTCTCCGCCAGAGTACGAACGTCGAGTGCGTGCAAATACTGATAGTAGCCGCCGTTGATCTTGGATGCGGCCACGACGTAAAGGGTCCCGCCCACCGGATCGATCACGGGGGTGCCGGTGATCCCGACTTCCGGGACTATGTCGGTGCAAAACAAATCGGTGTTGCTGTTGACGGGGTTACCGCCGGCGGGGATCAAGCTGACATGGGCGTAGATGGTGCCGCTATCCGCATCGATGGCGTACACACTGTCGTGCTCGGTGGCGACGTACACCACGTTGTGCTCTGCTCCCGCGATGCTGACCGAGGACAGATACAGCGGCTGCGCGTAAATCACGCCGTCGACGGCCACCGAAAACAGCTTGCCGAATTGCGCGCTGTTGACGTTCCCAGGGGTGAGAACCGCCTCCTGGGTGTTCTGCCCGGTGCGCGCGACATCGTTGTGATAGGTGGTGACGTTGACCTGAGCGCTCAGCGGCGCAAAGGGGGAGCACAGGAGGGCCGTGCTCAATGAAGCACGAACTGAGATCCGCATATCCCATAGTCTCCCTTGATGGATTTGAGCACCTCGTTTCGATTTCGGATGTACGCTGACGCACGGAATCGAAGCGGACATGTCCCTGCACCCTATAGGCTGAGGCCGGCAAGCACAATGAAGTTTATGTGACGGTGGCCGCCGCCGCCGGGGGTGCGACATGCTCCGAATCATCGCGGGGGCACCCTGGCCACGAGAATGATGGAAGAGGGCGCCGCGGCCTCGGGTGCCGTCGGCTCGATGCAGTCGATCAGCTGGTAATCCCAGCGCCGCAAGAGCGCCAGCCACGAGCCCAGGGTTCGGAAATACCACGGCGCAGGATTGCTGAATTCGGGACCGAATCCCGACCAGCTTCCCGCTCTCCAGCCGTCCCGATAGGGCTGATCGCCGCAGGCCGCCACGGGGTGAAGTGTCTGGATGACGAGATGAGCGCAGGGAGCGAGATACCCGGGGAGGCTGCGACACAACGTCTCGACCGAGTCCCCGCCCAATAGCGAAAAATTGCAGACCGCCGCATCGAAACCACGCGCCTCGAAACGGCCATCGGCGAGGTCGGCGTAGCTGCAAACCGCAAACGTGGCACCGCCGAGTCGCCGGGCCTCTTCGATGAGCGAGGCGACCGCGTCGATCCCCGTGACGGCGACGCCTTCGGCGCCGAGCGCACGGGCCAGCCACCCCTCGCCGCAGCCGATGTCGAGCACACGCCGCGCCCGCAAAGCGAGAACGGTGTCGAGGATGGCCCGGTTGGTCACGAGCGTGCGGGTTGCAATGCGCTCCTCGCGAATCGCCCGAGTCCACGGCGCGGCATTCGATTGCCAGGATCGGATTATCGAGGTTTCCCGAGCATGCGCCGCGGCGCTTCGCGCGCCGAAGAAATCGACGGCGTCGCGCACGGCGGCATCGACGGGCAGCGCGGCATCGATGAGGAGTACGCCGCTCTCCGACGGGCTCGGACGCTCCAATGCCTCGAACTGGCTCGCGATGAGCGTGCCCGGCATGGGGTTCCGAGCGCGCGTCTCGAACCGCCGCTCGATCAATGCCCGGTCCGCGTCGAGAAATACGAATTGCACGCCGGGCACCGATCGCAAGGCATCGCGATAGGTCCGCTTGAGCGCGGAGCAGGCGACGACCACCCCAGCCGGATGGGAGGCATCATCTGCAAGCACGCCCGCGATGGCACGAAGCCAGGGCGCGCGGTCCGAATCGTCGAGCGGCCGACCCTGCCGCATCTTGTCGATATTCGATGCCGGGTGAAGATCGTCACCATCCACGAAGTCTCTACCCATCGCCCGGGCAAGCGCGGAACCGACGCTGGTCTTGCCGCTGGCGGAGACTCCCATGACCACGATCGGTGCGCACCGAAGCGGTGCACCATCAACTGAATTCATCAGGCCAAGTTTACCCAGGCGAGCCCCCGGAATCTCGTTTCGAGATTAAGTCGAAGCGACGTATTAAATCGGTAACACCAGCGTAACGCTTCCTCGATATGAATGGGCTCTACCTCATCATTTCACAGGAGAGCCCAATGCACGCGACCACGCGAACCGCCGTCGTTGTCGCAACCAAGGGACGGCCTCAAGCCGTGAACCGGCTGCTGCAGGTGCTCGAACGGCAAACCTTGCCGCCCTCGCTCGTCTTAATTTCAGCAACCGAGCTTGCGGATGTCGGCCCCCAACTCAACACCTGGTTGAACGTGGATGTCATCCTGGGCTCGCCGGGCACCTCGATCCAGCGCAATCGCGCCTTGGACGGTCTTCAAGACTGCTGCGATGTGGTGTTTTTTTTCGATGACGACTTCGTGCCTTCGCGCTATTGGATCGAGCGTACCGTCGGGGTGTTCCGTGCCGACGGGGCGGTTGCGGGGCTCTCGGGCCGGGTTATCCGTGACGGCGCGCTCTCCGCTGCCGTGTCATGGGATGAGGCGGATCGGCTGATAGGCGAGGCCGATGTCGAGGAGTTTGATGGGACCCTGTCGGATACGCCGGATCTTTACGGCTGCAATATGGCTTTCAGAATGTCCGCGCTCGGCGCCGAGGTGCGGTTCGACGAGCGCCTGGCTCTCTACGGATGGCTCGAAGACAAGGACTTTTCGCGGACCGCCCGGAAATCCGGCCGGTTGGTGGAATGCGATTCGCTCATCGGCGTCCACCTCGGACTCAAGCACGGCCGCGTGTCGGGCACGAAGTTCGGCTACTCGCAAGTCGTCAACCCGTGGTACCTCGCTCAGAAGGGAACGATGTCGGTGAAAGAGGCCTGGTCGAATATCTTGAAGGCACTCGCCATGAACGGCATCAAGACCCTCCGGCCCGAGGCCTTCATCGATCGACGGGGACGTTTCAAAGGAAACGTGGTGGCCGTCCGACATCTGTTGTCGGGAATCTGCCAACCCGAGAGGGCGGCGGAGCTTTGACATCTTCGAAGCCGGCGTAGTCTCCCCCGGAGGCTGCCGCGGGAGTCTTGCGCCTAGTGTCCTGTCCCAGAAATTCGCGACGCTCGACCATGTTTAGCCATGAACTGTGGGTGGGTATGAAGTGAATGTGCCAGTGAGGGTGGACAGCTTGAAGCTCTTGGTTCGGTGTGGCTTGATGCCGAACAAATCGAAGTAGCGCTGCACGCTGCTCTTGGAGATCCCGCTCTCCGCGGCCGCGGCTCGAACGCTCCAGTGAGTCGAGCCGTCCCTGGGCTTCTTCTCGAGCGTTCGCTTGATCAACATCGCGATACGCTCATATCTTCGGTCGACCCATCGCCATTGCAGCATCTCCGCTCAGAAAGATACCGCAAACGCATACAGAATATATGCTACGAATTAATGGGACAGGACACTAGGTGGATGTGTCCGTTACGGCCGCCGGCTCCGCCAGATTGAGCTTCATCGAGGCTGCGACCGCCCCGAGCTTCGTCTGCACGGTCTTGGCGATGGTGACGGCCTGCTCCAGGTTTCCCTGCGAATGCGCATCCTCCGCCTTGGTCCATAGCGCTTCGGCCTCGGTGAGGTCCGACCTTGCTTCGTTGAGGTCGACACCGGAGGCCAGTTTCCTGTTTTCACGCTTGCTCAAGAAATCGATGCGGCTCTGAATCGAGCTGGCATTGCCGGGTAGCGTGCTCGACAAAGTCGCCCATTGATCACTGAAGCCACGCGCGATCAGGTCCCTTTTCGCAGTCGCCGCCCCCTCGAGCCCCTGGGCCGCGCTCAGCACCGGGGGGCCGGCTTGTAGCACGCTTTTATAGTCCTTCGTGTCGTACGACCCCTTGAGACCGCCGAGCTTGCTCTGGACATCCGCCAATTGGTCCGGCACGTACTTCGCCGCGTCGGGAGCGGCGGCGTTCGTGGCGGACTCGATATCTGCGATCATCTTCTGCGCGGGCTCCTTTTGAGAGGAGCAGGCCGCCAGGAAAATACCCGCCGCCACCCAGCCCAGAAGCTTGAAATGGCGACGGATGCCGCCGAATCGACGAGAGTGATCTGAGCTCATAGTCATTGCAGTGGAGCACGCCGCCCGGGCGCGCGGTGTCGGCCGAATTGCCCAAAATGCTGTCAGTCAATCGGAGGGATCGCGGCCATTGCGGGGAGACCCGTAGATTCCACGATACCGCAAGCGAATCCGCGGTGGAATGCTGTCCTCCCTTGCGTGAGGCGGCGATGCCGCCAGGAGCCCATCCGTGTCAACCAAAATGAAAGCCGCAGTCTTCGTGCGTCCGGGGTGCATCGAGCTGGTCGACAAGCCGATTCCGGACGTGGGGCCCACAGACGCGCTGATTCGCATCACCACGACGACGATTTGCGGAACCGACATCCATATCTTGAAGGGCGAGTATCCGGTCGCGAAAGGATTGACGGTGGGTCATGAGCCGGTCGGCATCATCGACAAGCTGGGCAGCGCGGTGCGGGGCTACCGTGAGGGCCAGCGCGTGATCGCCGGCGCCATTTGCCCGAGCTTCACCTCATACGCCTGTCAGGACGGATCGCCCTCCCAGGATGGAAGCTACCTGATCCCCTCCGGCCAGTGCGGCAACCACGGTTACAAGGCGACGGCGGGCTGGCGCTTCGGGAACATCATCGACGGCACGCAGGCGGAATACGTACTCGTACCCGACGCCCAGGCGAATCTCGCCCCCGTACCCGACGGGTTGACCGATGAACAGGTGCTGATGTGCCCGGACATCATGTCCACCGGCTTCAAGGGCGCTGAAAATGCCAACATCAAGATCGGCGACATCGTCGTGGTTTTCGCGCAGGGCCCGATCGGACTTTGCGCGACCGCAGGGGCCCGTCTCTTGGGAGCGACGACCATCATCGGGGTCGACGGCAACGACCATCGTCTCGGAATCGCAAAGCGGATGGGCGCCGACATCACGCTGAACTTCAAGAATTGCGACGTGATCGGGGAGGTCATGAAAATCACCGGCGGGCGCGGCGCCGATGCGTCCATCGAAGCACTCGGTACCCAGTCGACCTTCGAGTCGGCGCTGCGGGTGCTGAAGCCGGGGGGTACCCTGTCGAGCTTGGGTGTGTACTCGAGCGACCTGACGATTCCGCTGACGGCATTCGCGGCCGGCCTCGGCGATCACAAGATCAATACCGCCTTATGTCCCGGCGGCAAGGAACGTATGCGTCGCTTGATGGGCGTGATCGAGTCGGGACGCGTGGATCTGAGCTCGATGGTGACGCATCGCTTCAGGCTGGATGACATCGTCGCCGCCTACGACCTGTTCTCTCATCAACGGGACGGTGTCCTAAAAGTCGCGATCAAGCCGGGGTGAGGAACCGCCTTAAGCGACGATATCAGGCTGCTCATCGCCGTGATCACCCAGCACTTCCGCAAGAGCGCGACATGCGTCCGTCACCGTGAATATCCCGACGAGCTTGTCGTGCTTCGTGACGATTGCGGACCCGATTCGATTTTCGGCCATCAGACGGGCGACCTTCGACACCGGCGTCGAGGCTGCCACGACGCAGGCCTTTTCGACGTAGGCATCGCGCACCTTCAGCTCCCTCCCACCCGGCCTGTTGATGACGGGTTCCAGGATCAAATTGATATCCCGGTCGGTGAGGACTCCGACGATGCCCCCGCCGGAGGTAACCGGCAGATGGCGGAAGTGATGTTCGCGCATGAGCCTGTGCGCGTCCTCCAGCGGTGCATCAACGTCCACCGTGTGCGGAAACGGGGTCATGAAAGCGATGACCTGTGGATTGTGCTTCATTCGACATCAAGCTAGCAGCTATCCTCATCACGCGCCATCGTGAAATTTACCTAATCAAGGGACGGCGAAGTCCGCGCGCATGGTTGCTGCCTGCGCCTCAATCGTCGAGCAGCGTCATCGACATCCCGAAAGTGCGATCCGCGCCTGACGGCACCATGAACACCCCGGGCTTCGCAAGGAAATCGCCGTTGAACCCTTGCGGATCGGCCACCCCATGCCAGGGCTCGATGCAGATGAAAGGCGCTCCCGGCTTCGTCCATACGCCGAGGTAAGGCGTGTCGGGGTAGCTCATTCGCAACCGCGGCCCGGCGTCCGCACCGTAAGTCAGCGTGCGGCTGCGCAACGCATCGAAGATGAGGACGTCATCCTGGAACAGCGAATCGGCAAGCATCAGGCGCCGATTCGAGACCGGCGTGGGATGCGGCATCGGCGTCAGCAAACCCTCTGTGTCGAGGCGGCGTACCGGGGCGGGCTCGTCGCACTCGAACTCGATGAAATGGCGGGACCGCTCCAGGCCGGCCGGCAGCGGCCAACGCAGCGCCGGGTGGTAGCCGAAGCTCGCGGGCATCGGCAGATCGCCGAGGTTGCGAACGCGTGTCGTCACGGCGAGCGTCGTGCCGTCCAGCGCGAATTGGATTTGCAGGGAAAAGCGGAACGGATAGACCGCAAGAGTGGCCTCATCGGCCGTGAGCTCGAACTGCGCGCTCGCTCCCGTCGAGTGGATGATCTCGAAGCGTCGGTCGCGGGCGAAACCGTGCCGCGGCAGGCGATAGACCTTGGAATCGAGCCTATAGCTGCCCCCGGCCAGAGCACCGACAATCGGGAAAAGCACCGGTGCGCGTCCCTTCCAGATCGCCGGATCGCCGTTCCAGAGCAAATCCCGTCCCCCGCCGTCACGCAACAGCGAGAGCTGCGCGCCGAGAGGGTCGATCTGCGCGGTCAGGTCGCCGGACGCGATCGACACCCAATCCGCATCGGTCACGGGCGCTGCGCCGCGAGAAAACCCGCATCCTCGCGCACCTCGATCACCGACGGGCGATCCGCGCGGGCGGCTTGCCGCAGGAGCTCGCTCAAGTGTCCGAGGCTCGATGCGCGTTCCGCACTGCAACCGAATCCCTTCGCGATCGCAAGCAGGTCCGGGGTATAAATGTCGACACCGATGGTCGGGATGCCGCGCTCTTGCATATAGCGTTTGATCTCGCCGTAGCCATCGTTGTTCCACAGAAGAACGATCACCGGTGTGCGCGCTTCGATGGCCGAGGCGAGTTCCGGCAACGTGAATTGCAGGCCGCCGTCGCCGATCAACGCCACGACGGGGCGGCCGGGGGCGGCCAGCTTGGCACCGACGGCCGCCGGCAACCCATACCCCAGCGTCCCGTAGCCCGTTGCCGAATTGAACCAGGAGTGCGTCCGGCTCGGCTCGAACAGATGGTTCCCCGAGTACACGGGCTGCGTGGAATCGCCGACGATGATGGCCTCGGGCAGGGCTTCTTGAAGCGTTTCCAGAGTTCGGCGCTGACCCTGCCAGGCAGCCGGCCACTGTGACTCCAGACGCGCACGAACTTCGGCGGTGAGCTGCGCGCCGTGGCTTTCCCGGGATGGTGGGCCTCGGTCGTCGATCTGCTCGAGGATCGCTTCGATCGCCAGTTTGGCATCGCCCAGGATTGCCACGTCCGCCGGAAAATTCCGGTTGATTTGTTCCGGGTCGATGTCGATCCGGACGAGCGGGCATTCGATGCGCAAATTGCCGTCGAACACCAGATCGTAATCGGTCTCGCCCATTTCGGTACCGATGGCGAGGACGGCGTCCGCGGCCCGCACGAGCTCCCGCACCGGCACGAGCGAGGTGTTGGATCCGAGCGAAAGCGGATGCCCTTTGGGCAGGATGCCCTTGGCATTGATGGTACAGGCGGTGGGTGCGTCGAGCGCCTCGACCAGGCGCCTGGCTTGCGCAGCGGCGCGGCTCGCACCGCCTCCCAGAAAGACCACCGTCCGCCGCGCCGTATTAAGCACCTGCATGGCACGCGCGATGGCCGCCGGGCAGGGCGCCGGCCGACTCGGGATCGCGCCCAGCTTGCGGCTCACGTGATCGGCCGGCGCCGTGATGACATTGATGGGAATCTCGATATGCACCGGCCGCGGCCGCGCACTCCCGAAGATCGCGAAGGCGCGTGTCAACACCGCCGGCAATTCGTCGGGACGCATCAGCGTATGGCTGAAAGCGGTCACATTGGCGCTCAAGCTGCGCTGCGAGGGAAGCTCGTGCAGTCGTCCCCCTCCCATGCCCAGCTGCTCGGTATTGTTGACGCTCGAGATCACCAGCATGGGAATGGAGTCGCCATAGGCCTGGCCCATGGCGGTCAGAATATTGGTCATTCCGGGGCCTGTGATAATGAAGCACACACCGGGTTTCCCGGACACCCGCGCGTAGCCATCCGCCATGAATCCCGCGCCTTGTTCGTGCCGCGGGGTGATGTGCCGGATGCGCGTCGCCGGCAATCCCCGATAGAGCTCCACCGTGTGCACCCCCGGAATGCCGAACACGGTATCGACGCCGAAATCTTCCAGGAGCTTCACCAGAAGCTCGCCGCAGGTCAGCATGGAGTCTCCCCTCGGGGTTCAGGGCAAATATCGATTCTATCGTTGCGGGCGTGCGTTGGCGACCGCGGCGGCTCGCGCAACCGATGAGTAACCGATAGAATCCGCGTGCCTTCGGCCGGCCCCCGGTCGAGCGACAGAGCGGAGAGAGCGTCGTAGCGGACAGTTCGTCGAAAGAGATCCCGGCCGCGGCGGCGCCTTCGCTCGCTGCGATGCTGCCGAGCCGCGCCATCGCCGCGACCTGGCCGCTGCTTCTCGGCATGGGCGTGCTCATGCTGGGCTCGGGTCTGCAGAGCACGCTGCTCGGCGTGCGCGCGACGCTCGAGGGGTTCCCCACGGTGGTGACCGGCGTCATCATGTCGTGCTACTACCTCGGCTACCTCTTGGGCACGCGCATCGCTCCGCCGCTTCTGCGCCGGCTCGGCCACATCCGGGTGTTCGCGACTCTGGCCGCGATTTCGTCGGCGGCGATCCTGGTTCAGGGATGTTTGGTGAATCCGTTCGTCTGGAGCGCCATGCGACTGGTGTCCGGGCTTTGCTTGGCGGGCATTTACGTGGTCGCGGAAAGCTGGCTCAACGACCGGGCGAGCCGCGAGAACCGTGGGCGCTTGTTCGCCGTCTATATGGTGGTGCTCTATGTGGGGCTCGGCGCCGCCCAGTTCCTGTTGGTGCTCGCGAATCCGGCCACTCAAACGCCGTTCATGATGGTGTCGGTGCTCATCTCGCTGGCGCTGGTCCCCATCGTCGTCTCCTCGCGGCAGGTTCCCGAGCACGGGGTGCCTCGCAAGGTGCGGCTTCGAGACCTGTATCGGAATACACCGCTCGGCGTGGTTGCTGTCGCCGTGTCCGGCGTCATTTCCGCGTTCATCTTCTCGATGGGCCCGGTCTACGCGCGGCTCAGCGGGCTCGACACCGCCGGCGTTGCGCGATTCATGGCCGTGAGCATCCTCGCGACCGTCCTGACGCAATATCCCATCGGGCGGCTGTCGGATCGCATGGACCGCCGCACCATGATCGCCGCGGTGTGCACGTTGGACGCCGTGGTGGCCGGCATCATCACTTTCGTGCACGACCTGCCGCACCCGGTATTCCTGGTGCTCGCCGCGGTGTTCAGCGGGTTCGTGCTGACCATCTACTCGCTCGCCGTATCGCACGTCAATGACAAGCTCGAGCCGGCGCAGATGGTTGCGGCGAGCAGCGCGCTGCTCCGGCTGAACGGAACTTCCGCGGCATTCGGCCCGGTGCTCGCGGGCGGCTTGATGACCGCGTTCGGCCCGCGCGCCTACTTCGCGGCACTGGCGGCATTGACGGGCGGCCTCGCCGTGTACGACCTGTGGCGCAAGACACGCCGCCAGCCCGTGCCAAGCTCGCAGCGTGGGCCCTTCATCGGCACGCGGCCCCAGCCGTAAGCGATTCGAGGCTATTTTGCAGTTTTCAAAACAGAGAGGCTCGACGCCATCAGGCGCGGGCCCGGGTGAGGGTTAGATGCCGGTGTCGAGGCGTGAATTTCTGGTGAGATCGGGGGTCGTGGTGGCCGGTACGGCCGTGTCGGCGGCGGTGATCGCCGACAGCGCAGCCCCTGCGGACGCTGGCTCGGGCGCGGACGCCGGGTCGGGTGCGGGAGGCAGGTGGAAACTGCCGCCCAAACGGCCTTTCCGGCTCGTTGAAAACGAATGGGTCACGCTCAAGGACGGCACCCGGCTCGCGGCTCGAATCTGGATTCCCGATGGCGCCGAGGCTTCTCCCGTCCCGGTTGTCTGGGAGTACCTGCCGTATCGAAAGCGTGACTTCGAGCGCCTGCGCGACACCGGTTGGGCCGAGATGCTGGTGCCGTACGGCTTTGCGTTCGCGCGGGTCGACATTCGAGGCTCCGGCGATTCCGACGGCGTGCTGCTCGGGGAGTATTTGCAGCAAGAACAGGACGATGCGCTCGAGGTGATCGCCTGGCTTGCGCGCCAGCCGTGGTCCAACGGCGCCGTGGGAATGCGGGGAATTTCCTGGGGCGGATTCAGCTCACTGCAGGCCGCGGCCCTCGCGCCGCCGGCGCTGAAGGCGATCATTCCGCAGTGTGCCTCGGACAATCGCTACACCGATGACGCCCATTACGTCGGCGGGGCGCTCACCCTGGACAACTACGATTGGGGCGCCGAATTCAAGACCGTGCTCGTCGGGCCGCCCGATCCGGCCATCGTCGGACCCCGCTGGCGGGAGATGTGGATGCAACGCCTCAAAAGCACGCCTCCCATCCTGGCCGAATGGCTTTCGCATCAACGGTACGACGCCTTCTGGCAGCATGGCTCGGTGGCGGTGGATTACTCGAGCATCAAGTGTCCGGTCTATGTGGTGGACGGACAGATCGATTCGTATCGGGATTTTCTGCCGCGCCTGCTCGCCAATCTCAAGGTGCCCCGCAAGGGACTCATGGGCCCTTGGGGCCACAAGTTTCCACAGCTCGCGGATGCGGGGCCCGGACTCGACTGGGTGACCGAGGAGGTTCGTTGGTGGACTCAGTGGCTGCTCGGCGTCGACACCGGGATCATGGACGAGCCGATGCTGCGGGTGTTCATGGAAGAGCGCACGGCGGCCGAGGTCTGGCCGCGAGATGTTCCCGGCCGCTGGGTGACCGAGCCATCGTGGCCTTCACCGCACATCCAGTCGAGAACCCTGTTCCTGAATGTCGAGGGAATGTCGGAGCGACAAGGGAGCGAGGCGGTGCGTCAGATTCACTCACAGGAGACCCTGGGGCTCACGAAGCGCGAGTGGTTCCCCTGGAATTTGAACATCGACCTGCCGCCGGATCAGACGCCGGACGACAAGCGCTCGTTGACCTTCGACTCGGCTCCGCTGACGGAGGACCTGGAAATGCTGGGGCGGCCGATGGCCTCGATCCGTGTCGCGAGCACGGAGCCGGTCGCCAAGCTCGTGGTGCGGATCAACGAGGTCACGCCGGAGGGCGTGTCGTGGTCGGTGAGCTATGGGGTGCTGAATCTCACCCACCGCGACGGGCATGAGAGGCCGGCGGCGCTCGAGCCGGGGCGCCACTACGACGTGGAGGTGCCTTGCTACTTCACGGCGCATCGCTTCAAGAGAGGCAACCGCATCCGGGTGGCGATCAGTGAGTCGATCTGGCCGATGTTGTGGCCGTCGCCGAAACCGGTACGGCTCGATATCACCGCCGGCGCGTCCCGCCTATCCCTGCCGGTGAGGCCGAATGACGTCGAATCGGGCGCCATGCCGATCGGGCTGCTGCGGAATCGCGTTCAACGCGCGGTGGACGCCAATCCGGGCGCCTTCAAGGATCAAAGCATCACCCAGACCGGGCCGGATGCCGACGGGCGCGTGCTGCTGCACAAGCGATTGCGGGATGCGCCCGAAACCTTGTCGGACATCGGCACCCGGATGTCGGGCGGAAGCGATTGGTACATGTCCATCCAGGAGGGCGATCCGAACAGCAGCGTGTGGCGGCTGGAATGGTTCAGCAACCTTGCCCGCGACGATTGGGACACGAGCCTTCGATCGACGCTCGAGCTCACATCGACCGCGGAGCATTTTCGCATCAAGGAGTCGATTCACGCGAGCGAGCGGGGGAAGACGGTGTTCGAGCGGCATTGGGATCACGTGATCAAACGCGACCTGCTGTAAACGGCCTTCCGAATGCGCCGGTCCGCCGGCTCAAGCGCCTTTCTTGGTCCGGGCGGGATCCGGCGCTGTCGCGGGCGTGGATTCGGCGCCGGGGCTTGCAGCGGCCGGACTCGCAGCCGCGGGGTTGGCGCCTGGCGGGGTCGAGACAGGGCCCGTTGTGGCCGTCCCATCCGGCCCCAGTAAATAGGCATCGAGCACTTTGCGTGCGATCGGAGCCGCAGCGGAGGCGCCGAATCCACCGTTCTCCACCAGCACGGAGAGCGCGATCTTGGGGTCGTCGACGGGCGCGAAGGCGATGAACCAGGCGTGGTCGCGCTTTCGCTCCTCGGTGTTTTTGCCTCGGGTGGACTTCGTGTTTTCCGTTTGCTTGATCGTGAACACCTGAGCCGTACCGGTCTTTCCGGCAAATCTGTATTTTGCGCCGATGCCGGCCGCGTGAGCGGTGCCGCGCGGATCCTCCACCGCGCCTATCATGCCGTCGTACACGACCGACCATTGCGCGTCTGTTCCGAGGCCTACCGGCTTCAGGAACTCCGGTTTCTTGGGGATCACGGTCGTGGATCCCGGATCTCGAAAGGCCGAGACCAGGCGTGGAACCGCGACGATCTTGCCGCGCTCGGCAATCTCCGCCGCAAAATGCGCCTGCTGCAGCGGAGTCACGGTGATCGGGCCCTGGCCGATCCCCATGCTGATGGTCTCGCCCGGAAACCAAACCCGGTCTTCGGGCCGCTTGAAGGCGTGCTGCTTCCACTCGGGTGATGCGTAGAGGCCGGCCTTTTCACCCGGAATGTCGATGCCGGTGAGCGACCCATAGCCGAAGGCCTTCATGAATGCGGCCATCCGGTCGATGCCCATCTGATGGGCAAGCTTGTAAAAGTACACGTCGCAGGATCGCGCGATGGCTTGGCGCATATCCAGCGCCCCATGCTTCTCGTCGTCCCGGTATTTGTTGCTGCTGCCTGGCAGCTGGAAAAAACCGGGGCAGAATTCGACCGTTTCCGGCGTAAACACCCCATCGCTCAACCCGGCCAGCGCGTAGAGCGGCTTTACCGTGGATCCCGGCGGGTAGGCGCCCCGCAGCGCGCGGTTCAAGAGCGGCACGTCGATGTCCGTCGAGAGCGCGGTGTACTCGGGCACGGTCAGACCGCGGACGAAATCGTTGGGGTCGAAACCGGGCGTGCTCGCCAGCGCGATGACGTTGCCGGTCTTCGGATCCAAGGCGACGACCGCCCCGCGCTTGCCCTGGAGCGCCTCTTCGGCCACTTTTTGCACGCGCGCGTCCATGCCGAGCACGAGGTCTTCGCCGGCCACCGGCGCCTTGGTGCGTAACTGCGGCGCATATTCGCCTGCCCTCTCCACAGGCCGGCCGGCGGCATTCACGAGTATCTCGCGGAACCCCGGCTGGCCGTGAAGCTGAGCCTCGTAGGCCGCCTCGACGCCGAGCTTGCCGATCAGGCTGGTGCCGGCGTACTCGGCGGTGTCGATCTTCTTGAGGTCTTCTTCATTGATGGCGCTCACGTAGCCGATGGCGTGAACGCCCATCTCCTTCATCGGGTAATGCCGCGCGAGGCGGGGGCGAATATCGACCCCCGAGAACTGGAATCGATGAATGGCGAAGCGGGCCATCTGCTCCTCGTCGACCTGGAGCTTGATGGGGACGCTTTCGTACACCTTGTGCGACATGACGGTGCGCCGGATGGCCGCCAGTTCCTCGGGACGCAGCACGCCGATATCCACGAGCTGCGCCAGAGTCGCATCGAGCGCCTTGCCGTCGCCCACCTGTTCGCGGATCAGCTCGATGTTGAAGGCCGGCTGATTGTCGGCAAGCACGACGCCGTTACGGTCGAGGATCAGCCCGCGGCTGGGCGGAATGGGCTCGGTGCGGATGCGATTGCCCTGGGAGAGGGTGGAATAGTATTGGTACTTGATGACCTGCAGATAGAACAGCCGCCCGGCCACGCAACAAAGCAGCACGAACGCCAGGACGCTCGCCACGATGCCCCGCACCATGAAGAGACGGTTCTCGGCGAAATAATTCTTGATGCGGGCTTGGCGGCGTGCCATGGGCCGGAAATTCTACAGCAACGAGCGCATTCCAATTGACAACTGTGTCACGCGCCTCGCGAGGCCCGCCGCCCTCGAGGAGGCCGCGCGCCGGAGCCGCCGAACGTGGGGCCGCCAGACGTAGAGGCCGCCCGTTTCGACGGACAGGGGCACGCGCGGCGCCCCTGTCCGCTCGGCGCTACGCGACCTTCTGCGCGCTCCGGTATCGGAGACCGGGTTGCGAATTTCCGAAGCGTTCGGCGAGCGACTTGCGCGCCGCTTCGAACTGCGTCCAATCCTCGCCGTTCTGGAGGCTCGGGATCGTCACGAGCTCGCCCTGGTCGAGCCCCGTCAATGCCGCATCCACCATGTCCTCCGCCGACATCACGATCGAGGACGGCAGCTTTTGCCAGGGCAGGCCGGCGTTCTCCCACAGGTCGGTTGCGGTCGCGCCGGGGAGCACCGCCTGGATGCGCAGACCCTTGTCGGCGAGCTCGTGTTGCAACGAATGGGTCAACGCGATCACGAACGCTTTCGTCGCGCCGTAGACCCCGTTCAGCATCTCCGGGGAGACTCCCACGACCGACGCGATGTTGATCACGGTTCCACGCTGACGCGACACGAAGGCGGGCGCAGCGGCGTATGTGAGGCGGGTGAGGGCCACGGTGTTGAGCTCGATCATGCGCTGCATTTGGTCCACGTCCGCGCTCAGCAGCGGCGACACGGATGCGACGCCGGCGTTGTTCACCAGCATGCTCACGTCGGGGTTGTTCTTGAGCTCGGCTTCGACACGGGCCAGATCCGCCTTGTCGCCGAGGTCCGCGCGCATCGAACGGACGGCGCGGCCGGTGGCCCGCCGCAGACGCTCGGATAGCAACTCGAGCCGATCCGCTCCGCGGGCGATCAAAATCAGGTCGTAGCCGCGTTTGGCCAGGCGGTCCGCGTACACGGCGCCTATGCCGGTGGACGCTCCGGTGATCAGAGCGGTCCCAGGTCGTTTCGTGTCAGTCATGTTCGTATCCTCAGAGTGATTTGATCGGGTGAACTGCGAAATTCGTCATCGGGTGACCTTGCCTTCGAAGATGGCGCGGTGCCTTCCGGGTTGTCGCTATCCCGAAGACCGAGCCGCGCGCGGATGCTGTTGCGGGCCGACTCCAGCAGCGCATCGGACAGCGCGGGATCCGGCACCGCCCGGGCGATGGCCACGGCTCCGGCCATCGCCGGAAGAAGCGACGCTGCCAGCGCTTCGCTGTCGGGGATTCCGGCCCCCTCGATCCACGAAGCCAGTATCGCCAGGAGCGATTTGACGCCGGCGCCGAAGGCCGCGCGGAACCTTCGCGATTGCCGGGGCAGATCCGAGTTGAGTGCGACGATCGGGCATCCGATGGCCGGATTGTCCCGATGGGCGGATGAAACATACCAATCGACGTAGCTGGCCAAAGCCAGCCGCGCGGGTAGGCCCGCGGTCAATTGACGAACTCTGTGCCCCGAGTGCGCAAAGGCGCTTTCGAGCGCCTCCGCTAGCAGGGCGTCCTTGGACTTGAAGTGTGCGTAAAACCCGCCATGCGTGAGCCCGGCCGAGCGCATGAGCTCCGCCACTCCGAGCTGATCGGGACCCTTCTCGCGAAGTACCCTTCCAGCCAAGCTCACCAGCCGGTCGTGGGTTTCCTGTTTGTGGCTCTGGCCGTAGCGCATTACTGCCCTCCTGGTCGAATTATATGATGATCATCATATAAAAAGTCAAGTGCACATTGCCATGCCTTCGGCCGCCGGGACACAACTCGCGCATCGGCCGTAGAATGGTGGTGCGGCGCACGAATCTTGCAGGGAAAGATCGGACGGGACTCGATGATCGGCATTGACCTTGGAACCACGAACACCGCGATCGCCGTATGGCGCGATGGTCAGCCGCAGCTCATTCCCAACAGTCTCGGCCACTGGTTGACGCCATCCGCGGTGAGCATCGACGATGATGGTCAGATTCTCGTCGGCCTGGCGGCGCGCGAGCGGCAGGTCACCCATCCGCACCTCACCGCCACGGCGTTCAAGCGCTACATGGGCACGAACAGGACAGTCCGGCTCGGTGAACGGGAGTTCTTGCCGGAGGAGTTGTCGGCGCTCGTGCTCGGTCGGGTGAAGGCTGACGCGGAGAACCACCTGGGCGGCGCCGTCGACAGCGCCATCATCACCGTGCCCGCTTATTTCAACGACAAGCAACGTAAGGCCACCCGCCGCGCCGGGGAGCTGGCCGGTCTCAAGGTGGATCGGCTGATCAATGAGCCCACCGCCGCTGCGCTGGCGTACGGCATCCATCGCCGCCAGGACGAGACCCGCTATTTGGTGTTCGATCTGGGCGGCGGCACCTTCGACGTTCTCGGTGCTGGAGATATTCGAGGGCGTCATCGAGGTTCGGGCCAGCACCGGTGACAGTTATCTCGGCGGCGAGGATTTCAACGAGGTACTGATCAGGGACATGCTGGGCAAGTTCGGCGGCTCATGGGGCTTCACGTCGCGCGAGCAGAACCCCGTGCTGTACGAGTTGCTGCGCGAGCAAGCAGAGCGGGCGCGGAGGCAGCTGAGCGCCGCGGAAGGGGCGACAATGGTCGTTGCCTGGGATGACCGGCACTTCGAACACGCCGTGACCGCGGATCAATTCGAGCGCCTGTGCCTGGGCCTCCTCACCCGGCTCCGAGATCCGGTCATTCGGGCGCTGCGCGATTGCAACGTCGATATCGACGAGCTCAAGGAAATCGTTCTGGTCGGCGGCGCCACGCGCATGCCGATCGTGCGCCGCGCGGTCACCCGCATGTTCGGCCGATTTCCTTCGACGGAGCTGAATCCCGACGAGGCCGTTGCGCTCGGTGCGGCCATCCAGGCGGGCCTGAAGGCGCGGGACGCCGCGCTCAAGGAGGTGGTGCTCACGGACGTTTGCCCTTACACGCTGGGCGTCGACACCGGGGAGCGGCGGCCGGATGGCACGGTGCGCCAGGACGTGTTCGCGCCGATCATCGAGCGCAATACGGTCATTCCCGCGAGCCGGGAGAAGCGCTTCACGACCATTGCGGATGGCCAGCAGAAGATCGTCTTCAAGATCTATCAGGGCGAGTCGCGCATCGCCAGCGAGAACATCTACCTGGGCACGATCGAAATGCCGGTGCCGCCGCGCCGTGCGCACGAAGTCGGCGTCATTTGCCGATTCACGTACGACATCAACGGGCTGCTCGAGGTGGACGTGCAGATCTCGGCCACGGGCGAGCGGCGCCAGCTGGTGATCTTCGATCGCGATCCCGCAGAGGCGGGTCTGAACGTCGAGGAGCGCCGCAAGGAACTCGCGCAACTCAAGATCCATCCGCGTGAGCGGGATGCAAACCGGGCCGCGTTGGCGCGGGCCAACCGCTGTTACGAGCATTTTCTCGGCGACACGCGGGAAGAGGTGCGACGGCTGATTGCGAACTACGAGACGGTGCTCGATGCGCAGGATCCGGCCGCGGCCGACCGCGCGCGGCTTCGGCTGCTGGCGGCGCTGGATCTCCTCGAGGGCAAGAGTTTCCTGTGATCGACCAGCCCAGCGTATGGCAGGTGCTCGGCATCGCGGCGACACGGGACATTGCGCTGATCCGAAAGGCGTACGCGGCGCGCCTGAAGGAATCCCACCCCGAAGAGGATGCCGCTGGCTTTCAGCGGCTTCGCGCCGCCTATGAAACGGCGCTGCGCGCCGCTCGCGGCGCGGATGCTACGGCCGCTCCGTCGCGGCTGATCGGGGCGCCCGTGGTGGACGGGGCGCCGAACGTAATGCACGGAGCGCCGGGCACGGCCGAAAGCGAAGCGGACAGCAATCAATTCCTCGCCGCAATCGAACGTTTGGAAAGGATGCTCGAGCCGGGCTCGGCCGAGGATCTGACGGCGTTCGACGATGCATTGACCGCGGTGCTGGAGGGTCCATCGGCCATCAGCATCCGCAACTGGAACACCCTCGATCGGCGCCTGGCTCAGCTCATCATCAAGACGGCGCCGCGCTCCGATGCGGTCGCACCGGGGCTCGTTCAGCGCCTCGGCTGGACGCGCACGGATGCGGCGATGCGCAGGCCGGCGGAAGTGCTCGCGGTCATCGGCCGCGTCGAGGACCTGAAGGTCGTTGCAGATCTTCGAGCGGGCAAAGGGCCTGATTCGAGGGCATTCCGCCTGCTCACGGAGCCCGCGCCGGCGTGGTGGCCGGTGCGGCGCATCAAGGCGTTTCTTTACGATCAGGCAGTGAGCCATTTCCTGCGACGGACGCTCGCCGCCCGCCCCACGCTTGCGGGGTGGCTCGACAAGGCCTCGACCCATGCGTGGATGCGCATTTTCGGGCGCCCCCACATCAGCAGCCGCGCCATGCTGGCCATGCCGATCTACTCGATCATCGGCGTGATCGCGGCGTTGGTCGTGGCCGATGTGCACGGCGCAAGCCTTAATTCGGCCGCCTTCTTTCTCATGCCCGCACTCATCGGCCCGGCCCTGGTATTTCTCAAGCTCTATGGCTTCAGCTGGCCGATCTACGCGCTGCTCGTGCGCTTGAAAGGCAAAGCGCCGCCACGCTGGGTACGTTGGGGTTGGCTGCCGGCATCCGCCGGTTATGTCGTTGCAGCCTGTTTCTTCGGGCGGAGCTGGCCGATGGCGCTCGTGGTGCTGGCGCTCGGCGATGGGTTGCTGATCTGGGCGGCGCTCGCGGCGCATCCCGTATTCGTGGCCGAGGGAATGAGCTTTTTGCAGAAGCTGAAATTTTCGCTGCTGCGCAATCTCGCCCTGTTGGTTTGGGCGATCGTCGTGGCCTGGGCGGTGGGACCGGCCGCGGGCACTGCGGTCGCAGTCGCCGGCGGTGCGAGCGCCGTCGCGGGCCTGCCGTTTGCGAAGTTCTGGAAACTCGATGCGCGCCGGCGCCTGCAGTTCTCGACGTTGGCGGGTTTGTGCGTGCTGGTGATCGCGTCTTTCCTGGTGCTTTGGTCAGGGGGATTGACCGGGCTCCGCCTCGACACCTCCGCCGGGCTGGTCACCGCGTCCGTGCTGCTGCACCGGCCGATCTTCGCGCTGCTGCGGCCGATTGCTCTCAATGCCTGGTACCGCTTCATGTGGGCGATCGCGGTCGTCGGCAATGTGGTGCTGCTCCCGTCCACTGCGCCGTCCCATGGACCGGAAGCTTCCGCGCGGATCGTCGGAACCTATCTGCTCTGCGGCGTGACTCTGGCGCTGGCGATGTACTTGCACCAGGAAAAGACCGCGACGATGGCGCAAAGCCGCGAACCGTCGAAGGGTTTCATGGCGCGTTTCTTCGATCGGGAGTCCCCGTCGATTCCGATGAGCGTCGGGCTGCTGCTGCTCGGCGGCGGAACTTTTGGCATCGTCGAGTTGCCCGGCGATCGGGTGGCTCTGTGGGGCGGATTCTTCTGCATGGCGTTGGCCGGAATCGGTGTGCTCTATCGGACCTTTGCCCTGGCGGAATAGGGTTCCGGAAGCGGGCTCCGGAGAGGGGGCCGCTTCAGTGTAAAATTTGCCGCATGAAGCCAACCGAAGCGCTGCGGGAGCACGGGTACGTGCTGGTACCGCGGCTCGTTCCCGACGATGCCCTGATGAGACTCAATGAAGTCGCGCGCACGCAATTGCGAGTGCGAGCCAAGCCGCTCGAGTTGGAGGCCGATCTACGCTACCCGGGAGCGCCCAAATCGCGCGATGCCGCGGGTGGCGGCACGGTGCGCAGGCTTTTGGATGCATACGCCCGGGATCCCGCGTTCGCCGCGTGCGCCGTCACGCCCGCCGTGCGTGAATGGATGGAGTCGTATTTCGGTGAGCGCGTGTTGATGTCGCGGGCGCATCACAACTGTCTCATGACCAAGCATCCACAGTACGGAAGCATGACCGGCTGGCACCGCGATATCCGCTATTGGTCGTTCGAGCGCGAGGATCTCGTCTCCGTGTGGTTCGCCCTCGGCGAGGAAACCGCCGAAAATGGCGGTCTCTGGCTGGTGCCCGGGTCTCACAGGATGAAAATCGAGACCGAGCGATTCGACGAGGCGAAGTTCTTCCGCGCCGATCATGCGGCCAACCAGGAGATCCTCCGCGAGGCTGTGTCGCCGCGTCTCACGCCGGGCGATGCGCTTTTCTTTCACTGCAATACCCTGCATTCGGCGGGCAAGAATATGAGCGAGGCGGTGAAGTTCTCGTTGGTGTTCACCTATCACGGAGCGAGCAATGCGCCGCGCCCGGGAACGAGGTCGGCGTCGAAGCCCGAAGTCGGGCTCTGAAGGGGCGGCAAGGCACCCATAAAAAGAACGCCGCTGCGAGGAGGTCTCGGCAGCGGCGTCTCCCGATTGCGATCAGCGATCAGCGAGCCCAGTGGCCCTCATGCATGCGCCAGCCGCCGCCTTCATGCACCCAGGTGTGCGCCACCCAGTGATAGCCCGGGCGGCCAGGGCCCCAGTGGCCCCCGACCCAGACGTGGCGTCCGCCGACCCAGCCCCAATACCCGCCCATCCAGACGTAGCCCGGGCCCGGCGCTACGCCAACCACTTCGACCTGCGGTGCGGGCGGAGCCACTGTGACCACCGCGCCGCCGTAATAACCCGGCGCAGGGGCGACCACACAGCCGCCGAGAAGCGCACTGGATAGAAGGGTTATCCCCGCGAGGGTCTTGATTCCTGAAAATTTCATGGATTCTCCGTTTTTCAGCAATGTTTCTGAATGCATTAACGCACAGCCCCGGCTTCGGATGACGTGAACGTGGGCACAGTGTGCAAGCCGTGAGCGCCGTCCCAGCCGGATCAAGCCCGCGGTGCGGCCAAAACCTGCACCCAGTATAGGCCGTGCTTCACCGCGCGCCCCTGCGCAAAAGCGATGCCCATCTCGGCGAAGCGCGGATCCATGATGTTCTCACAATGGCCCGGACTCTCGAGCCAGCCCTGCACCACGTCGTCGGCCGATCTCAGGCCGTAGGCGATGTTCTCGCCCACGAGCGTCTCGCGATATCCGACCGCACGCACCCGGTCGGCCGGCGTATGGCCGGCGAGGTCCTCATGCTCGAAATAGTCATGTTCGGCCATGTCGTTGGCGTGACCGAGCGCCACGTCGCCGAGCGTGCCCGACAGCCGCACCGGTGGCGCGGGGGCATGCCAATGGGCGCCGCACTTCGCGCCCCGAGCGCGCGCTTCGTTGACCAGATCGAGGGCCCGCGCGGCCAGCATGGGCGCCTCGGCGCGCGAGGGCACGACGTAAGGTGAGGCGAGCACGATCCATGTATCCCGACCTCGACGATGGATGCCGATGTCGCGCATGCCGCGATTGGTGACGGTGGCGCAGTCCGATCGTTTGAGGGTTCCAATTGTCGCGGAGGGCGGCCCGGTGAGATGCACGCCGGCCGCCGCTTCGGGTCTATAACCGCTGTTTTCCGTCGCCGCGGCGAGTGTTTGGCCCGCTGCCCATTGCGCGGCCGCGCGATCCAGCAGGCCATTGCGATTGAGCGCCCGCGCAGCCGGAACGATTCCGCCGCAGCCTCCTTCGCGAAGCAGACGGACTGCGCCGAGCGTCTCGTCCACGGGGTCAGCGGTCGCCGATTGAGCGGCGGCCGAGGTTGCGACCGCCGTGATTGTGGCCAGGGTGATCAATACACCGTACGACAGACCGGTGGCAAAGCGCTGCATTGGCACAGTTCTCCGAAGCCAGATTCCCACATCGCCAACTCGCGATAACCCCACCAACGCGCGATTCGCGCATCGGATGACCGCGCCGGGCGGGACAGCGTCACAGATTGCACCCTGAAAATGCCGTGTGCCGGCTCGAGCCTACGCTGGGGTTCACTACGCGTTGGGGTTGCTGCGTCGCAGGGACGCGCGCCTCATTTCAACTGCTCGATCAGCTCGCAGGCGTGGCTGAGAGCGTCGGCCGAATGCACCCGCACGGACATGTCGCGGGCGCGGCCAGCCATGGTTTGATCGCTCAGAATGGCGCCGATCTCAGCGGCGGCCCGCCTCGCCCGATAGCGGCTTCGCGGCAACGAGCGGCCGAGCCCGAGCCGCGCGATGCGCCATCCGTTGTCGAACTGATCGTGGGCGCTCGGCACCACCAACTGCGGAACGCCGGCCTTGACGGCCTGGGCCAGGGTGCCGATGCCGCCGTGATAGACCAGCAGTGCCGCGCGCGGCAGCACGTCGCTGAAGGGCAGATAGCCGAAGGCCTTGAACCCCGACGGCAGGGTCGCGGGCAGTTGTGCGGGAAAGTTCGTGATCAGCATGCCACGCAGGCCGAGCCCGTGAAGGGCGGCGATCGACTCGATGAAATAGCCCTGCATGGTGGCGGCGGCCGAGCCGGGCGTCACGATCACCGGCGGCTCGCCGGCGTCGAGAAAATCCCGAACCTCAGCGGGCAACCGCGACTCCGTCGACGTAACGTGTCCGCCGCCATCCCATAGTGGAAAACCCACCAAGTGGACGTTCGGCGGCCAGTCGGCCTGCGGCGGGGCGAACCAATCGGGAAAGAATCCGATGACACAGGCGGGCGAGTGGATCCAGCGCTCCAGCACCCGGGTCACCGGAGAGAGGCCGAGCGTTGCACGAAAATCGTTGAGCGGCCTTTGCAGCAGGCGGTCGATGGCCACCCAGTCGATGAGCCGAAACAACGCGCGCTTGAACCACATCGGCTGCGAAGGCGAGACCCTCACGGTGCCGAACATGCCGTGATCGATGAGGCTGCGGATCACCGTGGGCTGCAGGTGAACGCTTGCCGTCGGCAATCCGAGCTTTTCCTGAGCCACGCGAGCACCGAATGCGATGCTCGAGGCGGCGACGACAGTGTCGTCATCCGCTTGATTTTCGATGAGGCGGAAAATCTCGGCGGTTGCGGGAATGATCACGCGCCTCGCGACCACCTCGAAACCTTTCGTCGGATGCCACAAATCCGGATCCAGAACGGCGCTTTCCACGTCCGCGACGGTTCCGACCGGAAGAAATCCAAGTCCCTGTGCCTCGATGGTCTCCCGAAAGAACGGGTTGGTGATGATGGTCGCGCGGTGTCCGCGTGCAAGCAGCGCGGTTCCCAGCGCGATGAAGGGGTGCACATCCCCCGCGCTGCCCAGAGTGGGCAAGAGGACGTTCAAGCGGCGCGCAGGTCTCACTCGTGGTGGGAGGCGTTGGCGTCAGCGCGCGCCGCGAGCGCCGGAGTTCTCCACCCGCTGCGGATGCCCCAAAAGAAAAAGCCCAGCGACACGAGCACCACGCACAGCTGATCCCAGCCGTAGCCGATGTAGCCCCGCCCTTCGAATTCCTTGCTGCCCGCCCATGACAGCAACACGATTGCGGCAAGATAGGCGATCAGCCACCAGGCGCCCCTGAGATGCCGCCCGAAGTCGAGCCACTTGCCCTTCGCTTGGGAATAAAGATAGATGGGCATGGGCAGGATGAGCAGCAGCATGATCTGACCGGTATGCGGCCAGCGTGCCCAGTAGAGCATGAGCGTCGCAAGGACGAACGCCAGCGGCGCCAAAATCGAGAGTCCCGGCGTTCGCAGCGGACGGTGAACATCGGGTGCCGTGCGCCGTAGGACGGCGACGCTGACCGGAACCACGAGATAGGTGATGATGGTCGCGACCGAGATGACCTCGGCGAGCTTTCCCCAGCCGCGAAAGAAGAACAGGAACAGGAACGACACCAGGAGGTTGAACCACATCGCGGGCCTCGGGATACCGAAGCGGTCGTGGACCCGGCCGAAAATCCGCGGCAGCGAACCTGAGCGCTCCATGGCGTAGATCATGCGAGCCGTCGTCGCGGTGTAGGTCGTGCCCGTTCCGCTCGGGCTGATGAACGCATCGGCGTACAACAAGAGGGCGAGCCAGTTGAGGTTCAGGGCGAGCGCGAGCTGCGCGAACGGCGAGCTGTATTCGAGCGCCGACCAGCCCTCCTGAACATGCTCGGGAGCGACAGCGCCCAGAAACGCGATCTGCAGCAACAGATACACGACGGTGCTGAGCGCCAGCGATCCGAAAATCGCGAGGGGTATGCTGCGGCCCGGGTTGCGCGCCTCTCCGGCCAGGTTGACCGGACTTTGAAATCCGTTGTAGCTGAACACGATCCCCGAGGTCGCCACCGCCGTCAGGATCGAGGCGAGATCGCCGACATAGGCCCCCCCGTGGATCCCCACGTGGAAGTTGGAGGAATGGAAGCCGGTGCACATCATGGCGATCGCGGTGGCGGCGGGAACTATGAGCTTGAAGAACGTGATGGCGCTGTTCGTGCCCGCAAACACCTTCACGCTCCAGAAATTGACCAGGAAGTAGAGCACCACCAGCACCGCGCAGATCCAAAGACCGGGCACGGTCAGCTCGCCATGGCCATGCGCGGCGTGCAGGTACAGTCCCTGTGCCCAGCTCCAGGGCCATGAACTCATGTACTGAACCGAAGCCTCGGCTTCCACGGGAATGACCGACACGATGGCGATCCAGGCGGCCCATCCGGCGACGAATCCGACCAGGGAACCGTGCGAGTAGTGTCCGTAGCGCACCGCGCCTCCGGATTCCGGGAACATGGCGCCGAGCTCTGCGTAGGTGACCGCCACGAACATGATGATCGCGGCGCCGATGACCCACGCGTAGACCGCGCCGGGACCGGCCAGTTGGGCCGCGCGCCAGGCTCCGAACAGCCAACCGGAGCCGATGATCGACCCGAGACCGGTGAACATCAACGCGGTTGCGCCGACCTCGCGCCGAATGCCTTTTTCGTTCGACATCCCTGATTGTCGGACTAGTCCAAATCCCCGGCCAGCGCGTTGCGAATCGCATCCGGCAGGGGACTGACCGAGTGGCGGTAATGCTCGTGATCGACGCCGATGCTCAAAGTCGCCCCGCCCTTCATGGCCTGCACCATCGACGGCGTCAGCTCGAAACGCAGGAAATGCACGGCCGACGTCTTGTCGGCGTTCTCCCGCTCGAGGTCCTCGTCCGCGATCGCGAACACGCGATCCATCTCGCTGACCCTCATCCAGCAGCGATCTTCGACCCCGATCAGATTCCCGAGGGCCACGCGCCTTTGCTCGGGATCGGGGAATTCGAGCAGCAGAGTCGCCTTCCAGTTGCTGCCGTTTGGGATCAGCGGGTTGTACGCATCGAGCTCGTCCTGAATGCCCGCGCTCTCGAAGATCCGCTCGGCGCGAAGCATCTCGAGGACCTGATAGCGGATGGTGGTCCGATCCTCGAAACACCAGGTCATGTTGGGGCCGACCTGGACGTTGCGCAGCTGCTTGTGCGCGATGACCTCGTTGCGCAACCGCGTGCGCTCGAGCGAGTACTGCTCGAGGCTCATCAAATCGCTTCGGGATAGTTTTTGCATGGGGGTCAGAGTCCGTAGGCCATTTTCAGGAGCGTCAGGGGATGCGTCGGCGGCCGGCCGTCGGGAAGGCCGCTCTCGATCTGGTGGCCCGCCATCGGGCAATCGCTCGCATAGAAGTCGGCACCGCTCGACTCGACCCGCTGGATGACGGGCTTGCCGATTTTCATCGAGGTCTCGCGAAATTCACGCTTGACGCCATAGGTGCCGTCGTGGCCGGAGCACCGCTCGATCGGCAGCACGGTCGTATCGGGGACCAGCTGCAGAATGTCGCGCGTCTTCAGACCGATGTTCTGGACACGCAGGTGGCAGGCGACGTGGTAGGCGATCTTTCCCAGGGGGCGCTTGAAATCGGTGCGCAGAAGTCCCGCCTTGTGCCTGAGCGCGAGGTATTCGAAGGGATCGAACATGTGCCGCTTGATTCTCGCGATGTCCGCATCGTCCGGAAACATGAGCGGCAGCTCCTGCTTGAACATCAGCACGCAGGAGGGGATGGGTGCGACGATGTCGTAACCGCGCTCGATCATCGCGATCAGCGGCGGCACGTTCCTGGCTTTCAGATCCGCGACGGCCTGAAGGTCGCCGAGCTCGAATTTCGGCATTCCGCAGCAGTTCTCGCGCTCCGCCAGGGCAACCTCGATGCCGTTGTGCCGGAAGATCGCGGCGAGATCCAGACCGATGCCCGGCTCGTTGCGGTTGATGTAGCAGGTGGCGAAGAGCGCGACCTTGCCGCGCGTGGTGCCCGCAGCCTGTGGCGCTTGAACCGGCGCAGACGAGCGCTTGAGGCGGCTGCGCAGCGACCGGGAATGGTATTTCGGGATGGGCGCCCGCGGGTCCACGCCGAGGGCGGCGTCGAGCACCTTTCGCCCGAGCGTGCTTGCATTGACCGCGTTGACGATCTCGCTGACAACGGGTATTCCCGCAATCCGGCCGACGGTGTCGGTCGAGCTCAACACCTTGTCGCGCCAGCGTGCGCCGCCGTCGCGATTCTTGGCCGCTTTGGCGCGCAACATCAGGTGCGGGAAATCCACGTTCCAGGGATGGGGCGGCACGTACGGACACTTGGTCATGTAGCACATGTCGCACAGATAGCAGTGGTCGACGACCTTGGCGAAGTCCTTTTTGTCGACGGACTCGAGCTCCCCGGTCTTCGATTCGTCGATCAGATCGAACAGCGTCGGGAAGGAATTGCAGAGGTTGAAGCAGCGACGGCAGCCGTGGCAGATGTCGAAGACCCGCTCGAGCTCCTTCTCCAGGGCGGCCGAATCGTAAAATTGGGGGTCCTGCCACGCGAGCGCGTGCCGCGTGGGGGCCTCGAGACTGCCCTCGCGGCCTTGCGTGATCGGTCCGTCGGACACAGCGGGTCTCCGGATATCGAAAAGCGGGCCCCCGGAGGGAGCCCGCTCGGGTTGAGCCCGGCGGGGGCCTGGCTACGGGATCAGAGGTTGTCCAACGCCTTTTGGAAGCGGTTGGCATGGGAGCGCTCGGCTTTTGCCAGCGTCTCGAACCAATCCGCAATTTCGTTGAAGCCTTCCTCGCGGGCGCTCTTGGCCATCCCGGGATACATGTCGGTGTATTCGTGCGTCTCGCCGGCGATCGCGGCCTTCAGGTTCAACGAGGTCGCGCCGATGGGCAGTCCGGTCGCCGGATCGCCGCTGGCCTCCAGATATTCCAGGTGACCGTGGGCGTGACCCGTCTCGCCTTCGGCGGTCGAGCGAAATACCGCAGATACATCGTTGAAACCTTCCACGTCCGCCTTGGCCGCGAAGTACAAATACCGGCGATTCGCCTGCGATTCGCCGGCGAAAGCGTCCTTGAGATTCTTTTCAGTCTTGCTGCCTTTGAGATTCACGACTCACTACTCCTTCCGATTGATGGATTCGGAAACCAAATCCGGATGAATTCGCCGCGACGGTAGTCCCGCCGGCGGCGCCAAGTCAAATTGCTGGTCTCTATCGGATGGATGCACGCCGTCTATCGGGCAAAGGGTAGCCGCCGCACGAGGCGCGAGTCGCGGGCGCAGCGCAGTCACGGGCCCAGAGGATCGCCGCATCGAGCGAAGCCCCGCGGGGTGGTGGGGTAGTTCGTCCGGGAGCAGGACGACCCATGGGGAGCACGTCACTGCCCGCGGAGCTCCGTCTCGGTGCGGCGGGTAGGCAGCATGCGTCAGCCGGCCAGGCCGTGTTATCAGCCGAACCCAGCGGCCGGTGTCATCCATCGCTGACGCGCACCACGTATGAACCGGCCCTTGCACCGGACGGGCACACTTGTTGCTAAGAAGCAACGGATGTGGTGTGGAATGCAATCCGACGCGCACCCAAGCCGCCGAACGACGCTCGGCAGATTCACCATTCGAATCAGCCCATTACGATCGTACCGCAGCCCTGACGGCGCTCCGGCAAGAGGCGACTAATGGCCCTGATGTGCCCGATGATGATGGGCGTGATGGTGATGATGCTTGTGATGATGAGGCGCCGCAAAGCTTGCCGTGGCAAAAAGCAGCAGCGCAACCGTGATTCCGACGAACTTACCCATGACTCGACCCTACTCTTCGAATGAATTGCTTCCCAACGCATAGCATAGCCTTGTGCGGCCTCCCCAGCGAGTCGATTTGCGGCCGAGGGCCGCGGTCTTTCTAGACGTTCGTTCAAATGCGTCTTTCTCGCAACAAGAGATGCATTGACAATGGAACCGAACGCGATTCTTATAAGCTCATATAACAACGTTGGGGATGCCGCAGGGTGCGCGATTGAATATTGCTTCAGAGCCCCTTGGGTCGGTCGACATGGCAATCGCGCATGCGAGGCGACTCCTGGAAAAAAATCCCGACCTCGCCGCGGAGCAGGCGCGGGAAGTTCTGAATGTCGATCCTGTCCATCCAACCGCCCGTCTCATCTTAGGGGCCGCCTTGCGCCGAGGAGGGCGCGCCCGGCAGGCTCTGGATGTGCTCGAACCTCTCGGTAGCGAGCTGCCGCACGCCGCCCCCGTGTATCTGGAGCTGGGAGTGGCGCGCGCGGAGACCGGTCATTTGCCGGGCGCGATCGCCGCGCTTCGCCGGGCACTGCAGCTCAATCCCGCGTCGGCCGACGGATGGCGCTTCCTGGCGGACTATCTGCAGGCCGATGGTGACGAGGACGGCGCCGGCGAAGCAAGGGTTCGATACGTTGCCGTCGCGGCCCGCGACCCGCGCTTGAAGGAAGCGGCGGCTGCGTTGATGCACAACGATTTGCCGCTGGCAGATCGCCGACTGCGCACTCACCTGGCCGTCTATCCGACCGACGTGGCGGCGTTGCGCATGCTTGCCGAGGTGGCGGGGCGGCTGCGCAAGTACATCGAGGCTCAAGAACTGCTGGAACGCTGCCTCGGTCTGGCGCCCGAGTTCGATGCAGCACGCCAGAACTATGCCGCCGTGCTCAACCGGCAGGCCAAGCCGGCGGCGGCATTGCCCCACGCGGAACGGCTACTGGCCAAGGACGCCGGCAATCCAGGCTATCTGAGCCTCAAGGCGGCCATACTCGCGAATCTCGGCGACTACCGGGGGTCGATCGACCTCTACGGCAAGGTGCTGCGCGACCATCCGCAGCAACCCAAGGTGTGGATGAGTCTCGCGCACGCTTTGAAGACGGCGCGCCGAGCCGAAGAGAGCGTGACCGCGTATCGTCGCGCCATCGAGATGGAGCCGACTCTCGGCGAGGCCTATTGGAGCCTCGCCAACCTGAAAACCTTTCGATTCTCGGCGCAAGATGCCAGCGCCATGCGGTCGGCGCTCGATCGCACCGATCTCGCCGAGGAGGATCGTCTGCATCTCGAATTCGCGCTCGGCAAGGCGCTCGAGGACGAGGGGTCGTACGAGAGCTCGTTCGCCCACTACGCGGCCGGCAACGCGCAGCACCGACTCCATCATCCGTACAGCGCGGACGAGAACAGCCGTTTCGTGAGCCGGTCCAAGCGCCAATTCAGCGCGGAATTTTTTTCGGCCCGCGGGGTTGCGGCGATCCCGGTCTCGCCCGTTCCGATATTCATCGTGGGGTTGCCGCGCGCCGGTTCGACCTTGATCGAGCAAATACTCGCGAGTCACCCCTTGGTGGAGGGAACGATCGAGCTGCCGGATATTCCTCAGCTCGTTCGTGAGTTGGTCGGACGCGACGAGGGCGGGCACGAAGACCATTTCTTCGAGGCTCTTGCCGCACTCTCGGCACCGCAGCTCGCCGAGTTGGGCGAGCGTTATCTTGCCTCGACCCGGGTGCATCGCACGCGCGGCGCGCCGTACTTCATCGACAAGATGCCGAACAATTGCCTATATATCGGTCTGATCCAGCTGATCCTGCCGAACGCCAAGATCATCGACGCCCGCCGCCACCCGCTCGGTTGCTGTTTCTCGGCGTTCAAGCAGCATTTCTCGCGCGGCCAGAGCTTCACCTACGACCTCGAGGACCTGGGCCGCTACTATGCCGATTACGTGGATCTGATGGCGCACATCGACGAAGTGCTTCCGGGCCGCGTGCATCGTGTGTTCTACGAGACCATGGTGAGGGACACCGAGTCCGAGGTGCGACGGCTGCTGGATTACTGCGGGCTCGCATTCGATGAGCGGTGTCTCAAATTTTACGACAACGAGCGGCCGGTGCGCACGGCAAGTTCGGAGCAGGTGCGCCGCCCCATCTTTACCGAGGGCCTGGATCATTGGCGCCATTACGAGCCGTGGCTCTCACCGCTGAAGCGGGCGCTCGGCGAGACTCTTACGGCCTATCCACATTGAATCGTATCGATCAATAAACGAAAACCACGGGAGCAAGGGAAACATCATGACTCGCAGCCGATTCAGATTCAGACACCGCCGCACGGTCGATGCGGGCCGCTCGCTCAACCTGCCGCGCTCCGCGCTGCGGCAGCTGCCGCTGGCCTCCGCTATTTCCGCCGTGCTCGCCGGCGGCGCGCCGATCGCCCGCGCTCAAGCTCCGGAGGCGACCGATACCCTTCAGGAGGTCACGGTCACCGCGCAGAAGGTCACGGAGAACCTCCAGAACGTGCCGGTGAGCATCGAGACCCTCGGTAGCGAGAAGCTCCAGCAGCTCAACATCACGAACCTCGACGACTACGTGCAGAATCTGCCGGGCCTCACGACCATCAAGAGCATCGGGCAGGGCGGAAACGGCGTCGGCACGACGCACGTCTACATGCGCGGCATCAACTCGGGCCAGGACGGCAACCATTCCGGCTCCCAGCCCACCGTCGGAACTTATTTCGACGAGCAGCCGGTGACCACCATCGACGGCACGGTGGACATGCATATCTATGACATCGCGCGCATCGAAGTGCTGGAGGGGCCGCAGGGCACCCTGTACGGGGCGAGCTCGGAGGCGGGCACCGTGCGCATCATCTCGAACAAGCCGGATCCCACCAAATTCGAGGCGAGCTACGATGTGGCCGGCGACCAGATCACCAACGGCGGCGGCGCCGGGTGGAAGGCCGAGGCCTTCGTCAACATTCCGCTCTCCCCCATCGCGGCGGTGCGCATCGTCGGATGGGACGAGCACGATCCGGGCTACATCAGCAACGTCGCGGGCACGAATGTGAACGCGGGCATCGTGAACGGCAACCGCAGCTTCCCAACGTGGAGCGCCACGGGCGACACGCTGAGCAATGCGGGTTCCCGCGAGAAGAATTACAACACGGTCGAATATCGGGGCGGTCGGGCCGCCTTGAAGCTCGACCTGGGCGACAACTGGACCGTGACCCCCACCTTCATGGGTCAATCCACGGCGGCCAACGGCTTTTTCGGATACGACCCGGCGGTGGGTCCGCTCCAACTCGTGCACTCCGGGCCCGAGAACGATCAGGACTCGTTCACCCAGACGGCGCTCACCGTCGAGGGCAAGGTCAGCAACTTCGACATCACCTACGCGGGTGCCTGGTTCACGCGCAACCAGCATTCGATCGCGGACTACTCGGACTACTCTTACTGGTACGACAAGTACTACGGTTCGGGCGCCTTCTGGACCAACAATGCAGGCACGCCGGTCATGCCGCAGGAGTTCGTGATCGAGGATAACCACTACTCCAAGTGGAGCAACGAGCTGCGCGTGAGCAGCCCGCAGGATTATTTCATCAAGGGCACGGTGGGCCTGTTCGCCGAGCGCCAGGTGCACGAGATCTGGGAGGACTACGTCCTGCCGGGCTTGGGCGGCAATCCCTACACTTACAATACGCAGGGCCTCGGCTCGGATTTCACCATCCCCGGCCTCAACAACAACTCCATCTGGCTCACCGATGAGGAGCGCGTGGACCGCGATTATGCGGCCTTCGCCCAGATGACCTGGGACATGGGCGCCGGGTGGTCGCTCACCGGCGGGTTCCGCCAGTACCGCTACGACAACTCGCTGCAGGGGTTCTACGGCTATGCGCTGGGCTATACCGGACCCGGGCAGCATTCGGGCCAGGCGACCTGCGGTCCGCCGGGCAAGGGCGGCTCGCTGACGACGCAGTATCCGAATTATGCGCCGTTCCATTTCGCGCCCTGCACGGATTTGAATCTCACCACGGTCTCGGCCAACGGTCATACGGAGCTCTTGCGCTTGAGCTACAAGTTCGATCCGGACCACATGGTGTATGGCACGTTCTCCACCGGATTTCGTCCCGGCGGCGTAAACCGCGTGTTCGACAAGAATATCAACGCCGTCTATCCGCCCTACAAGTCGGACGAGCTCAAGAACTACGAGATCGGCTGGAAGACCCAGTGGTTCCACGAGCATCTGCGCTGGAACGGCGCCGTGTTCTGGGAGAACTGGAACAACTTCCAATTCTCCTACCTCGGCCCGAACAGCGTCACCGTGGTGCAGAACGCCGCGTCCGCTGTGAGCAAGGGTGTCGAATCCAACTTCGAGTGGCTGGTGGGCGGCGGGTGGAGCATCTCCGGCAGCGCGACCTTCCTGGACGCCTACCTCACCCGGAGCTTCTGCGGCACGACGACGCTGGTGTTCCCCACCAGCTGCCCGAACCAGCAAAGCGGCTCGGGCTCATCGCCCATCTCGTTCGCGGACGGAACGGTGGTGCAGGGACCCTATGCGCCATCCGGTACGCGCCTGCCCGGCACGCCGCGGCTCAAGATGAACCTGTTGTCGCGCTACGGCTTCTCGATCACGGGTGACTGGACGGGATATACCCAGGAGGAGGTGGTCTATCAGGATGCCTCGGTTCCGCTCATGTTCCCGGCGTTCTACCAGCCGGGGCCCGCGGGTCAGCAACATCTTGGCGAGCTGCCGCCCTATACCGTGGTCAATCTGTCGGCCGGGGTCGAGCGAAACGGCATGCATGTCGACGTGCGGCTGAACAATGCGATCAACACGCTTGGGGAGTTGACGCGGTTCGCAGCCTGTACGCCGACCACCTGCAATCAGCCGTACGTCATCCCGGTGCAGCCGCGGACGGTATGGCTGCAGTTCGGACAGAAATTCTGAGGTAAAAGAGGCGGGCGCTCGTCGCGCCCGCCGAACGCAAAACGGATCGGACCTCCGCGGATGCAGCGGGGTCCGATCCGCGGGGGATCGACTTACGACGCGGCGGCTTTCGCCACCCCGTTCACCTTCACCGCATTGGCCGCCAACAGGTCCATCAGGGCCGGCGAGAGCGCATCGTACGGCTCGAGCTTGAGCTCCTTCAGGCGCGCGCGGATCGCGTTCATGTCCTCCGGCTTGGTGCCGGTCTCGATGACCGACGAGACGAACGCGGCAAACGCCGGCGGCGCCCAGCCACTCTTGTCGAAACGCTCGGCATGCACGAAGGTGAGCCCGTTGAAGGCGTGCTTGGGGTTGTCGATCGGTCCATGCATGTGCACGCCGCAGACCGTGCAGGCGTTGCGATGGATGGTCTTGGAGGGATCCACCACCTTCAGTTTGTGGCCGTTGGCCAGCACCTTGACCTTCGGGGTCGGAACCACCGCGATCATCGAAAAAAGCGCACCCATCGGCCTCCAGCACTGCGAGCAGCCACAGACATGGTTGAACAGCACGTCGCCCTCGATCGAGACCTTCACCGGATCGGTGGTGCATTTGCACGTCAACGTGCCGCCGGCAAACCCCGGCGTGCCTGGTTTGACGCCGTTGTCGACGGCAGGATGAATCTTGACAGTCATGTTGAGCTCCTCATTGTTTAATAAATACACACGCTGCGGATCGACTCGCCTTTGTGCATCAAGTCGAACGCGTCGTTGATCTTCTCGAGCGGCATCGTGTGCGTGATCAAATCATCGATGTTGATCTTGCCGTCCATGTACCAGTCCACGATTCCCGGCACCTGCGTGCGCCCGCGCACCCCGCCGAAGGCGGTGCCCTTCCATACGCGCCCGGTCACCAGCTGAAACGGACGCGTCTGGATGGTCTTGCCGGCGCCCGCGACGCCGATGATCACCGACACTCCCCACCCGCGGTGGGTGCATTCGAGCGCCTGCCGCATGATGTCGACGTTGCCGATGCACTCGAAACTGTAGTCCGCGCCGCCGTCGGTGATGTTGACCAGATGACCGATCAGGTCGTCGCCCACCTCCTTGGGATTCACGAAATGCGTCATGCCGAACTTCTCGGCGAGCGCCTTGCGCCGGGGGTTGATGTCGACCCCGACGATCTTGTTCGCCCCGACCAGCCTCGCACCCTGGATGACGTTCAGGCCGATGCCGCCCAGGCCGAATACGACGACGTTCGCACCCGGCTCAACCTTGGCGGTGTGAACGACCGCGCCCACGCCGGTGGTCACGCCGCAGCCGATGTAGCAGACCTTGTCGAAGGGGGCGTCCTCGCGGATCTTCGCCACGGCGATCTCGGGCAGCACCGTGAAGTTCGAGAACGTGGAGCAGCCCATGTAATGATGAATCTTCTCCTTGCCGATCGAGAACCGGCTCGTCCCATCGGGCATGACACCCTTGCCCTGCGTCGCGCGGATCGCCGTGCACAGATTGGTTTTCTGCGATGTGCAGGATTTGCACTGGCGGCACTCCGGCGTGTAGAGCGGGATCACGTGATCGCCCTTCTTGACGGAGGTGACGCCGGGTCCGACATCGACCACGATGCCCGCGCCCTCGTGCCCGAAAATGACCGGGAACAGGCCCTCGGGATCCGCGCCCGAGCGCGTGAACTCGTCGGTGTGGCAGATGCCCGTCGCCTTCAGCTCTATCAACACCTCGCCGGCTTTCGGACCCTCGAGGTCCACCGTGGCGATCTCAAGCGGCTTGCCTGCCGCGTAACAAATTGCAGCTTTGGTTTTCATAGCGTTTGATCTCTCGATACTGGCGTTTTAGCGTAACCGGCCGCAGCCCTGGCGGCCGAATTCATCGACTGTCAAAACTAACATCAATCCGCGATGCGCCGATATGACCGTCGACGTCGGCCTCCCGACCCTGTTGTCGTGCAAATTACATGCCGGAGGACTCGCACGAGCCGGCAAGCGGTTGAGTGGGCTGCCGATACCCGCGGAGAGGCTGCGTAGACGCGGGCGCGGAATCGTCGCGGCGCTGTTGTCGACCCATCAGCCGTTACAAATTGCTCCGTCGGCTGCCGAAGCGTCGCGGAAACGGTACAACAGATTGGCGTCGCGCGCGTGAGGTTCGCGCAGACGGCAAGGACGCGATGACGACTTGGTTGCCGACGCTGCCGTGGTCACCAAGAACGCCGGGTGCCCGTTGCGTGGCGTAACGTGTGTGCCCCTTTCATCGCATCACGAACGGCGCAATCACCCGCGGACTGTAACGTGCCTGGCACAGTTCGTCTTGCGGGCGCTCGCGGCGCGCCGCTTCGGTGCGTCGTAACCGATTGATTTAAAAGCAGACGGGTCCGCATGTACGATTTCTTTTTCGATTCCCCGCGGATGGCATAAGCATTGCTATTCATAAGCACAATCCAGGCGGTGCTGCGGCGCCGCCGTGGGATCAGACTGGTCGCGACCGGTGCAGCCAGACAAATACAACGTATTGCGAAGGAGGGAGTTTTGCAGGCACGACAATCAACAAGATCCGCTGTTTTCCCCAGGCACCCAGCATCCTTGGACTCGGTGCGCGCCGTTCGCCACTTCAGCGGCGAAATGCTCAGACCTTAAGCAGGAGAATTGAGATGAAATGGCTCACAGCAAAACGTCAGGTCAAGGTCCTATATGCCGTTGTAGCGCTCGCCACGACCTGTGGTGCCGCGATGGCGGCGTCGGACTCGGAACAGTTTCAACGTTTCAAAGATCCCAATCAGTGGGGAGCCCCGGCGGGGAACCTCAATCTCACGCGCTACAGCTCGTTGAAGGACATCAACACCGGCAACGTGAATTCGCTGCAGATGGTGTGGTCGCAATCGAGCGGCACGCTGCGCGGTCATGAAGGACAGCCGCTGGTCATCGAGGATGTCGGCGGCAAGCCGATGATGTTTTTGGAGAGCGGATGGCCCAACATCGTCCAGGCACTCGATCTGAGCGATCCTGACCATCCGGTGCAGGTATGGAGCTACACCAAGACCGGCGGCCGCGACGAATCGGCGGTTCCCCGCGCCTGCTGCGACACGGTCAATCGCGGATTGTCGTATGCCGACGGAAAATTGGTGTTCGGCACCTTGGACGGCTACGTCATCGCGCTCGATGCCGCGACCGGCAAGCAGGACTGGGTGGTCAAGAGCGCCTATCCGGAGCACGGCGAGACCATCACGCCGGCGCCGATCATCGCGGCCGACAAGGTGTTCATTGGCTTCGGCGGTGACGAGTTTGCCGCGCGCGGCGCGGTCACTGCCTACAACCTCGCCGACGGCAAAATGGCCTGGAAATGCTACAACACCGGCAGCGACAAGGACGTGTGCCTGACCGCGAAGACCAATGCCAAGCATCCGGAATACGGCAAAGCCGGCAAGGATCTGGGAATCAACACGTACCCGGGCGATGAGTGGCAGCGCGGCGGCGGCGCGGCGTGGGGCTGGTATGCCTACGATCCCGACCTGCACATGGTGTACTACGGCACCGGCAATCCGGGCCTGTGGTCCCCGCAGTATCGGTGCGCGGAGCCGATCACGCAGGAGAACTGCAATAGCGGCAAGTTCGACAACAAATGGTCACTGAGCATCTTCGCGCGCAACATCGACACGGGCGAAGCGCAGTGGGTCTACCAGATGACCCCCTTCGACCAGTGGGACTATGACGGCATCAACGAGGTCGTCCTGGTCGATCTGGAAGTCGACGGCAAGATGCACAAGTCCCTGGTGCATTTTGATCGCAACGGCTTTGCCTACGTTCTCGACCGCACCGACGGCACGCTGCTGCGCGCCAACAAGTACGTGACGGTGAACTGGGCCGAAAAGGTCGACATGAAGACCGGCCGCCCGGTGAAGGTGCCCGAGCACTCCCCGCTCAAGGTCGGCGGCAACACCCAGGCTTGTCCCTCGGCGATGGGCGGCAAGGATCAACAGCCGGTGGCGGTGGACCCGAACGATCCCGCGAACTTCTACGTGCCGACCAACAACTGGTGCATGGAAGACGAACCGCAGGCCCGCTCGCATACCCAGCAGGGAACGGTCTACGTGTTCGCGAACGTCTACATGTACCCGGAGAAGCCGGGCGTGACGGGCAAGTTCAAGAAGTTCAACGTGGTCACCGGCAAGACCGAGTGGGAAATTCCCGACCAGTATCCGAACTGGGGCGGCGCGCTGGTGACCGGCGGCGGTCTCGCTTTCTACGGCAGCCTCGGCGGCGATTTCCGCGCCGTCGACCGCGCTTCCGGCAAGATCCTGTGGTCGCGCAAGCTGAGCTCTGGAATCATCGGCAACCCCATCACCTACTCGGTGAAGGGCAAGCAGTACGTGTCGGTGTGGTCCGGAATCGGCGGTTGGATCGGTCTGCCGGTGACGGCGGGTCTCGATCTGAACGACAAGTTCGGGGCGATCGGTGCGACGGCCATGACCAAGGCCGCCGGCCTCAATCACATCCCGCAGGGCGGCACGCTGTTCACCTTCCGTGTGGGCAACCCGACGCCGGACAGTCCGACGGCCGCTGCCTCGGGGCAATGACAGGGAAGTAGTGGAAGATAGTTCCGATTGGCCCGGTGCCGCGAGGCGCCGGGCCTTTCTTATGTGTGAGCCCTCGAACTGGCGGGGGCAAAGCATTACCATGGGACCGCGCGGGAAACCTTATCCTGCGCGGCAAGTCTCAACCAAGATGCAGCCGGCGTCGCAATGACGCTTCGAGGAGATCAATCATGATTCGCAAGACCTCGCGCCGCATCGGGCTCGCCGCCCTCATTGGCGGGTTCGCAATGCTCGGCCACGTCGCGCTCGGCGCGGAATTGAGATCGCTCACCGTGTGCGCGGATCCCGGCAACATGCCGCTCTCCAACCAGGCGGGCGAGGGGTTCGAGAACAAGATCGCGCAGCTGATCGGCAAGGCGCTCGGAACGGGCGTCAATTACTACTGGCGCCCGTCGATCGAGCGCGGGCTCATGCGCACCACGCTCTCCGAGGGAAACTGCGATGTCTGGATGGACATGGCCTCGGACACGGAAGGGGCCGAGGTGCTGCCCACCCCCTTGTACCGCTCGACATTCGTGCTCGCATACCGCAACGACAAGGGCATCGACATCAAGAGCCTGCACGACAACGAGCTCAAGAAGCTGCGGGTCGGCGTATTCCAGGTCTCGGCGATCCGCGAGGCGCTTTCCGAGCATGGAGTGGCGAACAACACGGTGGTTCATTATTTGAGCCACAACGCGGATACCGATCTCGAGAATCAGCCCTCCTATCAGGTGCAACAGGTGATCGACGGCTCGCTCGACATCGCGGCCGTGTGGGGTCCGATGGCGGGGTACTACAAGACCATCAAGCATGCGCCGCTGATCATCCAGCCGGTCAACCTCATGGAAGACCAGATTCCGATGGAATTCGACATGACGCTCGCGGTGCCGCGCGGGCGCCCGGACATCAAGTCGGCGGTTCAGAACGCGCTCGAGCAGCACAAGGATGAGATTCATCGGATCCTGGTCGATTTCGGCGTTCCGCTGGTTCAGTGCAAGGATTGTCTGGTGTCGGGCGATCTTCCCTCGCACGGTCCGTACGCCGAGCCGCCGCCGGCCACCGAGACCGCCGCCGACCTGCAGAAGGCGCGTCGTGTGCGCATGGCGGAACTCAAGAAGTGGCTGGCGCAGGGCGCAAGCCCCGACACCGAACTTGCGGATGCGATCGTCGCCCACGACATGGACCGGGTGAACTACCTCCTCCAACATGGCGCCCACGTCAATTGGAAGGACGGCGAGGGCAACACGCTGCTGGTCAACGCCGTACGCTTCGGCTTCGTCGACGTGACGACGGTGCTGCTCGAGCGCGGCGCCGACCCGAACCAGACCAACCTGAGCAACTGGACTCCGCTCATGTATGCGGCGTGGGACGACAGTGCCGAGATTGCGAATCTATTGATCAAGCACGGCGCCAAGCTGGGCGCCTTGGACAACGACGGGCTCACGCCGCTGGCGATCGCCTGCCAAAATGCCAAGATCAAGGCGGCCGATGCGCTGGTTGCCGCAGGCGCGGACGTGGACGCGCCGGTGGCGAAGGGCGGATACACCCCGCTCATGCTCGCTTCCCTCTCGGGTTCCAGCGAACTCGTGACGGCGCTCATCGCTCATGGGGCGAAGGTCAACGCAGTGAACCCCGGCGGCGTGACGGCGCTCATGATCGCGGCGGCCAACGACCGCCGCAATGTCGTCGCCGTACTGCTGAAATCGGGCGCAGACGTGAATGCGCGCAGCGAGGATGGCCGCACTGCGCTGAGCATCGCCCAGGGAAACAACAATGAAGCGCTGATCCAGGTGCTGAAGGATGCCGCGCAGCAGGGCGGCTCCGCGGCGAGCGGCTGACCGGAGTAATGCAAGCAACGAGGAGATGGGTAGATGAGAAGACGCCTTTCGATTGCGGCCGCCTTGGGTCTGTTCGTCGCGCTCGCGGGAATCGCCACACTTGGCAGCGTGATGGCCGACGACAAGCCCGACTACACCAAGATTACGCCGCCGGAACTGGAGAAGCAGACGCCGAAAGGCAAGCTCAGCAATCCGTACAAGGATACGCAGGCGGACATCGTTTCGCAGGGTGAGTCCTTGTTTCGAAGCTACAGCTGCAGCGGCTGCCACGGGGGCTCCGCCGGCGGCGGCATGTGCCCGGCGCTCACCAACGACATCTGGGTCTACGGCGGCGACGACGACACGCTGTTCCGCCTGGTAACGCTCGGTAGTGATGGGTTGCAGAAGGAAGGCTATACCCGCACCGGCCACGAGAATGTGGTGGGACCGATGCCGCCCATGGGGTCCATCGTCAAGAGTGCGGACGATTTGTGGAAGATCCTGGCGTTCGTCCGCGCGCATTACAGCGGCGATCCGGCTTATAAATTCGGCACGCCCGACTCGGAAAAATGAGTTGCGGCGGTCGTCCCTCGGACCCTGCCCCGGCAGGCTACCGGGACGCGATTGTTGCAGCGCATGTTGCGAGTTCCGGTGAATCGGCACAGGCTTTGGCTGGCTGGGCAGGGCGAATCGTTCGTGGCGGGAAAGCTACAAATTAGTCCGCAAGCCCCGCGTAGGATGCGATGGCATCAGGTGCGCGGCGCAAGGGGGAGTGCTTGAAACAAGAACGGCTGCTGACGAGCCACGCGTCGCACATCATTCACGTGATCGAGAGCGGACTTCAGCCCGCCGGCATCGAGCCGCTGGTGACCCGATCGTGGTATCGGTGTTTGCGGGAGTACGGCATCGAGCCGTCGGCGCCCCGTCAAAGCAACATCCTCAATCCCCAGTCCGTGAAGGAGCTGCAGCAACGCCTGGGTGAACTGTTGCCCGTCGCGCGCGCCGAGATGGAAAGTTTGTACGAGCAGATCGCCGGCTCCGGCTTTGCGGTCATTCTGGCCGACACCCAGGGAACGGTATTGAGCACCATCACCGACCCCACCCTGCAGCGCGAATTCCGGCACGCCGGACTTTCCTTGGGCGCGTTGTGGGATGAGCGCCACGAGGGCACCAATGGCATCGGCACCTGTCTCGCGGAGGCTGGGCCGGTGACCGTGCACCGCGAGGAGCATTTTCGCGGTTACAACCTCTCGCTGTCGTGCTCAGCCGCTCCGATCCTGGACCCGCACGGCGGAATCGTGGCCGTGCTCGATGCGTCCACCGCCAATTCGAGCGACAGCCGGCTCATCCAGCGCCATACGATGGCGCTGGTCAACATGTCCGCCCACCTCATTTCGCGTTGGAACTTTCTGAGCGAATACGGCGAGTCGTGGATACTGCGATTCCACAGCCGTCCGGAGTTCGTGGGACTGTTGCACGAAGCGCTGATGGCGATCGACGACAATGGCAACATACTCGCGGTCAACGAGAGCGCGCTGGTTCAGCTGGGCTGCTCCAATCGTCAATCGCTGGTGGGCGAGCAGATCGGCAGATTCTTCCAATTCAATTTCCCGGCGCTCGAACAGCGGGCCAAATTCGAGCCGAGCGCCATCTGGCCCGTGCGGGATGTCGCGCATGGACGGCGTTTTTTCGCCATCGCGCGTGCGCCTCTGCACACCTCGGTGCGAGACGGCGTACTCTCGCTGCCGAGCGTCTCCGCCGCGGCGGCGGCTGCAACGGCGAGCCTCGATCGCGATCATGTGGGGGAGGATCTGCAGGTCCGCAAGAATCTGGTGTGCGGCAGACAGCTGTTCGCGAAGCAGGTGCCGATTCTTCTGCACGGCGCCACCGGCACCGGCAAGGAAGCGTTCGCCAAATCGCTGCATCGCACGGGGCTGTGGTCGGACAAGCCGTTCGTGACGGTCAATTGCGCGGCCATTCCGGAGAGCTTGATCGAGAGCGAACTGTTCGGTTATACGCGCGGAGCGTTCACGGGCGCGGCGAAAGAGGGACGCATCGGCAAGATTCTTCAATCCAACGGCGGCACGCTGTTTCTGGATGAGATCGGCGACATGCCGCTCATGCTGCAGACCCGATTGCTCCGGGTCATCGAGGAGCGCGAAGTGGTCCCGCTCGGAAGCGATCAACCGATTCCGGTCGACCTGCACGTCATCTCGGCGACGCACCGCGACGTGCACCACATGATTCAAGAAGGTCAGTTCAGAGAGGACCTGTATTACCGGCTGAACGGCATCACTCTGCATCTACCGCTGCTTCGAGACCGCGGCGACAAGGCCGACCTCATCCGCACGTTGCTTCGCGAGGAAAATGCAGGACAGGACTGCGTCCGGATCGAGGACGACGCATTCGCCAAATTGATGGAATATTCCTGGCCGGGCAACATCCGGCAGCTCCGCAACGCGTTGCGCACCGCCTCGGCATTGTGCCGCGACGGCATCATCCGCTCCTCGAATCTGCCGCAGGAGATTCTCGATACCAATCCGCCGTCCGCGCCGGTCACATCCGCCAAGCCGGGCGCTGCGGCGGTGACGGCGGCGGCGCCCGCCGAGACGGCCGCCGCACAGGCCGAAAGCCCGCCCTCGGCGGCGCTGCGCGAGGCGGAGTGCGCGGCGTTGCTGCGCGAGCTGGAACGGATGCGCTGGAACATCAGCCGCACGGCGCAGACGCTCGGAATCAGCCGCAACACGCTCTACCGCAAGATCCACAAGCATCGGATCCTGCTGGAGCATTAGAACTCGATCACCGTGCGGATGGTGCTGCCTTCGTGCACCAAGTCGAATGCCTTGTTGATCTTCTCGAGCGGCAGCACGCGGCTGATCAGCGGGGCGATTTTGATTGCGCCCTCCAGGTACCGGTCGACGTACGACGGCAATTGCGAGCGTCCCTTGACCCCGCCGAATACCGAACCGCGCCATTGGCGGCCCGACATGAGCTGGGAAGGGCGTGTGGAGATTTCCTGGCCCGCGCCGGCAACACCGAGTATCACCGATTGCCCCCATCCTTTGCGGCAGCATTCGAGCGCCGCGCGCATGGTGTGAACGTTGCCGATGCACTCGAATGAGTAATCGACTCCGCCGCGGGTCATCTCGAGAATCACTCCCTGGATGGGGCTTTGGTGCTCCTTCGGGTTGACGTAGTCGGTTGCTCCCAGCGCCTTGGCCAGCGCCCATTTGACCGGATTGAGATCGACCGCGATGATGCGGGCCGCCCCGGCCATGACCGCTCCTTGGATCACCGAAAGGCCGATGCCACCGAGGCCGAAGACGGCGACGGTCGAGCCGGCGCCCACCTGCGCGGTGTTGAGCACCGCGCCGACGCCCGCGGTGACGACGCAGCCGAGAAGACACACCTCCCCGAGCGGCGCCCCTGGATTTATCCTGGATAGGGCTATTTCGGGCAACACGACGTGCTCGGAAAAGCTGCTCGTGCCCATGTAATGCAGAATGGGCCTGCCGTTCAGCGAAAATCGCGTCGTGCCGTCCTGCATGACTCCCCGGTCCTGCGTCGCGCGCAGCCGGGTGCATTGGTTGGTCTTGTTGGAACGACAGGCTTCGCAGGTCCCGCATTCGGGCATGTAGAGAGGGATGACGTGGTCGCCGGCGCGTACGCTGGTGACCCCGCGACCGACGTCCTCGACGATACCACCGCCTTCGTGCCCGAGGATCACCGGGAACAATCCGTCCGGATCCGCGCCGGACAGCGTGAATGCGTCGGTTTGGCACACACCCGAGGCGACGATCCTCACCAATACTTCGCCCGCCTTGGGGCCTGCGAGATCCACCGTCTCGATGGAAAGAGGTCTGCCGGCCTCCCAGGCAACAGCCGCTCTGGTTTTCACGTCGATCGCACTGCGTGCATGCGTCACCCCTGCGCTGTCACAGCAGCTTGCGTGCCAGCCGTGGTACGCCGCAACGGGGTGCCCGTACGATCAATTCCACGCCGCAACCGCCAGGGGTGTTACACACTGTGCCTCCGTTTCCCCTGGGCTCTCTGTTCCTAATCCAAGACAGAGTGCGACAAATCTGGCCCTGCGGCGGGACACTTCGGCGGCAGCGCACCAGCCGATCGGTCGCCTTGCGGCGTTGGCATCAAAGCCACAGATTATTCGTGGATTGACCTGGCGCGCACGGGGCTGACTCGGTTGCGCGAATGCGCTGGTTTCTCAGAGGCCGAAATGAGCGGCCGATGCTGCCCGCAACCGGGCTCGGACCGACCCCAACTCTTGCGTGGCGTCACTGGTACAGCTCTTGCAGGCATTCAGCCAGGCTGCAAGGGCGCGGTCGACTTAGGTCTCAACGCCAATAAAGAACCCGAGAAACCGAAACGGAGGGAGTTTATGAAAGCGCGAATCAAGCATGCGATCGCCATCGGCGTGGCGATTTCGCTGGTTCCACTGGCCCAAGCGGTCGCTGGAATCGACATTCAAGCCGGCGATTGGAAGGTGGACTTCTCCGGCAACATCAATGCCTTTTATGTAAACGCAAGCTGCGACCACGGTGACAACACGGCGGTGACCGGCGGCCTCGCGTGCACCGGCGACAATGCCACCTCCGTACGCAACGGCTTGCTGCCCGCCGCGTTCGTGTTCACCGCGAGCACGCGGCAAGATGGCTTCGACATCAGCGCGACCATCGGCTTGTATCCCGGCATCAACAGCTCCGCTGCGGCAGGCGTGAACGGCGCGGGCCTGCCCGCTGCTCTACAAACTCCCGGCATCGATGCCCGTCAGGAGTTCCTGACCTTCGGCGACAAGAGCTGGGGGACCGTGAAGATGGGACGCGACATCGGCATTTTCGGGAAGGATGCCATTCTCGACGACATGACCCTGCTCGGCGTCGGCTCTTCCGGGGGCAATGCGGCGCCCGGCAACACCAGCCTGGGACGCATCGGAGTGGGCTACATCTACACCGACTGGATCCCGCAGATCACCTACACCACGGCGAATTACGGCGGCTTCACCGCCTCCATCGGCGCCTTCACGCCGTTGAACGATGGCGCTTACACCTCGCACAACTCGCCGCAATGGCAGGGCGGCCTTGCGTTCGTGTGGGGCGACCCCAAGAGCGATGCGCTCACGGGCAAGGTGTGGGTCGATGCGGTCACGCAGCAGGCGAAGGCGCCCACAACGTGTCCGGCGACGGCCTATCCCGCCGTTCCCTTCTGTGTAACCGAGAACAACGCACTGGGCATCCAGAATGGCACCAAGGGCACCGCGGTCGATGGCGGGGTGAAGCTCGATGTGGCCGGTTTCGAGGGCGTGCTATACGGTTATTACGGCAAGGGTGTCGGCACGACCGGCTTGTACATTCTCGCCACCTCGGCGGCGGGCAACGAGCGCAAGTCGGACGGCGGCTACGCGCAGATCACCTACAAGATCGACCGCCTGAAGCTCGGGCTGAGCTACGGTGTGTCCGAGCTCAAGCTCGCCAGCGACGAACAGGCGTTCGGCATCAACCCGCTCACGCTGGCTTCGACCGGGACCTATGCCAGCGATCTCGTCCATCGCAACGAATCCGGCGTGTTCGGGGCGTACTACAGCCTGACCAAGAGTCTGACGCTGGTGGGCGAGTTCATACACACGGAAGCGCAGGCGTGGAACGGGAACGAGGCCCTCGAAAACGACGTCGCGCTCGGCGGGATCTTGTTCTTCTGACTGGGGTTTGTGCGGCGGCGCGACACTTCGCGCCGCCGCACGGCCGTTTGATCAGTTCGAATGACCCTGGGCGGCACGAGGCCGGTCGAGGGCGTAAACTGGCCTCACGAAGAACCGATGAGCATGGGGCGCGAGTGACGAGGATCGGAGCAAAGGCCGGCAGAGATCTCGCGAGTATGGCCGTGCTCTGCGCATTGTCGCTCGGGATCGCGGGAATGGCGGTGGCGCAGGATGATTCCCAACCCTCGGGCTCGGCCTGGGAGTTGCTTCGCGCGAAATTCTACGGCGACAGATCCATGGGGTTGGTCGACGAGAATTTCATCAGCCTGGAGGTGCCCGGCAACACGCCGCATCCCGCCTCGACACCGCTCACAATGCATTTCTCGGATGATGCTGAGCGCCGCGTGAAGCGCGTCAGAGTGTTCGTGGACAACAACCCCTCGCCGCTGGTCGCGACCTTGGATTTCTTCCAGACACCCATCATCGAAATCGACATGCACGTGCGCATCGATCGCTTCACGTCGGTGCGGGCGGTCGCGGAGACCTCGGATGGGATCCTCGAGATGCGCAGCGCCTGGGTCAAGGCGAGCGGCGGATGTTCCGTGCCTCCGACGGACTCATCGCGTGGGGGCGCCCTCGGGCAGGTCAAACTGCGGCCCGCGGCGGACGACAAATCCATCCTGGTCAGCATCCGGCATCCCAACAGCTCGGGCTTTCAAATCGATCCGCGCACCGGGGATGCGATTCCGGCCCACTACATTTCAAGCATCCTCATCAAGGCGGGAGGCGTCCCCTGCTCGAGGCGCAGACCGGCATATCCGTGAGCGAGAATCCCACGCTCAGGTCGCCTCCGACCAGGCACTGGCGCTGCCGGTGACCATCGATGCGGTGGACTCCGTGTCGCAGGCGCACTTTACCGGAAGCTCACAGCCCGCGATCTCAAGCGGGTCGGCGGGCCGGCCCGGCTCTGTCATGAATGGCGGCGAGCGCTGACGGCCGGCGGGCCGCGGCGGCGTTCGCGCCCCGGCTCTTCGCGCCGGTGCTGCTGGCCGCCTCAATCGGCCCGGGGGCGGCGGTTGCCGCACAAAGTCCGCCTCGAGCACCTGACGAGTTCAATCTCACCGAGCCGCAGCCCGGGGTGTATGTCCATCGGGGGAAAAATCTTCCCCTCGATGCGCCGGGTCATGACGACATCGCCAACGTGGGCTTCATCGTCGGCTCGAGCTGTGTGGCGGTCATCGACACCGGGGGCTCGGTGCGCATCGGACGCGAATTGCGGGCTCAAATCCTGCGCCGAACCTCGCGGCCGATCTGCTACGTGATCGATACACACGTGCACGTCGACCACGTGCTCGGAAATTTCGCGTTCAAGGAGGACAAGCCGCACTTCGTGGGGCATGCGGCGCTGGTCGATGCGATGACCCGAAACCGGGCGTACTTCATGAAGGAATACGGTGCGGATCTCGAGGGGACGCCGCGCGCCGACTCAGTTCGTGGGCCCGGATCTGACGGTGGAACGCGGGCTCAGTCTGGATCTGGGAAACCGGCCGCTGCGGCTCACCGCCTGGCCGACGGCGCACACCGACTGCGACCTGACCGTGTACGACGAGCGCACCGGGACCCTGTGGACGGGCGACCTGCTGTTTCGCGAGCGTCTGCCTGCGCTGGACGGCGACCTCAAAGGCTGGCTCGCGGCCATCGACGGCCTCTCGCGCATGGAATCGAGGCTCGTGGTTCCGGGCCACGGCAGCCTGACCTTTGATCTCGCCGACTCGCTGGCCCGTGAGCGTGCGTATCTCTCCGCTCTTTACGACGGTGTCCGGGACGAACTCGCCCAGGGTCAGTCCATGCGCGATGCCATCGACAAGGTTGCCCCGGCCGAGCGCGACCGATGGACGCTATGGAACGACGTGCATCCGCGCAATGTGGCGCGCGCATACGAGGAGCTTCAATGGGAGTGATGTGCGCCGTCGCACTGCTCTGAAACTATCCGTCGCAGCGGCGGCGGCTGGGCTCGCCGGACTGCACGCGGCGCGAGGAGCGGGGCGCGCGCCGGTGCGCGCGCGCGTCATCGTGATCGGCGGCGGGTTCGCGGGCGCGACCTGCGCCCGGCAGCTGCTTCAGCTGCAGCCGGCCCTGGAGGTCGAGTTGATCGATCCGGACGACGTTTACGTGACCTGTCCGATGAGCAACGCGGCACTGGTCGGCCTGCGCACGATCGATTCGCTGACCGTCAGCCGATCGGGTCTCGAACGGCATGGGGTGCGGGTGATTCGGGACCGCGTCGCCGCGATCGATACCGGCCGCCGCCAGGTCCGCCTGAGCCGGGGATCCGCGAGGTCTTATGACCGCCTTGTCTTCGCGGCGGGCATCCGTTTCCTGTGGGACAGGCCCGCGGGCTACACTCAAGCCGTCTCGACGGCGATGCCTCATGCATGGCAGGCGGGAGAACAGACCCGCATTCTGGCGGCGCAGATGGCGGCACTTCGTCCCGGAGGCGTCGTCGTCATCAGCGTGCCGGCGGGGCCCATGCGCTGCCCGCCCGGTCCGTTCGAGCGCGCGAGCCTGATGGCGGGCTACTTCAAGCGGCACAACCCGCGCGCCAAGGTGATGATTCTCGATGCCAACAATCAGTTTCCCAAACAGGATGTGTTCACGAATGCGTGGCGGGATCTATACCAGGGAATGATCGAGTGGATCCCGGTCATCGACGGGGGCGCGGTGGAGCGTGTCGATGCGTCCGCCATGACCTTGTATACCTCGCGGGGCGCGGTGCGCGCCGACCTGATCAACATCATTCCCCCGCAGGCGCCGGCGCAGCTTGCGGTGGACAGCGGCCTCGCGTCGGAACATGGATGGTGCCCGATCGATCCGGATGGCTTCGAGTCGGCGCTCGTGCCGAACGTGCACGTGATCGGCGATGCCTGCATCGCGGGCCCGATGCCGAAGGCGGCTTCCGCCGCGAATGCGCAGGCGAAGCGCTGCGCACGCGCCGTCGTACGCGCTCTGGGTGGGCGCGAGGTCGCACAAGAACCGCTTGGAAGCGTGTGCTACAGCTTGTTGGCCGTCGACCGGGCATTCTCGATTCGTGCCAGCTTCGCGGTCGCAAACGGTGTGCTCAAGACCGCCGGTGCACCTGTATCCCCGGATGCCGCGGGGCCCTCACCGTCCGCGGTGGAGGCCCGGAACGCTGCCGTGTGGTATGCCGACATCGTGGCGGATTCGTTCGGATCAGCGACGTCCGCCGTGGAGCTTACTGCCCGTTCATTTTTCGCCAGCCGGCGCGGGCACGCTCGATGTTGAAGTGCGGGCGGTCGAGGAAGTACTCGAGCGAAGTGCCGCTGGAGAAGCAATAGCGTGCCCCATCGTCGGGATTGATCCAGTTGATGGAACAGTCCGCGAGAATTCGCGCACCGACCGCGACGCCGATGGGATCCAAATTGCCAAACTCGCCGTGCATGGGCTTCAACGGCACGACCGCCTTCCAGATGCCCTCTCCGTGCGGGTCAGTCGTCGCCCCAGTCGCCGGCGGCCCCGCCGCCGCCACGCCGGCCCCGCGATACTCAACAGCACCCCGGGGAGCATCGCATGATTCTGCCACGGCGGCGGCCGACCTTGTAGTACCCCTCGGACACGGTATGATCGGTCGGAAGTTTTCGCCCGGAGCGCGATGACCCGCGAGCGAAGAACGGTCGCGGAAAGCAATCAAAAACGATTCATGAATCACCGGACCAGGGGCGTGCTGCCGACCTGCGTTTAGCTATCTGTTTGGCTCGCTTTGTACGCGGCGCTCGCGGCGTCGCCGGCTGCACTCGGCGCCGATGACGATGACGCGCCGCCGCCGGCCACCCGGCCCGCTTCGCCCACCCTCAACACGGAACAACAACGAGCGGTCGGACTGCGGGTCACGCATCCGGTGACGGTCAAGGCGCCGGAACGCACCGAAGCTCTCGGCATCGTTCTCGATGCAACTCTGCTGCTCGCGGACGAAGGCGAGGCTGCCGCGGCGTCGGCGCAGGAGCACGCCGCGTCCTCCGAGCTCACCCGTCTGCACGCCCTTTTCCAGGGCGGTGCGGGCGCGTCGCTGAAGATGCTCGAAGCGGCCCAGGCCGAGGAGGTAAAAGCCCGCGCAGATTCCCGGCTCGCCACGGCGCGCTTCGCTCAGCATTGGGGTCCGTTGGCGACGCAGCCCGCGCAAGGCCGCGGCAGGCTCTTGGACGCCCTGATGGCCGGACATGCGGTGCTGGTGCGCGCCGATTTGCCCGGCAGGCACAGCGTGGGCGCGCTGCCGGCTCAGGCGCTGTAGACGTGGACGGCATCCGCCTTACGGGGCGCGTGCTCGGAGCGCTCGGGCAGCCGAGCGAGCTGCAGAGCGTCGGCCTGCTGATCGAGGTGCGCAATCCGCCTGCGGGCCTCGCGCCCGGCGCGCGTATTCCCGTCGCGTTGCTGAGCGCCGATGTAAAGGGGCTGCTGCTGCCGAACGACGCATTGCTGTACGGAGAGAACGGCGCCTACGTCTACAAGAAGGTCGCGCCCAAGACGCCGGATGAAAATGTTCGATACGTGGCGGTGAAGGTGACGCCGCTCGTGCCGTACGGCGACGGCTGGCTGGTCACGGGTGTGGACGACGATGACGACATCGTGGTGCGCGGCGCCGGGGTCCTTTGGTCGCTCGAGGGCATGGGCGCCCATCCGGTCGACGACGACGAGATTAGGAGCTCCCGTGCTGGCTGCCATCGTTCGGGCCTCGCTCGCGCATCCCCGCATCGTCACCGCGCTCGCCGGCCTGATCGCCGCGCTGGGATTGGCGGCGCTGGTGATCCGCGCGTTTCGACGTATTTCCGGATTTCGCGCCGCCGCACGTATTGGTGCAGACCGAGGCGCCCGGCCTCGACGCGACCCAGGTCGAGGCCCTGGTGACGCGTCCTCTGGAGGAGCTGCTGGCGGGCACCGAGAATGTGAAGACGGTGCGCTCCACGTCGAGTCAAGGATTGTCGGCCATGCAGGTGGTCTTCGACCGGAGCGGCGATCCGTACCGCCAACGGCAGGTGGTCACGGAGCGCCTGGCGGAGTTCGCCGGACTGCTGCCCGAAGGGGTCGGCGCGCCGCTGCTCTCGCCCCTCAGTTCCTCCATGGAGTATCTGGTCCACTTCGGCTACACCAGCGATCGCTTGTCACCCGTGCAGTTGCGCGACATCGTGCAGTGGATCGTCAAGCCGCAGATTCTCGCGGTACCCGGCGTGGCCCAGGCGCAAATTTTCGGCGGCGAGGTGCGCGAGAGGCAGATCGCGGTCGACCCGGTCAAACTGGCCTCCTCGGGATTCGTGCTCGACGATGTGGTGGCGACCGCCAAAAGGGCGACGGCGCTGATCGGTGGCGGTTACTTCGAGACCGCCACGCAACGTATCGTCATCCGGGCGCAGGCGCCGGCCGCGACGCTCGATGCGCTGTCCGCGGCGGTGCTCGGCACGCGTGGCGGACAGCCGGTGCGGCTCGCCGACGTGGCGACGGTGCGCGAAGGCTCGGAGCCGCGCTTCGGCGAAGCCCTGATCGGCTCGAAGCCGGGCATCCTGATCGAGACGTCCACGCAATTCGGTGCGAACACGCTGGACGTGACGCGCGCGTTGGAAGAGCGGCTCGACGCGATCGCGCCCGCGCTCGCCAAGCAAGGCGTCGAGTATCATCCGGCGCTGCTGCGTCCCGCGAGCTTCATCGAGAGCGCCATCGAGAAGCTGCGCAATTCCCTCGCCATCGGCGCGGTGCTGGTCGTGGCGCTGTTGCTGATCATGCTGCGTGATTGGCGCGGTGCGCTCGTGTCGTTCAGTGCCATCCCGCTCGCGCTCCTCACCACCGTCTGGATTCTCGAGGCATTCGGTCTGTCGCTCAACACCATGACCCTGGGCGGACTCGTGGTCGCACTCGGCGTGGTGGTCGACGATGCGGTGATCGACGTGGAAAATATCCTGCGCCGCCGCCGCCTGTCGGGCCCGGGTGTGGACATCGTCCAACTCTTCACCGGCGCATCGCTCGAGGTCAGGCGGCCGGTGTTCTACGCCACGGCCGCCGTGGCGGTCGCTTTCCTGCCGATCCTCATGATGTCCGGTCTGCAAGGCGCGTTCTTCCGGCCGTTGTCGATCGCATTCCTGCTCGCGGTCGGCCTGTCGCTGCTGGTGGCCATGAGCGCGACGCCGGCCATGAGCGTCTTGATGATGGCGCAGCATCAGCCCAAGCCCGAGGCGCGCTTCCTCGCCCTGTGCAAGCGCCGCCAATTGCGCGCCATCGAGTGGCTGTACGCGCGTCCCCGCTTGACCGTCGGCCTGCTCGCCGCGACGGGTCTCGCCGGCGTCGTGTGTCTGCCGCTGCTCGGCGCACGCCTGCTGCCGGATTTTCGCGAAAACTATCTGATCGCCCACGCATCGCTGCGCCCGGGAATATCGCTCGCGGAGACTTCCCGCGTGGGCGAGCAGATATCCAAGGGGCTCATGGCAATCCCCGGCGTCAAGAGCGTCGCCGAACAGATCGGGCGCGCGGAGAATGGTCAGGATCCGGATGCCCCCAACAAGAGCGAATTCGAGGTGCAGATCGATCCCCGCACGGGACACAGCGCGACCGAGATCGACGCGGCGATCCGCGATGTCTTCGACGACTACCCGAACCAGCTGGTGGAGATTTATTCGGTGCTCGCGGAGCGCATCGGCGAGACTCTCTCCGGAGAGTCGGCTCCCTTCACGATCAGCGTCATGGGGTCGGATCTCGATATGGACGATCGGGTGGGAGGTCAAATCGTCGATGTCCTGCATCGTCTTCGCGGCAGCGGCAACGTTCGGCTGGTCGTGCCGCCGCGCGAGGTGGAGATGCGCTTGGAGCTCCTGCCCGACCAGCTGGCGAATCATGGCTTGCAGGCGGCCGATGTCCTGCAAACCGTCAATGCCGCCTACCACGGCACCGTCGCCGCGCAGTTGTACCAGGCGGACCGCAGCGTGCCGGTGGCGGTGCGCATTGCGGGCGTCCGCACCAGCCCGCAGGAGATCGGCGCGCTCCAGCTCAAGGGGCGCGACGGCGCCCTCACGCCGCTGTCCTCGGTGGCGAAAATCACCATGGAACTCGCCCGCAGCCTGGTCGATCACCAGGACGGCTTGCGCCGTCAGATCGTGGTGGCAACGCCGCTAGGGGCGGACCAAGCCGGATTTGCCGCGGCCGCGCGCAGAGCCATCGCCGCCCAGGTTGCGCTGCCCGCGGGGGTGTATCTGCGTTACGGGGGCGCAGCGGAAGCCCAGGCGGCAGCCGCGCGGGAGCTCATGCTGCATTCGGCGGCGGCGTTCGTGCTGATCGTGCTGCTCCTTGCGTTGGCGTTCGACTCGTCGCGCCACGTGCTCCTGGTCCTGATCGCCCTGCCGAGCACCTTGATCGGCGGGGTGGCGGCCGTCGCTGTCACGGGCGGGACGTTGACCTTGGGCGCCATGGTGGGGTTCGTGGCGCTGTTCGGCATGGCCGCCCGCAATACCATCCTGCTGGTTTCCCATTACGATCACCTGGTGGCCGAAGAAGGGGAGTCGTGGAGCATCCGGACTTCGATGCGCGGCGCCGAGGAGCGCCTGACGCCGGTGCTGCTGACCGCGCTGCTCACCGGACTGGCCCTGCTGCCGGTCGCGCTGCAGCTGCACGAGCCCGGCCATGAAATAGAGGGCCCCATGGCGGTCGTTATCCTGGGGGGCCTGGTATCCTCTACACTCGTAAGCCTGCTGCTGATTCCGCCGCTCGCGGCGCGCTGGCTGAAACCGTCCCATGCCGGTTGATGCGTCCATCAAATTACAAGGGGAAAGCCATGAAAATAATCCGCGCGATTGCCTTGACCACGGCCTTGCTTGCCTCGGGCTACGCCGGCGCGGCTGCACCGAAGCTGCAGGTCACGCAGAGCATTGAGATCAACGCGCCCGCACACAAGGTCTGGAAGGCGGTGGAGAGCTTCGATGCCTTGAACACCTGGCATCCGGCGGTCGCGAAGGACGAGATCGTCGAAGGGACCAACGATACGGTCGGGGCCGTGCGGCTCTTGACCTTGAAGGACGGCGGCACCATCAAAGAGAAGCTGTTGGCGTTCGAGCCGAAAGCCCGCAAATTTCGCTATGCGATTCTCGAGGGCGTGCTGCCGGTCAGCGACTACACCTCGACCTTGACCGTGACCTCCGCGGGCAAGGGCAGGTCCACGGTCACCTGGACGGGCCATTTCCGCCGCAAGGACACGGGTGCCAGTCCGGCCGACAATGCGAACGACAAGACCGCCACCGACACCATCACCGGCGTCTATCAGGGCGGCCTTCAGAATTTGAAGAAAATGTTGGAAGGGGGCTAGCGCCGTCGCAAAACCCCCGAGGGTTCGTGTCAACCGCCATCACACGTCATGAGCGTTCTCGATCGATTTCATCCCGCCGTTGCCGCGTGGTTCACGCGGACCTTCGATGCGCCCACGCCCGCGCAGCTCGAGGCGTGGCCGGCGATTCAATCGGGACGGGACGTGCTGGTGGCCGCTCCCACCGGGTCGGGAAAGACCTTCGCGGCCTTCCTGGCATCGATCGATCAGCTCGTCAAGGAGGGCCTTCAGGGCACGTTGCCGGATGAGACGCGCATCGTGTATGTGTCCCCGCTAAAGGCGCTGTCGAACGACATCCATCGGAACTTGGAGGCGCCGCTCCAGGGGATCGGCGAGGAACTCGCGGCGATGGGGCTTCCCGAGGTGCCGATCCGCTCGGTGGTGCGCACGGGCGACACACCGCAGGCGGAGCGGGCGCGGATGCGGCGCACGGCACCGCACATCGTGGTGACGACCCCCGAATCCCTGTACATCCTGGTCACTTCCGAGTCGGGCCGCGCCATGCTGTCGACCTGCCGGACCGTGATCGTGGACGAAATTCATGCCATCGCGGGCAACAAGCGCGGGGCTCATCTGGCCTTGTCTCTCGAGCGGCTGCAGGCGATCGTACCGAGACCCCTGGTGCGGATCGGGCTGTCGGCGACGCAAAAGCCGATCGAGGAAGTCGCCCGGTTTCTCACCGGCGTGCGCGGCGACGGCGACTGCACCATCGTCGATGCGGGGCACACGCGGCGCCGGGATCTGGCGCTGGAGCTTCCGCCCATGCCCCTCGAGGCGGTGATGTCGGGCGAGGCCTGGACGGAAGTCTACGACCGGCTGGCGGAGCTGGTGCGTGAGCATCGCACCACGCTGGTGTTCGTCAACACCCGGCGGCTCGCCGAACGGGTGGCGCGGCACTTGTCGGAGCGCATCGGGGAAGAGTTCGTCACGGCGCACCACGGCAGTCTCGCGCGCGACCGGCGCCTCGATGCGGAGCAACGCCTGAAGCGGGGCGAGCTCAAGGCGCTGGTGGCGACCGCCTCGTTGGAGCTCGGCATCGACATCGGCGACGTTGATCTCGTCTGCCAGATCGGTTCCACCCGATCCATCAATGCCTTCCTTCAGCGCGTCGGTCGCGCAGGACACTCCGTCGGCGGGGTCTCGAAGGGCCGCCTGTTCCCGCTGTCCCGCGACGAGCTGGTGGAATGCACCGCGCTGCTCGATGCGGTGAGGCGCGGCGAGCTCGACCGCCTGGAAGTGCCGCGGAATCTGCTCGACGTGCTCACCCAGCAGATCGCCGCCGAGGTGTCCGCGCAGGAGTGGAGCGAGGACGCCTTGTTCGATCTCATGCGCGGCGCATACGGCTACCGCGACTTGCAGCGCGCCGAGTTCGATCAGTGCGTCGTCATGCTGGCCGAAGGGTTCAGCACGCGACGCGGACGGCACGGGGCGCTGATACACCGCGACGCCGTGAACGGGTGGCTGCGCCCGCGTCGGGGCGGGCGCCTGACCGCGATCACTTCGGGCGGGGCGATTCCGGACAATGCCGACTATCGCGTCATGCTGGAGCCTGAATCGCAGCTCGTGGGGACCGTGAACGAGGACTTCGCGGTCGAAAGCCTGCAGGGCGATGTCTTCCAACTCGGCAACACGTCCTATCGGATATTGCGGGTGGAGCGCGGAACGGTGCGGGTCGAGGATGCCCACGGCCAACCGCCTTCGATTCCGTTCTGGCTCGGTGAGGCGCCGGGTCGAACCGACGAACTGTCCATGGCGGTCTCGAGGCTCCGCCTCGGGATCGAGGAGCGCCTCGTCGGCAAGGGTGCCGACGCGACGGCTGGGATGCAGTCGGCGTCCGAGTGGATCGAGGACACCCTCGGCGTCGATGCGGTCGCGACGTCGCAATTGATTCAGTACCTTGCCGCCGGGCGCGCAGCCCTCGGCACCCTGCCGAAGCTCGACACCATTGTGTTCGAGCGCTTCTTCGACGAGTCGGGCGGCATGCAATTGGTGATTCATTCGCCCTACGGGAGCCGGGTGAACCGGGCTTGGGGCCTCGCGCTGCGCAAGCGCTTTTGCCGCACCTTCAATTTCGAGCTGCAGGCGGCGGCGACGGAGGACCACATCATCCTGTCGCTCACTCATGCGCACAGCTTCGAGCTTGCGGAGGTGTCCCGCTATCTGAATTCCAAGACCGCCCGGCACGTGCTCATTCAAGCGCTGTGCGCGGCGCCGATGTTCGCGGTGCGCTGGCGCTGGGATGCGGGCATAGCGCTCGCCCTGCCGCGATTCCGCGGCGGCAAGAAGATTCCGCCGCAGATCGCGCGCATGAACGCCGAGGACCTGCTGGCGTCGGTGTTTCCGGACCAGGTCGCCTGCGCCGAGAATCTCCCGGGAGAGATCGAGATACCGGACAATCCTCTGGTACGCCAGGTCATCCGCGATTGTCTCGAGGACGCAATGAACGTCGAGGGCTTCGAGGCACTGCTGCGCGGGCTCGAGAGCGGTGCCGTCCGGGTCGTCGCCCGCGATTTGACCGAGCCGTCGCCGCTCGCGCTCGAGGCACTGACCGCGCGTCCCTATGCCTATCTCGACGACGCGCCCTTGGAGGAGCGGCGTACCCAGGCCGTCATGAGCCGTCGATGGATCGACCCCGCTTCCGCCTCGGACCTGGGCCTCCTGGATGGCGAGGCGATTGCGCGGGTCCGGGAGGAGGCGTGGCCGGATGCGGCGACGGCGGACGAACTGCACGATGCCTTGCTGTGGCTTGCGTTCCTCACCGACCGTGAAGTCGATGCGAACTCCGCATGGCCCTCGCTCTTGAACGAGCTCGCGGCGCAGGGGCGCGTCGTCAGGATCCCTGCGCCCGACGCCCGGGAGCTGTGGGTCGCCACGGAGCGGCGTCCCTGGTTCGAACCGCGGATTCCGTCGAGCGACGAAGCCATGACCGAAATCGTGCGCGGGCGTCTGGAGGGCTCGGGACCGGTCACCGCGCGCGCTCTCGCGGCGGCGGCCGGCGTGCCGCTTCCCGGGATCCAAGCGGCGCTTGCGGTGCTGGAGCGCGAGGGATTCGCGCTGCGCGGCCGATTCACCCCGGGCATCGACGAGGAGGAGTGGTGCGAGCGGCGCCTGCTCGCGCGCATCCACCGCTATACGGTGAAGCGCCTGCGCGCCGAGATCGAGCCGGTGTCCGCGCGCGACTTCACGCGCTTTCTATTCGAGTGGCAGCGGGTGCTGCCGGATGCGCGCATGCAGGGCTCCGATGCGCTGGCCGCGGTGCTTTCGCAGCTCGAGGGATTCGAAGCTCCTGCGAGCGCCTGGGAGACCGACATCCTGCCTTCCCGCATCGCCGAGTACGAGCCCGAGTGGCTCGACGAGCATTGCCGCGCGGGACGCTTCGTGTGGACGCGACTGGCCGCGCGCACGCCGGAGCCGGAGCGAGGCGCGGCTCCCGTGCGCTCGACGCCGATCACGCTCATCGCGCGGCGGGACCTCAAATCCTGGTCGGCGCTCGCCGAGTCACCGGATCCCGCGCAGCTCACTTCGCGTGCCCGGGTGGTGATGGAATTCATTCAGGCCCACGGCGCGTCGTTCTTCGATGAGATCGCGGACAGCGCCGGAATGCTCCCCTCGGAGGCCGAGGATGCGCTCGCCGAGCTCGTGGCGCTCGGGATGGTCAACTCGGACAGCTTCGGCGGCCTGCGCGCGCTGCTCGTGCCGGGCAGCCAGCGCGGCCGCTCCCACGGCCGCGGCGCCCGCCGCCGCCGTTCGCTCGCGTTGTTCGCCATGGCCGATGCGGGCCGATGGGCGATCGTGCGCCAGCCGGCGAGAGAGCCGGGCTCGAGCATGGCGGACAGCCAGGCCGTTGAGCACGTGGTGAGAACGCTGCTCAAGCGCTGGGGCGTCATCTTCTGGAAGCTCCTGGCGCGCGAGGCGCAGTGGCTGCCGCCGTGGCGCGAGATCCTCATGTGCTGCCGCCGCCTGGAGGCGCGCGGCGAGATTCGGGGCGGCCGTTTCATCGCAGGCTTTTCGGGGGAGCAGTACGCGCTCCCCGAGGCCGTGGCGCCGCTGCGTGAGGCCAGGCGGCGGCTTGAGAGCGGGCAGCTCGTGTCGCTGTCGGGCGCCGACCCGCTCAATCTCAAGGGCATCATCACCCCGGGCGCGCGGCTTCCTTCCCTCGCGGGCAATCGGCTCCTCTATCGGGACGGGCTGCCCATCGCAACTTACGCGGGTGGTGAAGTCAGGTTCCTGGAAAGTCTCGCGCCGAAGGAGGAGTGGGAGGCGCGCAACGCGGTCCTGCGACGGCACGTGCCGGCCGCGCTTGCCGCGCTGGACGAGCCGCCGGGCAACGGGGCCTGATCGCGGGGCTCGAGCGCGCGCTCACCACCAGCCGCGTCGCTTGAACCAGACGATGGGAATCAGCGTGCTCAGGGCGATGAGCGCCAAACCGTAAGGGTAGCCCCAACGCCAGCTGAGCTCCGGCATGTCGTGGAAATTCATGCCGTACATGCTGGCGATGAGCGTCGGTGGAATTCCCACCACGGAGGCAATGGTCAGGACCTTGAACATGTCGTTCTGATCGGTGTTGATGAATCCGAGCACGGCATCCAGCAAAAATTGCACCTTCCCCGACAGATGCCCTTCGAACTCGGCCAACGAGCTCAAGTCGATGCGCACCGAGCGGAGCCTGAGCTCGCTGCTCGGTTCCAGCCATCCGTGCGCGCTGTCGCAGGTGAAGTCCACGATGCGCTGCAGCCCCACCAGGCTCTCCTGGATTTGAGAAAGCGTCTCCCCGATGCTGCCGATCTTGATCAGGGTGTCGCGCAGCAGCTGGCTCAAACGCCTCGAGCGCGGCCGCATCTTTCCATGCACGTGAAACGCATCATGCGAGATTCCGCGCAGCTCGGCGGCGAGTTTTTCGAGCGTGTCGGCGCCGACATCGACCATCTCCTCGATGAGCGCGAGGAACGCGCCTGAGCTCGTGCGCGATGTCCCCGTCGCGCTCGATGCGTTTCACCACGTGCTCGACCGAGTGCATGCCCGCGAAGCGTATGGTCACGAGAATGGTCTTCGACAGCACGAATCCGACCGGCGTCGGAACTTCGTTCTCCGGAATGGAGTGCAGGCCGAGGGGCATGCTGAGATAGAGCACCCCGCCGACGGCGCGCAGGCGGCTCGAGGTCTCGATTTCCTCGAGCGCACCCCGCGATGGAACGCGCAGGTTCCAGGTGCGATTCACGTAGGCTATCTCATCCTCCGTGGGGTTCAGAAGATCGACCCAGAACGACTCGCCGTTGCCGGCCTGCGGGGCCCTGCCATCCTTCGCGCCCAAGCCCTGTTGGGTGCCCGGCGAAACGGGGAAAGTGGTCAGCATCGTCGGCGCTCCCTGTGGCGAACTGCGGGCAACAAGCGGGATACTTTACGTTTTTCGCGCCGGGGGGACCATCGCACGCAGCAGCCGCCGCGGAAATTGTCTAGAATCGGCGGCGATTTCCATTCCATACCGCGTGCGGTGGAGCGTTTCGATGAAGAAAGTGATGTCGCTGCTGGCAACCTTCTCCCTGGTCGCGGGCGCGCTTGGGGCGGCTTCTGCGGCCGGCGCAAATCCCGCGCCCGCGCCTTCCGCCGCGGCGGCGCCCAAATGGGTCGAGGGCAGGAATTATTTTCCCATCCGGCCGGCGCGCCCGACCGGGCTGCCCGCCGGCAAAGTCCAGGTCACCGAGGTGTTCTCCTACGCGTGTCCGGCCTGCAACCAATTCCAGCCCTCCATGCGCAAGCTGGAGCACAGCGTACCGGGGAACGTCGTCATCAATTTCCTGCCTGCATCCTTCAACTCCGCCGAGGATTGGCCGATGTTCCAGCTGGCCTACGTGACCGCGCAGACGCTCGGGATCGCCGACAAGGCGCATGACGCCCTATTCGACGCCGTGTGGACCACGGGCGAGCTCGGCACGACCGATCCATCGACCGGCGGCCTGAAGGCGCATATGCCGACGATCGAGGATGCCGCGCGTTTTTACGAGAAACACACGGGCGTCCCTGCCGCCAAATTCGTGGCCACATCGAAGTCGTTCGGCGTCGACAACCAGGTCCGCGTGGACGAGGAGGCCATCAAGCAATTCGGCGTGGATCGCACCCCGACCATCGTGGTGAACGGCAAGTACAGACTGCAGGTGGAGTCGGCCGGCGGAGCCGACGCCCTGATCGAGCTGGTCAATTGGCTCGTGGCGAAAGAGAGCAAGTAGCGGCCCGGCGCCCCGCGCCGCGCGGATCCGCGGCATGAGCGCGGCGACGCTCCTTTGGGGCCTGTTGTTCAGCTCCATCGGGGTGGGCTTTTTCATCTACGGCAGGAAACAGCGGGCGCCCGTGCCGCTGATCTGCGGGATCGCACTCGCCGTGTATCCGTACTTCGTTGCGAACGTCTTCGCGCTGATCGCCATCGGTGTGGCGCTCTGCGCCATCCCCTATTTTTTCAGGGAGTGAACCCGCTCCCTCGCTCTGCAGAAACTTGTCGAGCGCCTGACCTTTCTTGACGCGCCGCATGGAATCATCGGGCGATGAAATATGATCGCCGCCGTTTGCTCTGGATCGCGCTGGCTCTGATCGCCGTGCTGGCGGTCGCCACCATCGTCTACCGATCCGTGACGTTCGTGTCCCAGCCGACGCCGCGGCGCGGGCGTTTTCAGGATGGCGGCAACCAGCCGGTGGGCGTCGCAAAAATAGGCCGCGGGGACATCCGGCTGACGCTGCGCGCCCTCGGCGCGGTGACGCCGCTCGCCACGGTGACCGTGAGCACGCAGATCAGCGGCTATTTGATGAGCGTCGGTTTCAAGGAGGGGCAGCTGGTCCGCAAGGGGCAATTGCTGGCCCAGATCGATCCGCGCCCCTACCAGGTCGCGTTGGAACAGGACAAGGCCCAGCTCGCGCGCGATGAGGCGACCTTGAAGCAGGCGCAGATGGACCTCGCCCGCTACCAGACGCTGTCGCAGCAGCAGTCGATTGCGCGGCAGACCTACGAGGATCAGGCGTGGACGGTCAAGCAGGATCAGGGCACCGTCGACTATGACAAGGGATTGATCAAGGCGCAGGAGCTCAATCTCTTCTATTGCCGCATCACTGCACCGACCGACGGCCGGGTCGGGCTGCGGCAGATCGATCCGGGCAATTATGTCCAGACCAGCTCGACCACCGGCATCGTGGTGCTCACCAAATTGAGTCCCACGACGGTGGAATTCGCGGTCCCCGAGGACAGCCTGCCGCAGATCATGGCGCGCGTGCGCTCGGGCGCGGTTTTGCCGGTGACCGCTTTCGACCGGGCGAACGTCACCCAGCTCGCCACCGGGGAGCTCGCCGCCACCGATACCCAGGTCAATACCACCACCGGCACGGTGATGCTGCGTGCCAATTTCATCAATGCCGACGAGGCGCTCTTCCCCAGCCAGTTCGTCAACGTGACCATGCTGCTCAACACCCTGAAAGACGTGGTGACGGTGCCGGTTCGCGCCGTGCAGCGCGGGGCGCCCGGAAACTACGTCTATCTGGTCGGGGACGGCGACACCGTCTCCGTACATCCCGTGACCCTCGGCGCCCAGGATGGGGATTTCTTCGCGGTGACCGCGGGCTTGTCGCCCGGCGATCGAGTGGTCACCGACGGCGCCGACCGCCTGCGGGACGGCGCCAAGGTGAGCATTCCCGACACCGCGTCCACGCCCGCGGCGGCAGGCGCAGGCCGGCGCGGCACCAACGGGCACCACACCGGCGAGGGCCAGAGCGGAGATCGGTCGGGAACGCACGAGCACGGCAATTGGCAGCATCACAAGCGCCCGCAGCAGGACAACCAGTAGGGGCCGCCGGCGATGAATCCCTCCCGGCTCTTCATCAACCTGCCGGTCGCAACCTCGTTGCTGATGGTGGCGATCTTGTTGAGCGGGCTGTTTGCGTTCAAGTTCCTGCCGCTGTCCTCCCTGCCCGAGGTGGATTACCCGACCATCCAGGTTCAGACGTTCTACCCCGGCGCCAGCCCGGAAGTGATGACCTCCTCGGTCACCGCGCCATTGGAACGCCAGTTCGGGCAGATGCCCGGGCTCAACCAGATGACCTCGGCGAGCTCGGGAGGCGCGTCCATCGTGACGCTTCAATTCAGCCTGGATGTCGGACTCGATGTCGCCGAGCAGGAAGTGCAGGCCGCCATCAACGCGGCGGGCAACGTGCTTCCCAACGACCTGCCGACGCCGCCGACCTACGCCAAGTTCAACCCGGCCGACGCGCCCATCATGACCCTGGCGGTCACGTCCAAGACGCTCAAGCTCACCGATGTCGAGGATTTGAGCTTCACCCGTCTTGCGCAGAAGATCTCGCAGCTACCGGGCGTGGGCGTGGTGAGCATTTCGGGCGGTCAGCGGCCGGCGGTGCGGATTCAATTCAATCCGCGCGCGCTCGCCAAGTACGGGCTCAACATCGACGATCTGCGCACCACGATCGGCAATGCGAACAGCAACTCGCCCAAGGGCAGCTTCGATGGGCCGTCGCAGGCCTCCTCGATCAACGCCAACGACCAGATCACCGACATCGCCGATTACCGCAACATCATCGTCGCGTACTCGAGCGGCTCGCCGGTCCACCTGTCGGACGTGGCGAACGTGGTCATCGCGCCGGAGAACACCAAGCTCGCGGCATGGGCGAACACGACGCCGTCCCTGATCCTGAACGTGCAGCGCCAGCCCGGCGCAAACGTCATCCAGGTCGCAAACGCCGTCAAGCGGCTGCTTCCCACGGTCGAGGCCGACATGCCGCCGGCGCTCGACATCGGCATTCTGAGCGACCGCACATCGACCATCCGCGCGTCGGTGTCCGATGTCGAATTCGAGCTGGTGCTGGCCGTGATCCTGGTCGTGCTGGTGATTTTCGTGTTCCTGCGAAATGCGCCGGCGACCATCATTCCGAGCCTGTCGGTGCCGCTCTCGCTGGTCGGCACGTTCGGCGCCATGTACCTTCTCAACTACAGCCTCGACAACCTCTCGCTGATGGCGCTCACCATTTCCACGGGCTTCGTGGTGGACGATGCCATCGTGATGATCGAGAACATCGCGCGCTACGTCGAGATGGGCGACTCGCCCATGGCGGCGGCGCTCAAGGGCTCGCAGCAGATCGGCTTCACCATCATCTCGCTCACCGTGTCGTTGATAGCCGCGCTCATACCCCTGCTGTTCATGGGAGAGATCGTGGGCCGGTTGTTCCACGAATTCGCCATCACGTTGGCGGTGACCATCGTGATCTCCGCCGCGGTGTCGCTTACCCTGGTGCCGATGCTCTGTGCCCGCCTGCTGCACGACCGCGCCCGATCGACCCGGAGCGGGTGGGATCTCAAGGCCGAGCGCGGCTTTCAATGGATCATCGACCGGTACGGCCGCTGCCTGGAATGGGTTCTCGATCATGAAGCGTTCACGCTGGGCATCGCGGGCATCACGCTCGCGGTGACGTTGCTGCTCTATATATTCATCCCCAAAGGCTTCTTTCCCGTCCAGGATACGGGCGAAATCCAAGGGATCTCCGAGGCGGCCGAATCGATATCGTACGAGGCCATGGCGGAGCGCCAGCAGATCCTCGCCGCCGCCATCCTCAAGGACCCGGACGTCCAATCCTTGAGCTCGTTCATCGGCGTCGATGGTGCGAACACCACGCTCAACAGCGGGCGCTTCCTGATCAACCTGAAGCCGCACGATGAGCGCCACGCCACAGCGAGCGAGATCATCCGACGGCTCAAGCGTGAAACCGCCGGCGTGGTGGGCATCACGCTCTTCATGCAGCCCCTGCAGGACATCACCATCGACTCGGCGGTCAGCCGGACGCAATACCAATTCGTGGTCGAAAGCACCGACAACGACGATTTCGCGGCATGGATCCCGCCGCTGATGCAAAAGCTGACGCAACTCCCCGAGCTCGCGGACGTGGCGAGCGATATGGAGCTCAAGGGGATCGCGACCGACCTCATCATCGACCGCTCCACCGCCGCACGTTTCGGCATCTCGCCCGCGACCGTGGACAATGTGCTGTACGACTCCTACGGCCAGCGCATCGTCTCGACCATCTACACGCAGTCGAACCAGTACCGGGTGATCCTGGAGGCGGATCCGTCGATTCAGCGCTCCCTCGCGGGGCTTTCCGAGCTCTATCTGCCGTCATCCGTGTCATCGACGAACGGACAGGTGCCCCTGTCGGCGATCGTGAGCATCCACCAGCGCGCGGGCCCTCTGCAGATCACGCATCTGGGGCAGTTTCCGGCGACCACCATCTCGTTCAATCTGGCGCCGGGATCCTCGCTCGGCGCCGCGGTCGATGCCATCCGCAAGGCCGAGCGGGACATTCATCTGCCCGGAAAGTTCGTTACGGCCTTCCAGGGGACGGCCGCGGCCTTTCAACACGTGCTGACCAACCAGGCGCTCCTGCTGCTGGCCTCCATCGTCACCATGTACATCGTGCTCGGCGTTTTGTACGAGAGCTTCATCCATCCGATCACCATCCTTTCCACGCTCCCGTCGGCGGGCATCGGCGCCATGCTCGCATTGATCATCGCGGGCGACGATCTCGACGTGCTCGGGATCATCGGCATCATCCTGCTCATCGGCATCGTCAAGAAAAACGCCATCATGATGATCGACTTCGCGCTGGACGCACAGCGCAAGGAAGGGCTCGCGCCGCGCGAGGCGATCACGCGGGCATCGCTGCTTCGGTTCCGGCCGATCTTGATGACCACGATGGCGGCGCTGCTCGGCGCATTGCCGCTGATGCTGAGCTACGGCGCGGGATCGGAGCTGCGGCGCCCGTTGGGCATCGCCATCGTGGGCGGGTTGATCGTGAGCCAGCTGCTCACGCTGTTCACGACGCCGGTCATCTACCTGGCCTTCGACCGGGTGGCGGGGCGGCTGCGCCGGCGCCGGCTGGACGCCGATCCGGCTGCGGCATGAATATATCGGGCCCATTCATCCGGCGGCCGGTGGCCACCACCCTGCTGACGGTCGGAGTGGTCCTCGCGGGGGCCTTCGCCTACTTCAAGTTGCCGGTGTCGCCACTGCCGCAGGTGGACTATCCGACCATCTCGGTAACGGCTTCGCTACCGGGCGCGGATCCCGAGACGGTGTCCACCAGCGTGGCTGAACCTCTCGAGCGGTACCTGGGACAGATCGCCGATGTCACCGAGATCACCTCCCAGAGCTCGAGCGGCCAGACCCGCATCACTCTGCAGTTCGATCTGGACCGCGACATCAACGGTGCGGCGCGCGACGTGCAGGCGGCGATCAACGCCGCCTCGGCCGATGTATCGACGAGCCTTTCGAGCAATCCGAGCTACCGCAAGGTGAATCCCGCCGACGCGCCGTTGATGATCCTTGCACTCACCTCCAAGACGCTGACCCGGGGCCAGTTGTACGATGCCGCCAGCAACGTGCTGCAGCAGCGGCTGTCGCAGCTCGATGGGATCGGGCAGGTGTCGATCGGCGGCGCGACACTGCCGGCGGTCCGTGTCGAGCTCAATCCCACCGCCCTGTTCCGTTATGGCATCGGGCTCGAGGACGTGCGGGCGGCGCTCGCATCGGCCAATGCGAACAGCCCCAAGGGCGCGATCGAGGAGGGGGATCGCCGTTTCCAGCTCTACACCAACGATCAGGCGAGACATGCCGGCGAGTACCGCCCCCTGATCGTCGCGTACCGCAAGGGATCTGCGGTGCTGCTTTCCGACGTGGCGGACGTCGAGGATTCGGTGCAGGATCTGCGCAATGAGGGACGCGCGGACGGCGTGCCGTCGGTGCTCGTCATCCTGTCACGCCAACCGGGCGCGAACATCATCGACACGGTCGATCAGGTGAAGGCGGAGCTTCCGCAGCTGCAGGCCTCGCTCCCGAGCGATGTGAACCTGAGCATCGTGTCGGATCGAAGCGCGACCATTCGCGCCTCGCTCCGGGACACGAAGTGGACGCTGATGCTGGCGGTCGCGCTGGTGACCTTCGTCGTGTTCCTCGCGCTCGGTGACGTGCGAGCCGCGCTGGTCCCCGCGGTGGTGGTGCCCGTGTCCCTGATCGGCACGTTCAGCGGCATGTACCTTCTCGGATTCAGCCTCGACAATCTGTCCCTCATGGCGCTGACGATTGCCACCGGATTCGTGGTGGACGATGCGATCGTGGTGCTCGAGAACATCTCGCGGCATGTGGAAAACGGGATGCCCAGGCACGAGGCGGCGCTCTCCGGCGCCAGGGAGGTGGGATTCACCGTCATCTCGATCAGCGTGTCGCTGGTGGCCGTGTTCATTCCCATCCTGTTGATGGGCGGCATCGTCGGGCGGCTGTTCAGGGAATTTACCGCCACCCTGTCGCTCGCCATCGTGATCTCCATGGTGATCTCGCTGACCACGACGCCGATGATGTGCGCGTTGATCCTGCGATCGCCGGATCGCACGCACCGTCCGAGGCGGCTGAGCCTTCTGGATCGGTCGGTCGCCGTCTACGAGCGCACGCTTGCCTGGTCGCTCGAGCACGGGCGGCTGGTGATGCTGGGATTGCTGATCACGATAGTGCTCAACGTGCTCTTGTTCACCGTGATCCCCAAGGGCTTCTTCCCGCAGGAGGACACGGGCCTGATCACAGGAGGCATCGTCGCGGACCAGAGCATTTCGTTCCAGCTGATGAAGGACAAGCTGGTCCAGTTGATGAACATCGTCCAGGCCGATCCGGCCGTGCAGAGCGTTGCGGGATATACGGGAGCCGGAAGCGGCGGCGGCGGATCGCAGACCAATACCGGCTCCGTGTACGTCCTGTTGAAGCCCAGGTCGGTGCGCAACATATCCTCCGACGAGGTGATCGCGCGTCTGCGCACCAAACTTGCGCAAGTGCCCGGCGGGAGGCTGTTCCTGCAAACGGTGCAGGACATCCGCGTCGGCGCACGCCAGGCCAACGCCGAATACCAGTTCACCCTGCAGGCTGACAAAGTGTCGGACCTGTATACGTGGGGTCCGAAGCTTCTGGCGGCGCTGCAGAAGAGCCCCGTGGTCGCGGACGTGAATTCGGATCAGCAGCAGAAGGGTCTCGAGACCGAGGTAAACTACGACCGCAGCACGGCGGCGCGGCTCGGCCTGACGGTGGGTCAGCTCGACAGCACCCTGTACGATGCGTTCGGGCAGCGCCAGGTGTCGACCATCTACAACGCCCTCAATCAATACCACGTGGTGATGGAGGTGGCGCCGCGCTACTGGCAGAGCCCGGCCGTGCTGGAGGATATGTACGTGAGCAAGTCCGGCGGCGCGGCAAGCGGCACGCAGACCACCAACTCCCTGACGACGAGCGGACCGCCATCGACCGCCGGCGCGTCGGCCACGGGCCTCAGCAATTCGGTGAAGAACGCGTTGACCAATGCCATCGCGAACACCGGACGGGGTGCCGTCTCGAGCGGCGCCGCGGTCAGCGCCAGCGTGGAGACCATGGTGCCGCTGGCGGCGGTCAGCAGCCATTCGGCGGGCACCACCCGGCTGTCGGTGAATCACCACGGATTGTTCGCCTCCACCACGATTTCCTTCAATCTGCAGCCCGGCATGTCGCTCTCCGACGCCACCAGTGCGGTCACGCAGGCCATGGAGGAGATTCATCTGCCGACATCGATCCACGGGATCTTCGCGGGCACGGCCGGCACCTTCCAGCAATCCCTGTCGAGCGACCTGTTGCTCATTGCGGCGGCGCTGCTCGCCGTGTACATCGTGCTGGGAGTGCTCTACGAGAGCTACATACATCCGATCACCATCATCTCGACGCTGCCCTCGGCAGGCGTCGGAGCCGTGCTCGCGTTGATGGTATGGCACACCGAGTTCAGCATCATCGCCTCGATCGGCGTGATACTTCTGATCGGCATCGTGAAGAAGAATGCCATCATGATGATCGATTTCGCCATTCACGCCGAGCGCACACAGGGGATTCCCGCGCGCGAGGCGATCTATCAGGCCTGTCTGCTGAGATTCCGGCCGATCATGATGACCACACTGGCCGCCTTGCTGGGCGCGATCCCGCTGGCGTTGAGCTACGGAGACGGGGCGGAGCTGCGCAGGCCGCTGGGTGTTTCCATCGTCGGAGGATTGATCGTCAGCCAGGTGCTGACCCTCTACACCACCCCGGTTCTCTATGTATACCTGGACCGCTTTCAGAGCTGGATCAAGCGTCGCTGGCCGCGGCGTTGGTCCGACGCCGGAGCGGCGGAGGCAGTTGGATGAATCGTCGTTTTCGATGGAGCGCGCTCGGGGCCGTGGGCGCAGTGGTGGCCGCCGCCTCGATGCAGGTGTCGTGTGCCGTCGGTCCGAATTATCGTCGGCCGTCCGCACCGGTTCCGAGCGCCTACAAGGAGCTGCCCCCGGGCTGGAAGGTGAGCACGCCGAAGGACGAGCGCGACCGCGGGGATTGGTGGTCGATATTCAGCGATCCGGAGCTCGACGAGCTCGAGCGTCAGGTCGTCATCTCCAATCAGAACGTGAAGCAATACGAGGCCGAATACGCCCAGGCGGTCGCCCTGCTCAAGGAGGCCCAGGCGCAGCTCTTTCCCACCGTCGCCGTCAATGGCGGCGAACAGCGGGCGGGCGGCGGAGGGGGCGGCACCACGAGCGTATCGAGCACCGTGGGCGGCTCCGGGACCACCTCGGTGTCGAACACGGTGGGCGGCGGTCATACCCACACGCAGTTCTCGTTGGAGGCCGCGGTGTCCTGGCAACCCGACATTTGGGGAAGCGTGCGCCGGCAGATCGAGAGCCGGAAGGCGGGCGTGCAGGTGAGCAGGGCCGATTTGGCGAATGCGCAGTTGTCGGCACAGGCCACTCTGGCCACGGATTATTTCGATCTGAGGGCGTCGGACTCGCTGCGCAAGCTCCTCGCGCAGGCGGTCTCGCTGGATCAGCGGGCTCTCGAGATCACGCAGAATCAGCTCAACTCCGGAACCGCGACCAACGGCGATGTCGCGGCGGCGCAGGCGGCCGTGCAGGCGACCCAGGCGCAGCTCATCGCGGTGGACCAGCAACGAGGAACCTACGAGCACGCGATCGCCGTGCTCACCGGGCATCTGCCGTCCGAGCTCAGCATTGCGCGAGCGCCGTTGACGACCACGGTGCCCGACGTCCCCGTCACCCTGCCGTCGACATTGCTGGAGCGCAACCCCTCCGTGGCCGCCGCCGAACGCCAGATGCAGGAGGAGAACGCGTTGATCGGTGTCGCCATCGCCGCGTATTTTCCCACCATCAATCTGACCGCGCTCGGCGGCTATGTGGGCGATCCGCTGTCGAGCTTGTTCAGTGTCGGCAACCGCATCTGGTCGCTCGGTGCGACGGCAAACGACACGCTGTTTTCGGGTGGCTCGCAGATGGCGGCGGTGGCCAACGCGCGCGCGACCTACGATCAATATGTGGCAAACTACCGCCAGACGGTGCTGACCACGTTTCAATCGGTCGAAGATCAACTGCTGGCGCTGCGCGTGCTGCAACAGGAGTCCGAATTCCAGATGCAAGCGGTGAAATATGCCCAGACGGCGGCCGACGTGGCGCTCAACCAATACAATGCCGGCACCGTGGCCTACACGACGGTGATCACGGATATCCAGACCCTCATCGCCGACCAGGAGTCGCTGCTCACCGCGCAGCAGAACCTCCTGGTCGCGGATGTCTCGCTCATCGAGGCGTTGGGGGGCGGTTGGGACACCTCGCAGTTGTGATGCCGTGATCAAGCTGGTGCGCTATCACCCGAGGGTCTGGATCGCCTTGGGTGTCGGCGCCGGCGCGTTTTTCTGCCTGCCCGCGAACTGGTCGTTTTTGATCCGGATGCTCGCGAGCTGGGATTTGGGCGTCACGTTGTTTCTGGTCCTGGTGTATATCTGGATGTCGCGTCTGACGGCCGAGCAGATCTGCTCGCGCTACATCGAGGAGGACGAGACGGCGCCAATCATCCTCATCGTGGTGACCGTGGCGGCGCTCCTCAGCCTCGTTGCCATCGTCGAGCCGCTCGCGACCCTGAAGCAAGTGGCCGGCCGCGAGCGTCTCGGCCACTTCGCACTGACGGCGGTGACCCTGATCGATTCCTGGCTGTTGGTTCCCACCATGTTCGCCACCCACTATGCCGACATGTTCTACAGCGTGGAGAAGACCGAGCGGCCGCTGTCGTTTCCCGGGACTGAAATGCCGGCGTTCTGGGATTTCGCCTACTTCTCGTTCACCATCGCCGCCGCCTGTCAGACCGCGGACGTGCTCACCACGCGGAGCTCGATCCGCAAGGTGGTCATCGCACACGAGCTGATTTCGTTTCTGTTCAACGCGTCTATTTTGGGGTTTGCGATCAACGTGACGGCGGGGTTGATCGGCGGCTAGCAGCTGCGGGGGGGGCGGTCATGAAATCCAAAGTGGTGGCAATCCTCGAGACACGGACGGGCGAGCATCTGGCGGAACTGATCGCGCGTCGGGGAGGAGTGCCGATGCGTGCGCCGGCGCTCGAGGAGGTGCCGGATGTGGACTCCGATCGGCTGGCGGACCTGCTCGACGGCTCCGCGGCTCATCCGTTTACGATGGCGATCTTCCAGACGGGCGTCGGCACCCGGGCATTGTTCGAGGCGGCCGAAGGGCTCGGTTCTACGCCTGCGCTCAGTCGCATGCTCGAGCGCACGGTCGTGGTGGTGCGCGGGCCGAAGCCGTTGGGCGAGCTCAACTCGCGCGGCGTGCGGATCGATCTTCGCGCGGCCGCGCCATTCACGACCGACACGGTGCTCGCGGCGGTGTCCGGCGTCCCGCTGGAGAATGGCCGCGTCCTGGTTCAGCGATACGGGGAGGCCAATCGGAAGCTCCGCGACGCGCTCGAGGCGCGGGGGGCGGCCGTGGACGAAATCGCGACCTATCGCTGGGATCTGCCGCCGGATGTCGCTCCGCTGATGCGCCTGATCGATGCGCTGGCCGCATCGAAGGTGGATGCCGTCGTGTTCACCAGTGCGGTGCAGGTCCGGAATCTTTACGCGATCGCCGAGCGCATGAATCGCGGCGCGGATCTGCCCGGTTTTTTGGGCGCGGTGGTCGTTGCATCCATCGGCCCCGTTTGCACGGCGGCCTTGTTGGAGCATGGCGTGAAGCCCACATTCGAGGCCAACCCGCCGAAGCTCGGCCCCCTGGTGCAGGGTCTGGCCTCAGCGCTGGCTTGAGCTGGTTTTGCAAGCTGCGTGTGTAGGCGCCGCTCCGACGGCATGCCGCTCCGAAGTCTTACAGGCAACTCATCCCGCCTTCGTCAATGGAATCGAAATGCGGGTGGTATAAAACCGCTCCAGTTCGCCAAACCGCTGCAGGAGTACAAAAAGATGAACAACCCCTCGTCCGACGCCTCGAAGCCGTTTCTTACGGACGTCCAAACGCTGCGCGCGCGCGCCCGCAAGCATATCGAGGAGGGTGGCATCACTCCGAGTTACCAGGGGGACGTGAAAAAAACGATCGAGATCCTGCAGGCTGTGCTCGCGACGGAACTCGTGTGCGTCCTGCGCTACACCATGCATGCGGTGGCTGCAACGGGGATTTCGAGCGAGGGGGTCAAAGGGGAGTTCGCGACCCACGCCAAGGAAGAACAGGAACATGCGATGGAAGTGGCCGAACGAATCAACCAACTGGGCGGCAAGCCCGACTTCAACCCGTCAGGATTGGCTTCGCGTTCGGCCTCTGAATACGGCAACGCGGGCAATCTGGTGGACATGATCAAGGAAAATCTGATCGCCGAGCGCATCGCGGTCGAGCACTACCGCGAGCTCATCCGCTATTTCGGCGATCGCGATCCGAGCACGCGGCACATGTTGGAGCGCATCTTGGCCGTGGAAGAAGAGCATGCCAATGACATGCACGATCTTCTGGTCGCCCACGAGGGCCATCCGATGCTGGAGAAATGAGCCGGCGTCACCGGGCGCTGCGTTGAACAGCTAGCTGCTCCGCCCGACGGAAGGCGGGTCGCTCGCAGGAAAACTTTCATCGAGCGCCTCATCCAGGAGGTCGCTCTCATGCTGTTGCGTATGCTTTTCCATGTATGCCGCGGCGTAGGAGCAGGCAGGCACGACCCGCCAGCCGTTGACTCCGGCGGCACTCAACGCTTCGCGCATGAGCTCACCCGCGATTCCCCGGCCTTCGATGGGCTTGGGCACGCCCGTATGGGTGATGGTCATCACCCCGGCAACCAGGGTGTAGTCCAGCACGGCCTCCTCACCATCCACCATCGCGATGAATCGGTGATTGGCCGGCCGGTGCTCGACCTTGATCATGTCAGCGCGGCTCCGGATGCTCGGGATGTTCTGGCGGTGCCGGGCGCGCAGGGGCCGGCCGCGGAGGTGGCTCCGGGCGGGCGGCGGCGGGGCGGGCGGGGGGCTCGGGCGCACGTCGCTCTGCGGGAGCGGGCCGTTCCTCGGGGCGGGGAGCCGCCGGGTGCTCGGCAGGCGCCGGGCGAGGCGCCGTGTGGGCTTCGGGTGCCGCGGGACGAGGGGGCGGCGCATGGGCCGCGGGTTCGGTACGGGCGGCAGGCTCGGTACGCGCAGGCGCCTCGGTACGGTGGGCCGGCTCTGCCTTGGCGGCAGCGGCAGGATGCGCTGCGGGGGCGGCCGCATGCGCGGGTGCGCCCCGCGCGGCGACGACACCGTGGGTGAAATCACCCGGCTTGACCGTTGCGGCGATCGTCGGATGCCCGTGATTCGCCTTAGCCTGCAGGGCGGGATTCGAGCGCGCCTCCGTCACATGACGCTCCTGGTTCGCTGTTGGCGGGACGTGGGTTTCCCTGGCGTAGGATTCTTGAGCCGCGGTGGGCCGCGCCTGGATACCCCCGCTGCCGCCATTGAAGCTCACTCGATTCACGGTCACATTGTTGACCGTGACGTTCCTGACGTACACGTTCGTAATGTGGGTGGTGCCGACGTTGACCACGGCAGTGTTATAAAACAGATGCCCGTCCCGCCAGTAGCCACCTTCGAAGCCGGATCCTCCGTACCCGAAACCGTAATTCACCCCGCCGTAGAAACCGACCTGGGGCCCCCAATAGCCGCCGTTCCATACATACGCGCCATCGTTGTAGCCCCAGTAGCCCGGGGTCCACAGCAGCCCCGGTTGCGGCGCCTGTACCCAGGTACCCGGCACCCAGAAGTAATCTTGGGCGTCAGCGTCCCAGTACCAGTAGCCGGGTGACCACAGATATCCCTCGGCCGGAATCGGGGGCTGCTCGTACACCGGCAGTTCCGGCGGAGCCAGATTCACCGAAACGCTCACCCCGAACTGCGCCATGCTGATCGCCGGCAGCATTGCCAGCAGGAGGGCGGATAGCCAAGTGCGCGGCCAAAGCTTCAACATGATGATGGTCTCCGAGAGTGAGAGCGCTTTTGCGGCGCTTTTTGGTCTGGAATGTCAATTAATGTGAATATATGTCGTGGAGTATACCCAGGATGGGGGATCGCCTTAGTCGGCAAGCTATCCGCGCTCCTTGTAGGACATCTCCGATAGGCTCGCGGGAGGGCTGGTCGGCCAGCCACCGCGAGAGGATTTGCACACCCGCATGAAAACCAGTGATCCTCCCATGGAGCAGGCGTATGCGCGGCTCCAGGACTGCTCCGACGAGGCATCCCGGATCGAATCGACCGCCCATCTGATCCTCGCGATCTTCGACGACTTCTACAGCCTGCTGTGCGAATACCCCTATCGGGCGAAATGCGCCTTCGAGCTGATGGACCCGCATGCCTCGATCCGCATCAGCAAGGAACGCCTGGAGCTGTACAGCCGCTACATCACCGAGCACGGGCCGCGGGTTCGCGCCGCGTTCCCGGCGCTCTCGGACGATGCCACCCTTTGGGACGCCATCGAGGGGCTGTTCGCGGCCATGATCGTCGACCGTTACGAGGCGGATACCGCCTTCAGCTTCGCCCATTCCCTGCGCCGCAATATCAGCCAGGGGGTATGGCGGCCGGTCGCCTACTCGTTCCCGCCGCCCAGCAAGCGGCGCGCGTTCTCGATGGCCTCGGTTCATCGCAGGTTGCCCATCGCCTCACGAGTCGATGCAGACCTGATCGCCGCCTTCCTGCGAGTCCCGGGATTTTCCGTCCCGTTCCGGGACTTGCAGGGCGACTCGGAGCGCATCGTGAATCGCGTCGATGCGCTGCTGTACGACTCCCCGGGAGATCCGACCCCGGTGGCGCTCGATGTGGTCGAAGCGGGCTTCTTCCGCGACCGCAGCGCCTTCGTAGTAGGCAGGTGGGTGAGGAGCGACGACAGCATCCTGCCATTCGTCGTCGCCCTGCTGAACAGCGCCGAAGGCATTTACGCCGATGCGGTGCTGCACCGGGTCGCGGACATTCATGGCCTGTTCAGCTCGGCTCTGGCCAACTTCCACGTCACCACGCGGCTCTACTATCAAACCTGCGTGTTCCTCTACAGCCTGATGCCGCGGCGCCCGTTGGGCCACCACTACTCGACGATCGGCTTCAATCACGTCGGCAAGGTTGCGATCCTGAACGATATCATCGAGCAAATGCGGGCAGGCGGACGGCGCTTCCAGCGTTCGCCCGGCGCGGCAGGGACGGTGGCCCTCGGGTTCACCTTCGATGCCTGCGCCTACCATCTGAAAGTCATCCGAGATCGCCCGACCACCTCCTACAAATGGGGTTCCTATCCGGGCGTTGCCGCGGTGATCGAGAAATACCGGGTGGTCCACGAGATCAACCGCGCGGGCAGCATGCTGGACAATGTCATGTACTTCAATCTGCGGCTCGAACGGGATATGTTCGAGCCGGACTTCCTCGAGGAGCTCTGCCGCGAATCGGCGGAGACCGTTCATCTGGACGGCGATGCGGTGATGTTCCGCACCTTGATCGTTCAGCTGAAGATCATTCCGCTGCCGGTGTTCCTGGAAAACGCGTCCGAGAGCGAAACACGGGAGGTCATCGTCCATCTCGGGCAGTGCATCCGCAACAATGCCGCCACCAACATTTTCAACAGGGATCTGGATTCCAGGAATTACGGCGTCGGACGCTACGGCCGGGTGTTCCTGTTCGACTACGACGCCGTCGAAAAGCTCACCGACGTGAAGATCCGCACCAACCTCGATCGGGAGCCCGGCGAGGAGACGGTGCCCGACTGGTTTTTCGAGGAGGGCATCATTTTCCTGCCCGAAGAGCTGCTGCATGGAATGCAGCTCATGAACCGGTATGCGAGCAGTTTCTTCCGTGAGGAGAACGCGGATCTGCTCAACGTCCAGTATTGGCAGGATGTGCAGAAGAAGCTGTTGGGCGGAGAGGTCCCCGAGCTTCAGATGTATCCCGACGCCTGCAAGCTCGGCGTCGAGGGCGTCGCGCAAACGGACGTAGGCGTCGACATCTAGGCGATGGCTGTCGGAGCCGGAACGAGGGGGATGTCGAGGACGAACGCGGCGCCCATTCCGCGGCCCGCGCTTTCCGCGTGCAAGGTGCCTCCCAGCTCCTGAGCGGCGAGCGCGCCCGAGTGCAGGCCGAAACCGTGCCCGGACTTACGGGTCGTGAAGCCGTGCCGGAACAGATCTTTCATGTGCTCGGCGGCAATGCCGATTCCGTTGTCGATGACGGAGATGCGAACGCCCCGGGTCGAGCGCCCGATCCGCAGCGTCATCAGCTTGTCCGGACGCCCCGATTCGTCGCATGCGTATTTGGCGTTGCGCACCAGGTTGACCAGAATTTGCAGCACCTTGTGCTTGTCGACGGTGACCGGAGGAACCTGCCCGAATTCCCGCTTCACCTGCACGCCATGGCGCTCGAAGGCGCCCGCGTTGAGTCGCAGGCTATCCTCGACCAGGGCGGCGACCTCGATGGTTTCCGCGACCCCGCAGAGCTTGGCGTAGCTTTGCTGCATCATCACGGTGTCCTTGATGTGCTCCAGATTGTCGCGCAGCAACGCGAGCTCCTGCAGCGCTTCGCGCTGATCCTGCGCGAGCTGCGCACCGAGCGCCGACAAGTATTCGGGCACGCGCTGTCCGCGCGGATCCTCGGCGAGAAAGCGGGCGGCGCCACCAGCGTGCTGCGACAGGAGTTCCGCCAGGCGCGCGACGCCCGGTGCGCGAGATTGCCGGATCCGCTCCGCGACCAGGTTCGCCGAAATGTTGACGCTGTTCAAAATGTTGCCGACGTTGTGCAGCACGTTGGTGGCGACTTCGGCCATGCCCGCTTCGCGCGATGCCGTGACCAGCTCTCGATGCACCCGCTCGAGCTCGAGCTCACGGCGCTTTCTCTCGGTCGTGTCCTGGATCACGGCGACGGCGCCGAGTGTCTGGCCGTCCGGGCCGACGAGCCGGCGAACGCTCGACAGCGTCGAGCGCGGCGGACCTCCGTGCGGCACGACCATCAGCTCGAGGTTGCTGATGGTCTCGCCGCGCAGCGCCCGTGCGAGCGGAAGCTCGGTTTGAGGGACCGGCGTCACACCGTCCATGAGCAATACGTCCGCCATGAGGCGGCGATGCGTCGGGTCGCTGCGGTACAACTCGACCGCTGCCCGATTGTAATGCGTGATCCGGCCTTCGGTGTCGCAAGCGAGGAGCGCCACCGGCATATCGCTAATCACCGCCTCGAGGAGCGTGCGTGTCTCGACGAGATCCGTGATATCGCTGATGGTGCCCACGAATCCGGTGATGCCCTGCGTCGGAACGACATGCTCGCTGTAGTAGCGCACCGCGTCGCCCTCCCCGAGCGCCCGATACTCGAGCCGCAGCGCCCTCGGCGAACGCAAGAATTCGGCCCAGATCTGCACGATCCGCGCCCGATCCTCGGGGTGAACGGCCTGGGGCCAGTCATTCACGTCCTGTTCGGGCGCCAGGCGGAACATGCGCCGGTACTCCCGATTCACGTACACGGATTCGTTCGCGGCATCTTCGTGGTAGATGGCGACGGGAGCGCAGTCGAGAAGCGAATCCGCCAGCGCGAACGCCTGCGAAACGGGCGTCGGAACGGCCGGGACGGCCGCCGGGAATTCCGCGGCGCCCAAAAGCTCGAGCTCGCTCACGCGAGAATGGAGTTGCACGAGCGCCGCGCCCTGGCGGGCGAGCGCCGCGAGCACGCCACGCTCCGCCGCCGACAGCGGTGCGGTGCTCGTGCGGTAAACGGCAATGGCTCCCAAGCCCTCGCCGTCGGCGGCGCGCACTGCGCATCCCGCGTATGAACGGACTCCGGCGGCGTCGAGCACCGGATCGGATCCGGCGCGGTCGGCGGCCACATCGCCCACCTCGAACACGTCCGGCGCGGCAAGCGTAACTGCGAGGTAGGGGTTGCGCGGCAAACCCTGCAGGTGCAACACGCCGGCGCTGTACCACGACTCGCTCCATCCGGTCAGCACGATGGAGGCCAGCGGAGCCTGAAAAATCTCGGCGGCGAGCCGCGCCAACTCCACGAATCCCGGCGGCGGCAGACTCTCGCGGGAGCCGCTTGCGCCGGAGGCGGGGGGTTCCGGGAACAGAGGGTGGATTCGATCGCGGCTCATGGCCTCGATTGCACCACAGGACGGCATCCCGCAAAGCGAAAGCCGTCGCATTTCGAGGGCCGCATGGGTATCTTGAGTCCATGGGCGCCGTCGCATCGAATACCGTCGAGAATCCGCCCGGTGCATGGAACCCCGGCCTGAAGTCTCAGATACCCAAGGAATGGCGGGAACTCGAGACGATCTTCCGGCCGGAAAACAATTATTCGACGCTCGCCGCCGCGGAGGAGTTGCGCGGATTGACCGGCTTCGGCTTGAGCGATCTGGCGATTTTCCGGCCCGAACGATTGGCGCTGCACGAACTTCTGATCCGCGTGACGGCGGACTTCGCAGTGCCGGACGGATCGCGCGTCGGGGATCTCGGCATCAATTTTCGCCGGATCGCACAACGAATCCTGACCACCTATCTCGAGCCCGAGATGCGCGCGATCACCGCGGCCTTCGAGGACGCGCGTCGCGAGGTCGCCGCCGCGATCGACGCCGCGCTGTCCGACGTGGTGCGTGGAGCCCAGCCGCCGGTGGACGCCGGCGCGGTAAAGCGCCGGTTCGCATTCTGGAAGCCCCGCCGCCGGGCGGGGTCTCCGGGGACCTCGGATTTCAGCTGGGACGCGGGCCACATCGCGGAATGCGAACGGCGGGCGAGCGGCGCATCCGAGCCGCTGCAGCGGCTCGCTTATGGCACGCTCGCGAAGGTCCTCTCGGCGTTGTTCGCCACGCATGGTTGCACGTGGGGCACCCGGGATCTGATCGTGCCGCTTGCGCGCGATCTGGCGTGCAACGCGTATGGGAGCGATGCGGTCGGCCGCAGCATCGAGCCCCTGCTCAGGCGCGCGGCCGTGGTCGAGGGCTACGGATTGCTGCCGCGCCAGGATCGGCCCGTGGTCATCAATACCAAGGGAGCGTCGGCGTCCGGCAAGAGCACGCTGCGTCTGCTGCAGAAGAAGCTCGCGGGCGATATCGGGGTCAACTGGAGCGACTTCGCCCTGATCAGCCCCGACATCTGGCGCAAGCAGCTGCTGGACTACGGATCCCTCGGCGACGCCTACAAGTACGCGGGCGCGTTCACCGCGGAAGAGTTGCAGATCGTCGACCGCAAGCTCGATCGCTACATGGCCCGAAAGCACTCCGCCGGCAATATGTCTCATCTGCTCATCGACCGGTTCCGCTTCGACAGTTTCGCGCCCGATTCGGATGAGGAGGGCAGCAACCTGCTCACGCGATTCGGCCAGACCGTGTACCTGTTCTTCATGATCACGCCGCCGGAACAGCTCGTCGAGCGCGCGTGGAAGCGCGGCCTCGAGTTCGGCCGCTACAAGGCGGTTGACGATACCCTGGCGCACGCGGTCGATGCCTATACCGGCATTCCCAACGTGTTCTTCACCTGGGTGCATCGCAGCGACAAGCAGATCCGCTTCGAATTCCTGGACAACTCGGTGGCGCTCGGCGAGCGCCCGCGCACCGCGGTGTTCGGCGACAACGACTCCGTGCACATTTTGGACGTGAAGAAGATGATCGACATCGACCGCTACGGGCGGGTATTCGTCGACGCCGCATCGCCTGACGAGCTGTACCGGGACCCGCGATCGCTCGCTGCGGATCGCAACGTCGGGTTCCTGAGGCGCTGCGTCGAGGGATTTCGGTGCGCCAATTTCGCCTTGCAGCAGACCGGGAGAATCTATTTGCGGATCGAATCCGGAGCTCCGACCTGGGTGGATCCGGATGCGCTACAGACGGCGCTGGCGGACCCGGACACGCGCGCCGGACTCGGTGCGGTGGCGCCCGCGGCGCTGGAGGGCCGTTTGTGCGCCGGTGGCCCGCGGTACTTGAGACCTTACGAGGCCGGCTCCCCCCGTGACGAGGGCACGATGCCCACGCTGGGCGTGTGGGGCCAACGGGCGGACTGAACCGCCCCGCGTCAAGCGCCGCGTCGGGCGGCGCGGATCATCCCAAAAAATCGCAATGCCGGTTGACGTGCTCGGCGAGATCCAAGGTGTGCTGGCGCGCGAGACGCTCGGCCAATTCCGTATCCCGCTTCTCGAGCGCCTCGATGATTTTCAAATGATCGACGATCGAACGCTCGGCGCGATTGTCCTGGGCGATGGTTGCCCGGCGAATGGCGCGCACGTGAATCAAAAGATTGCGCGTGGCGTCGACCAAGGCTTGTGATCCGCCGAGGGCGATGACGGCGGTGTGAAATGCGATGTTGGCATCCGAGTACTCGCACAAATGCTCGGACGGCGGGGAGTTCTGGAACTCATCGAACAGGTGTCTCAACTTGGCGATCTCCGCATCCGTTGCATGCAGCGTTGCAAGCCGGGCCGCCATCGATTCGAGCGCGGCCCACATCTGGATCATCTCGATGATCTCGCGCTTGGATTTTCGAATGATGTAGATGCCGCGGCGGGGCACGGTCCTGATGAAGCCTTCCTGCTCGAGCAACGAGAGGGCTTCGCGGATGGGGGTGCGGCTCACCCCCAGCGCGGCGGTCAACTGGCGCTCATCGAGGCGCAGCTCCTGGGAAGGGTCGTAGATGTCGGTCTCGGCGATTGCATTCTTCAGCAGGGCGTAGGCTTGATCGCGCAAGCTTCTGGCGTTCAAGGGGCTCAAGGTGAGCGGCGCGGCCGGTGCGGCGCGCTGAACCAATTTGGCAATGCTGTTCATCTGATCCCTCGGAGTTTACCGGCGCTCCCTGACGGAGGCCGCGGTGCCGCGGCCACTGCGGATGTCTGACGCCAGAGGCTGTCCATCTCAGATATATCATACTGCGATTTCAGGTGCAGCCGGCAGGTGAACTTAGGGGTCTCCCCGAAGAGCCCGGGCCCCGGCACCTTCCCCGCCGAGGGCCCCCTGCGCCTGCGCAAGAGGTTAATCCATCCCTGAGTTGACAGCTTAAAAACTGTTCATATATGGTATACCACGAAATATAACTCATTGGCTGGCGATGTCCCCACAGTGGCGCGGGGGCATATTTTGGGGGCAAACGGTGGGGCGAGGCTTCGCACATTCGCTGTTGCGGCTGAACACCGAACGTCTGGAAAGATCCGGCCGTATCCATTTTCCGCATTCATCGATCTGCGGCCTTCCCGGGCTGTGCGCGATTGGTCACACGTGCAAAAAAAGGAAAACGAGATGAACGCGACCTCTACGAATTATGCGATCAAGTCCGGGTCCGGCACTTCGGCGCTGGGGAACCCCTGGGTGCAGCTGATCATCGGCATCCTGTGCATGGCCTGTGTCGCCAATCTGCAGTACGGCTGGACGTTGTTCGTCAATCCGATCGATGCCAAGTACCACTGGGGTGTCAAAGACATTCAGTGGGCGTTCACCTTGTTCGTCCTGATCGAGACCTGGTTGGTTCCGGTGGAAGGTTATCTGGTGGATCGCTTCGGACCCAAATGGGTGGTCATCGGCGGCGGCGTTTTGGTCGGACTCGCGTGGCTGATCAACTCGGAAGCGAGCTCACTCGCAGCGCTCTACGCCGGCGCGGTCGTCGGCGGCATCGGCACGGGCGCGGTGTACGGCACGTGCGTCGGCAACGCGCTCAAATGGTTTCCCGGCAGGCGCGGTATCGCTGCCGGCCTCACGGCCGCCGGCTTCGGAGCCGGTGCGGCGATCACGGTCATTCCCATTTCGCACATGATCGCCTCAGATGGTTACCAGCACGCATTTTTATTCTTCGGGCTGTTGCAAGGCGGCATCGTGTTCGTGCTGGGTTGGCTCTTGTTGGTCCCGCCGCCGCAGATTCTGAGCGCCCAGGTGAAGCCGAGCACCACCTCGCGCGGCTACACTCCGCGGGAGGTCCTGCAAAGCCCGTGTTTCTACGTGCTTTACGTCATGTTCGTGTTGATCGCGGCCGGCGGTCTGTCCATGACGGCTTCCGTAAAGCCCATGGCCATCGATCTGAAGCTCGACAAGGTGCCGGTCGCCCTATTCGGGATCACGATGGCGGCGGGGATCTACGCCGTCTCGCTCAGCCGCATATTCGACGGCGTCGGGCGTCCCTTCTTTGGGTGGCTGTCCGACCGGATCGGCCGGGAGTACACGATGGCATTGGCCTTCCTGATCGGCGCCGGGGCGCTCTTTACGCTGAGTCAGATCGGTGGCACGAATCCGGTGTTGTTCGTGCTCGTGACCGCGTTGTACTTCGGCGTGTATGGCGAGATCTTCAGTCTCTTCCCGGCAACTCAGGGAGACACCTTCGGGTCCAAATACGCGGCGGCCAACGCCGGCATGCTGTACACCGCGAAAGGGACAGGCGCTTTATTCGTCCCGTATGCCGCATCCATCGCCAAGGCGCACGGCTATGGAACGATATTCACCCTGTTTTTGGTCTGCAACATCATTGCGGCGCTCCTTGCGCTGTTCGTCCTGAAGCCGATGCGGGAGCGGCATTTCGCCAAATCCCGTGACCCGATCGGCGCGTCTGCCTGATGGCGGCGCGATGATCACTGCGCACAAACTCGCCGACCCGCTGCCTGTGCGGCGGCGGGTCGCATTTCCAACCGGAGGAATCTATGGCAACCGCTAATCCCGCTGCGGCGGAATCGAAGTCCACGACCGCGGACGACACCCTACAGCGAAAGAGCCGCGACGCAGGCGTCGTATCGGGCGGCCATTTGGTGGCGAAGGCACTGAAGAACGAGGGAGTGGATACGATATTCACGCTCTGCGGCGGCCACATCATCGACATCTACGATGGTTGCGTCGACGAGGGCATCCGGATCATCGACGTGCGCCACGAGCAGGTCGCCGCACACGCCGCCGACGGCTACGCGCGCCAGACGGGCAAGCTGGGTTGCGTGGTGACCACCGCCGGCCCCGGTTGCACCAACGCGGTGACCGGTATCGCGACCGCATTCCGTTCCGAGAGCCCGGTGCTTCACATCGGCGGACAAGGTGCTCTATCGCAGCACAAAATGGGTTCGCTGCAGGACCTTCCGCACGTGGACATGATGACCCCCATCACCAAATTCGCCGCCACGGTGCCAAGCACCGAGCGGGTGGCGGACATGGTGTCGATGGCGGTACGCGAGGCATTCAACGGCGCGCCCGGGCCCGTGTACCTCGAGATTCCACGGGACGTGCTGGATCGCGAGGTGGATCTTGCCAAGGCAGTGATTCCGCAGCCGGGAAAGTACCGGGCATCCACCCATTCGATCGGGGATCCGAAAGACATCGAAAAGCTGGCCGACCTTCTCGTCAATGCCGAACGCCCGGCGATTCTATACGGTCAGCAGGTTTGGACCGCTCGCGGCCAGAACGAAGCCATCGCGTTGCTTCGGGGCCTCGACATTCCCGGCTATTTCAACGGCGCGAGCCGCGGCCTCCTGCCGCCCGGAGATCCGCATCATTTCGACCGGACCCGCTCGCAGGCCTTTGCCAAGGCCGACGTGCTCGTGATCGTCGGAACACCCTTCGATTTTCGCATGGGATACGGCAAGCGCATCAGCAAGGACATCAAGCTGGTGCAAATCGACATGGACTACCGCACGGTCGGCAAGAATCGCGACATCGACCTGGGGCTGGTCGGCGACCCGGGCGCCATCCTCGGCGCCGTATTGCAGGCCGCCAGCGGACGGATCAAGGGCGACAAGCGCCAGCTGCGCCAGCAATGGCTGAAGGAGCTGTCGCAGGCGGAGGCCGTCGCGACCGAGAAGCTGATGCCGCTGTTCAAGTCCAACAGCGTGCCGATTCATCCGTACCGGGTCGCGTGGGAACTCAACGAATTTCTGGCGGACAACACGGTGTACATCGGCGACGGCGGCGACGTGGTGACCATCTCGGCGCAGGCGGTGCGACCGCGGCGGCCGGGACAATGGATGGATCCGGGGGCCCTCGGCTCGCTCGGAGTCGGCACGGGCTTCGCGATTGCGGCGGGTCTTGCGAATCCTTCGAAGGAAATCCTTTGCTACTACGGGGACGGCTCGTTCGGAATGACCGCGTTCGACATGGAGACCGCCAACCGGTTCGGCGTGCCGTACATCGCGGTCATCGGCAATAACTCGGCCATGAACCAGATCCGATACGGACAGCTCGCCAAGTACGGCGAGCACCGCGGCAACGTCGGCAATCTCCTTGGCGATGTGCCGTTCGGCAAATTCGCCGAGATGCTGGGCGGATATGGGGAGGAGGTGCGCGACCCGGCACAGATCGCGCCGGCCCTGCAGCGGGCGCGGGAATCCGTGCACAAGCTCCGCCGATCAGCCGTGATCAACATCTGGGTCGACCCGCGCGAGTACGCGCCGGGCACCAAGAACCAGACGATGTACAAATAAACCGGAACGATTGACGGGATTCATCCATGGAAAAAGCGCTAAGCGGGGTAAAGATTCTCGACTTCACGCATGTGCAGTCGGGCCCCACGTGCACCCAGCTTCTGGCATGGTTCGGTGCCGATGTCATCAAGGTCGAGAAGGCGGGAAGCGGGGATGTCACGCGCGAGCAGCTGCGCGACATTCCCGGCGTCGACAGCCTGTATTTCACCATGTTGAACCACAACAAGCGCTCCGTGACGCTCGATACCAAGAGCGAGCAGGGCAAACGGGTGCTCGAAAAGCTGGTCAAGCACTGCGACGTGCTGGTGGAGAACTTTGCTCCGGGTGCGCTCGATCGCATGGGATTCACCTGGGAACGGATCCAGGAGCTGAATCCGGCCATGATCGTCGCATCGGTCAAGGGATTCGGGCCGGGTCCCTACGAGGATTGCAAGGTCTATGAAAACGTCGCGCAGTGCGCGGGCGGCTCGGCGTCGACCACGGGATTCGATGACGGCCCTCCGCTGGTGACCGGCGCGCAGATCGGCGACTCGGGTACCGGGCTGCACCTCGCGCTCGGCATCGTGACCGCTCTCTATCAGCGCAAATCGACCGGTAAGGGTCAAAAGGTTCTCGCGGCCATGCAGGACGGCGTGCTCAATCTTTGCCGCGTCAAGCTGCGGGATCAGCAGCGGCTCGAACGCACCAAGGTCATGAAGGAGTATCCGCAATACCCGCACGGCAAGTTTCGGCAGCGCCGTGCCGCGTGCCGCGAACGCCTCCGGCGGCGGACAGCCCGGCACGATCGTGAAGTGCAAGGGTTGGGAGACGGACCCGAATGCCTATCTCTATTTCATTGCGCAGGCTCCGGTGTGGAAGGAGATCTGCCGGGTGATCGGGAAGGAGGCTTGGATCACCGATGCCAATTACGCCACCCCGGAAGCCCGCTTGCCGCGTCTGAAGGAGATTTTCGCGGCCGTCGAGGAGTGGACCGTCACCAAGACCAAATTCGAGGCGATGGAACTGCTCAACGAGCATGACATCCCCTGCGGCCCGATCCTCTCGATGGAGGAACTGGCCCAACGAGCCCTCGCTTCGCAAGACGGGCACGGTGGTCGAGGTCGATCATCCGAAGCGCGGCAAGTACCTGACGGTCGGCAATCCGATCAAGCTGAGCGCGAGTCCGACGGAGGTCACCCGCTCGCCGCTGCTCGGCGAGCATACCGATGAAGTGCTGGCCGAGCTCGGCTACAAGACCGAGGAGATCGGCGCGCTGCGCGAGAAGAAGGTGATATGAGGCAACGGGAGGGGAACGGCGTGGGACGAAAAAATCGACGCCGAATACCTCTCCCAGAAGCGCGCCGGCTATGCTGGGAGGAACTTAGTGTGGCAATATTCGTACTTAGAGAAGCTGGCTATTGACGTGCGAATTAATGAATTGTTGCGAAAAAGCAACGAGACTTTGAGTGTCGCTTTAGATCGGTAGAAGAATTTCTTCAAACAGGCGCGCGGGCGCGTTCAGGGGGGATACACATGCTGAGTTCCAAGTTGGCTAAACCGATGGTGGGGGCCATTGTGGCGTGCGCCGTCACCATGGGCTTGAATGGCGTCGCTTTCGCGGACGACGCGCAGACGCAGGCGCTGAAGGATCAAATGCGCATCATGCAGCAGCAGATGCAGCAGCTGCAGCAGCAGCTCGACTGCATTGTCGCAGAAGCAGCAGCAGCAACAGGCCAGCTACAGCGGGACCGCCCGCCAGCGCCGCGACGGCCCCCGAGGGCAAGACCCAGGAGGGCAAGGAAAAGCTGTCGCCGTTGGAGAAGAAGTTCGACACCTTCCTGAAGGGCTTCTACGGTTCCCTCGATTTGTCGGTGGATTACACCACCAAGGGCATCTACGACACCAGCCGCGTATCCCTGGAGCTACGCGACGGGCGTCCCGGGCAGCGGTTATGTGCATGGGTCGGGCAGAAGGCGGGGCCCTACGGGCAACGTGGGCTGGCTCGGGGCCATGTCGAGCAACGGCTCGAGCATCGGCTACCGCGGTTCGCATAGAATTCCCAATTCGGACGTGGATTTCATCTATCAGGTTTCGACGTCCATCAACATGGCGGCGGCGCCGGGCCTGCAGGATACCTGGACCAAGTCCTCGAACACGGTGCAGGGCGCGATCGGTCTGGGCGACACGTTCCTCGGCTTCAAGGACCATACTTGGGGCACCGTGAAGTTCGGCGAGATGTATATGCCGTACAAGACCTCGACGGACCGCCTCAATCCGTTCGGCACCGGCCTCGGCAACTACGCCGCGATCATGGGCAATTCGGGCGGCGACAACCGCGTGGAGTTCGGCACGCGGGGTGACGACGTGGTGTTCTACAGCTCGCCCACCTGGGCCGGGTTCAGCTTCGACGCCGCTTACCAGTTCGGCCAGCAGCTCGATCCGAACAGCGATCTGACGCCGCTCGGCTCTCCGGACTGCAACGGATCCAACAACCCGGGCAGCGGCAACCTGTTCCTGAACTGCGATGACGGCGGTTACGACCGCGCGTACAGCGCGGACCTCAAGTTCGCGATGGGCGGTCTGTACCTCGTCGGCGCGTACGAAATCCACAAGAGGGTGAACCGCTCGAGCGACGGTATCGGCGCGAACAGCCCGTACTACAACTACCTGGTCGGCCAGGGCAACGGCGTTTCGCCGCTGCTCGATTGGGCGGATTACAACGCCTACGCGACCGAGTACCCCACCGCCGCCACGGCGGGTACGCCGGCGTACAGCACGCAGTATGATGTCGCCGACGAGTGGGCGATGAAGTTCGGCGTGCAATACGCCTTCGACTTCGGCCTGACGCGTCAACTACCTGTACGAGGAGTTGCATCGCGAAGTCCCGGCCGTGATGGAGTTCCAGAACGAGCGGCAGCGCAACGGGATGTGGTTCTCACTGCAGCAGTCCTTCTGGGATGGCCGGGATGTCGCCGCGGTCGGCTGGGGGCACGCGGGAGCCACGGTGGGGGATCCGGGCGGGCAGCACAACTACAACCCGACCAGCACCGGCAACCAGGCCAATATGTACACTTTCCAGTGGTGGCATAAGCTCGACAAACAGCTGACCATCTACTTCGATTGGGCTGAAACCATCAATGACGGGAATGCGCATTACGACATCGGCGCGGGCGGCCACGGCATCAAGACCGATTGCCACGATGCCACGCACGAAGCAGTTCATCGACTACTCGAGCGCGGGTCCCACGACCTGGGGCGGCTGCCACGATCAGGGATTCTCGACCGGGGTGAGCTATCGGTTCTAGGCGGCAGCCGCGGTGTCGATCACGCAATGTGTGACGAGGGGGCCACTCCTGGCGGGAACGCTGGGAGTGGCCGCTTTCGGGGTCGGTCCCTACGGCGTGCGGTGCGCCTCCGGCGCGCGGAGATGCAGAAAGAAATCGTTGTCACCGCCCAGAGCCTGTCGGATGCTGCAATGACTTCCCGAGTGACCGCAGCGATCCAGCACAATCCCTATATCTATGCCGAGCACGTGACCGTGGCGACCGAAAACGGCGTAGTCCGGGTGGAGGGACGGTTCGCGATCTGCCGGAACTGTTCGCTATACTGAGAATGGCGCGGAGGATCGCAGGCAAGGGGCGTGTCGTGAACGAAATAGAGTTCTTGCAGCTCGATCAGGACGGCAATTGAGCTTGGAGTCCGTTGCAAGAAGAATCATGAACTGAGGTGAATATGATGTCCCCAATCATCAATCGAACAATGCTCGTAGCCGTCGCGGCGATCGTCGCCTGTGGCGGTGCGGCCTGCGTGGGCGGTCCGCGCAAGACCGAAGCGGAGCGAGCGGCGGACAAGGACACGGCGGATCGGGTCACTACGACACTCGCGTCCGATCAGATGCTGTATGCCAGACATATCAATGTGCGGGCCGATGGCAGCGTGGTCACCCTCGACGGCTATGTCTGGACTCCGGAGGAGATGCAAGCGGCCGTTCAGGACGCCAATCAGGTACCGGGCGTCGCCAAGGTGGTCAATCGCATGCAGGTCGACCGCGGCGCCATCAGCGACTCAGCGGTCACCCGCTGAGCGTGCTCGAACGTCATCGGCTGGGATGCCTGCGGATGAGAATAGCGATCATAGGCGCCGGCGCGATCGGAGGATTCGTCGGAGGGCAATTGGCGCATGCGGGCGAGGACGTGACGTTCATCGCGCGCGGGGCGACCCTCGAGGCGCTGAAGACGCGCGGGATCCGCGTGACCATGGCGGACGGCACGGAGAAATTCACCCGGCGGGTCAATGCGACATCGGATTACTCCGCGGCGGGACCTCAGGATTTGGTGATGCTCGCGCTGAAGGCCCACCAGGTCGAGGCCGTTGCCGCGGAGGTGCCCAAGCTGTTCGGCCCGGATACCGTGGTCCTGCCGATGCAAAACGGCATTCCATTTTGGTATTTCCACAAGCACGGCGGCCCGCTCGAGGGGCGGCCGGTCACCAGCGTCGATCCCACGGGGGTCATCCGCAAAAACATCCCCTGCGAGCGGGTGATCGGCTGTGTCGTCTATCCGGCGACTGAACAGGTGGGTCCGGGCGAAATCAAACAGATCGAGGGCAACCGCTTTCCGGTCGGCGATCTGGACGGAAGCGAGAGCGAGCGGGTCAAGCGGGTTTCGGGGTGCTTCGCGCGGGGAGGCATGCAATCGCCGATTTTGTCGGACATCCGCGCCGAGATGTGGCTCAAGCTCTGGGGCAACATGACGTTCAATCCGATGAGCGCGCTATCGCGCGCCACGCTCGCTGCCATCTGCCAGTACTCGCCGACCCGCGAACTCGCCCGCTGCATGATGGAGGAAGCGCAGGCGATCGCCCACTCGCTCGGCATCACCTTCCGGGTCCCCATCGAGAAGCGTATCGCGGGGGCCGAGCGGGTGGGACATCACAAGACCTCGATGCTCCAGGATGTCGAGGCGGGGCGTCCGCTCGAGACGGATGCTTTGCTGGGATCGGTGATCGAGCTCGGCCGGATGACCGAGACGCCGACCCCGCACCTCGATGCGGTGTTCGCGCTGACCAAGCTCTTGGAGCAAAGCCTGGCGCCGGCCAGGGCGTCCTGAGCGGCCGCCGGCGCCCAACGGACTCTTCAATACAATGGCGCGCCCGGGTGCGCGCACGAGGACTATCGTCATGAACGTTCACGAGTATCAAGGCAAAGAGATCCTGCGCAAGTTCGGAGTGGCGACGCCGCGCGGCGTGCCCTGCTTTTCCGTCGCCGACGCCGACCAGGCCGCGCGCGAGCTGGGCGGCAAGGTGTGGGTGGTCAAGGCGCAGATTCACGCCGGCGGACGCGGCAAGGGCGGCGGGGTCAAGGTGGCCAAATCGCTGGACGAAGTGCACGAGTTCGCCTCCAAGATTCTGGGGATGACCCTGGTCACCCACCAAACGGGGCCTGCCGGCCGCGTGGTGCATCGGCTTCTGGTGGAGGAGGGCGCGGACATCCGCAAGGAGCTCTACGTCGGCATGGTGGTCGACCGCACCTCGCAGCGCGTCACCCTGATCGCGAGCTCCGAGGGCGGCATGGAAATCGAGGAAGTCGCGGCCCATGCGCCGGAAAAGATCCACAAGGTGGCCATCGACCCGGCCGCCGGATTGACCGATGCCCAGGCGGACGACGCCGCGCGCAAGATCGGCGTACCGGAGGCATCGGTCGCACAGGCGCGTTCTTTCATGCAGGCGCTCTACAAGGCATTCGTCGAGTGCGATGCGTCGCTGGCCGAGATCAATCCCTTGATCCTGACCGGCGACGGCAAGGTGCTGGCGCTCGATGCCAAGCTCAATTTCGACGATAACGCGCTGTTCCGCCACCCGGACATCGTCGCGATGCGCGATCTCGACGAGGAAGACCCGGCGGAGGTCGAAGCGTCCAAGCACGATCTGTCGTACATCTCGCTCTCGGGCAATATCGGCTGCCTCGTCAACGGCGCGGGCCTCGCCATGGCCACGATGGACGTGATCAAGCTGTTCGGCGCGGAGCCCGCCAACTTCCTGGACGTGGGAGGCGGCGCCACCACCCAGAGGGTGACCGAGGCGTTCAAGCTGATGCTCAAGAATCCCGCGGTCAAGGGAATCCTGGTGAACATCTTCGGCGGCATCATGCGCTGCGACACCATTGCGGAGGGCGTCATCGCCGCGGCGAGGGAAGTGAAGTTGAGCGTGCCGCTGGTGGTTCGCATGAAGGGGACCAATGAAGATCTCGGCAAGAAGCTCCTCAAGGAGTCGGGGCTGCCGATCATCTCCGCCGACAACATGGCGGACGCCGCCAAGAAGATCGTGGCGGCGGTGGCCGGAAAGTAGGAGAACGAGCGATGAGCATCCTGATCGACAAGAACTCCCGTGTGATCACCCAGGGCATCACCGGCAAGACCGGCGCATTTCACACCCGGCTGTGCCGCGACTATGCGAACGGGAAAAACTGCTTCGTTGCAGGGGTCAACCCGAGCAAGAGCGGCGAGAATTTCGAGGGCATTCCGATTTTCGGCACCGTGAAGGAGGCGAAGGCGGCCACAGGAGCCACGGTATCGGTGATCTACGTGCCGCCCCCGTACGCCGCCGGCGCCATTGACGAGGCGGTCGATGCCGGCCTGGATCTGGTGATCTGCATCACCGAGGGGGTGCCGGTGCGCGACATGATCGCCACCCGATATCGGATGAGAGGCAAGAAGACCCTTCTGGTGGGCCCCAATTGCCCGGGTGTCATCACGCCGGACGAGATCAAGATCGGGATCATGCCGGGCCACATTCACAAGAAGGGACGCATCGGGGTCGTCTCGCGGTCCGGCACCTTGACCTACGAGGCGGTCGGTCAGCTGATGGAGCAGGGTCTCGGGCAATCGACCTGCGTGGGGATCGGCGGCGACCCGGTCAACGGCCTGAAGCACATCGACGTGATGCGCCTCTTCAACGACGACCCGGAGACCGATGCGGTCATCATGGTGGGCGAGATCGGCGGCGAGGACGAAGAGGCCTGCGCCCGCTGGATCAAAGGGAACATGAGGAAGCCCGTGGTCGGATTCATAGCCGGTGTCACGGCACCCCCGGGCAAGCGCATGGGCCACGCCGGCGCGATCATCTCCGGAGGAAAGGGGACGGCCGCGGAGAAATTGGCGGTCATGGAGGAGTGCGGGATCAAGGTGACGCGCAATCCGGAAGAGATGGGGAAGTTGCTGAAGTCGGTCCTGTAGGGAGCCATCCTTCCTGAAATGAGCCAGGGATCGCCGCGAGCGGTGTTGGAGGCCATGTTTCGGGCGGCGATTGCGTCGGCGCAGCCTGCGGTGTGCATACCCAGGCATTTGCCGGCGGCGCCGCGCGGGCGGGTGGTCGTGGTGGGGGCGGGTAAGGCTTCGGCGGCGATGGCGCAGGCGGTGGAGCGGGAGTGGCGCGGGACGCTCTCGGGGCTCGTCGTCACTCGATACGGGTATGCGGTGCCGTGCGAGCGGATCGAGATCGTGGAGGCTGCTCATCCCATTCCCGATGCGGCCGGGATGCGGGGCGCGGAGCGGATGCTCGATGCCGTCCGCGGATTGACCTCGGATGATCTCGTGATCTGTCTCATCTCGGGGGGCGGGTCGGCGCTGCTTCCTTTGCCGGCACCGGGACTGACTCTGGAGATCAAGCAATCGCTGGCGCGCGCGCTGCTCGCATCGGGCGCCACCATCAGCGAAATCAACTGCGTGCGGCGCCACTTGTCGGGTATCAAAGGGGGGCGATTGGCGGCTGCGTGCCATCCGGCACGCGTGATCACGCTGTTGATCTCCGACGTCCCCGGCGATCGGCCGATCGACATCGCATCGGGTCCCACGGTGGCGAGATCCGACCAGTTGCGCGGATGCGCTCGCGATTCTGAGGCGCTACGGAATCGACATGCCGGCGGCGGTGCGCGAGCTACTGGAAAGCGGACGCGGCGAATCGGTCAAGCCCGGTGATCCGCGCCTGGCGCGCGCCGAGACCGTCATCATCGCGACGCCCCAGATGGCCCTCGAGGCCGCGGCGGAGGTGGGTCGCGCCGCGGGCTACGCCACCCATATCCTGGGCGATGCCATCGAGGGCGAGGCGCGGGATGTTGGCAAGGTATTCGCGGGCATCGCCGCGCACGTTGCCGACACGGCCCAGCCTTTCCATGCCCCCTGCATCTTGTTATCGGGCGGAGAGACCACGGTGACCGTGCGCGGCACGGGCCGCGGTGGGCGCAACGTCGAATATCTATTGTCGCTCGCGATTGCGCTCGACGGGCATGCGCGCATCCATGCGATCGCGGGGGACACCGACGGGGTCGACGGCCAGGAAGAAATTGCCGGAGCGCTCATGGCGCCGGACACCCTCGCGCGCGCATGGGCCCGGGGTCTGAAGCCGAAGGATGCGCTCGACAACAACGACGGACACGGGTTTTTTGGGGCCCTCGGGGATTCGGTCATCACGGGCCCGACGCTGACCAACGTCAACGATTTTCGCGCGATATTGGTCGAGGCGGCGCCTTAGCCTATCAGGGCTGGGTGGCGGATCCCGAAGCGCGCAGGATCTTTCCGGTCGTGGACAAGATCATACGCGGCGCGGGCGCGATGGAGATGAACGCGACCCTCCAGTTGTACGACGGCAGGTGGGTGCCGGTGCTGCCGGGGGATGAGGCTTGCGCGACGAGGAGGATCTGGGACCCTGGCACGGGCGAGGATCATGCTTTGCGATACCTGCTATCGCTCCGGGGGGGGAATTACATCCTCGATGACGCCGCACTCATCGACAAGAAGGAATTGATCGGCCGGTTCGATGGGGTTCCCAATGAGCGCTCTGGTTCAGGTCCATGTGTTGGAGCAGGGGCCGATCGGCAATAGTTATCGCGCCGCGCGTTAGGCCCGTCAAGCAGTCAATCTGGCCTGTTCGTTGAGAAAATCGCGCTCCGGCGCGTGCGCGCGCCCCGCACCGCAGGCGGCAACGGCTTTGAGCTGCTGGCGTGAGGTGATAGATGGAGTCTATCGCCGGCATGCCATCAATCGATTTCCACGCCCGGTAGCAACTGTCTATTCTTGGGTGCCAGGAGTGTGAATCCGCTCGTGGAGCTGTGAGAAACGGGACTGTGCCGAAAGTCGAACCATGTTCATGCTGAAAGCGACACCTTATGCAGGGCTTGGGTTGGCCGGAGGCGCGCCACAACGGACCGAATTCGCGGCCCCCGGCCATGGCGGCGACGCCGGTTGGCGAGCACTTCTGCCGCTTGCCGGACCCGCCATCGTCGCGTCCGTCGGCTGATGGCGGCCCGCGTGGCGGTTGCCGCCACGATCGCCATCGTGCTGCTCAATGTCCTGCTGATCGGAAACTTGCTTTCGTAACGACGTCTAGAGTTTCCCCCGCACCAGTGCATACACAGCCTCGCTCTCGGCGGTGCACGAATCATGATGCCGTCGAGTTCTGCGAGCGCCTGCCGGATTGCGCTCAGCGGGCGCCGGCGCGGCGCAGAGCCTCGATCATGTCCGATCGATTGCGGGCGAGCGCCGCTTGCAGCGGGGTCGTGCCGTTCGCGTCCGCCGCATTGGCGTCCGCGCCGCTCGCGAGCAACAGGCCCACTGCATCGGCGTGACCGTAAAGCACCGCGAGCATCAATGCGGAACGGCCGCTGGAATCACGCGAGTCGATTTCGGGTTGTTCTGCGAGCAGAGCGCGCAAGCGCGGCAAGTCGCCGAGGGCGGCGGCCTGCCGCAGGGCCGAGGCCGAGTCGATGGGGCGCGCGAGCCCCATGCTCAACGATGCGTGGGGCGAGGCTGGCGGCGTCAAAGCGGCTCCGGCGGTGACCGAATCGCCCGGTTGGGAGCGCGATGGCTCGGAGGCCGGTGCCGGCGCGCTTTGCGCGGATGCGCTGTCGCTCGCGCCGAATTGCTCGGCGCGCGCAGCGTTTGTTGCGCCCGATCTGGCTGCTGAGCTTCGGCTGCTGTCCGCGGTAAGGCTGCCGGCCCGATCTTGGCGCGATGCGCCCCGTTCGGCGGCGCTTCCGGGGAACGGGCTCCCTGGTATTTCGGCTTTTGTTGCAGGAGCAGGTGCGAGCGCGAGCGCGGCCGGCGGTGCCCCCGCGTCTTGCGGTGCCCCGGCCGACTGTGCAGCCGCTGGCGATGCGTCGGCCGACTGTGCGGCGGGTGCCGGTACCGGCGCAGGTGTCCCCATTTTCGCGATCTGCTGCGTCGGGGAAGACGGCGTCAGGAAACGCGGCGCGATCAGAAGCCCGGCGAGCACCGCGGCGGTCAAGCCCCCGTAGGCTGCGGGGCGAAGCCACGCCTGATTGGCGGCGCGCTGTTTGAAGTCGATGTCGACGGGCCGCGTCGCCGATGCCCGCTCTGCGGCGAGATCAGCTGCATGCCGAAGAACTGCGCGGCGCACTGATTCACTTGGCCTGCCGACCTCGCGGCTCGACGCCCGCTCGGTACCGTTCATCGACATCATCGGACGAATTTTCGTCGGGAGGCAATTCGGTCACGCGTACTCCTCGAGCAATTCGCGCAGCTTCATGCGGGCATAGCGCAGCCGGCTCTTGGTGGTTTCGAAGCTGGCTCCGGTGATCGCTGCAATGTCCTGCACGCCGAGCTCGCCTTCGATTTGCATCAGAAACGCATCGCGCTGTTCGGCCGGCAACTGCGCCAACGCATGTGCGAGGGCGCCCGGCCTGTTCTCGAGCAACGGCGGCCGCCAGCGGCCCCGCACTCGCATCGGCGGTGAGCTGGGTGATCACGGCTCCGGCCTCGTAGCCCATCGCATCGAGACTCACCGGCTGCCGATTGGCGCGCACCCAATCGATCATTCGATTGTGCGCAATGGTAAAGAGCCAGGTCGTGAATCGCGCCGACGGTTGATACCGCGGGGCGTCTCGAGCGACGGCAAACCAAACCTCCTGCATCAGGTCGTCCGCCGCCGCTCGATCACCCAGGTTGCGCTCGAGATAACGCCATGTGCGCATCTCATGTCTTTCGTAAAGCCGCTCGAACGCCGCGGCATCGCCGCGCGCGTAGCGCTGCATCAGGGCTTCGTCACTCTCGTTCGCATCCGCCATTCACCGGCATTATGGCAGCTCTGCCGTCTCAACCCGGCGGATCGGGAACGAATTGCCGCTGCTGCGGCGAGCCGGGAAACGGGTTGACATTGGGCCATGCCGGGCGCGGCCGCTTGATGACGCCCATGGCGAGCAGGTTGTCCATGCTGTCATAGCGAATCCGGATGACCTCGTTCGGCTGCGGCTGCAGCCTCGCAAACTCGGTGTAGTTGACGTAGGAATACTCGCGTGCCCCGTGTCCCGTGCCGAGCTTGGGAGCCGAAGCGATTTTTGCCGCCGGCGCGATCTGGGCGAGCATGGCCGGTGCGGCCGGGAGCAGCGGCGCTGGGGGCCGCTCGATCGGCCGGCTCGATCCTCCAGACGATTCCAACCGGCCCGCGAGAACGCCGGCGGTCGCGGAATTGGAGTCCTGCGCGAATGCCTCAGGCGCGCAATGGAGATTGACGCGCCTATCGTCGGCGGCACATAGGTCACCGCCGGCTTCTCGCGAAACAGCGCGATCCCGATGACGCCGACATTCGCCGGCCGCCCGGTGCGCTCCGCGTAGGAATTGGGTGACGCGGTGAAGGTGAAGGCGGCGATCTCCGCGGGGCTCTTGCGCCAGCCGGTGATCTGGTAGCTCTCGCCGCCGCCGAACACGTACCCCGCCTGATCCCAGGCGGCGTCGGCCCCCGACAACACGTTGACCCCGTCGACGGATGTGACTGCCAGCACCCGTTCCGCGAGGTGGTTGCGAATTTCGATGGCGTATCGCGCGCCCGGTCTGCCGGCCACCCAGTACTCGCCGCGATAATAATAGGGGCTCAAGGCCACGCCGGTGTCGCGGTCGATGATGGCGACGTCGGCGAGGGTGCCCAGCGATTGCGCTCCGCAGCTCATGGCGAACGCCGCGCCGATCGCAAAACAGACTATGGATTTCATATCAGGCTCCAGTTCGTGAGGGACTCACGTAACTGAAACGGGGCAGGGCGCCCAATGGGGTTAAGCGCCGCACGAACCGCCCGGGGCGGGTCCGATAATATGTAATCCGGGAGCCAAACGACCCACGAGGGGGCGGGAAAGCCCAGCCCCAGCCTGGCCTAATCCCGCCTAGAGCTTCTCACGCACCAACGCATACACCGCCTCGCTCTCGGCGGTGCACGAAGTCATGATGGCGTCGAGCTCGGCGAGCGCCCGCTCCGCGAAAGCCCGATCCTTGAGAGTAGGGACGTTGATGTACACGTTCAGCGCGGCACTGCGCGCCGCCGCATAGGCCGCCGATACCCCCACGCCCGCGTCGCTGATCACCCCGAGATAGCCATGCTCGGCGGCGCGCCGCGACAGGCGGATCACCTCGGCACAATCCCGGGCGCACGCCAGCGGAACCTCGGTGGCGCGTTTGAGACTGGCCTGGATGGCCAGTGAGCGGCGCTGCTTCTCCTCGTCCGTTTCCTTGGGCAGCTTGTAGGCGGCCATCAATTCGCCGAAGGCGGAGATATCCCCGGCCACCATCCCGGTCAGCCGGCTGCGCAGCGCCTCGGATTGCGCGCACACCTCGCGCAACTCGGGCTCGGCGGCCTCATAGCCCTTCTTGCCGAAGGACACGTTGCAGACCATGGATATGAGGGCGGCGCCCATCGCCCCCATGATGGCCGCCGCGCTGCCGCCCCCCGGCGTCGGGTCCTTGCTGGCCAGGCGGGCCAAAAAGTCGTCGATGGAGGTTTCGGTGATGGTTTCGATGGAGTGATGTGCGTTCACGATGCCGTCTTCCCAACCATGGTCTTGGCGAGCGCGTAAATCTCTTCCGCATCGAGCACCAGGTCGTTCTGCTCGAACAGCCTGGCGATGCAGGCACGGTGCAGCGCGAGCTTGAGCGCGCCGAATCCCAACGGGCCGAACAATATCTTGCCGTGGCTCTCGGTGCCGCGATCGGCCATTGCCACGCCTTCGATGCCGGCAGGCGGCGATGCGTTCGCGTCGGCCACCAGCTCCAAGGTGGGATGCTGCTGCCATTGGCTCGATTGCAGCAGTGTGATTCCGGCGGCGCCGGTCGCGAGCACGATGTGGGCGCCCGCGATGGCCGCCGCGCGATCCTCGTTGGTCGCCGCGGCGCGAGCCTCCACATCGATCCCGAAGCGCGACTTGATGGACGCGGTGGCCGTCTGCACCGCGTCGAGCTTGCGGCCGGTGATGGTGACGGTCGCCCCTTCGCTCGAGAGCAGCGCCGCCGCGCGCTGCCCGACCGGGCCGGTGCCCGCGAGCACCACGGCGTGCTTGCCGCGCAGCGACCGCCCGTGTGCAAGCCACGCCACCGCAGCCGCAGCCGTGGTGTTCGATCCGTTGCAATCGAACATAATGGAGACGCGAAACTTGCCGAAGAATTTGGCCTGCACGGCGGCGAGCAGAGCCTGGCCGGCGGCCATGTTGCCGCCGCCGATGAACAGGGCGGTGTTCTTCTTGTCCTTGGGGCCCCGGGTGAATATCGCCCCTTCGACCAGTCCGCCGACATTGGCGGCGGTCACGCCGCCGTAGGCGGTGATGTGATCGGCGCCGCCGTCGTAGGCGACTACATTGTCGAAAACGGCTGGTAACGGGTCCGTATCGAATTGGTACAGTAATTTCTTGGTCATCGTAGAGCGCGCTCCCCGGCGCGCCGGCTCAAGTCACGAGATGCTGTGGTCTGCCGGACGCCCAGGCATCGATATTATCGATCAACTGGTCCGCCAGGAACTGCATTGCGCCATCGGAGGCCCAAGCGATGTGCGGCGTGAGGATGAAATTGGGCCGGCGGACATCGAGCAGCGGATGCCCGTCCTTCGGCGGCTCGACGGTGAGCACGTCGAATCCGGCGCCGGCGATCAACCCTTCGTCGAGCGCCTGGATCAGTGCCGCCTCATCCACCAAGCCGCCGCGCGCGGTATTGATGAGGAGCGCGCTGCGCTTCATCTTGCGAAAAGCCGCCAGGTCGATCAGATTGCGGGTCGATGGCATCAGCGGGCAATGCAGCGAGATCACATCCGCTTCGGCCAGCACTTGTTCGTGGGGCGTGAAGATCACGCCCTCCATCTTCGGGGGCGGGTGATCCGCGAACAGCACCTTCATGCCGAAGGCTCGGCCGATCGCCGCGGTCCCCTGGCCGATCGCACCCTCGCCGATGATGCCGAGGGTCGCGCCGTGCAAATCGCCGATGGGATGCGTGAAGAAACAGAACTGGTCCGATTTGTTCCAGACGCCGCTTTCCACGTCCTGCCGGTAGGCGAGCAGGCTCCGGCGCAGCGCCAGGATCATCATGAAGGCGTGTTCGGGCACCGTGTGGACCGCATAGTTGCGGATATTGGCCACGGCGATGCCGTGCGCCTTGCAGTACGCCACGTCCACGACGTCGTAGCCGGTCGCCGCAACCGCTATCAGCTTGAGCTTCGGCAGCTTCTCCAGCGTGGGCGCACGCATCGGGACCTTGTTCACGATGGCGACTTCCGCCTCCGCGAGACGCGGCACGATCTCTTCGACGGCGGTCTTCTGGTACTCGACGTAGTCGGTTGCGTGCCTGGGCTTGCGCACCGTCGCCTTGAGCGAGGCACGATCCAGGAAGACGACCCGGTGGGTCACGCGGCCTTGCCTTTCGCGGGTTCGCTCCGTGATTGAGCGGCGTGCTTGCGCCAATAATTCTGCGCGGCGGCGACGCCGCTGCCGGGTTCGATCTTGACGCCCACATCGAGCATCGCCATTTCGGCGCCCGCAATCGCCCCGAGCAGCATCAACTCGTTGAGATCGCCGAGGTGGCCGATACGGAACAACTTGCCGGCCACTTTCGACAGGCCGGCGCCCAAGGCCAGGTTGTAGCGCTTGAACGCACGCGAAATCACGTCCGCACCGTTGATGCCCTCGGGCACCATGACCGCAGACACCGTGTCTGAGTACCACTTCGGGGCGACCGCGCACAGCTTCAGCTTCCACCCGTCGATCGCGGCGGCACGTGTACCGCCGGCGAGATAGGCGTGGCGCTGAAACACGTTCTCCAAGCCTTCCTCGGAGAGCATGGTGAGCGCTTCGCGCAGACCGTAGAGCATCGGCAGGGCGGGGGTGTAGGGGAAATATCCCGAGGCGTTGGCCTGGACCATGTCGGCGTAATCGAAATAGCAGCGCCGCGAGTTCGCCTTCTTGGCTGCCTCGAGCGCCTTTTGGCTCACGCAGGTGATTCCGAGGCCGGCCGGGAGCATCAGGCCCTTCTGAGATCCACTGACGCACACGTCGACGCCCCACTCGTCCATGCGAAAATCGATGCTCGCCAGCGCGCTCACCGAATCCACGAACAAAAGCGCCGGATGCTTCGAGCTGTCCATCGCCTGGCGCACGGCCGCCACGTCGCTGGTGACGCCGGTCGCGGTCTCATTCTGGCAAACCAGCACCGCCTTGATCTTGTGCTGCTTGTCGGCTTCGAGCGATGCCAGATAGCGCTCCACCGGCGCGCCCTCGCCCCACGGCGTCTCCAGAATTTCCACCTCGAAACCCAGGCGCTGGCACATGTCGATCCACAGGTGGCTGAACTGACCGAAACGCGATGCCAGCACCTTGTCGCCCGCACTCAGGCAATTGGTGAGCGCGGCTTCCCAGCAACCCGTGCCGGAGGATGGGAAAATGAAGGGCGTTGCGCTGCTGGTCTTGAATATCGGCTTCAAACCGTTCAGGCAGGCCTTGGCGAGCTCAGGGAATATCGGGGAGCGGTGGTCCTCCATCGCGACTGCCATGGAACGCAGCACGCGATCGGGCACATTGGTCGGGCCCGGCACGAATAGAAAATTACGACCTGCCATTTGAAATACTCCTGGGCGCAAGGGCTGTTTGGGTCACTGGATATATTACCGGCGGCGGCTCGTAGCGCACGCTTTTACTCAATTATACCGCCAGAGAGCAGACTATGATATATGAGATATCTGGCAGGCGGCTGGCGACCCCGTTTCCCTGATGATTCGGGTCTCCAGCCAGGTTTTGGGTACCTGGAGGTCGTATCGACCGGGGGGAGGACATAAGCAATGCGAATTGCCATTATTGGCCAGCAAAAATTTGGAAAAGCGGTGCTGGATGCGTTCCTGGACCGGGGTGATACCGTCGCCGGCGTCTTTTGCACCCCCGACAAGGAGGGCGTCCCGCCTGACCCTCTTCGGGCCGGAGCCGGAGAACGCGGCGTCAGGCTATTTCAGTTCGGCTCACTCAAGGGGCCCGAAGCGCTGGAGGCGCTGCGCTCGCTCGATGTGGACCTGGGCGTCATGGCATACGTTCTGCAGTTTGCGCCGGAAGAGTTCACCAAGATTCCCCGCCATGGGATGATCCAGTATCACCCCTCGCTGCTCCCGAAATATCGAGGCCCGAGCTCGATCAACTGGCCCATCATCCGCGGCGACACGCGCACCGGTCTGACCATCTTCCGTCCGAGCGATGGACTGGACGAGGGCCCGGTGATTTTGCAGAAGGAGACCCCCATCGGACCCGACGACACGTTGGGGAGCGTCTATTTCGACCGGCTGTTCCCGATGGGCGTGGCGGCCATGACGGAGGCGGCCGATCTGGTGATGAGCGGCAAGGCCAGGGAAGTCGTGCAGGACGAATCGCAGGCGAGCTACGAGGGCTGGTGCCGCGATCCGGAGGCCAAGATCAACTGGCACAACCACATCGACCACGTCTACAACCTGATCCGGGGCTGCATCCCGGCGCCCGGTGCTTGGACCACGTATAACGGCAAGAAGCTCAGGATTCTGGAAGCGCGCAAGGTCCCCGCGCGCACTTTCTCCTCGGTCAAAGGCAAGATCGGTGCGGTGACCGACATCGGCGCCCGCAGCATCTTCGTGAGCACGCAGGGCGGCCAGATCGAAGTGCTCACGCTTCGGCCGGACGACGGCAAGAAGCTTTCGGGGCCTGAATTTTGCGCGCAAGCGGGTCTGACAACCGGGATGATCCTGGGTGCGTGAGGCCGGCGAGCGGCCAGCGCGTGTCATAATGCGCGCCGCCCATTTCAGGGCGGCGCCGCTCGTCCGCCGTGCAAGCGCGCGGCATTAACCAATTATTGTCATTCGGGGAGTTAAAAGTGCGTTCCGATATAGAAATTGCCCAAAGCGCGACCATGAAACCCATTTCCGAGATCGCTGCGCGTCTCGGGATTCCGGCCGCGAGCGTCGAGAACTACGGCCATTACAAGGCGAAGATATCGCTCGATTACATCGCGAGCCTCAAGGACAAGCCCGACGGCAAGTTGATCCTCGTGACGGCTTTGAGTCCCACGCCCGCCGGCGAGGGCAAGACCACGACCACCGTAGGCCTCGGCGACGCGTTGAACAAGATCGGCAAGAAAGCCGTCATCTGCCTGCGCGAACCGAGCCTCGGGCCCGTTTTCGGCATGAAGGGCGGCGCGGCCGGCGGCGGCTTCGCCCAAGTCGTGCCGATGGAAGACATCAATCTGCACTTCACCGGCGATTTCGGCGCCATCGGGCTCGCGCACAACCTGCTCTCGGCCCTGATCGACAACCATATCCACCACGGCAACGAACTGGGCTTCGACGTGCGGCGCATCGCATGGAAGCGCGTGATGGACATGAACGACCGCGCATTGCGCGACATCACGGTCGGCTTGGGCGGTCCCGGCAACGGCTTCCCGCGGCAGGACGGCTTCGACATCGTGGTCGCCTCCGAAGTCATGGCGATCTTCTGCCTCGCGCTCAACCTCGAGGACTTGAAGCAACGGCTGGGCAACATCGTGGTGGGCTACCGCCGCGACCTCTCGCCGATTCGCGCCAAGGACCTGAACGCGCAGGGCGCGATGACCGTGCTGCTCAAGGAGGCCTTGAAGCCGAACCTCGTGCAGACACTCGAGAACAATCCGGCCTTCATTCACGGAGGCCCTTTCGCGAACATCGCGCATGGCTGTAATTCCGTGCTGGCCACCTCCACGGCGTTGAAGCTCGCCGACTACGTGGTCACCGAAGCCGGCTTCGGTGCGGATCTCGGCGCCGAGAAGTTCATCGACATCAAGTGCCGCAAGTCGGGACTGCGTCCGTCGGCGGTGGTGATCGTCGCGACCATCCGCGCCTTGAAGTATCACGGCGGCGCCGACTTGAAACAGATCAACACCGAAAACTTGGGCGCGCTCGAGAAGGGCATCGCCAACCTGGAGCGTCACGTGAACAACGTGCGCAATCATTACGGCCTGCCGTGCGTGGTATCCGTCAATCAGTTCACCGCCGACACCAAGGCGGAGAACGAGCTGCTCGCGAAGAAGATGGCTGCGCTGAACGTGCCCTTGGTCACGGCGAAGCACTGGGCCGAAGGCGGCGCCGGAGCGGCCGACGTGGCCAGGAAGGTCGTGGAGCTGATCGAGACGGGAAAATCGAACTTCAGCTTCGTCTACGACGAGAATCAGACGCTCTGGGACAAGATCAAGACGGTGGCCTCCAAAATCTATGGCGCGGCCGACATCGCCTCCGATGCGAAGATCCGCGCGCAGATCGACAAGCTGCAAAAGGACGGCTACGGCCATTATCCGGTCTGCATCGCCAAGACGCAGTACTCGTTCTCGACCGATCCCGGTGCGCGCGGCGCGCCGAGCGGCCACATCGTCAACATCCGCGAGGTGCGTCTCGCGGCCGGCGCCGAGTTCATCGTCGTCGTCTGCGGTGATGTCATGACCATGCCGGGCCTGCCGAAGGTGCCGTCCGCCGACAAGATCGACATCGACGCGCAGGGCAAGGTGGTTGGGCTGTTCTAGCGGACCTGCCGGCGTGGACGCGCGAGGCGCCCATGCCACGTGAGATGCGGATCGCGCCGGTGCCGACATCGGGCCGGCGCGATCCACCTTCGCGATGCTAGACCTCGAGCACGATCTTGCCGATATGCTGCGAGCTCTCCATCAACCGATGGGCGTCGTCCGCCCGGGCGAGCGGAAACGTCGCGTGAATCACCGGTTTGACCTTTCCCTCGGCGAGCAGCGGCAATACATTGCGCCGCACGGACTCGGCCACGAGCGCCTTTTGCGCGACACTGCGTATGCGCAGAGTCGAACCCGTGAGCGTCAGCCGTTTGCTCAAAATGGTGTTCAGATTGATCTCGGTCCGCGCCCCGCTCATCAGCGAGATCACGACGACGCGTCCCTCGACCGCGGCCGCCTCGAAATTGCGGGCGAGATAATTCGCGCCGACGATGTCGAGGATCAGATCGACGCCCCGGCCGCCGGTTGCCTCGCGTACCACGGCGACGAAATCCTCGCTGTGGTAGTCGATGCCGCGCACCGCACCGAGACGTTCGCAGAAACGCGCCTTGTCGGCGCTGCCGGCCGTGGCGTACACCTTGGCTCCCCAGACTGCGGCGAGCTGGATCGCCGTCGTCCCAATGCCGCTGGTGCCGCCATGGACCAGGACGGTATCGCCGGCCTTGCATCCGCCCCGATCGAACAGGTTGGTCCACACCGTGAAGAACGTTTCCGGCACGGCCGCCGCCTCGACCAGGGTCATATTCTTTGGGATCGGCAGGCACAGCGGCGCCGCCGCCACCGCATATTCCGCATAGCCGCCTCCGGGGAGCAGCGCCATCACCTTATCGCCGAGCGCGACCCCCGAAGCACCCGGCCCGAGCGCGACGACTTCCCCGGCGATCTCGAGCCCCGGGATATCCGAGGCGCCCGCCGGCGGCGGATAGCGGCCCTGCCGCTGCATGACATCCGGCCTATTGACGCCGGCCGCCGCGACACGCACCAGAACTTCGCCTTCACCGGGTTTCGGCATGGGACGCCGGGCGGATTTCAGCTGTTCCGGGCCGCCGGCCGCGGCAATCTCGGTCACGGTCATTTCAGCGGGCAGGTTCGCCATGGAATCGATCCTCTTTGGGGTAAGCGCCTTCGGGTATGCCCGCAGGGTGTGCCCATCGTACCCCTTTCGCGTAGACTTTTGCCGCGAGGAAAGCCGATGAGATTCTGCATTTACGGGGCCGGTGCGATCGGCGGCTACGTCGCGGTGGAGCTGGCGTCGGCCGGTCACGACGTAATTCCGAACCTTGAGGACTCGCAATGACGACAGCCTACATCACCCATGCGGAATGTCTGCGGCACGAGATGGGCGCCGGCCATCCGGAGAATCCCGAGCGTCTCAACTCGGTGAACGAACACATGCGCTTAAGCGGCATATTGCCGGAGCTTCGCTGCCTGGAGGCGCCGCTCGCGGACCACAAGGACTTGAAGCGCGTGCATCGGGCCGCATACGTCGATCTGATTTTCGAGCATGCACCGAAGGAGGGCTACGTGCAGCTCGATCCCGACACCGCCATGAATCCTTCCAGTCTAGGCGCGGCGCGGCGCGCGGCGGGAGCCGGCGTGCTCGCGGTCGATGAAGTGATCTCGGGCCGGGTGCAGAACGCGTTCTGCGCGGTGCGGCCGTGCGGGCACCACGCCACGACAGCCCGTTCCATGGGCTTTTGCATCTTCAACAACATCGCGGTGGCGGCCGCCTACGCGCTCGAGGTGAAAGGGCTCGAACGGGTGGCCATCGTCGATTTCGACGTACATCACGGCAACGGCACCGAGGACATGTTCAGCGCGCCCGAATGGCAGAAGCGGGTGCTCATGGCGGGATTCTTTCAGCATCCTTTCTATCCCGGCAGCGGTGCGGATGACCCCGCCCCCAACATGTTCAACGTGCCCCTCGCGGCCGGCAGCGACGGCGCGGCCGCGCGCCGCGCGCTGACGGAGCATTGGGCGCCGGCGATCGAGGAGTTCAAGCCGCAAATGATCCTTATCTCCGCGGGCTTCGATGCGCACCGCGACGACCTGCTCGGCGGTCTCGCGCTCGTGGAGCAGGATTACGAATGGATGACCCGAGAGCTCATGTCGCTGGCCGCGCGACACGCGCAGGGGCGCATCGTGTCCATGCTGGAGGGAGGCTATAACCTCGCGGCGCTCGGGCGCAGCGCGGCGGCGCACGTGATCACTTTGGCGGGCCGTTAGCCCGCGTCGCCCCCGGGCGGTTCCTGCGGCTTCGCCGCGATCGGGCCGTGGTTCAGGCTCTCCAGAGCCTCACGCGGCAACTCATCGAGCTCCGCATTTCCATGCTGCGCCAGGTACGCCGACAGCTTCTGCCGCATCCTCGGAGTCCAGAACTTCGAGATGTGATTCGCGATCCCCGCGACCGCCTCGGTGTGCACAGGCTCCGATCTGAAGAAGTTGCCGATGTCATTCGCCATCTTGACCAGGTGGGTGTCGCCGCTCATCTCTTGTGCCTACTTGGCCGCCACGGCTTCAGTGCCGGCGCCTTTCAGAAGAGCCTCCTGCGTCTCGCTGAACTCGCGGAAGCGCTTCTGCCATTCGGAGGGCTGGCTCACGCGGGTCGCCTGCACCGCGGTGACCTTGTACTCCGGGCAATTGGTGGCCCAGTCGGAATTATCGGTGGTGATCACGTTCGCGCCCGATTCCGGGAAGTGGAACGTCGTGTAGATCACGCCCGGCTGCACGCGCTCGGTGATGCGAGCGCGCAACACCGTGTCGCCCGCACGGCTCGCGATGCCGACCCAATCTCCGTCTGCGATGCCGCGTTCCTCGGCGTCGTGGGGATGGATTTCCACGCGGTCCTCGTCGTGCCAGCGGTTGTTCTCGGTGCGGCGCGTTTGCGCGCCCACGTTGTACTGGCTCAGGATTCGCCCGGTGGTCAGGATCAAGGGGTATCTGGCATTGACCTTCTCGGCCGTCGGCACGTATTCGGTGAGCAGGAACTTGCCCTTGCCGCGCACGAACTGCCCGATGTGCATGGTGGGGGTGCCCTCGGGATGCTGATCGTTGCACGGCCATTGGATGCTGCCGAGCTCATCCAGCCGCTGGTAGCTCACGTTGGTGAAGGTCGGCGTCAGGCGTGCGATCTCATCCATGATCTCCGAGGGGTGCGTGTAGCTCATGGGGTAGCCGACCGCGTTGGCGAGAAGCTGGGTGGTCTCCCAGTCCGCGTAACCCGCCTTCGGCTCCATGACCTTGCGCACCCGGGAAATGCGGCGCTCGGCATTCGTGAACGTGCCGTCCTTCTCCAAGAACGAGGATCCCGGCAGGAACACATGGGCGAACTTCGCCGATTCGTTCAGGAACAGATCCTGAACGATGATGCATTCCATGGATGTGAGCGCCGCCGTGACGTGCTGGGTGTTGGGGTCGGACTGCGCAATGTCCTCGCCCTCGATATAAAGACCCTTGAAATCACCGTCGAGGGCCGCTTCGAACATGTTCGGGATGCGCAAGCCCGGTTCGTGCTGCAGGCTCACGCCCCAGGCGTTCTCGAACAGCGCGCGCACCTTGTCGTCCGACACATGGCGATAGCCGGGGAACTCGTGCGGGAAGGAGCCCATGTCGCAGGAGCCCTGCACGTTGTTCTGGCCGCGCAGCGGATTGACGCCCACGCCCTCGCGGCCGACGTTGCCCGTCGCCATGGCGAGATTGGCGATGCCCATCACCATGGTGGAGCCCTGGCTGTGCTCGGTGACACCGAGACCGTAGTAAATGGCGCCGTTGCCGCCGGTGGCGAAAAGGCGCGCGGCAGCGCGCACGTTGGCGGCGGGGACTCCGGTGATGGCCTCCATCGACTCCGGAGAGTTCTTCTCGAGCGACACGAAGGCGCGCCACTTCTCGAACGAATCCACCTCGCAGCGTTCGCGCACGAAATCCTCCTTGACCAGACCTTCGGTGGCGATGACGTGGGCGAGGGAATTGATCAACGCGACATTGGTTCCGGGACGCAGCTTCAAGTGATAGTCCGCCGCGATGTGCGGCGTACGCACGAGGTCGATCCGGCGCGGATCCGCGACGATCAGCTTCGCCCCCTGTCGCAGCCGGCGCTTCATCTGGGAGGCGAATACCGGATGCCCGTCGGTGGGATTGGCGCCGATCACGAAAATCACGTCCGCCTGCATCACCGAGTCGAAATTCTGCGTGCCGGCCGACTCGCCGATGGTGTTCTTCAAGCCGTAACCGGTGGGCGAGTGACAGACCCGGGCGCAGGTGTCGACGTTGTTGTTGCCGAAGCCGGCGCGGATCAGCTTCTGGACGAGGTAGGTCTCCTCGTTCGTGCAGCGCGAGGAAGTGATGCCGCCGATGGAATTTCGGCCGTACTTCTTTTGAATGCGCTTGAGCTCGCTCGCGGCATAGCCGATCGCTTCCTCCCAGGACACTTCGCGCCAGGGATCGGTGATCTGCTTGCGGATCATGGGTTTCAAGATGCGGTCGGGGTGGGTCGCATAGCCGATGGCAAAGCGCCCCTTCACGCAGGAGTGACCGTGGTTCGCATGCCCGTCGGAGTTGGGCACCATGCGCACCAGCTCCTCGCCCTGCATCTCGGCCCGGAAAGAGCAGCCGACGCCGCAGTAGGCGCAGGTGGTGGTGACGCTGTGCTCCGCCTGACCTTTCTCGATCAGCGACTTCTCGGAGAGCGTCGCGGTGGGGCAGGCCTGCACGCAGGCACCGCAGGAGACGCATTCGGAATCCATGAAGGACTCGTCCTGGCTCGCCGCCACCTTGGACTCGAAGCCGCGGCCCTGAATGGTGAGCGCCAGCGTGCCTTGCTGCTCATCGCAGGCGCGCACACAGCGCGAGCATACGATGCACTTGCTCGCATCGAACGTGAAATAGGGGTTGGATTCGTCCTTTGGCGCATCGAGGTGGTTTTCACCCTCATAGCCGTAGCGGACCTCTCGCAGGCCCACCACGCCCGCCATGTCCTGAAGCTCGCAGTGACCGTTCGCGGGACAGGTGAGGCAGTCGAGCGGATGATCGGAGATGTAGAGCTCCATCACGCCGCGACGAATGTCGGCGAGCTGCTTGTTCTGGGTGTGGACCACCATGCCCTGGGCGACCGGGGTGGTGCAGGAGGCGGGCAGGCCCTTCATCCCGTCGATTTGCACCAGGCACATGCGGCAGGATCCGAACGCCTCGAGTTGTTCCGTCGCGCAAAGCTTCGGGATCTTCACATCGGACAACGAGGCTGCGCGCATCACCGAGGTCCCTTCGGGGACCGAGATCTCCCGCCCATCGATGGTCAGGCTGACGAGCTTCGTGGTTTCCCGCTTCGGGGTTCCGTGATCGTGTTCTACGATGGATAACATGGCTTGTGTCCTGGGGTTGCGTCAGGCGGATGCCCGAGCGCTCGATGTTTTGACAAAATCTTCGGGAAAATGGTTCAGCGCCGACAGCACTGGAAACGGCGTCAGGCCGCCGAGCGCGCAGAGCGAGCCGTACGTCAGGGTTTCGCAGAGGTCGCGCAGCAGGACCTCCTGGGCCGCGGCGTTGTTGCCGCTGATCAAGCGGTCGATCACCTCGACGCCGCGGGTCGACCCGATCCGGCAGGGCGTGCACTTGCCGCACGACTCTATGGCGCAGAATTCCATGGCGTAGCGCGCCTGGGCCGCCATGTCGACCGTGTCGTCGAACACGACCACGCCGCCGTGGCCGAGCATGGCCTTGATCGCGGCGAAGGCCTCATAGTCGAGCGGCGTGTCGAATTGCGATTCGGGCATGTAGGCACCGAGAGGGCCGCCCACCTGGACCGCTCGGATCGGCCTCCCGCTCAAGCTTCCGCCGCCGAAATCATACAGAAGCTCGCGCAAGGTCATGCCGAAGGCGACCTCCACCAGACCGCCCTGCTTGATGTTGCCCGCCAATTGCATGGGCAGCGTGCCGCGCGAGCGGCCCATGCCGAAGTGCTGATAAAACGGCGCCCCTCGCTCGAGGATGATGGGGACGGAGGCGAACGTGATGACGTTGTTGATCACGGTGGGCTTGCCGAACAAGCCGGCAAGCGCGGGCAGGGGCGGTTTGAAACGCACCTGCCCCCGTTTTCCCTCCAGCGACTCGAGCAGAGAGGTCTCTTCCCCGCAGATGTAGGCTCCCGCGCCCAATCGGACTTCCAGGTCGAAGCGCTTGCCGCTGCCCTGGATGTTGTCGCCGAGATAGTGCGCAGCGTAAGCGGCGCCAATCGCGGCCTCGAGCGCGCGATGCGCGTCGGGGTACTCCCAGCGAAGGTAGATGTAACCGCGGGTCGCCCCGGTGGCGATCCCTGCGATGGTCATGCCCTCGACCAGCGTGAGGGGGTCCCCCTCCATCAGCATGCGATCCGAAAAAGTGCCCGAATCGCCCTCGTCGGCATTGCAGACGATGTACTTTTGGTCGCCCGCTGCGCCCAGTACCGTTTTCCACTTGATGCCGGCCGGGAAGGCGGCGCCGCCGCGTCCGCGGAGCCCGGAAGCGCTGACGCTTTCGACGATTTGCGCCGGCTGCATGGCGAGTGCCGCCTTGAGGCCGGCATAGCCGCCATGCGCGATGTAGTCCTCGATCGACACCGGATCGATGATGCCCACGCGGGCGAACGTCAGACGCTCCTGCCGCTTGAAATACGGCATCTCCCCGGTCAGCCCGTGCGCGAGGGCATGGGCGCGCGAGGCCGCGTTCGCAGGCTCGCAGAAGCCGTTGTCGAACAAATCGGACACCTGCGAGGCCTGGACGGGCCCGTAGCCATAGCGCTTTCCGTCCGATTCCACTTCGACGAACGGTTCGAGCCAGAGCATTCCGCGCGAGCCGTTGCGCACGAGTTGCACCTCGATCCCACGGCGCTTCGCCTCGTCGAGGACCGCCCGGGCCGTGTCATCGGCGCCCATGGAGCGTGCGGCGGCATCCCGCGGCACGAAGATCCTCACGGCCTTCATGAGAGCTTCGCCCGCAATGACGCCATCAACTCGTCGAATCGCCCGGCTGAAACCCTCCCCTTGAGCTCGGTGTCGATCATGAGCGCGGGGCCGAGCGCGCAGTTGCCGAGGCAGTAAACGGGTTCCAAGGTGACCGCTCCGTCGGAGCTCGTCGCGTGAAAATCGATCCCCAGCGTTTTCTTGGCGTGGGCTTCCAGAGCAGCCGCTCCGAGGGCCTGGCAGGCCTCTGCGCGGCAAAGATGCACGACGTGCCGCCCGCCGCGCCGGGTCCGAAAATAGTGATAGAAGGTCACGACGCCATGAACTTCGGCGCGCGACAAATTGAGCTCGCTGGCTATCAATTGTACGGCCTCCGACGGCACGAAGCCGATGGCATCCTGCACGGCATGCAGGATGGGCAGCAGCGCCCCGGGGCGGTCTTTGAGAAGCGCACAAGCTTCGAGCACCCGGGTTCGCTCGGTCCCCCGCAAGGCGTCCGGTGGTTCCGCCTGGATGGGGATGACTCGTCGGGTGGAAGTGGTGTTCATATTGATCGGGCCATAATGATCGCTAAGGTCGGGCTACGCCACGACGGACTCATGGAATGACTCATGTCACCACTAATGGGCACGCAGGCCAATATGAAATTTCATGCATAGGGGGCCGCCTCAATGCGAATGCTGCCGCGCAGCAAAAAGCACGCCGCACCGCCGGCTGAGAACTGGCATACAAAAAGGCATGGAAAAGGTTACGCGGCTGTGCTCGCCGCCTGCCGGAGGCGTATAAACAAGCAAGGACGTCGGGGGAGGGCCATGCCATGAGCGACCGAACAGAGCCTGCGAATTCTTCACATCGCGCCCCGGCACTTGCCGCGGCAGCGCTGGTAGCCGTTACCTTCGGTTTGTCACCCCAGGATGCCCCGGGCACGATGCAGGCGGTCCCTCCGTCCGTTGGATCGCCCACGTCCGCACCCGCCGTCGCGACAACGGAGGCCGTCGATCAACTCGCCGAGATCATGGTGCAAACGCGCGAGCCGCGCTACGTCGCGCCCACGCGCCGCGATCAGATCGGCAGAATCTGGGCCCCGGTGCTCATCAACGGCCGCGGGCCGTTCCGTTTGGTTCTGGACACAGGCGCGAGCAGTTCCGGGGTAACCGCCATGGTGGCACTGGCGTTGGGGGTTTCCACGGATGCATCGCCCCGCGTCACGCTGCGCGGGGTGACGGGCAGCGCCGACGTGCCGACCATCAAGGCGGATACACTGACCGTCGGCGACCTCGCCGTGGATTCGCCTCTGCTGCCCATAGTGCCCGATGCCCTGGGCGGAGCGGAGGGCATACTCGGTTCCGAGGGCCTCAAGAACAAGCGCATTTTCATTGATTTCCGCCACGACCAGATATCCATCACCTACTCCCGCGCGGAGCGTCCGGCGCGGGGATTTCTCACCGTGCCGTTCAGGCTGGGACACGGCCAATTGATCATGATCCCCTGCAAGGTGGGCGGGGTGCCGACCGAAGCGATCATCGATACGGGGGGGCAGGCCACGATCGGAAACCTTGCGCTGCGCAGGGCGTTGTACATGCGCGATCACGGAATTCGCGGCAAGCCGGATCAAATCGTGGGCGCCACCCTGGCCGTGGAGAGCGGCGAGTTCATCAACACGCCCGCGATCGAGATGGGGCAGATACAGATAAACGATCACGGCGTGACGTTCGCGGATGTCTACATATTCAAGCATTGGCAATACATCAGCGAGCCCGCGATCATGATCGGCATGGACGCGCTCGGAACGCTGGACACGCTCATCATCGACTACCGACGCAAAGAGCTTCAGATCCGCATGCCTCAATCCGGCTGAACGGCGAAGCGGGCCGGCCTTGTGGCACATGATCGCGCGTGAAGGCGGCCGACCGCTGCTTTTTTCGCGCGATTGCGCCAGAATGAGCCGGGCATTCGGGCGCCGGAGAGTCGATGGTCAACAAGCCGATGATCGTGATTGCGGCGGTGGTGGTACTGGCGGGCGGGGGCACCGCGTACTACTTTCACAAGCGCAATGCCGGCCCGGCGCAGCCGGCCGCCGCCCTGACTCCCGCGCCGGCCGCGCCCGAGTCGCAGCCCGCCGTCGAGAATCCCGTGCCAAGCCCGCCTTCCGCGCCGCAGGCCCCACTGCCGGCGTTGAACGACAGCGATCCCGCGATCAAGGATGCGCTTGGCGAAGCGCTCGGCAACGACGCCGCGCAATATCTGGTGCCGGAGAGCATCGTTCGGCATCTGGTGGTGACCATCGACAACCTGCCGCGGCAAAAAGCGCCCGCGGCGAAGCGTCCGACGGTATCGCCGGGCGGCCCTTTTCTGGTGGAGGGCGATGAAATTCATGCCACGCTCGACCCCAAGAATTTCGCGCGCTACGAGCCGATGGTGAACGCGCTGCGCAAGCTCGACATGCAGCGCGTGGCCGATGTGTACCTGCGCTTCTATCCGCTGTTCCAGGGCGCATATCAGGATCTCGGATATCCGAACGGATATTTCAACGATCGGCTGGTTGCGGTGATCGATTCGCTGCTGGGGGCGCCCGAGCCGGTCGGGCCCATCGAGCTCACGCGTCCGAACGTCCTTTACACGTTCGCGGATCCGACGCTCGAGGCCCTGCCTGCGGGGCAGAAGTTGTTGATTCGCATGGGCCCGGATAATGCGGCCGTGATCAAGGCCAAGCTCAGGGAGCTACGCTCGATCGTGACGGCCGGCCGGCCCGGCGCGGGATCGTCCACCGGCAACGCGGGGCCTTCCAAGCACTGATCGATCGGCGGCACGCTTAAAGGGGGGGGGGAATGGACAATACGACTGCGATCGCGGGGGGCGCTCACGTCCACCGCAAGGCGGTGCAGAACCCATGGTTGGTGATCGGCGCGTCATCGCTCGGCACGGTGTTCGAGTGGTATGACTTTTATCTGTACGGACTGCTCGCAAGCATCATCACCGCGCAGTTTTTCTCGGGCGTCAACGAGGTCACCGGATTCATCTTCGCGTTGGCCGCCTTCGCCGCGGGATTCGCCGTGCGACCCTTCGGAGCGCTCGTGTTCGGCCGCCTCGGAGATCTCGTCGGCCGCAAGCATACGTTTCTCGTCACGATGAGCATCATGGGCGGCGCGACCTTCCTGGTGGGCCTGTTGCCGAGCTACGCCACCGCGGGGGTCGCGGCTCCGATCGCCCTCGTCGCGCTGCGGTTGCTCCAAGGCCTCGCGCTCGGCGGGGAATACGGGGGCGCCGCGACCTATGTCGCCGAGCACGCGCCCCAGGGAAAGCGCGGCCTGTACACCAGCTGGATTCAAACCACCGCGACGCTCGGGTTGTTTGCGGCGCTGCTGGTGGTGATCGGCACCCGGACGGCCATGGGGGAGGACGCCTTCAAGAGCTGGGGATGGCGCATTCCCTTCCTGATCTCCCTCGTGCTGTTGATGGTCTCGCTCTGGATCCGCATGCAGCTCGACGAGAGCCCGGTGTTCGTCAGCATGAAGCGCGAGGGCACGACATCCAAGGCTCCGCTCTCCGAGGCCTTCGGCCGGTGGGGCAACTTGAAAATCGTGTTGATCGCGCTGCTCGGCGCAGTCATGGGACAGGCGGTGGTGTGGTACACGGGGCAATTCTATGCGCTGTTTTTTCTCGAGCGCGTGCTGCGCGTCGATGGCGCCACCACCAACATCCTGACGGCGCTCGCGCTCGCGCTCGCCACGCCGGCGTTCATTCTATTCGGTTGGATGTCCGATCGGATCGGCCGGAAGCCCATCATCCTCGCCGGGTGTCTCCTGGCGATGTTCACCTACTCGCCGCTGTTTCACGCGCTGACCCGCTACGCGAATCCCGCGTTGTTCGCGGCGCAGGCGAGCGCGCCCGTGGCCGTGATCGCCGATCCGGCGCAGTGTTCGTTTCAATTCGATCCCGTCGGCAAGAACAAATTCGATTCGAGCTCGTGCGATATCGCGAAGAGCTTTCTGGCGAAGGCGGGGGTTTCCTATCAACGAATCGACGCTCCCGCCGGAGCGGTGGCCCAGATCCGCGCCGGGGACACGACGCTCACGGCGCCGGATCCGCGTGCCGTGACGGGTGCGGAGCGCAAAGCCGCGATCGCCGCGTTTCAAGGAGCCGCGAAGAAGGCGTTGTCGGCGGTGGGCTATCCGGACAAGGCGGATCCCGCGAGCATCAACAAGCCGATGGTCGTGCTCATCCTGTTCGTTCTGGTGCTGTACGTGACCATGGTGTACGGTCCGATCGCGGCGTTGCTGGTCGAGTTGTTTCCGGCGCGCATCCGCTACAGCGCGATGTCGCTGCCGTATCACATCGGCAACGGCTGGTTCGGCGGATTTCTGCCGACGACGGCCTTCGCGATGGTCGCCGCCACGGGCGATATCTACTATGGTCTTTGGTATCCGATCGTGGTCGCCGGGATCACCGTGGTGGTCGGGTTTCTGTTCCTCCCTGAAACCGTGAATCGGCCCGTTGACGAGTAGCACGGCGAGGGCACGAATTTGAATGCTTCCGGGCTGTCGCTCCGCGACGACAGCGCGGCCGCGTTTTCGGGTTACATTTGCTTCACGGAACTATCTGTCGTTCGACCTGTGACGTTATATGAGTTCAAAGCGGCGTCCCTTCACTACGCTGCAGCCGTATAGATAACCAAGCAAAGGCAGGAACATGTCGACACCATATCAAAAATCACTGTTGTGTTCGTTGGCCGCAGGGAGTTTGCTGGCGGGCTGCGTCGCCACGGTGCGCGTGCCAGGTCCGCCACCGCCGCCTCCGCCCCCGCCCCCGCGCGTCTACGCGCCGCCGCCGCCCGACGCGGCACCCGTCGAGGTCGAGGTGCAGGCCACCGAGGCGCCGCCTCCGCTCCCGGACTACGATCAGCCGCCCTGCCCCGAGGATGGATGGCTGTGGACGCCCGGCTACTGGGCTTATTCGACGGGAGGTTATTACTGGATCCCGGGCACCTGGGTCGCACCGCCGCGGGTGGGCGTGCTCTGGACGCCCGGCTACTGGGGTTTCGTCGGCGGCGTCTATATGTTCCATGCCGGCTATTGGGGCCCGCATATCGGGTTCTACGGCGGCGTCAACTACGGGTTCGGCTATGGGGGCGTCGGGTTCGCGGGTGGCCGCTGGGTCGGCAACTCCTTTTCGTACAACACCGCGGTCGTGCACGTGAACACCACCGTGATCCACAACACCTACGTCAACAACGTAACGGTCAACAACGTCACGGTGAACAAGGTGAGCTACAACGGCGGCGCGGGTGGCGTTGCCGCGGCACCGACGCCGCAGGAAAGGGCGGCGATGACCGAGCCGCACGTCCCGCCGACGCCGGCTCAAAAACAGCATGTCTCTGAAGCGGTGCGCAATCCCCAGCTCGCCGCCAAGGCGAACGGCGGTCATCCGGCGATTGCCGCCACCGCGCGGCCGGCGTCGTTCAATGGGCCCGGTGTGGTGGGTGCCAAGGGTGCGCCGCCGCGCGCGGCCGCTCCGGCCGCCCCGGCCGCCCATCCGGCACCGGCGCATTCGGCACACCCGGCCGCCCATGCGGCGCCGGTGAACTCTGGAAATCCGGCCGCGCATGCGCCGGTCAACGGCGGGGCACATCCGCCGGCCGCGCCTCCGAAGCCTGAGCAAAAGGCGCAGCCCAAGCCGGCCGCGAAGCCCAAAGCTGCGCCGGAACGCAGGGAGGGCGAGAAACCGTAAATCCCGCCAACTCCTCGATCGTTCGAATCGAGCGCCCGTGCCGGCTACCGAGCCGCCACGGGCGCCGTCGTTTTTACGACCGGATGATCGAGCACGACTTTCACCGGACGGGGTCGGGAAATTCCCACGGTCACCCGCGCCGTTCGCCCGTAGCTCCCCCATTGAGCCGCCCACATGATTGCAATAAAGGGGCGCCTGGCGGCGTCGGCCAAAATCAAAAGGAGCAGGCCATGAAAGTGAAAAGTATCGCCCAACGTACCATGATGGGAGCGGGAGTCACTGCCATCGTCCTTGGGCTGACGGTTCAGTCTTTTTCCGCGCAGGCGCAGGACCACTCGGCTTCGAGCGCCAGCCAAGCCAAGGGCGCGGATTCGGATGCCGCTGCGAAAGTGAAGTCGGCATTGAATTCCAATCCCACTTTCGACGGCAGGCACGTCGATGTAGCGATGGACAAGGGCAATGTCGTGTTAAGCGGCTTCGTGCAAAGCAGTCACGCGTTGCAAGAGGCGACACGCATAGCCACCAAAGCCGCAGGTGACCATAAAGTGGTCAACCACCTGAGCATCAACCAAAACTACCCCAACGCGCCGTAACGCAGACCCGAATCGGCGGCCCGGGCGCCCCGGTCCGCCCGTGTACCGCTCCGGGCCGTTCCACCCGTACCGCCCGGGCCCAAGCGATGGTTTGCCAAGACCCCGGTCGTATTGCAGGGATGGCACGCCGGGCGCATGATCGGATGGTGAAATCTCGAGCTTGATTGACAGGTACGGCACAGAGCGAGAGGTGGGTCTATGAATTCACTGTCCGTCACGATCTCCGACGGCGTAGCGACTTTGAGCATACAGCGGCCGCAAGTCAGCAACGCGATCGACATCTCCATCATCCGCGCATTCCACCTTGCGCTCGATCAAATTCAAAAAGGGGACGGCGGAGCTCGCGCCGTCATCATCACCGGGAGCGGCGATGTATTCTGCAGCGGGCTCGATTTGCACTCGGTCGACCTCAACACCCGGCAGGCGAGACAGCGTGCGCACTTCGAGATGCGCCGCTTCATGGACCCCTTGATCACGAGGCTAAGCGGCTTCAGGTATCCGATCATCGCCGCCGTGAATGGGGCCGCGGTCGGCGCGGGCATGAGCCTGGCGCTGGCCAGCGATATCATCATCGTGGGGGAAAGCGCGTATTTCTGTCCGTCGTTCGCGCGCTTGGGATTGGTGCCGGACGCGGGCATCACGTTTCATCTGGCAAGGCGAATCGGCGGCGGTCGATCGCTCGCCGCCCTCATGCTGGCGGAAAAGATCAACGCCAAAACGGCGCTCGATTGGGGCCTGGCGTACGCCGTTGCGCCGGATGGCGAGGTGCAGGCGCGGGCGCAGGAAGTTGCTCACAAGCTGGCGTCCGGTCCCTGCGCCGTGCTCGGCCAGATCCGCGCCCTGCATGCGTCGACTTTCGACAACTCGCTGCAGGAACAGCTGCGGGCCGAGCGCAGTGCGCAGGAGATGACGCTGGAGACGCAGGACTGCGTCGAGGGAGTTAGGGCGTTTTTCGAGAAGCGGGAGCCCCACTTCTCAGATCATTGAGCCCGCCAGCGAGCGCGCCTGCGCGACGATCCCGCGAATGTCCGCGGGCGTGCTGCGGCAGCAACCGCCGATGAGGCGTGCTCCCGCACGATACCAATCGCCCACTGCGTCGGAGATGCGCCGGCACTGCGCATGCCCCACCCACCGCTTCTCGAGGGCGTCGTAGGCCTCCCCGGAATTCGGATAGGCGAGCAGCGGCTTGTCGGCCTGTCCATGCATCCTCTCGAGGAGCTCGGTCACGTACGCCGGCGCCGTACAATTCACGCCGAGCGCCGCAATTTGATCGTGGCCGCGCAAAGCCGCGGCGCACTCGGAGATCGGCTCACCCTGCGAATTGCGGCTGCCGTCGATGCATGAAAAGCTGATCCACGCGCTGACCGCCGGAAATTCCTGGAGCAGCCTGGCGAGGACCATGGCCTCGCGCAGGCAGGGCAGCGTCTCGCACGCGATGAGGTCCGCGCCCGAACTCGCCAGGATCTCCAGCCGCGGACGGTGAAAGCGCGCGAGTTCGGCGTCGCTCGCGAGGTACCCGCCGCGATACTCGGACCCGTCCGCCAGCATGGCGCCGTAGGGGCCGACGGACGCTGCGACCCAGGGCCGGCGGCGCGACTCCCGGTTCGAGGGGTCGGCCCAGAATTCATCTCGAGCGTCCGCCGCGATCGCGACCGCGTCGCGCATCAACCGTTCGGCCTGCTCCCGGCCGATGCCGCGACGCTCGAAGCCCTCGAAGGTCGCCTGGTAGGTCGCGGTGGTCGCCACGTCGGCGCCGGCCCTGAAGTAATCCATGTGCACCGCACGGATGGTCCGCGGAGATTCAATCAGGCATTTGGCCGACCAAAGCGGATCGCGAAGGTCGACACCGCGCCGCTCGAGCTCGGTGGCGAGCGCGCCGTCAAGCACGATGAAGGGCTGTGTGGCGAGTCGTTCGGCAAGACTGTCGGCGAGCGGATTCAAGGCTTCGCTCCGGTGCCACGCCGCGTACGCGCGTCGTGCCCCGAGCCGTTGAGACTGCGCGATCCGCTCAAATGGGGACTGCCCGCCACGAAATATCTCAAGCGCGCCTCGGCACCTTTGGTGAGGCCGATGCGCACGCTCTCGCCGATCGCATCCACCGAAGCACCGTCGTCCCCGATCCACAAGCTTCCGCGCCGGCACACGTCCAGCCCGTCGTGCCTCAGATCGATGCCCAGGGCTTCCGCCAGGCGCCCCGGCCCGCGCGCCAAGTCGCGCAAACTCGAGGCGTTGCGGGCGCGCTGCATGTGCTCAATGCCGGACAGGGGTTCGAGGGCGCGCAACAGGACGCCGGCGCCGACGCCGGCAGCTTCGCTCGAAACGTTGAGCATGTAAGAGGTGCCGTAGCACAGGTAGACATAGGCATGGCCGGCTTCCAGAAAAAGCGAGCGGTTGCGCGGGGTCATGCCGCGAAACGCGTGACAAGCCGGATCGGCCTCGAGGTAGGCCTCGGTCTCGACGATGCGTCCGCTGAGCAGCCGCTTGCCCAATTCGCGCACGACGACCTTGCCCAGAAGGAATCGGGCAAGCGCGACCGTATCGCGAGGCAGCGCTCCGCGGTCGAGCGGCGACATACCGCGCGAGCGCAAGGCTGCCAAGGAATCAATTCGAAGGGGCGAGGGGTCGCGCAATGGTAATCTCAGCATAGCGAAGACTACCGGATTATTGTGACCGCTTCCGCATCGTTCAAGTCCACCTCCATCGCATTACCCGTCGGCGTGCTTGCCATCGCGATGGTCAGCGTTCAGGTCGGCGCGGCCCTGGTCAAGGGATTGTTTCCGGCGGTCGGGGTCGCCGGCGCAACGACGCTGCGGCTTGCAATCGCGAGCGTCCTCCTCGCAGCGGTATGGCGGCCCTGGCGGCTGCGTCCCACGGCGCGGGAGGCCGGCAGCATCGTCGTTTATGGGGTCGCGATGGGCTGCATGAACTTTTGTTTCTATTCGGCGCTGTCCCGCATTCCGCTGGGCATCGCCGTCGCGCTGGAGTTCACGGGCCCCCTGGCGGTGGCCATCGCCGCCTCTCATCGCGCGCTCGATTATGTTTGGGTCGCTCTTGCGGCGCTCGGACTTCTCGCGCTGCTGCCGATGGGCCATGGGGCCGTGTCCGGCGTCGGCATTGCGTTCGCCCTCGGAGCCGGCGTCTGCTGGGCGCTTTATATCGTCTTCGGACGCAAGGCGGGTGACGCGCACGGCGGCATCACCACGGCGGTCGGCACCCTCATCGGCGCCCTGGTGATCGCTCCCATCGGGGTGGTGCAGGCGGGCGGGTCGCTCTTCAACCCGGCGGTGCTGCCGGCGGCCCTCGGAGTGGCGGTGCTGTCGAGCGCGCTGCCGTATTCCCTCGAGATGTTCGCGCTCACGCGGATTCCCACCAGGACCTTCGGCGTGCTGATGAGCGCGGAACCCGCGCTCGGGGCGCTGTCGGGCCTCGCCTTCCTGCACGAGCGCCTGTCGCTGATCCAATGGGCGGCGGTCGTCAGCATCATGGCCGCCTCGGCGGGGAGCGCGGCGACGAGCGGCACCACGGCCGTTGCGATCAAGGACTGAAGGCAGGCCAAGCGCGCCGGCGCTCAGCCGACGAGAGTCACCGCGACATACAACACCGCCGCGCCCACCAGCGTCATCACGGTCGTCAGAAGCTTCGGGTGAGCGTGGTAGCTCTCGGGGATGAGATCGCTTGCGCCGATGTAGAGGAAAAAGCCGGCGAACAGCGCGAGGACCACACCGAATCCATCGATGCGCAGTTTGAAGAGCGCCGTCGCGGCGATTCCGACGACCGGCGCAACCGCATCGAGCAGCAGCCAGGAGAGCGCCCGCGGGCGGTCTCCCTGATTCTTGAGCACGACGTTCATGGTGTTGATGCCGTCGGAGAAGTCGTGCGTGAGCACGGCGATCGCCACGATGATCCCCACGCTCCTGGAGGCCTGAAAAGCCAATCCAATGGCCACACCGTCGAGCAGGCTGTGCACGCAGAGCACACCGGCTCCCACCGCCCCGCGCCGCAGGGTGTCGGCGTGAAACAAGAGGATCCGGTCGAGCACCAGATACGCCAGGAAGCCGAGCGCGGCCACGGCCAAAAGGGTGCCCGCCTCGTGGAAGCGCAAACCCAATGCGAGCGACTCCGGCAGCAGATCGAAAAACGCCACGCCGATGACCGCTCCGGCGCTGAAGCCGAGGATCAAATGCAGCTTGTCGCGCAATCCGAGCGCCAGCATGCCGCCCGCAATGGTGCTCGAGAACGCAGCGAGGGCGATGACGATCAATAACACGTACGCTGGTTTCCTTGGAGTATATTGTCGCCATTGAAAACATAGGAGGCGACGTGAGCTACGACGCATATCATAAACGCAAAATCGGCGATCACGTGTTGAAGCCGGAGACCCAGATGATGGGGTTCGGCTACGACCCTTCCCTGTCGGAGGGCTCGCTCAAGCCGCCGATATTCCTGACCTCGACCTTCGTATTCAAGACCGCCCAGGACGGAAAGGATTTCTTCGACTACAGCTCCGGGCGCCGCCAACCGAAAGCGGGGCAGGCGGCCGGCCTGGTCTATTCGCGTTTCAACAATCCGAATCTCGAGGTGCTCGAGGATCGGCTCGCCCTGTGGGAACAGGGCGAAGCTGCCGCCGTGTTCTCGAGCGGAATGTCCGCGATCTCGACCGCGCTGTTCGCGTACGTACGGCCGGGCGATGTGATCCTGATGAGCCAGCCGCTGTACGGCGGCACCGAGACGCTGATCGACAAGACATTGCCCGCCTTCGGCGTCGGCACGGTGGGTTTCACGGAAGGACATGATCCTGCGGCGGTGAAGGAGGCGGCGGAGCGTGCAAGTGCCCGCGCACGCGAGACGGGCGGCAGGGTCTGCCTGATCATGACGGAGACTCCCGCCAACCCGACCAACAGCCTGGTGGATCTTGCGCTCATGCGCGAGATTTCCGGCGAGATCGGCGCGCGGCAAAGCGGAGGTCGTCCCCCGGTGCTCGTCGACAATACCTTCCTCGGCCCGGTGTTCCAGCGCCCGCTTTCGCTCGGCGCCGATCTGGTGCTGTACTCCCTGACCAAATACGTCGGCGGTCATTCCGACCTCGTGGCGGGAGGGGTGGTTGGCGCGCGCAGCGTCGTCGAACCGATCAAGAGGCTGCGCGGCGCTCTCGGCACGCAGCTCGACCCCAACACCGCGTGGATGATCATGCGCTCGATGGAAACACTGTCGTTGCGCATGCACAAATCCGCGCAGAACGCGGCGCAGGTCGCCGGATTTTTGCGTACGCACCCGAAGATCGCGGGTGTCAACTACCTCGGGTTCCTCGCCGCGGACGATCCCCGCAAGGGGGTTTTCGAGCGTCAATGCCTGAGCGCGGGCTCGACGTTCGGGTTTTCCGTCAAGGGGGGAGAGGCGGAGGCGTTTCGCCTGCTCGACGGGCTGCAGTTCATCAAGCTCGCGGTGAGCCTCGGCGGAACGGAAACCTTGATCTCGCATCCGGCGAGCACCACGCATTCCGGCGTGCCCAAGGAGACCCGCGATCGAATCGGGATCAGCGATGCGCTGATCCGAATCTCGGTCGGCATCGAGGACCCCGACGATCTCATCGCCGATCTCGGAGCGGCGTTAAATGCGGTTTGACACCGGCGTTCTCTCGATCGCGCTGAGCTTGCTGGCGGCCGCGGCTGCGGCCGCGCAGGATCCGGGGCCGGCGGACCTCGTCTATCGTCACGGGTTCGTGTACACGGTGGACCCGCAGGACAGCGTGCAACAGGCGCTGGCCGTGCGCGGCGGTGTCATCGTTTACGTCGGGAGCGACGCCGGCGCGGCGGCTCTGATCGGCGGCCACACGAGGCAGATCGATCTTCACGGGCGCATGTTGATGCCCGGACTGGTGGACGGACACATGCATCCACTGGAAGGCGGCGCATCGCTGCTGAAGTGCAATCTGCAATACCTGCAGCTGACCGTCGAGCAGATGCAGGGCGGGATTCAGAAGTGTCTCGACGAAACGCGCTCACGCGAGCCGGACGGCTGGCTGGAAGTCGTCGAGTGGTTTCAAGAGGGCATGATTCCGGCCGGCACGCAGGTGACTCGGGCGGCTCTCGATGCGCTCAAGACCCAACGGCCGATCATCGTCGTCTCCTCCTTCGGCCATACGGCGCTGGTGAATTCCCGCGCCATCCGATTGGCCGGCATCGACGCCGCCACGCAGGCGCCGCTCGGCGGCAAGATCTGGCGCGATCCCAACGGCAATCCCACCGGGCTTCTGGAGGATGCCGCCCAGGAACTCGTCACCAAGATCGTGCCGGCGCCCACACCGCAAGAGGACGTGCGTTCCGCCCAGGCGGCGCTCGAAGTGATGCGAAAGCAAGGGATCACCACCTTCCTCGACGCCATGGCGCTCGATCGCGATCTCGCCGCGTTCGCGGGCGTCGAGCGCGCGCAAGGCCTGACAGCGCGCGCGCACTTCGCCATTTTGATCACGCCGCCCGACGGCAAGGATCCCAAGAAGGCGGTCGCCGCAGCGGCCGAACTCGCGCGCCGTTACGACGAGGGGGACGTGCGCATCGCGCCATCGATCACCGCGCGCAACGTGAAGCTGTTTCTCGACGGCGTCATATCTGCGCCCGCGCTGACCGGTGCGATGCTGGAGCCTTACTTCGAACCTCCGGGACCTGGAGCGAATGCCCCGTGGGCGCCCGGCAAGAATCGCGGGCCGGAGGTATATTTCCCCGCGCCCGTGCTGCGTGCCTTGGTCATCGCCGTGGCGGGCGCCGGTCTGGAGCCGCATATGCATGCGGACGGCGACCGCGCCGTGCACGAGGGATTGGATGGAATCGAAGCGATGCGCGCGCAGTTTCCCGGCAGGGACATCCGCGCGGCAATCGCCCATGACGAGATCGTGGATCCCCGCGATTTCGGCCGCTACAAACAGCTGAACGTGATTCCGGTGCTTTCGTTCCAGTGGGAAAAGCAGGCGTCCGACACCGTCGACAACGCGCGCGACTACATGGGCCCGGCCCGCTACAAATACATGGAGCCGGCCGCGTTCCTTGCCGATGCGGGAGCGCGCATCGCTTACGGCAGCGACTGGCCGGTCGACCCGCTCGACGAGTGGTTTGCGCTCAAAGTGGGCGTCACCCGCACCAACTCGCCGGCAAGCGGCCCCAAGTATGCCGGTCGCCGCTTGAGCGAGGACGCCGGATTGTCGCGCGCCCAGGTGCTGCGCGCCATCACCATGAACTCATCCTACGAGCTCCATCAGGACGAGGCCACCGGCTCTTTGGAAGTGGGCAAGTTTGCGGATCTGATCGTTCTCGACCGCAACGTCCTCAAAATACCGGCCGAGGAAATCGCCGAGGTGAAGGTGCTGCAGACGGTGGTGGGCGGTCGCGTGGTCTACCAGGCCGATCCAAAACTGTGACGGGTGGCTCGCTGCGCGCTGGACCCGGCAGCCCTGGCCACCGTCGTGCAGCGCGCGGCGCCCCGCAAAGTGGGCGGTTATCGGCACTTCCTGCCGGATCTTAAGCAATACCCTTACATTCTGCGACCGTAGTCACGCCGCCCCGGGCGCTGCACCGTCAAAAATAGCACCCAGCAAGACCGCCCGTTCGGTCAGCGCTCAGCAAATCCCCAGACCGAGGCGGGCGCTGGCGCGGCGAAGGTCGGGCGAGCTTCAAGGTGACGAATGGTTCCAACCAAGCTTCAGTACGAAGCTTCAGACCGAGGTGACGAAATGATGTCTCACAGAAAGATTTTGGCGGCTGCCGTGGCGATGGTGGTGGGGGGGTCCGCGTTGAGCGCCTGGGCCGGCACCGGAAACACGACGTTCAACGTGACGGCGACCGTGGTCAACAACTGCACCATCGGCAGCACGAACATCGCGTTCGGTAATTACGATCCCACCAGCGGGACGGCCGTGACGGCCAACGGCGCAGTGACCGCCAAGTGCACCAAGGGAGACTCCGTCTCGGTGGCGCTCAACCAAGGCGCGAATCCGGGCACCGGATCGACGGCGGCCGTACCGATTCGCCAAATGGCCAACGGCACCAATTTGTTGCCGTACCACATCTACATTGCCGCCACCGGCACGACGGAATGGGGTACCGGCACCGTGGGCACCAATGAGCCTGCTGCGCAGACCACCGTCAGCAACGCCACGGCGCTGTCCTTCACGACCTACGGCTCGCTGCCGGCGGGCGCGGACGTGCCGGCCGGCTCGTACAGCGACTCGGTGATTGCGACGGTGACCTTCTGATTTCCTGACTCCCGGGGGGTGGCTCATTGCAGGACGCAGGGGCCACTCTTCAGGGGGTCAATTAGGTATGAGCATTTACCATAATCTGGCCGGTCGTTGTGCGCTGGCCGCCCTTCTATTGGCGCTCAACCCGAACGTTCGCGCTGCCACGTTCTCCATCAACCCGCTGCGCGTCGAGCTCGATGCGCGCCATCGCACCGACATCATCAATCTCAACAACACGGCAGACTCACCCTTGCGCGTGCAGGTGCGCACGATGCTCTGGACCGTGGCGGACGACGGCCAGTGGCAGCTCACGCCCAGCCGGGATCTCATCGTCACGCCGGAGCTCCTCGAGATCGCGCCCGGCCAGACGGCCCAGTTGCGCGTCGGCATCCTCGCGGATCCCGGTGCCGGGGAGGGCACCTACCGACTGCTGCTCGATGAGCTGCCGAACCAGGACTCGGCGCCAAACTCCGTGTCGGAGATCCGCGTGCTGACCCAGGTCAGCCTGCCGGTGTTCCTCGAACCCGCACGGCGCACGCGGGTTCCATCACTCGGCACGGCCACCGTCCAACACGGCATGCTCACGATGGGCATCGGCAACACCGGTAGCCAGCGCCTCGATCCGCAACGCCTCAAGATCGCGCTGCTCGATGGCGGCGGACATGTCCTCGACCAGCGCGACATGACAGCAAACTATGTGTTGTCGGGCCGCACCTGGTACCTGAACATGAAGTTGCCGGCTGGCTCGTGCGAACGCGCCGCCACGGTGTCGGTGACATGGCCGGATCTCGCGAATACCTCGCTCACCCAGGCCATCGCAACAGACACTAAGGCATGCGACGGCGCCGGCTCTCGCTGATTGCGGCGGCGCTGCTCGTGTCCGGTCCCCTCCTTGCCCAACCGGACCGGATGCTGCTCGAGCTTTGCGTCAATGGAAATTGCTACGGCACGGCATTCGTGCTGGTGCGGCAAGAGCACGTGCTGGTGGATGCGGAATCACTCGGGCGCGCCCACGTGATGCTGCGGTCGAGCGCCGCGCAGACCGTCGATGCCAAACAATTCTTCGAAGTGAGCCTGCTCGCCGACGGCGTGAAGGTCGACATGAACATTCAGAAGGGGCGGCTCGTGTTGACGTTGCCGCCGAGCGCCTTCGGCAAGAGCCGCATCGACCTCAACACGGGGCCGAGCATATCGACTTCGGCTGCTGTTCCGAGCGCATACGTCAATTACGGCCTGAACGCCGGGACTGCGGCGGGCGGGGATTCGGTGTATCTCGATGCCGGATTCGCCATGGGCAGGGCGCTGTTGCGCGACAACCCGTATTGGAGCGAAGCCACCGGATTCTCGCGCGGGCTTTCCCGGCTCGAGTACGACGAACCGGGGAGCCTCGCGCGTTGGACGGTGGGAGATCAAACCGCATCCTCGAGCGACGGTCTGGGAGGCTCCGCCTTGCTGGGCGGCATCGGCATCGCGCGCGCCTTCGATCTCAACCCCTACCTCATCACCTATCCGCAGCCCGTGTTCACCGGCGTGCTGCAGGCGCCGGGCACCATCGATATCTACCAAAACGGCGTGCTGGTGGGGCAGCGCCAGGTCCCGGCGGGCCCTTTCAGCCTGGCGAGCCTCGGGTTATCGGCGGGAGCGAACAACCTGCGGGTCGTCGTGCAGGATCCCTTCGGAGGAACGACGGTCCTGCAGCAGAATTTTTACGGCGCCAGTCAGATGCTGGCGACAGGACTCAGCGACTACGCCTTCGAGATCGGTGCCGAGCGTGCCTCGACGCTCACAAATGGTTACATCCCCGGCCGTGCCGTCTTGCTTGCACGCGACAACTACGGCTTCAACGATGAGATCACCGCGGGTTATCGACTCGAGGCAGAAAACGGGCTCGTGAACACGGGCCCGTCGATAAGCATCCGGTTGCCGGCCGGCGTCTTGTCGATGGGCGTCGCCGGCAGTCGTGCGAGCGGCGCCGACGGCCATGGTGCGTCGGTTTCCTACCAGTACAACACCCGCCACTTCAGCGTCGGCGGCGGTGCGCAAGATTACTCGAGCGATTATATGCGGATCGGCGATGACCTCCTGCCGCCTGCGGATCGAACGCGGCGGCTCGTTTCCGCAAATGCCGCGTGGCTGCCCAACGAACACGTCAGCGTGCAGTTGAGTGCGGGCGACACCGTCTATGACGATGGAATGCGCCAGCGAAACATCGGCCTGAACAACGAGATCAACCTGTTCGGCGGCTCACACATCACCCTGAGCCTCACCCGGCAGCTCAATCAACCGGGACCCAATGACAATCAGATCATGCTGACCTTCGTCATGCCGCTTGGCGGCGGCAGCATTGGCGTGGAGGGCACCCACGATCAAAACAGCGGCAACAACTATGGCTTCTTCGCGCAGCGCTCGCTGCCGAGCAACGCCGGTTGGGGCTACAACGTCAACCTACAAGACGGCAGCGCCGGCGCGACCGGCCTGGGTCAGGTCGCCTATCAGAACCAATACGGGCTCGCGCAGCTCACGGCGCAGCGCTTCGGCGGCGCAACCGCCGAGAGTGTTCTGGTGTCGGGAAGCCTGGCCGCGCTCGATGGACACGTGTTCGCCGGCCGCACGCTGCAGAGCGGCTACGCGCTGATCGAGACACCCGGCCTCTCGAACGTGGATGTGACCAGCCAGAATTTGCCCATCGGCAAGACCGATGCGAGCGGAAATCTATTGGTGACCAATTTGTTGCCGTACCAGGTCAACAAGGTCGGCATCAACCAGGCGAGCGTGCCGCTCGACTACGAGATCGATGCCACCGACCAAACCGTCAGCGTGCCCCGTCTGGGCGGGACGATCGTGCGCTTCGGGCTGCACGCCTTGCACGCGGTGCGCGGCGTGCTCCGGCTCGGCGGCAAGGCTGTGCATTATGGAAGCGCCACCGTCCTCATGCAGGACGAGCCGATTCGGACGTTGATCGGACTGGACGGCAGCTTCTATTTCTCGGATCTGCCGGGCGGCAAGTACGTCCTCCTCGCCGACACCGCAAATGGACACTTGCGCTGTCCCATGAATGTGCCCGGAAGCTCTGACGCGGTGGTCGATATGGGCCCGGTCGACTGCACGCTCGAACCCGCGGCCGTCCGATGATGCGCCGTGGTCTGGCATGGCTTTGGCTGCTGATGGCGATCGGCTCGACGGCCGCATATGCCGGCGCGCCGACCTGTACGATGTCCACCAACGGACTCGCGTTCGGTAACTACGATCCCACATCCGGGACCGCCGTGACCGCCAATGGCAGCATCGGGTTTACGTGTACCTACACCGGAACAGGGTTCACCGCGACCCTTTCGATCAGCACCGGCAATAGCGGCAGCTACACCAATCGCACGCTCAACTTCGGCACCCAATCGCTGAACTACAACATTTACGTCAATGCCGCGGATACCGAGATCTTCGGAGGCGGGACCGGTAATGGGGTCAACGGCACCTACTACTATTACCTTTGTTACGCCGGCGGTACGGTTTTCTGCGCGGGTGGCAGCGGACAGAGCGGGACCCAATACATAGCGCCGATGTATGGCCTGCTGCCCGCCCAGCAGGACGTGAGCGCGGGGCTGTACACCGACACGATCATCGCCACGATCACGTATTAGAACGTGACGATTGCGATGACGATGTCGGTATACTCGCCGGCCGGCGCGTTCGTACCGGCCGAAAGCGCGCCATAAGTGGTGAACACGACCGGCAAGTTCACGCCGGCAGCGATCTGCGCCGGCGGCTCGTTTTTCCCCGCGGCTCCCGAACCCCACTCCGCCCGGTTGGGCGGGGCGGCGATGTAGATGTGATACGGTAGGTAGTGAGCGGCGCCATCGGTCATGCGACGAATGGGTGCCACGGGGGTCGATCCCGGCGCGGGATTGGCGCCTTGATTGAGCGCGACCGAGACGGCATCACCTTTAGTGCACTTGGCGGCGATCGTCCCCTGCGCGCGCATCGGGGCCGAGTTCGTTGGATCGTAGCCTCCGAACGCGAGGCCGCTGCTGCTCACCGTGCACCGGTCGAGCACGGTTGCGGTCACGGTAAAGTTGGTGTTGGACGTGCCGGCCGAGACAATGGAGGCCGAGACTCCCAATATCGCGACGACCGCGACCTTGGGCCGTGCGGGCGAAGGAAGGGTGCTTCGCGATGCTCGTTGCCATGGGAATCTCATGATTGAGAATAACGGCCTGCGGGCCGGATTCTTGAGCCGGCGCGGGCCGCGACCCGCGGGTCGGAACTTTCCTGGGATGCGCGCCGAGCGCTGACATGACATATTTTCCGAAGCTCGCGGGCGTACGCCCGATGGGCACGGGACGACGGGGACGAAAGCCGAATGACAAGAATGAAGAGGGTTCCGCGCGCCGCAGCGATCATCGCGGGGTTGTGCGGATTGAATCAGGGGGCCGTGGCGCAAGCGGGGTCCGATCTTTCCCCCATTGTGGTGATCGCGACACGCGTGGCGGAATCGAGCTTCGACATCCCGGCGTCCGTCGACCGCGTGAGCCAGGCGGAAATCCGCAACGGGCAGCTCCAGGAGAACCTCTCCGAGTCGCTCATGACCGTTCCCGGCGTCTCGGCGGAGAGCCGGCAGAACTACGCCCAGGATCTGCAGCTGTCGGTGCGCGGCTTCGGGGCGAGATCGAGCTTCGGTGTGCGCGGCGTGCGCCTCTATTCGGACGGCATCCCCGGCACCATGCCCGACGGGCAGGGTCAGTTCTCGCAGTTCGATCTGGGTTCCGCCGACCGCATCGAGGTTCTGCGCGGTCCATTTTCCGCCCTCTACGGCAATTCCTCCGGCGGCGTCATTTCGATCTTCACCGAGGATGCGCCGCCGGGCCATTACTTCGACGGCACCGTGCAATACGGCACGTTCAACACCCAGCGCTACGCGCTCGAGACCACGGGCGACGACGGTACGTTGAACTACGTCATCGATGCCGTGCATTTCCAGACCGACGGCTACCGCTTCCACAGCAACGCGGAGCGCGACAACTTCAATTCGAAGGTGAGGTTGGCCTTCAGCGAAACCGAGAGTCTGACGCTCGTCGCCAACGTGATCGAGACGCCGTTCGTGCAGGATCCGATGGGGCTCACCGCCGCGCAGGTCGAGGCGAACCCGAGCCAGGCCAGCCCCGCAGCGATTCTCTACAACACCCGCAAGTCCCTCAATCAAGAGCAGCTCGGCGCGATTTACGAGAACAAGTTGAGCTCCGAGGACACGCTGTCGACCACGATCTACGCGGGCCATCGCGCGACCACCCAATTTCAGTCCATACCGAAGGCGACCCAGGAGAAGGAACCTCTCTACCCCGGCGGCGTAATCGATTTGAACCGCGCGTTCTACGGCATCGACTCGCACCTCACGGATGAGCGCACGATTGCGGGCACCGCGCTTCAGCTGGTCGGGGGAATCGCATACGACGATCTGGAGGAATCGCGGCTCGGGCTCTTTGAACTACGTCGGCAACGAACTCGGGGTGGAAGGCCCGGTGCGGCTCGACGAGGCAAACCATGTCTACGCTCTCGCCGAATACCTGCAAGCGCAATGGGATCCCGACGCATGGTGGCGCCTGACGGCGGGCGTTCGCAACAACGTGGTCGAGGTGGGCTCGAATCAGCACGTCCCACTCACGGACGATCCGCATTCGAGCGTGCGCTACACCGCGGTGAGCCCGGTGGCGGGAGCCGTGTTTCATGCGACGCCCGACGTTAATCTGTACGCATCGTTCGGCAAGGGCTTCGAGACGCCGACCTTGAACGATCTCGCCTATCGTTCCACCAACGGAAGCCTGCCGGGACTCAACATTGGGTTGCAGGCCGCCCGCAGCGACAATTACGAGGTGGGCGTCAAGGCCGGCAGGGGTGCGGTGCGCGCGGATCTTGCCGCGTTTTATATCGACACCCGCGACGAACTCGCGGTGCTGCAGAACTTCAATGGACGCTCCGTCGAGCAGAACATCGGCGAAACATCGCGGCACGGCGCCGAGGCTGCGGTCGACGCGGACTGGGCCGGCGGCTTTTCCGGCCGGTTGGCCTACACTTTCATTCGTGCCGTGGTCGGCCAGGCCTACCAGACCTGTGTCGGAACGCCCTGCCTGCCGGCGACCGTCGCGGCCGGCCGCTACCTGCCGGCGGTGGCGCGCAACGTGCTGTATGCCGGACTCAGCTGGCGCTACGCGCCGCTCGGCTTCGCGGCCACGCTGGAGGAGCAGGCGCGCGCCAAGATATATGCCGATGACCGCAATACAGCCGCCGCGCCCGGTTACTGGGAGACCAATTTTCACGCGGGCTTCGATCAGCAGACCTCGCGTTGGCAGCTGAGCGAGTTTGTGCGCCTGGATAACCTCACGAACCGGGCCTACGTGGGCTCGGTCATCGTCAACGAGAGCAATTCCCGGTTTTTCGAGCCGGCGCCCGGACGAACGGCGTACCTTATGTTGAGTGCCAAATGGCGCGTGGATTAAGGCCTGCCGCAAGTCCTACAGCATTAACGGACATTCACCTCCGGGGGTGCACCCAAACCACAGATCCGCGTTGGTATGCTTAGGGAGCCTGGGGTTTCGGATTTGGCCGGGCGTACGCAGTGCGCCGCCTTGGCCGCGGAGAGCAGTCATGAGTAAGAGTGCGGGTCTTGCGGTCGGAATTCTTGCAGCCCTGATGACGGCCGGCCCGATGGTTGCTCTGGCCCATCCGGGGGGCGGCGGCGGTGGCCACGGGGGTGGCGGTAGCCACGGGGGTGGCGGGGGCCACGCTGCGGGCGGGGGCCACGCGGGCGGCGGCGGACATGCCGTTGAGGCGCCGCATTTCAGCGGCGGTGGGGGTGGGGCGCATTTTGCGGCGGCCAGTCATTACACCGGCGGAGGGACCCTATGGGCGGGCGTCGCTTATGGCGGAGTCTCGCATGCTTATGCGGGAGGGGCTGCCCGTGGTTATGGCGGCGCTTATCGCGGTGCGGCATATGGTGGGGGGTACCGCGGTACGGCGTATGGCGGACGCGGCTATGCGGGCGGGTACTACCACGGCGGCTACTACCATGGCGGCGGGTACTACCGCGGCTACGGCGGCTTTCACGGCTATTCGACCGGCGCCTACTGGCGCGGGGGTTATTGGCGGGGTGGCTTCTGGCCACGCGCCTACTACGGCCCGGGCTATGCGTGGTTCCTGGCCGCGTTGCCTCTTGCCTACGCGACCTATTGGTACAGCGGAATTCCGTATTACTACGCCAATAACGTGTACTACACCTGGAGTCCCGACTACAGCGGCTATGTGGCCACGGATCCTCCGCCCGTAGCGGATGCGAGCGGCGCGGGACCCACCGCGGCGGCTCCGCCCGCCGACGGTCAATACCCAGGGGGTACTCAATACCAAGGAGACGCGCAATATCAGGGCGACCCCAACGCGTCGGGCGCCCCTGCGGGTGCGGCGCCGGCGAGCACCCCCCTGCCGCCCCCGCAAGCCGGGGCGGGCGCACCGCTGAACCAGCCGATCGCGCAGGCCGAGGCACCACGGATATTCATGTATCCGAAGAACGGCCAGAATGATGAGCAGCAGCGCACCGACAAACTCGACTGCGAGAAATGGGCCTCGGATCAGGTGGGACTTGGCACCAACGGTCCGGACTACCAACGAGCGCTGGGGGCGTGCATCCAGGGGCGCGGGTATAGCATCAACTAGCGATTGAGGGCCGCGCGTTTCCGCGGGAACGTTTGCTGCGGCGCGGACGTTTCCGCGGAAACGTCCATTTCGCTGCCGCGCGGTGGATTAGATCCAGCCGTGCGATGGATCAGTTCGGTGGATCAGTTCCAGCAGTCGGTGTTCGCGGTCGGCGAGCCGGCGGCCGTCTTCGTGCCGTTCGAAAGCACGTTGAATTGCGTGCAGGCGGTGTCCTCATTTTGCATGTTTCCGGGCACCGGCACAGCCGTGAGGGTGAAAGATGCGGGTGTTCCCGCTGGGTTAACGCCCGACGGGGCGGTCGCCGGGTTGACCGCCGGCATCTGAATCTCGTAATACCCGTTGCCGACGACGACCGGCCAATTGCCCGAATAACCCAAATCAGTCGTCAGCTGGCTGTAGCTATTCTGGGTGCTGAAGAAGCGTTCCTCCATGCTCGCCATGTCCAGCAGCGCGGTCTTCGCTTCCGTGCGGTGCGACTTCAGTATGTAGCTGTTGTACGCAGGGATGGCGATCGAGGCGAGGATGGCCGCGATCGCCAGCGTGATCATGAGCTCCATGAGAGTGAAACCGCGCGACTCGCGGGACGCGCGCGAGTCTCGTCGTGCATGGGGGCGAAAGAGTTTCTGGTCATGGTGAAAAATCCTGGGCAGTGCCCGTCAACGTCTCTCGATCCACGTAAGCCGGCTGCCGACCAAGCCGCCCGGCGGATTGATCGACATCAGCGCGCCGGTTCCCGACACCGTCTGCGTTACGAAGTAGCTCTGCGTCCCCTGCACCACGACGGAGGTGCTGCCCGTGCCTCCCAAGGCCACACCGCTCACCACGGAGGTGGAGGTGTTGCCGCTGCTGTCGGTGGTCGTGACATTGAGGAAGTTATGACTCGGCGTGCCGAAGAAGGAATTGGTGAAGGCGCCGCCGGTGGCCGGGTTGACCGCCATCGTCCACCCTGACTCCCCGGCTGCGAAACACATGGTCGCAGAAGAGGCTGGAGGAATCGTGGTGTTGACCACGAACGCTCCGTCCTCCAGGGATGGGTTGAATATGACCTGCTCGTAAACCATGGGCGCAGAAGCGTATTGCGCATTGCCATTCTGCGGGGTCGCGGGATCCGGGGTGTAGGCATTGCCCGAAACCATCGGAATGTACCAGCCGTAGGCGTTGCAACCGCTCGAATCGGCGTAGCAAACCGGATAACTCGTGAGAGTGCGGTAATCGCTGCCGGTGCCTGCGACCGTCGCCGCGTAGGGGCCGCCGATGGTCTGTTGGACGAGATTCCCCGTGCCGGAGAGAGAGGCGCCGGGCGCGGGTATGCCGCCATTCGGCAAACTGGTGTACTGCACCACCGAATTCCCGTTCCACGCGCCGAGGTTCCAGTCCCAGACGCCATAGAGGGCCTGAGGAGCCGTGGAGAAGGTTGCCGGTGAAAAGTTGGTCATCGGCGTCTGCATGCCGGTGCCGAACTCGATCAAGACCCGGGGATTCAGCGCGCCCGCGACGGAAGCGACGACGAGCTTCGTGGTGATGGGCTGTCCGCCCAGGGTGGTGAACAGCGGCGTGCTGGCGCCGCCGCCCGGCGCCGGCGCATTGATCGACACCCCGGCGGCGTTGGTGACGCCCCAATTCAGCGGTGTTGTTGCTGGTGAGATCGAAACGCCACACGTGTCCCTGCAGGTCACCGGCATAGACGAAGTCGGTGATGTGGTCGCCGTCGAGGTCCGCGGGCGTGGTGTAGTCGATGCCGTTGGGACTCGCGGCCGAGCCCGTGCCGGTGCTGAGGTAGAGGAACGTGATATTGCCGGGGCCCGCGGTCGGATCGACGAGCATCACGTAGATGCCGGCGTCGCCGCTCGTGCTGCGCTGTCCGTTGCCGAACACGGCCCCCCACATGCCGTTGTGGAAGCGGCGGATCTGAGGCACGCCGTAGGTGTCGCCGAGGTTGGTGTAACAATTCGTGGCGTTCAGCTGCGAGGTGTTCGTGCAAGTCAGGGTGTTGACGGCCGTGGTCGTGGCGCCCACGGTGAATTTCTGCGAGCTCCATTCGCCGATCACGGTGTTCGCCGGGGTGCTTTGCGGGGGGCTGCCGCTTTCCGTGAAGTTGTCTCCACCGGCAGTTCCCGGATTGGTGACGTCGAGCGCATAGATGGCCTTGCCGCCGGGCCCGAGGCCGCCGACCAGCCAGGTATGCCAGGCGCCGCCGTAGAAAAGATCGCCCGTGCCGGGCGGCGCGTCCACGTCGAACCGATGGCCGTACTGCGGATCGGAATAATTGTTCGGCGCAAAGTTGGCGTTCTGGATGTGGTTGACGATGTATCCCGGCACGTAGGCCATGACTTCGTAGCCATCGTTGCTCGCCGGCTGATACGTGTTCGTGGCATCGAAATAGCCCGACCTGAAGCCATGCAGCATGCCGTCGTTTGCGCCGGCATAGACCACGTTGGTGCGGGTGCCCATTCCGGTCGAGGAAGCGAAATTGGCATAGGTCTGTCCCGCATTTTCCGGGTAGCTGTCGCCGCCGGCCGCCGGCGGGTACTTGTCCACCCAGGCATTGGGATAAGGCGAGTTCGGCGGTCCGACCCACGTGGGGCTGGAGTCGATGATGTCGCCGAGCACGCTGGTGCGCGCGCGGAACACGCCTTGATAGGTCGTGCTCGAGCTCGCCTGCGGAGTCTGCTCGTTGCTGCGATCGCCGCGCAGGTAATCGAGGCGTGAGTAAGGCTGCGGCGGCAATGGCCACGCGGCGCCGTCGCCGGAATCAAGCAGCGCCTGCTGGTTGAGCGTTGCGAGGGGCCAATTGGTGCTCAAATTCGCATACTCGAACGGAACGCCGGCGCTGCCGTTCCAGGTGAACACGACGCGTTGCAAGTTCGTCTCAGGCGCCGACGGTGCGCCCGGATAGGTGCAGGTTCCGCCGGTCGGCCCGGTCAGAACGCAGGAGCCGTCCCAGTTGACCGTCGAGCTGATGAACAGGTCGTTCGGATTGGTCATATCGCCCACCAGGTATTGCGAGGTGAGCGAGCCGGCCAGTGTTGCGGGATTGTAGTAGGCGAAATACACCTGCGTGCCGGTCTGAACTTTCGCGGTCTGTTTTTGGTTGAGGCCGGCCGAGCTTTGCGACACGTTCGTCGGCGTCGCCTGGAAGCACATGATCTCGTGAATGTTGCGGCTGCCGCCGGTGGAGCCTGCGAAGCCGAAGCGCACGTTGGCGGGCACCGGAATCGTGCCGCCTTGCGTGATGTCCTGACCGGTGATCACGTTCTGGAACGCCCCGCCGTTGTAGCTGTAAGCGAGGCTCAACAGAGCGGTGCCGCCCGCGCCGGGAAGCACTTTGAGATTGTAAGTGATGGGCACGGCCTGCGAGCGGATGGTGGCCGACTCGTTGGCGATCGGTTGGGTCGCAGGCAGGATCGAAAACGCCTTCGGAATCGCGGTGTAGTCGGTCAGCTGCACCGAGGTCTCAACGGCCGGCGATTGGGTCCAGTCCCAGGCATATCCGGTGCTGCAGGCCTGTTGCACGGCCGCGGCCTTTTGCGCGTTGGTCAATGTCGATGGGTAAAACGCAGAGGTCGCGCTGCCCGTGCTCAATGAGGTCCAGCTGGTATTGCCGGGACCCCGCAGGCCGATGCGGCCCGGCTGATAGTCGCCCGTGCCGGCCTGGTTCAGATCGCCGCTCGCGGTGTTGTCGGGTTGATTCAAGAAGTTGCCGAACTCATCGATGCCCAGGCCGACGAAACCGCCGGACAAACCGTCGTAACCTCGCGGTATGCCGGAGGAGCGCAGCGTGCCGTCGTTATTGGTGTTGGAGCAGGTGTACCCCAAGCTGCCGCCGAACGCGCCCACATCGGGGGTATAGGAACTGTCCTGCAGGAAGAAACTGATGCCGTCGGCGCCGTCATGGCCGCCACCGCCCGAGTTGCCTTCGTAGGTAACCGTGGTGAACGAAACCTGCAGGCCCTGTGCCCCGCTTCCGGTCAGGGGAAAGGTGAAGTTGGACAGTATGGCGCCATTCTCGCCGAACCAATTGGTGAAGCGCAGCGCGCCCGACGTGAGGTCAGGGAGGGATCCGGTGTCCCCGCCGATCAGCGTGTCGCCCTTGCCGATGTAGTAAGGAAGACCGACGCAGGCGGGGCTCGCGGCGCTCGTCGTACCCGCGGTGCCCGCGGTCAGGCAGGCGCCGTTCGCGAAATACCACGAGTTCTGCGTGGTGGTGCCGGTGAAGTTTTCCGTGTACACCGTCTGCGCGCTCGCGAACATGGGCGTCGCGCCCACGATCACCAACCCGCACATAGCGGCCATCCATTTCATGTTCATCACAAGCCTCCAAGATCCCTGACGCTTTGCTGCACGAGATAGGTGCTCTCGACGACGGCCGTGGTGTCCGGGCTTCCTGCATATCCCGCGGCGTCGATTTGATACAAGGTGCCGAGGCCGTTCGGCGTCAGTCCCAGATAGGAGATATAAAATGTTGGCGCGTAGTAGAACGAGTTCTGGCCAGTCGGACCGCCTTGGCTCGTCGGCAAGATCGCCATCGAGTTCGGCGCCGCGTAGGTCACGCCGGTGCTCCAGGGCATGGGCAAAGTCGCGGCATTCGTCAGCACGTTCGAGCACACCTCGCCGGTCGCCGCGGAAACCAAGGGGGGCGCGCAGACGACGCCGGTGCCAACGCCGGCATTGCCGTTGGCGAGCCACCATTCCGCGTATTCCTCCGCGGTCTCGGCGGCGTTCACCGCACGATGCTTCTCGCGCACGTTGCCGGCGATTTTCTCGTCCAAGCCGAAGCTGCGGAACATCCCCACCGCCAATATGGTCACGACGATCAGCAGCAGTAGCGCGGTGACGAGCACCATGCCGCGCTCGGTTCCGCCGCTGCGCGCGTTTCGATGGCATGCCCGGCGCATCAGGTCACCCCGGTCTTGTTCATGACATCGATGACTCGTGTGAACTGGACGTGTCGGCTGCTCGGTCGTGCTCTGGCCGGCGAGATTTCCGTACAGCGGATTGACGAAGGTCAGAGTCACTTTCACCGACACGATATTGTTCCAGTAATTGAAAGCGTTGACGGTCGCCGCATCCAGGTAGGTGTCTGCCGAGCCGTTGCTGACGGTAGGGTTGGTTTGGACGCCGTAAAGCACCTGCAACTGGGTGACGCCGCTCACCAGGTACACCCTGACGGGGTTTGGGCCGACAGCGCTGCTCTGAAGATCGCAGGCCAGATCGAACGTGTTCGGGATTGTCGGATCCGGTACGACGAGAAAGGTATTGGTTAACAGGGTCGGCACGGCGCTGGCATTCCCGGTGCAGTCAATGGTGTTGTCCGGCCCCACGACGGGGGGTGGCGGCGGGGGGGTGGTTCCGCCGGTCGCGTAGCGCACCGTGATGCTGTTGCCGGGTGGTTGCGCGGGATTAAGGATGGCGCCGGAGTCGACCACCGATTGACCGGCGAAGGTGAATGCGCCGGCAATGGGAAACTCGAAGGCTGCAGTATTGACGGTGGGTTGGGGAAAGTAGCCGGCGCTTTGAATCACATCCGCGATGAGCGTCATTGCCATGCGCTCGCTGTCCTGCAGCTGCGACATGCCGCTCTGTACGCCGGTGGTGCGCTTCATGGCCTGAACCAGGGTCAACAGGCCTCCGGTGAGAAAGAGTGCGATCAGGATCGAGATCATGAGCTCGACCAGCGTGAAGCCGTGCTGACCGGGCTTGCGCCAGGCGAGCGACCGCGAAGAGCTGGGTGAGGAGTTCATGGCTGCACGTAAAGAACGTAAGTCGGATTCTGCAGCGTGTTAAGACTGTTTTGCGCGGTATTCGCCGCCACCGCGTTCTCCGTCCATTGAATCTGGATGAGGCAGGTCACCGGGAATCCGGTCGTGGTGCAGGTGATGGTGGAGAACGAGGCCGGCAATAGGTTTTGCACCGCCAACGAGGACGCCCAGCTTTGCACGTCGAAAGCAGCCATCTGGTCCGGCGTGCAGCTGTTCGTCCCAGGAACGGAACAACCATTCGGCGGCGTGGAACTCAGCACGGGGCTCGAGATGACCACGGAGGTGGGGTTGTTGGTCACGGTAATCGTGGTCGAGCCCGGTGCGGTGCCCGCCGCCCAGTACGCCTTGTTGGCGTGCATCGCAGCGGCGAGGCTCGATGCCTCAATGGCGGCGATCGAACGAGCCGCCGCAACCGAGGTGCTGGCCACCGCCAGCGATTCCATTTTCGCCAATCCCAGGAGTCCGATGGCGCAAACCACCAATGCGACCATCACCTCGACGAGGCTGAATCCGCGGCAGGCTTGCAGGGGGCGCCGGTTCATGTGCAATTCCCCGCGCCGGCCCGTTGTGTGGTCAGCATGCCGACCGTGGTGATCGCGAGGCAGCGCGTCCAGGCCGCGTTGGAGGTGGAGTCGTGGAGGAGCAGCGTGACCGTCTGTGTGTTCTGGGTGGTGGCATAACCTTCCCGATTGAACGTGATGGCGCTGAAGTTGATGTTAACGGGTGGTTCGAACGTGTCCGTGGAGGAGAACGCAGTCTGTACGCGGATGACGGATCCGAGGTTTGGGGGATTTGGAGCTGAGGCCGGATTCAGGAACACGATCCAGCCGCCCTGCCAGTCGTTGCCGTTATTGGCCCCGTCGCAACCTGCTCCGGTCGATGAAGAGCACACCGTCACGGGCAGGCCATTCTTGATGGCTTCGCTGCGGGCGTACTGCAGGTCGCCAAGCAGGCCGTTCACCTCGGTCGAGAGCCGATTCGAGGTCGTGACGAATTTGAACGAGGGCACGCCGATGGCCATGAGGATCGCCACGATCGACATGGTGATGACCAACTCGGTCATCGTGAAGCCTGCACTCGCCTTGGCCAAACTGTGATCCATGGCGCCATCCTAAAGAAGGAAACTTGCTTGAAACTGACGGCGGCGGCTTTTATCGGCTGAATTGCGATCAAAGTCACACAAATCAGGGGTTCAGGAAGGGGGATCATGGACGCCGTCACTTGACGCGCCGTAACAATGTTATCCGCTCCGCGAACTCCCGAGGCATATGTCATGCCCGGGAGTGAGCCCAATCAGGGCATTTCGGCCCCGGTCAGGTCGATCCCCAGCACGCCTGGGTGTTGCTCGTGCCGCCGCTGGTCTGCGCCTGCTGGGTTCCCGCGCTGTTCAGCGAGAAACTGGCGCAGGTGCTGTCGCCGGTCTGGGGGGGCTGGATGGGTACCGCGGTGATCGTGAAGCTGCTGGCGGTGGGCGTCGCGATCGTGATGCTGTAGTAGCCCTGCGAGGAATTCGCGGTCCCCGCAGGCGCAGCCGCACACCCAATGTAGGTGAAGTTCTGCGAATAGCAGCGCTCGAGAGCCTGGGCGTCGAAGGTCATCGCCTTGGTGGCATCGGTGCGGTTGGACGAGCGGGTGAACGACGTGTAGCTCGGGATGGCGATCGCCGCCAGGATCGCGACGATCGAGACCGTGATCATCAGCTCGATGAGCGAGAAGCCGTTCTGCGCGGATAGCTGTGGGGCCTTCATGGGAACCTCACTGGGCGTCATGGCTGACCTGAGCCTCGTGGGCCGAGATCTTGAGCACCTGGGTGGACTTGCCGGCCGGCGGCCCATCCAACACCAGCTCGACCTTCTGGCCCTCGGAGAAGCCATGCAGCGCCTGCGCGGCGAGGCTTCCCGCCTTGATGTGGAACACATGGTGATCCACCTCGACGGTGTCGCTCACCGGGGTGGCGGTAATGGTGCCGCTCACCTGGTCGGAGAATGCCCGGGTGCTCCACCCGACACTCGGCCCTAGGAGCAGGGCGGCAGTCACCGCGGCCAAACCCAAATTGCGATTGATCTGTTTCATTGACGTATCTCCCACCAAGCCGTTCGATGCTTGAGCTGTCCTGCCATGATGATGTTCTTGATCGCGCCCGAGGATTCGGTGATCAACATGTCGGCCGACCCCGTGCCGCTGCTCGAGCCGAGCAAGCCGGAGCGGATGGTCGGAGCCGCGGCAAACACGCTGCCGAGCGACATGCCGCTCGCGGCCACCTGGATCGTGCTTCCCGGGCTCAAGGGGTTCGGTATCGTCACCAGGTCCGACTGGTTGATGATGCCGTCGCCGTTGAGATCGAACTGCGGACTGGTGAAGCTGCCGCCGGTCGCGTAGTTGAGCACGTAGAGATAAGAGCTTCCATTCTCGGTGCAGGTGGTCGTGTTGAATACCGGCTGATAGGTGGTGAACGTCAATTCGCCGCCCGTCTGCAATCGGGGATCGGTGACGCCGCGCTGACCGGTCTCCTGGGTCAGATCCACCCACCAGCCCTTGTTCGTGGGGAACGAGGCGGCGTTGGAGCTGACGACCAGCGCGTTTGGGTTGGAGGCAGGGATCGATACCGTCTGCTCAACGAATCCCGTGCTCGAGAGGTAGGACCCGGCCGGACTCGAGGGCACCGTGCCGCGGGCCAGCGGCGGCGTGAATCCGGTCTGGGGATCGTAGATGCCATACGCGGTCTGCAGCTGCGTGGTCGAGAGGTCCGGCGTTCCCAGCAGCTGTCCGGTCACGAAATACACCATGCTGCCGAGCGCCTGCGGATAGTTGGGATTGAGCGAAGCGATCGGCGCGGTGGTGATGGGCTGAGGGTTTCCGAGGACCGAATCCCTCGCCTGGAACAGCACCGTCACCGTCCATAGGTTGGGATTCGCATTGCTGGTGTCGACGCGCCACAGGTTGCCCTGCAAATCGCCGGCGTACACGACGTTCGCATTCGCGAAACCCTGGCCGCTCGTGTTGACGGCGATGACCGACGACAACCCGTTCGAGGCGCTCATGTTGCACACATTGGTCACGAGCGACGCGCACAGGTCGAGCTTGCGCATCGTGGCCCCCGTCTGGGGATTGATGGCGTACAGCACGGGCTTCTGGTTGGTGCTGTTGTAGCCGTTGCCGACGAACACCGTCCAGCCCGCCGCGGTCGGGGCGAGCGCCGGCGTGCTGAAGCCGTAGCCCATGTCGGAATCCGTGTATTCCCAGAGGACCGCAGAGGCGAGGGCCGCCTCGGAGGTCAGGGTGTTCGGGTAGGTGACATCGAGGGCGTACACACTGTTGCCGCCCTGCGCCTGCACGCCGACCAGCACGGTGTGCCATGTGTTGTCCGAGTATTGCACGTCGGAAGCCTGCGGCGATCCATTGACGTAGAACTGATGCTGCGCGTTGTAGTAGGGCGACGCCAGCTTGACCAGGTTCGCATAGCCGCCGCGCGGTATGTAGGCGAAGCGCTCCAAGCCCGTGAGCGCGTCGAATGCGTGCAGCATTCCGTCGTTGGCTCCCACATAGATCACACCCGGACGGGTGACGTTGGCCTGGGCGAACGCGACGTAGGAGGCCGCGCCGTTGAAGGAGCTCGGCGGCCCGACGTACAACGGACTCGAGTCGACGATGTCGCCGAGAAGGTGCGAGCGGTTGCGGAATTGCCCGCCATTGCGCTGTTCCTGCGCGGCGGAGCCGCGCAGATAGGCGAGCACATCGCTGCCGCTCGGGTCTTGAGTGAAAGATTGCAGGTCCTGGCCCATCAATGTGGTGGCGCCGATGCCGCTCGTGGGCGTGCCCGTGGTCCATTCGAAGGGTATCCCGTGACCCATCACGGGATCCCACGTCGCGATGACGCGGCTCGCGGCGCTTTGGGTATCGAGCTCGGTCTGCGCCGACCAGAGCGGGGAGCTCATGTTGACCACGCCCGTGACCGGGCTCACCGGATAGGCGAACAGGTTGCCGGTCCAGTCCTGATAGTTGTCCGAGGTGTTGAACTGCGATTGGTAGACCACGGAATTCGTGTTGAGGCCGGTCGAGTTGACGGCGGCGGAGGCCGTCGACTGGGTCGCCTTCAAAATCGTGGTGATGATGATGTTGAGATCGTTGGTCACGTCCTGCGGGCTGTTCGCGGCGAAATACGTGCCGGTGCCGCCGGCGATCGCCATCGCCGTGAGCGTCGCCGCAGCCGTCGGGTTGGCGGCCGGGCTCACGCCTGCGCCCAAGCCGATGATGTACGTCTCGACGCCCGCCGTCTTGGCGGCCGTCAACTGGCTGATGACATCGGTCAGCGCCCGATCGTTGGTCGTGCCCAGCGAGCCGTCGCCGTTGAAGGTCGCGGTGACTCCGTAACCGTTGGGATAGGGGCTCGCGGCGGTGCTTCCGAGCGGCGGCCAGGAATGTCCGGCGAGGTCCATGGTCGGCAAACCATCCGTGAGCAGCACGATGTAGCGGTGCGGTGTGCAGCTGTTGGTGCTCGGCGGGTTCTTGGTCGCGAAGTAATTGGCGGCGGAGCCTATGAGGGAGGCAATCGGCGACTGGGTCGCCGCCGCCTTGATCTCCGAGGTTCCCGTGGAATTGGTTTCCGGCAGGAGATACTGGGTGAATGCCGAGAGCGCGGTCGTGACCGACGCAAGAGTCGGGTCAGCGCCCGCAGAGGTCATTGGGACCGTGCTCGCGGCGGTGAGGGCGACGGATTCGCCCGTCGTGTAGAACCCGAACCCGCGCTCCTCGTACATGACCTGCGTCGAGTACGGCACGTAGCCGGCGTTGGTCGGCCCGGTCTCCTCGGCGCAGGCGTTCACCTCGCTCGTGTAGCCTTCGAGCACATTGCCGGCCTCGTATTGAGCCAGGGTGTAGCCGGTAAACGGGCTGGCCGGCGAGGGTCCGCCGTGCACCATGCACACGGGGTCCGCGTAGCCGCCCGGCGCGTACAGCACGTCATTGATCGCCGGGTCGTCGCTGCTTGCGGAGACGAGCATGTAGGGCTGGTCGAAGGTGTCCTGCCCCGGATGATAGTAGAGCCACAAGTTGCGGCAATCCGTCTGCACCTGATTGGCGAGGGGCGGGACGATGTTCACGTGGTAACAGGGATTGGCCACGTATTCGTTTGTTCCGGGGGTTGAGGTGAACGTGAACCCGCCCGGCTGGCTCATCTGGTAGACCCAGGTCGTGTACTCGGAGTTTCCCGAGGTGCCGTAGTTCATCAGGCCGAAATCGGCACTCGCAATGTAGGCCGAGAGGATGGCGCTGATGCCAGCCTTCGCCACATTCAACCGGCTGGGCGAGTTGTCGAGCAACAAGGAGCCCGACGTCACCGTGTAGGGCGCCACGGCGGGCGTGCCCGCGGGGGTCGAGGAGGTCACGGCCGCACAAGGCCCCGGCGAACACACCACCGTCCCGAGGTTCGATGGCGGCGTGAATCCGCCGCCCACCGTGTAGCTGAAGTTCACCGGCGAGCTCGACGCGCTCAGTGCGGAGTACGAGGCGGACAAGGATCCCGATCCCGTCATGATCGCGCCGCTCAGCGTACCGTCCATGGATTGAGAGTTCCCGAGTGCCAGCATGATTTGCGGATGCGCCGGGATGGCGACCGTCATGGGTACCTGGGAAATGGATATGGTCGGCGCCCCTGCGACGACGATGCCGGCGTAGCCGACGAACGCCGCCAGTGCGCAGGAGGCCATCGCGCGGGACGGAACTGCGCGTGCTTTCGGGGTGTTGAATTTAAGCATAGTGGTTATCCAAGCTGCCGTTAGCGGAAGATGCTCTGCAACAGAGTGAACGAGGTCGTGTCCGCGCCCTGGCCATAGGCTGTCACGCGGAATACGGACAGGGGGCTGGTGGGTGCCGCATATTGCACGGTGCTGATGGGCTGGCCGGGCAGGGCGACCGCGGGCAGGTTCTCGATGACGTACTTCGGAGCCTGCGCGTTGGTCTGGATGTTGGCGAGCGCCGGACCGGTATTGGTGCCGCCGTTGTACAAGAAGACCGTGGCTGCGCCGGCATTTTGCCAGCTGGTGCCCGCGACCCCCGCGGCCGAAACCTGACTGCCGGTCGCGGCGGCGAGCTCGTACAATCCCGCCGTGTCCTGGGCAAAGTTCGCCGCATTCCAGGCGCCGCCGAGCAGTCCGTCTTCGGCATTTCGCAGCGCCGCCTCCGCCGCCTGAGCGCCCGTCTGGCGGTTGTCCTCGTTACGCGCCATGCGTTCTTCGACCGTCTGCATGCGCGCGGCGGTGACGCCGAGCAAGCTCAGGATCACCAGCAATATCAAGGCGACGAACAACACCACGCCATCCTGGCGGGAGGGAGGGCTCGATTTGATGCGGATGGGAATGTTCATGCTCGGTCTCACAGGGCCATGTTGCGCACGCCGATGGTCATCTCGAACACCTGGCGCGCGCGCGAATCTTGCGGAACTTTGACGAGCGTCCCCAGCAGGTTGTACGTCTGCTGGGTCGCGGGTATCGGCACTGCGCCGGGCTGGCTGGCGGCGAGCACGGCCACCTTCACGCTCATCACGTTGTTGAAATTCAGGATGGGATTGACCGTGGTGACCACTTGATCGGCGGTGACGTATTCGCTCACGGTCTGCGTGCCGGTGGTATCCATCCCGTAGAGCACCTGCATTGCCTCGATGTCGGGAACCAGCTCGTTCGCGGTGAACGCACCCCCTCCGTTGAGATCGTATGAAAAGAGAGCGCCGTCCCCGTCGGAGCCTTTGCCGATGTAATAGACGGTGGTGTCCACCGGAGTCACCTGGGAGCCGACCGCAAAGCTCAGCATGGATCCGGCCTGCGAGTTGTTTGGCCAGGTGCCCGAGCTGAGCCCCACCGTAGTGCCCGCCACGCTCGAGATCCAAACCACGAGCGACTTGGCGCAATCCGAGATGGCGGCCAGCTGGCCTCCCTGGAGCCCGGTCGAGGAGTTGACGGCGAAGCTGGTGTCGCCGACCGAGATCCCGTTGGTCAAATACACCGACTGGGCATTGCGCAAGGTCGAATAGACCACCAGTACGTCGTTGTTCTTGAGCACGCGATCGGCGAGGACCGGATCGAGGCCCGCCGGTGCCACGCCGATCGGCGACAGCCAGTCGCTGGTGGAGGCGTCCGGGGCCACCGGAGCGGCGAGCGATACGGGCGTCGCGCTCGTGGTGTAAGTGCCGCCGGGCGCCGAGCCGACCGCCTCGAACCCGCCGAGAGCCTGCCCGAAATTCGCATAGACGGGACTGGCGGACACCGCGAGCTGACTGGTCTGGCGCGAGGTGGTGTTGCATGCCATGAAGCCCGCGCTGCGCACGCTGTTCTGAATGAAGTCGAGCGCGAAGCGCCCGCCGTCCGCGAGCGCCGCGGTGCCCGAGGTGGACAGATACGACGATCTCGACGCGACGAACACCGCGACCGCCGCGGCGGACACCACCAACGCGAGTGTGACGGCAACCATGAGCTCGATCATGGAGAAGCCGTGCGGGCGGCCGATGACGATGGTCCGGTGCCTCACAGCACAGTCTCCAGCACGACGGTCATCGGCTGAGCGACTCCGACGGGAGCGCCCGCGGGATCGAAGGTCGACTGCGCCACCGCATCGTCCCATTGCACGGTGATGGTCGCCGTGGTGGGGGTGCCGGCAGTCACGACCGCGCCCTGCCCGGAGGGCAACGCGGCGGCGAGGCGGGTCTTCCACTGGTACACGTCGTAATTCGCGAGCGTGGCCGCCGTGCAGACGATCTCGACGCAGGAGCCCGGATTCGGCGGGGTGGTGGCGAGCGCCGTGTCGTATCCCGCCTGCATCGCGGTCACGCGATTGGAGCGCATGTTGTCGAGGATTTCGTACGCCATCGCGGTCGCCTGGCCGCGCAGATATGCGCTGTCGTTCGCGCGCGCGGAGAACAGCACGAGCTTGCCGATGCCGAGCAGCCCGATGCTCAGCACCACCAGCGCGACCATCACCTCGATGAGTGTGAAGCCGCGGCGCGGCGGCCCTGCGACATGAGTGCGCGCTTCATCATGGGCACACCAGCGGGGCCCCGGAGACCGAGATCCCCTGCGTGGACGAGGAGGCCACCCGCCCGGTGGAGTTCACCTCCAGCTCGCGGGCGAAGGCCGCGCCCCGCGCATCGCAGACCGTGAAGGTTGTCGTGGCCGACGGCGTCACCATGCCGCTCGATTGGAAGGTGATGCCGGCGCTGGCCGCGGTCAAGCTGCCGCTACCGCCCAGCGCAGGCACCGTCTGGAGCGGCGCGTCCAACGGGTTCGAATCGGTGACGATCCAGCCGCCGAGCCAGTTGTTCGTGCCGCTGCAGGTGGCCCCGTCCAGGCTCGGGCAGACCGTGATGCCGGCTGCGAGGTTGCGCTTGATCGCCTCGCTGCGCGCGTAGTTCAGGCTCGATGCGAGTGAGTTCAGCTGGCCAACCTGACGATCGTTCAAAACGAAGCTGTTGAATGCCGGCACCGCGATTGCCGCAAGGATCCCGCCAACGGTCAACGTCACCAGAAGTTCGATCAGCGTGAAGCCGATGATCGGCTCAACGGCACGCGACCCCTGGGCGACATAATGTACGTCAGCGAATGATTTGGAGTTCATGGCGCGGATCCTAGGCGCGCAAGCTTGCACGAAACTGTCGGTGCGGGACCGGCGTGCGAAGAATGTGATGCGCGCGTGTCAGACGCCCGACGAAGCGCGATGCGGCTCTCAATAACCGCCGGTCAAATCCTGCGCTGCCGGTTGAATCGCCGCTCAGGGAAATTGCAGCGAGGCGCGCGTGCCGGCGCCGCCCGCACCGGATTCGATGACGAGCGAGGCGCCGTACAATCCCGCGACCTCGGTGACGATGGCGAGTCCCAGGCCAGAGCCGTGGCCGGGCGAATTCGGCAGCCTGTAGAAGCGCTGCTTGACCCGCTCGCGCTCGCTCTCGGGAATTCCCGGGCCGCTGTCCTCCACCGCGACGAACGCCTTTCCGCCGCGCTCGCCGGTGGTCACCGTCACCGTGCCGCCCGCCGGCGTGTACTTGAGCGCGTTGTCCACCAGGTTGCTCAGCATATCGTCGAGCAGCGAAGGATCGGCCACGACGGTTGCCGGCTGAAGGTCGGCACCGAGGTCGATCCGTCGCCAGGAGTGCGCGGTCGAAAAATTTCGCGATCACCTCTTCGGCGATGTTCTTGAGCGACACCGCCTGATTCCTGCTGGCCACGTTGATCGCCGGGTCGGCGCGCGCCAGAGTCAGCAATTGATTCGCCGAGTGGGCGAGTTGGCGGATCGCCTCCTGCAGCGTTGCCAGACGGCTCTTGATCGGCGCAGCGGCAGGCTCGGCGGCGAGAATATCCAATTGCGCCTGCATGCCGGTGATCGGCGTGCGCAGCTGATGAGCGGTGTTCGCGATGAACTGCTGCTGCGACTGGACCGAGGTGCGCAGCATCTGGAACAGACGGTTCAGTGTCACCACCACCGGGGCGATTTCCCGGGGGACGGAGCTCTCGTCGATGGGGCGCAGATCGAGGGCGGAACGTCGTGCTATTTCTTCGCGCAGCTTTTTCATGGGACGAAGCCCCAGCTGGATGCCGAACCATACGAGCACCAGCGTGATGTCCAGCTGCACGAAGTCCCACAGCAGCGTGCTCATCAACCCGTAGCGCGCCGCGGGCTCGGAACCGGCGGCCAGATCCACCGTCGTCAGCATCAGAATGCCCGCGGACGTATCGAACCGGGTGGTCAAAGCCCGGTGGCTCCGCCCGTCGAGCTGCAGCACCGCCGACATCTGCGCCGCGGCGTCGGCAATCGCGACAGCGGGGATATGCTCATCCCCGAGCAGGAGCCTGCCGGACTGATCGCGCACCGAGAAGTCGACCGAATTCGCCGGCGCCAGCGCGGGCTTGCCGTCGGCTGCCGCGTCGAGAGACAGCGTGCGGCGGTCGAGCACGAGCCGCGCCATGAGCGCGTTCGTTGCGGCCTTCAAACGGTGGTCGCTGGCGATCATCCCCGGCGCCACATTGTTGAAGTAATGGACGAGCGCTCCGCAAAGCGCCAGCAGCATGAGGGGCACCGCCAGCCACAGAACCAACTGGCGGCTGATCGAGGAACTCACGAGGAGAAGCTCACGCGGGTTTCACTTCTTCCAGCCGGTAGCCCAGTCCGCGCAGGCTCCGGATGATGGCGGCGTCGCCCAGTTTGGCGCGCAAGCGCGAGACGTGCACCTCGACCGCATTCGCCGTGATGTCCTGCTCGGGACCGGCGAGCGCCTGCTGCACGCGATCCTTCGGGACGACCTGGCCGGTTCGCCGCACCAGGCATTCGAGCACCAGCCATTCGCGCGCGGTCAGCTCGATCTCGGCGTCGTCGATGCACAGGCGACGCCCGGGCAGGTCGACGCTCATGCGGTTCAACTTGACCAATCCTTCCAAGTGCGCCGCCGGCGCGGCGCACCAACGCGCGGCAACGGGCGGCGAGCTCGGCGGGCTCGAAGGGCTTGGACAGGAAATCGTCGGCGCCGATATCCAACGCCTTGACCTTGTCGGTCAAGGTGCAGCGCGCCGTCAGCACGAGCGTTGGTATGGAGATGCCGGCGCTGCGCAGCCGGCGCACGAGGGTGAGGCCGTCCGCTCCGGGCAGACCGACATCGATCACCGCGAGCGCGAACTCCTCGGCATCGATGGCGGCGCGCGCGGCCTCCGCACTCGACACTCGATGCACCGAGAACTTCTCGGCGGCGAGCCCGCGCTCGATCGCGTCGGCGACGATGTCGTCATCCTCGACCACTAGCAGACGCATGATGGCCCTCGGTGGAGCGGCCGCAGGATCGATCTAAATGTCGCCGGCCGCAGCCGCATCGCCGCCGGGCCCGCCGTCCCCGCGCTCCTCGTCGCCGCCGCCGAAGACATTGCGGCGGGGCGGGAGAGCGGCCCGGAACTTCGCCTCATACGCCTTCGCGAAAGTCTCGGTGTAGGCATGCGGAAATCCATCGGCAGGCCGCTGCGTGAGGCCCGCGAACATCTCGGAGTAAAGGTCCCAATATTTCCCCTTGTTCTGGCTTCCGAATACGCCGCGCTTGGTGGCGCGCTCGAAGCGCTCCTCCAGCTCCTTAGGATCCAGGCGCCCGAGGAACTCCTCGAACGCCGCCCGGCTGGCGGCGACGGTCGCTACGTTCTGGGCCTTCAGCTCGCGGAAGTTGTCGCGAATCGCCTCGACAGACCCGGCACGCGTCAACGTCGTGGTCAACAAGCGTACCAGGGCTTCGTCGACCCCTCGCGAAAAATTCAGAGGCGACTCCGGACCTTCCGCTGCGGGTGGCGCCGGCATCCGGAAGCGATTTCGGAACTCACTGCGGCTCTGGCCCAAGTCCATCAGCCCGAGCACGGCCTCGCGCAGGAGCTGCCCCGCGAGCTGCAGCGCGGTGTTTCGCGCTTCGGAGGAGATGTTGCGCGGATCGACGCCGGCCCCGCGGCAGAAGGCCGCGAGCCCCAGGTCGAAATCGCCCTCGTACAGGGCCGGGCTGTTTGCGCGCGGCGAGATGCCCGCGCCCGAACTGGAACCGGACGCGGCGAGCGCCGGAATCTCCGCTGCCCGGCCTTCGAGCTTGATCGGCCGGGTGAGCATGTGCCAGGGCGTGCCGGAGGTCTCCGGATTGATGCTGCCGCCGTCGCGTTCCGTCGCGACCGATTGACCGTAGGCATTGCGCGGGCGCAAGCCGGAGTCCTGCGACAACTTATCGCTGGGCTCGAGCAGCAGACTCAGATCCAAATCGGCGCCCAGATCGTTGGCGGTCGATTTCTTCACCGCCGATGAGCCCGCCTGACCGTCGTAGGCGACGATCGCGCTCTCGTCCGGGGGGAAGTCATTGCTCTTGTCGATGCTGACCAAGAGCTCGTACTCGCCGAGGCGCACATAGTCGCCGTCCTTGAGCGTGTAATCGTGGTACTTGCCGAGCGGAACCTGCGCGCCATTGACGTAGGTGCCGTTGGAGCTCGTGTCCACCAGCACATAGGATCCCGCCCGGAAGTCGACGCGCGCGTGCTTTCCCGAAAGGTAGCGTTCAGGGTCGGGTAGAATCCAGGCATTGTCCGTCCCGCGACCAATGGTTCCGCCGTGGACGCCGAACACCTTGGTGGAGTTCTGTCCAAGCCGGATTCCATGCTCGCTGACTACGCTTAGCCGCAAGGTCATACGTTCTCCCGTGACAGGTCACCGAGTGGTTGCGCTAAGTGCCCGTATAATATAATGAAAGGTTAACAACGCCTGGAGACCGCTAAATGGCCGCGAGTCACATTTTTAAAGTTATGTTCGTGAATCAAGGCAAGGTGTACGAGATCTACGCCCGCAAAGTGAGCCATGGGAGCCTGTTCGGCTTCATCGAGGTCGAGGAACTCGTGTTCGGCGAGCGCTCCTCCGTGGTGGTCGACCCCACCGAAGAGCGAATCAAGGCCGAATTCAACGAGGTCAAGCGCACCTATTTGCCCATGCATTCGGTGCTGCGCATCGATGAGGTCAAGAAGCAGGGCCAGGCCAAGATCGTGGCCCTCGAGGGCTCGAACGTCTCGCAATTCCCGGTGCCGGTGTACACGCCCGGCGGAGATTCGAACGCCCGCAAGTGAGCGGCGGCCTGCGCCGCAGTCCGCAACCAAACTCAGCTCCTGTGGCTCCGCAAATCTGTTAGAATTCAGCATGTTCAGTTTGCTCGGCGCGCCCGCGCTGTCGCAATTCCGGTTAGAGAAGCTGTTGCTGTCGCTCAAGTCCCGCGAGCCCCGGGTGGTCGCGGTATCGGCGCGGCTCATCCATTTCGTCGATGCCTTCCGACCTCTCGACGAATCTCAGCTCGAAGTGCTCGGGAAGCTATTGACCTATGGACCGCGTCCGCACGCTCAGGCGGAGCGCGGGCAACAGCTGCTGGTAACCCCCCGCCTGGGCACGGTGTCGCCCTGGTCCAGCAAGGCCACCGACATCGCCCGCGTGTGCGGGTTGGTCGACGTGAGGCGGGTCGAGCGGGGCACGCTCTATTTCCTGCAGGCCTCAGCCCCTCTCGGCAACGAGGAGCTCGAGTCGCTCGGCGCGCTGCTGCATGATCGGATGACCGACTCGCTCTGGATCGACAACTTGGAACCCGATCTGTTCGGCAAGGCAGCGCCCCGGCCGCTGCGCGTGGTCGCCCTCGGATCCGACGGCGCCGAGGCGCTCGCCCGCGCCAATGTCGAGTGGGGCCTCGCGCTGTCCGCGGACGAGATCGATTATCTCGTGCGCGCTTTCAATCAGCTCGGACGCGATCCCACCGATGTCGAGCTCATGATGTTCGCCCAGGCGAATTCCGAACATTGCCGGCACAAGATCTTCAACGCGGACTTCATCATCGATGGCGCACCGAAGTCCGCGTCGCTGTTCGGAATGATCCGCGCCACCTATGCCGCCAATTCCCGCGGCGTGCTGTCCGCCTACCGCGACAATGCGGCGGTGATCGAGGGGCCCCGCGCCGCCCGATTCTTTCCAGACGCCCAGACACAGCGTTACCAGGCGAGCCTCGAGCCCGTCGACATCTTGATCAAGGTGGAAACGCACAACCACCCAACGGCCATCTCGCCGTTTCCAGGCGCATCAACCGGCTCCGGCGGTGAGATTCGCGATGAAGGCGCCACCGGCATCGGGGCGAAGCCCAAAGTGGGGTTGACGGGCTTTTCGGTGTCGAATCTGCGCATCCCCGGCATGGTGCAGCCGTGGGAGACCGATCTCGGTAAACCGGCGCGCATCGCCTCCGCGCTCGACATCATGATCGCGGCGCCCATCGGCGCCGCGGCTTTCAACAACGAGTTCGGCCGGCCGGCCACCTGCGGGTATTTCCGTACCTTCGAGCAGACGGTGCGCGACGGCGACGTTTCCCTGGTCCGCGGTTACCACAAGCCCATCATGATCGCGGGCGGTCTGGGGAACGTGCGGCGAAGCGATGTGGAAAAGCGCGAAGTCGTCGAGGGAGCGCCGCTGGTCGTTCTCGGCGGGCCGGCCATGCTGATCGGGCTGGGCGGAGGTGCTGCCTCCTCGGTGGGAAGCGGTCAGAGCTCTTCCGATCTGGACTTCGCGTCGGTGCAGCGGGGCAACCCGGAGATCCAGCGTCGCGCCCAGGAGGTCATAGACCGCTGCTGGGCGCAGGGTGCGGGCAATCCGATTCTTCTCATCCACGATGTCGGGGCGGGCGGTCTGTCGAACGCGTTGCCGGAGGCCATCGCGCACACCGCCGGGCGCGGCGGCCGCATCGACCTGCGCAAGATCCCCAGCGCCGAACCCGGGCTGTCGCCCATGGAGATCTGGTGCAACGAGGCGCAGGAGCGCTACGTGCTCGCGCTTCGCCCGAAGAGCCTGGAGCGCTTTGCCGCCTTGTGCGAGCGCGAGCGGTGTCCGTTCGCCGTCGTCGGGGAGATCACCGGCGACGGGCGCATCAGCGTGTCCGATCCCCTGCTGTCCGGTATGCCGGTCGACATGCCGGTCGAGGTGCTGCTCGGCAAGGCGCCGCGCATGACCCGCAGGGTTACGAGCGTCCCGAAGACGCGGACGCCGCTATCGACCGACGGCTTCGGCATCGCCGAATCCCTGGAGCGGTTGTTGCGCCTGCCCACGGTCGCGGACAAATCGTTCCTGATCACCATCGGCGATCGGGCGGTGGGCGGACTCGTGAGCCGCGACCAGATGGTCGGTCCCTGGCAAGTGCCCGTGGCGGATGTCGCGGTGAGCTTGAGCGATTTCGACGGATATGCCGGCGAAGCCATGGCCATGGGCGAGCGCGCGCCGGTGGCGCTGCTCGATGCGCCGGCCTCCGGCCGCCTTGCGGTGGGCGAGGCCGTCACCAACATCATCGCGGCGGACGTGCGTTCGCTCACCGATATCCGGCTCTCCGCGAATTGGATGGCGGCCTGCGGTCAGCCGGGTGAGGATGCCGACCTGTATGCCACCGTCGAGGCGGTGGGGGTCGATCTCTGCGCCAAGCTCGGCATCACCATTCCGGTGGGCAAGGATTCGCTTTCCATGCGCACGGAGTGGACCGACGAGCGCGGCCAGCGCTCGGTCGTCGCGCCGGTCTCGCTGGTGATCTCCGCGTTCGCGCCGATCGCGGACGCCCGGCGCACGCTCACGCCCGAACTCGATCTCTCCCGTCCCTCGCGGCTGCTGCTGATCGATCTCGGCGCCCGGAAAAACCGCCTCGGCGGATCGTGCTGGGCGCAGGTGTTCGAGCGACGCGGAGGGCAGGCGCCCGATCTCGACGACCCGCAGCTGCTGCGTGCGCTGTTCGAGGCGATGCGCGAGCTCAAAGATCTCGATCTTGTGCTTGCCTATCACGACCGCTCCGACGGCGGCCTGCTCGTGACGCTGCTCGAGATGGCGTTTGCCGCGCATTGCGGGCTCGACCTCGCGCTCGATGAGGAGGATCCGGTGGCTCAATGCTTCGCGGAGGAACTCGGCGCGGTCGTGCAGATTCCCGAAGGCGCCGTGGCGCAGGCCGGGGCCGTTCTGGACCGTCATGGGCTCACGGGTTACTGGCGGGAGTTGGGTGCTCCGAGCGTCGGCGCGGAGGTGCGCGTCACCGTGGCGGGGCGCACGGTGTACTCTGCATCGCGCATGGATATTGCACCGGCAGTGGAGCGAAGTCTCCTACCGCATGCAGGCGCTGCGCGACAACCCGGAATGCGCGCGCGAGGAATATTCCAGGCTGCTCGACGAGCAAGATCCGGGGCTGCACGCCGCGCTGCGTTTCGACCCCGCCGAAGATGTCGCCGCGCCCTATATTTCGCGAGGCGCGAGACCCGCGGTCGCGGTGCTGCGCGAACAGGGCGTCAACAGCCAGACGGAGATGGCGGCGGTGTTCACCCGCGCGGGCTTCGACGCCTACGATGTGCACATGACCGACATCCTGAGCCGCCGCGTGCGGCTCGCGCGGTTTCACGGGATGGTGGCCTGCGGAGGCTTTTCCTACGGTGACGTGCTCGGCGCAGGCGAAGGCTGGGCCAAGTCCATTCTGTTCAATCCCGTGGCGCGCGACGAATTCGCGGCATTTTTCGAGCGTCAGTCGACCTTCACGCTCGGTGTGTGCAACGGCTGTCAGATGCTGGCGGCGCTCAAGGACATCATTCCCGGGACCGAGGGCTGGCCCCGCTTCGTGCGCAATCGCTCCGAGCAGTACGAAGCGCGCCTGTCGCTGGTGAGGGTGCCACGATCCGATTCCGTGCTGTTTCGCGGCATGGAAGACTCGGTGCTGCCGGTGGTGGTGGCGCACGGCGAGGGATTCGCGGAATTCGGCGGATCGTCGGATCCGGGCAAGCTCATGGAGCTCGGCCGGGTTGCGCTGCAATTCGTCGATGGCCGGGACCAGCCGACCGAGCGCTATCCCAGCAATCCGAACGGTTCACCCGCGGGCGTGGCGGGTGTGTGCTCGGCCGACGGGCGCGTCACCTCCATCATGCCGCACCCCGAGCGGGTGTTCCGCACCGTGCAGCACTCCTGGGCCCCCCGTGAATGGGGCGAGGACGGCCCTTGGATGCGCCTGTTCCGCAACGCGCGGGTATTTCTGGGCTGCGGACGCGCGTCAGCTGTGCGCGGCCCTCGCGGCGCCGATGTCGGTCGGCGGCATGGTTGCTCCCCGTCGCAGGTTCACCGCCTGCACCAGCCGCGCCTTGCGCACGAAGGTTTGATAGAGGAGGTCCCGCATGACCTCGAGCAATACGCCGGCGCTCTCCTGCTCGAGGCGGGGCTGATTCGGCAGCGGATCCGAGTCCGTGCCGAACAGAACGCCGCGCACGTCGGCAAAGATGTCATCGTCGAGCTCGGCCAGGGTGCGGATTTCCTGCAGGGTGTCGAAGAGCTCGAGTTTGCCGCGTTCGCCGAGCTCGCGAAACAGCGATTGAGCCGTGCGCCGGACCATCGAGCCGAACGCATCGAAGAAGCCCGCCGCGTAGCAGCCCAGCGCCTCCTTGAACAGCCCTTCGGATTCCGCCGGCAGATAAGTGAGCGGGAAATTCTCGGGGGCGCGCTCGACCTCGGTGAAGTTCGGGGAGAGCTCGATGCGAAGCGCCGTGTAGCTTCGCGCCGCGAATTTCAAGAACACCGGCTCGGCGCACGCGTCGCAGCGGAACACCACGCCGATCTGCTTGGGCTTGCGGCGGCTCAAGTCCTCGAATTTCGGCACGGCGATCGGCGTCAAATGCGTCAAGGTGCGGCAATGCGGGCAGGTCAGGGCAATGCCCTCATGCTCGACGTGCAGTTCGTCCTGGGGCGTGATGTAGATGCTCATGATTCATCCCGTGAGTGGTTTGTAGCGGATCCGATGCGGCTGGGCGGCGTCCTCTCCTTTGCGCCGCTTCAGGTCCTCGATGTATTCCTGGTAATTGCCCTCGAACCAGGCAACCTGCGAGTCGCCCTCGAAGGCGAGGATGTGGGTCGCGATGCGGTCGAGAAACCAACGATCGTGCGAGATGACGACGGCGCAGCCGGGAAAGGCGACCAGCGCCTCCTCGAGCGCGCGCAAGGTCTCGATGTCGAGATCGTTCGTGGGCTCGTCGAGCAAGAGGACGTTGCCGCCGGATTTCAGCACCTTGGCGAGATGCACGCGATTGCGCTCGCCGCCGGAGAGATCACCGATGAATTGTTGTTGCTGCACGCCCTTGAAATTGAACCGCCCGACGTAGCTGCGCGAGGAGGTCTCGTAGTTGCCGACCTTGATCACATCGAGGCCGCCGGAGATTTCCTGCCACACGGTGTTCTTGTCGTTGAGCGCCTGACGCGATTGGTCCACGTAGGCGAGCTTCACGGTGGGGCCCACGCGGATTTCGCCCGCATCCGGCTTTTCCATGCCGGCCAGCATGCGAAACAGCGTGGTCTTGCCCGCGCCGTTCGGCCCGATGATGCCGACGATGCCGCCCGCCGGGAGATTGAAGCTCAGGGCTTCGATGAGCAGACGGTCGCCGTAGGCCTTGCGCAAGCTATTGCAATCGATGACCAGGTCGCCGAGCCGATCGCCGGGCGGAATGTAGATCTCGTTGGTCTCGTTGCGCTTCTGGAATTCCTGCGACGAAAGCTCCTCGAAACGCTGCAATCGCGCCTTGGATTTCGCCTGCCGCGCCTTGGGGTTGGTGCGCACCCACTCGAGCTCGCGCTTCAAGGTCTTGGCGAGCGCGTCCTGTTGCCGCTCTTCCTGCGAGAGGCGCTGCTCCTTTTGTTCGAGCCAGGATGAATAGTTGCCCTGCCACGGAATGCCATGACCGCGGTCGAGCTCCAAAATCCATTCGGCGACGTTGTCGAGGAAGTAGCGGTCGTGCGTCACGGCGATCACGGTCGACGGATATTCCTCGAGGAAATGTTCCAGCCAGGCGACCGACTCGGCGTCGAGATGGTTGGTGGGCTCATCGAGCAGCAGCATGTCGGGCTTCGAGAGCAGCAGCCGGCAGAGAGCGACCCGGCGCCGCTCGCCGCCGGACAACTTGCCGATGACGGCGTCCCAGGGCGGCAGGCGCAGCGAATCCGCGGCAATCTCGAGCTTGCGCTCGAGCTCCCAGCCGTCGACCGCGTCGATCCGATCCTGGAGCTTCGCCTGTTCCTCGAGCGCCTTGGTCATCTCGTCGTCGGACATCGGCTCCGCAAAGCGGTCGCTGATCGCGTTGAACTTGTCGATCAACCCTTGAACATCCCCGACACCTTCGCCCACGACCTGGCGCACGGTTCTGGTCTCGTCCAGCACGGGCTCCTGCGGCAGATAGCCGACCTTGATGCCGGTCTGGGCACGCGCCTCGCCTTCGATTTCCTTGTCGATGCCGGCCATGATCTTGAGCAGGGTGGATTTGCCGGAGCCGTTCAAACCGAGCACGCCGATTTTGGCACCGGGGAAAAAGCTCAAGCTGATGTCGCGCAAGATGATGCGCTTGGGCGGCACGACCTTGCCAACCCGGTTCATGGTGTAAATGAACTGAGCCATGTATTGCCTATACCGAAAACGTTGCTGCGAGGGGGGACGCCGGGATTATCCCAAAGATCGGGCTCAAAGAGTAATCCTTGCGAGCCTTCCGGCGAGCCCCTCGGCAGCCCTTGCTCGAGCCTTCCGAGCCTTGGAAGAGTGCGGGGTCGATAAAGCTCCCTCCGGCGGCCTGAAACGGCCAAATTCGATTCCGCTAGTGGGATTTGCCCGTCCCTCGGCTACAATTAGCGGCTATCCACCCCGAGTTCACCCGAGGTCCCATGTTCGATAAGCAGATGACGATTGCCGGATTCGATCCCGAGCTCGCCAAGGCCATTGCCGGGGAGCGCACGCGTCAGGAAGCTCACATCGAGCTGATCGCGTCCGAGAATTACACCAGCCCCCGGGTTCTCGAGGCCCAAGGCTCGGTGCTCACCAATAAGTACGCCGAAGGCTACCCCGGCAAGCGCTATTACGGCGGCTGTGAATATGTCGACATCGCCGAGACCCTGGCCATCGAGCGCGCGAAGAAGCTGTTTGGCGCCGATTTCGCCAACGTGCAGCCGCATTCGGGGTCGCAGGCCAACGCGGCGGTCTACATGGCCCTGCTCAACCCCGGAGATGCCATCCTGGGCATGAGCCTCGATCACGGCGGCCATTTGACGCATGGCGCCAAGGTGAATTTCTCGGGCAAGCTCTACAAGGCCGCGCAGTACGGGATCAAACCCGACAACGGGGAGATCGATTACGACCAGGTCAGCCGGTTGGCGCAGGAACACAAACCGAAAATGATCGTCGCCGGCTTCTCCGCGTACTCCCGCGTCATCGACTGGGCCAAGTTTCGCGCCATTGCCGATTCGGTGGGCGCGCTGTTGTTCGTGGACATGGCGCACGTCGCCGGCCTGATCGCAGCCGGGCTCTACCCGAACCCCGTACCGTTCGCCGATGTGGTGACCACCACCACCCACAAGACTCTTCGCGGACCCCGCGGCGGGCTCATCCTGGCGCGACCGAACCCCGAGATTCACAAGAAGCTCAATTCCATGGTTTTCCCTGGGATCCAGGGCGGCCCGTTGATGCACGTGATCGCCGCGAAAGCCGTGGCGTTCCTGGAAGCGTTGCAGCCGGAGTTCAAGACTTATTCGGCTCAAGTCATCGCCAATGCACGCGCGATGACCAAGACACTGCAATCGCGTGGCTACAAGATCGTCTCGGGGGGAACCGACAACCATCTGTTCCTGCTCGACCTGGTCGACAAGAACATCACCGGCAAGGATGCGGACGCCGCGCTCGGCCGCGCGCACATGACCGTGAACAAGAATGCGGTCCCGAACGACCCGCGCCCGCCGGCCATCTCCAGCGGACTTCGGATCGGTACGCCCGCTGCCACCACCCGCGGCTTCAAGGAGGCGGAGGCGGTACAGGTCTCCAATTGGATCGCGGACATCCTCGATCGCATGGGCGACGAGTCGACGGTCGACCGGGTGCGCGGCGAGGTCGCCGAGCTATGTCGCCGGTTCCCCGTCTATGCTTGAAACCGCGCCCAAGCCTGGCGCCTCCGTGCTAGGTAGGCACCATGTATTGCCCTTTTTGCGGACATACGGAGACTAAGGTCATCGACTCGCGCCTGGCCGGCGAGGGTCGGCAGATCCGCCGCCGCCGCGAGTGCCTCGCCTGTGCCGAACGCTTCACGACCTTCGAGGCCGCGGAGCTTCTGATGCCGACGGTGGTAAAGGGCGATCGCACCCGCGAGCCGTTCGACGAGAGCAAGCTTGTGACGGGGATGCAAAAGGCGCTGGAGAAGCGCCCGGTGGGCGGTCAGGCGATCGAGGCCGCGGTTGCGCGGATCTGCCACAAGCTGCGCAGCCTCGGGGAACGCGAGGTGGCCTCCCGGGCCATCGGCGAACTGGTCATGGAGGAGTTGCGGCACCTCGATGAGGTGGGTTACGTGCGTTTCGCCTCCGTTTACCGCAGCTTCCAGGACGTCGAAGCCTTTCATACGGAAATCGATTTGTTGCGGCGCCACCGCCGCCGCCGATCGCCCAGCAAGGATCAGCTGCCGCTCTTGCCGGGGGATGAACCCCCGGACCCCGCCAAATGATCGCGAATCCGGGCGAGCGGAGACACGTACATGGAGCGGGCGCTGGCGCTCGCCGCGCGCGGCCTGTACACCACCGATCCCAATCCACGCGTGGGCTGTGTCCTGGTGAAAGACGGCCAAATCGTCGGCGAAGGCTGGCATGAGCGCGCAGGAGAGGCGCACGCCGAGGTCATGGCGCTTCGCTCGGCTGGCGCCGCGGCGCGAGGCGCGACCGCCTACGTGACGCTCGAACCGTGCAGTCATCACGGTCGCACGCCGCCCTGCGCCGATGCGCTGATCGCGGCGGGCATCCTGCGGGTCATTTGCGCATCCATCGATCCCAATCCCCAGGTCGCGGGGGCCGGCGTCAAGCGGCTCGAGGGCGCACAGATTGCCGTATCGGTGGGTCTCCATGGCGCAGAGGCGCGCGCACTGAACGTGGGATTCTTCTCCCGATTCGAGCGCGGCCGCCCGTGGATACGGCTCAAGCTCGCGATGAGCCTGGATGGGCGCACAGCGCCCGCCGGCGGCGGCCGCCTGTGGATCAGCGGCGAGGCATCGCGCGCCGACGTGCAGCATTGGCGAGCCAGAAGCTCCGCAATCCTCACCGGCGCCGGCACGGTGCGGGTGGACGATCCGCGGCTCGACGTGCGGCTCGACTATGGTCCGTGGGTGCGTCAGCCTTTGCGGGTCGTGCTCGATCCGGCCCGGAGTTGCCCGCCGACCGCGCAAGTATTTCCGCAACGGGGAAGCCCTGGTGTTCGCGGCGCAGGATGCTGCGCGGCGGGACGACTCGTCGCTGGGTTCGGCGGGAGTTCGCGAGGAACGGGTTCCCGCGGCCGGTCGACGCCTTGACCTCGCCGCCGTGGCCGCGCGGCTGTCCGCGCTGCAGGTCAATGAGCTCCTGGTCGAATGCGGGCCGGTTCTCGCGGCGGGTTTCCTGCAGGCGCATCTGGTCGACGAGCTGATCCTGTACGTCGCCCCCGTGCTGCTGGGCGCCGATGCGGCGCCGCTCACCGCGCTCACGGGTCTCTCGGGCGCCGGCCGCGCCCCTGCGAATTCGATATCGTCGGCACCGAGCGTTTTGGAGCCGACCTTCGCCTGACATTACGGCCGCGCGAGGCGGTCGTGGCTGAAGGCTAGCCGGAGGTCCGATCAAGCCTATGTTTACCGGAATCATCATCGCGAGCGGACGGCTGGTCTCGATCACCGAACGCGGGGGCGACCTCGAGCGCGGGGGCGACCTCGAGCTCGGCATCGATGCCGGCCGCCTCGACTTGTCGAGGATCGCGGTCGGAGACAGCGTGAGCGTCCAGGGCGTGTGCCTGACGGCGACCCGGATCGAGGGGCCGGTGTTTTACGCCGATGTCTCGCGCGAGACCCTGGCGAAGACCACCCTGGGCGCGCTCAAAACCGGTGCGCGCGTGAACCTCGAGCCGAGCCTTCGCGCCGGCGACGCGTTGGGCGGGCATCTGGTGAGCGGCCACGTGGATGCGGTCGGCCGGCTGGTCGATCTCAAGGAGGACGCGCGCTCGCGCCGCCTGCAGTTCGAGCTGCCCGCGGGGCTGATGCGATTCGTCGCGCCGAAGGGGTCGATCTGCATCGATGGGGTGAGCCTCACGGTGAACCGGGTCGAGGGACAGCTGTTCGACGTCAACATCATTCCGCACACCAGCGAGGTGACGACGCTCAGCGACCTCGCGCGCGGGGATTCCGTCAACGTGGAGATCGACGTGATCGCCCGATACCTGGACCGATTGATGGTTCGCACATGAAACTCAGGAACAACCGATGAACACGATCGACGAGATTCTCGCGGACCTTCGCGCCGGCAAGATGGCGGTCATCATGGACGATGAGGACCGCGAGAACGAGGGCGACCTCATCATGGCCGCCGAGCGCGTGCGGGCCGAGGACGTAAATTTCATGGCGCGCTACGGGCGCGGGCTGATCTGTCTCACGCTCACCCAGGAGCGCTGCCGCGAGCTTCGGCTGCCGCTGATGGTGAGCGAGACCGACAAGGCGCACCGGACCAATTTCACGCTGTCCATCGAGGCGGCCGAGGGCGTGACCACGGGGATCTCCGCGCACGACCGGGCGCATACGATTCGCACGGCGGTCGATGCGAAGGCCCGACCGGAGGACCTTCGTCAGCCGGGACACATCTTCCCGCTGATGGCGCAACCGGGCGGGGTCCTGACCCGCGCCGGCCACACCGAGGCGGGATGTGACCTCTCGCGGCTCGCGGGCTTCTCGGCCGCGGCCATGATCGTCGAGATCCTGAACGACGACGGCACCATGGCGCGCCGCCCCGATCTCGAACGCTTCGCCGAGACGCATTCCCTGAAGATCGGCACCATCGCCGATCTCATCCGCTATCGGCTGAAGAACGAGCGCTCCGTGGAGCGCGTATACGAGCAGCCGGTCAACACCGAATTCGGAGAGTTCCGGCTCTGCTGCTACGAGGATCACGTCAACAAGAACGTGCACATCGTCCTGGTGAAGGGCGATTTGAACTCGAAGCTCCCGCCCTTGGTGCGGGTGCACCTCAAGGACACGCTGCGGGACGTGGTGGGGGTCCGCAACGACAGCCTCGGCTGGCCGCTGCGCGCGGCCGTGCGGCGCGTCGCGGCAGAGGCCTCCGGCGTCGTGGTGATATTGCGGCCGGAGGAGACTCCCCGGGAATTCATGGACAGCCTGAGGCAGATCGAGCCGAAACCGCCGGCCGCGCATGCCTCCGGCGCCACGGTGCTGCGTACCTACGGCATCGGAGCTCAAATCCTCAAGGATCTCGGCTTGAAACGCATGCGCGTGCTGAGCGCACCGAAACAGCTGCAGGGGCTGTCCGCCTTCGATCTGGAGATCACGGAGTACGTCGATGGAGGCGAATGACCGGCGCGGGCTTTATCGCGGGCTTTATACTGTGGGCTCCCCCGCCGCGAGCGGCGTTCAGGCGTGTTTCGAACTCTCGAGGATTGAATCGTGGCCATTGATCTGCCCAAGGTAATCGAAGGCGAGCTGACGGCTCGGGATCTGCGTTTCGCCATCGTGACGACGCGGTTCAACGAATTCGTCGTCGAGCCCCTGCTTCGCGGCGCATTGGATGCCCTGAAGCGGCACGGCGCCAACGAGAAGCAGATCGAGATCGTCCGTGTGCCGGGCGCGTTCGACATGCCGGTCGTCGTGCGCAAGCTCGCCTTGTCCCGCCGCTACGAAGCGCTGATCGCACTCGGCGCCGTGATTCGCGGGCAGACGCCGCATTTCGACTATGTCGCGGGAGAGTGCGCCTCGGGGCTTGCGCGCATCGCCTTGGAATCCGGAGTACCCGTCGGCTTCGGCGTGTTGACCACCGAGAACATGGAGCAGGCCGTCGATCGCGCGGGGGGCAAGGCGGGCAACAAAGGGGCGGACGCCGCGCTGGCCGCGCTCGAGATGGCGAACTTGTTGCGGCGCCTGGATTGAGGCGCGCGCGCCCGTGAGCCAAGTCCACCGTGCCCGCAGCCTCTCGCGCAGACTCGCCCTGCAGGCCCTCTACCAGCTGCAGATCAATCCCAGATCCTGGCAGGACACTCACCGGCAGTTCGCGGATGATCCCGAAGCGGAGCGGGTCGATCGCGATTACTTCAAGGAACTGATCGAGGCCATCGCACCGAGCTCGGAGGCGCTCGACGCGCAGCTGACGAAATTCGGCGAGATTGCCCCAGCGGAACTCGATCCCATCGAGCACGCCGCGTTGTGGCTCGGCCTGCACGAACTCGCCGCGCATCCGGAGCTGCCCTACCGCGTCGTGCTTTCCGAGGCGGTGGAGCTCACCAAACGATTCGGCGCGACCGACGGACACAAGTACGTCAACGCCGTGCTGGATCGGGCCGCCCGCGAACTGCGGCCGCTCGAATATGGACGAGTTTGAGCTGATACGCCGCTATTTCGCGCGCATGGGCGCCGATCGCGCGGATGTCGATCTCGGAGTGGGGGACGATGCGGCGCTTTTGCGGGTTCCGGAAGGCACGGATCTGGTGGCGGCGGTCGATACCCTCGTCGAGGGACGCCACTTCCCGGCGGGCGCCGATGCCCGCTCGATAGGACATCGGGCGCTCGCCGTGAATCTGAGCGATATCGCCGCCATGGGGGCGGCGCCTGCGTGGGCCACGCTGGCGCTGACGCTGCCGGAAGCCGATCCCGGGTGGCTCGACGGATTCGCACGCGGCTTGGGCGAACTCGCCTGCGCCCACGGCGTCGCCCTGGTGGGCGGCGATACGACCGCGGGACCATTGACGATCAGCGTGCAGATACTGGGTCACGTTCCCCGGGGTTCGGCGCTGCGCCGCGGCGGCGGCAAGGCGGGCGACGTACTGGCGGTCACCGGGACGCTCGGCGATGCCGGCGCCGGCCTCGCGCTTGCGACCGGTGCACTCGAACTCAAGGACCCCGCCGCCGCCCGCGACCTGCTGGAGCGCTTCGAGTATCCGACGCCGCGGGTCGAGTTCGGAATCGCCGCCCGCGGGATCGCGAGCGCAGCGATGGACATCTCAGACGGCTTGGTCGGCGATCTGCCGAAGCTCGCGGCCGCCGGCGGGCTCGGCGCAGCCGTCGATGTCGAACGGCTGCCGATGTCCGGCGCCTTACGGGCGGCGGGCGATGCGCAACAGGCGCGCAGCTGGGCGCTGGGCGCCGGGGACGATTACGAGCTTCTGGTTGCCGTGCCGCCCGAGCGTTTCGGGGAACTGGCCGCTCGCGCCGAGCAATTGAACTTAACACTTACGGCGATCGGGGAGCTCAATCGCGGGAATGCGGTGAAGTGGACGCTGCACGGAGCCGAATTCACGCCGGCCGTGCATGGTTTCGATCACTTTCGCCGAGCCTCGACCCAAATCACAGTTTGATCCGAGGCCGCCGAAGTATTCTCTGCGCACGCAATTCCACGTCGCCGCAGCGCCCACGGTTACCCTTGAACAACATTCGGCCTAAGGATCACGCAAAGGCTCAACACGGCCGCGCCGCCTTGCCTGAAAAAATAGGCAAATACGTGATCATCAACGAGGTGGGGCGGGGCAGCACGGGCGCCGTCTACCTGTCTCACGATCCCTACTACGGGCGCGACGTAGCCATCAAGGTCTACAACGTCGACTCGAGCGGCGACGAGAATCGCAAGCGCATCGCCCGCAAAATGTTCCTCTCCGAGGCTCACATGGTCGGCATGCTTCAGCATCCGAACATCCTGCCGATATACGATGCGGGGGAAGAGAACGGGCATTGTTACATCGTCACCGAGCACGTGCATGGTGCGCGTACGCTGGCCGCGTATTGCCGTCCCGATAATCTGCTGCGGATCGACGACGTGGTAGAGCTGGTCTACAAGGCCGCCCGCGCCCTGCATTACGCCCACAGCCGCGGCGTCATTCATCGCGACATCAAGCCGAGCAACATCATGCTCACGCTCGACAGCGACGTGCGCATCATCGATTTCGGCATCGCCCTGGTGGCCGATTCCGAGATCTCGAGAATCGAAGGCATTGCCGGCAGCCCTTCGTACATGTCGCCCGAGCAGGTTCAATCCATCGAGCTCACCAACCGCTCGGATCTGTATTCGCTCGGCGCCGTGATGTACGAGCTGCTCACCGGCACGAGGCCGTTCCGGGCGGGCAACCTGCAGAAGCTCCTTCATCAGATCGTGTTCGCAACGCCGCCTCCGATCCATACTCTGCGCCCCGAGATACCCGAGGAGCTCGAGAACGTCACCGCAATCGCTCTTCAGAAGGATCCGGAAAAGCGCTACAAGACGGGCCTCGACTTCGCGGCCGAATTGACCCGGGTGCATCAAAAGCTGCGTGCCCAGTACAACCGCATCGATCAGCAGGAGCAATTCAGCCTGCTGCGCAAGCTCAAGTTCTTCCACGAGTTTTCGCACAGCGAGATTTGGGAAGTGCTGCGGGCGAGCAGCTGGCAGGATTACGCCGACGGGGAGGAGATCGTCAAGGAAGGCGAGATGGACGATCGGTTCTACATCATCGTCCAGGGGCGGGTCGGCGTGGCGCGCCTCGGCAAGGCACTCGGATATCTGGATACGGGCGACTGCTTCGGCGAGACGAGCTACGTGCGCGGCGCGAAGCGGACGGCGACCATCGTCGCCGCGGGTTCTGTTGTGGTCATGAAAGTAAGCTCCACCCTGTTGGAGCAGGTTTCGGCCGAGTGCCAGCTGCGCTTCAACCAGGTCTTCCTGCGCAGCATGATCGGGCGTTTGCAGAGCGCGGAACGCAGCGCCTGAAACGACCCGGAGGCGCCGTCATGCGCGCGCTTCCTTGTCGTGCTCGATCATCGCATACGCCGAGTGGTTGTGGATCGACTCGAAATTCTCGGCCTCCACGACATAGGCGCGCACCCGCGCGTCCCGATTCAGGGCGACGGCCACGTCGCGCACCGTGTCCTCGACGAATTTCGGATTGTCGTAGGCGCGCTCAGTGACGAATTTCTCGTCGGGGCGCTTCAAGATCCCGTACACCTCGCAGGAGGCCTGGGACTCGGCCACATCGATCAGCTCCTCCAGCCACATGTGCGCGTTGAGGCGTGCCGTCAGCGTGATGTGCGAGCGCTGATTGTGCGCGCCGTAGTCCGAGATCTTCTTGGAGCACGGACAGAGGCTGGTGGTCGGAACGACCACCTTGAGCCAGACTTCGGTCTTTCCGGCGTGGTGCTCGCCGAATATGGTGGCCTGGTAATTCATCAGGCTTTCTACGCCCGAGACCGGGGCCTTCTTCATGACGAAGTAGGGGAACGTCATCTCGATATGGCCCGAGTCCGCGTGCAGATAGCCGGTCATCTCCTCGAGCATCTTGCCGAACGAGTCCACGGATATCTCGCGCTCGTGGCGATGCAGGATTTCCACGAACCTCGACATGTGCGTGCCCTTGAAGTCGTGCGGGAGATTCACGTACATGTTGAAGTTCGCGACGGTGTGCTGCTCACCGTTGGCCCGGTCCTTGACCTTGACCGGATGATAGATGTCCTTGATGCCGACCTTGTTGATCGGGATCTGGCGCGTATCGGCATTGGCCTGCACGTCCTCGATGGCGGCGGTGCGGGGCTTCGTGGGCGGAGCGTCGACGTTCATATGGCGGTTCCTACGGCACGGTCAAACTCCCCACATGGTGCCGGGAGCGCCAAATACAATGATATCAGAGAGGGGGGCGGGCCCGGGCGGGCCGGCAGGGAGGCCCCAAACGGGGGATATTCCCCTCAGCCGTTCCTGGTGTCGTCGGGTTCGAAATCTTCCACGCGGGCTTCGCCGGCCTTCTTCAGCAAAATCTCGACTTTTTGCTCCGCGTCTTTCAACGCCGATTGACAGTTGCGCGTCAGCAGAATGCCGCGCTCGAAGGCCTTGAGCGATTCCTCGAGCGGCAAATCGCCATGCTCCAGGCGCTCGACGATCTCTTCCAGGTCGCGCATGGCGGCCTCGAAATCCAGGGGCTTGGTATCGGATTGTGGGTTGCTGCCGGGCATGGGACCGAACGGTACACAGCCGCCGTCGCCGGGTCAAACCGGCGGCCTGTTAGGTATGCAGTTCACGGTGTCGGTGACCGGCCGGGTCAAAGGCTGCGAGAAATTGTCAAGCCGTGATACGCGTCACAGGCCAGGAGTCGCACTCGGGCGCGATTTCAGTACCATGGCTCCGGGAAGCTCTATGCGACACTCGACCAAGCAAATTTTCGGCTTTGGCTATCTTTGTGTGGCCCTCATGGGGGCCGCCGCGTGTTCGCCGCGCCGAATTCCTTCGATGACGGTCGAGGACCTCATGGAGGATCGGGTGACCCTGGACGGCATCATGATGAAGTGCAACCAGAACCCCGAAAAGGCGCGCAATACGTCCGACTGCGAGAACGCGCGCGTCGCCATCGAGCGCCTGGCCTCGCAGAACGTCGACCCGACGGCGGAGAAGAAGCGCCAACAAGAATTCGAGCGTGCGCGCGAGCAGCTGCGGCTCGCCACGGAAAAGCAGCGGCAGGAGCAGGAGGACAAGACCAAGGTCGATGCCTACAGCCTGCCGGTCGTCCCGGTGACCCCTGCCGCGGCCCCCAACGGGTCGGCACCCGCCGCTTCAGGGCGAGAGACCAGTGGAGGCGCCCAGCCGGGCGGCAGCTCGCCGCCTCTGGGGAATGCTGGGATGAGAGCCGACCCGCCCGCGCTGGCGGGAACGACCACGCCTTAACCGCGCCTCGCATCCGTTCTCCGGGGCCCTGACGGCGCGCTCCCCCGGCCGCCGCCCTCGATTCGTTTTTAGGTAAACTGCGCGCCTTCGAATCAAAGGTGTGCCAAAAATCATGATGCCATCCCTGTTGCGGTTGACCCCGGTATTGCTGTTGGCCGGCGCGATGTCGGTCTGCACCTCGGCGCGCAGCGCCGAGGTGAGCCCGCATCGCTATCCCGGTGAGATAAAGCTCGACGTTGATCTCTCGGACCCGATTCAACGCATATTCAGGGTCCATGAAACCATTCCGGTCAGCGCCGGGGCCATGAGCCTCTATTATCCCAAGTGGATCCCCGGGGAGCACTCACCGAGCGGAACGATCGACGGTGTCGCAGGGCTCATCCTGAAATCCGACGCCGGGGAGCGCATCGAATGGCGGCGTGATCTCGAGGACATGTTCACGCTGCACGTCACCATACCGGCGGGGGTAAAAACGCTGGTGCTGGAATTCGAACTACTTTCACCGGGACCTGGGGGCGAGTTCGGGCAAAGTGCATCGGCCACCGGCCGCATCGAGGATCTCGAGTGGAATCAGGTGCTGTTCTACCCCTCCGGGTACGCCGCGCACAACATCACGTTCAGGCCGAGCGTACGGATTCCGGCGGGATGGGGTTATGGGACCTCGCTCGATCGGGAGAGCTCGAGCGGCGACAGCATCACGTTCGCGCCCCTCTCTCTCGAACAGCTGGTCGATTCGCCGTTGATCTGCGGCCAATACTTCAGCCGGATCGATCTGGCGCCGGGCGCCGTGGTTCCCGTGCATCTGGACCTCGTGGCCGATGATGGCGCGGACCTCAAATTGAGCGACGACCAGCTGCAGGCACACCACAATTTGATATCGCAGGCCCAGGCGCTGTTTGGCGCCCATCACTACCGCCATTACGATTTTCTGTTCACCCTGTCGGAGAACACGGGGCATTTCGGACTGGAGCATTCGCAATCGAGCGACGATCGATATTACGCAAAGTTCTTCGTCGATCCGGACACATACCTCGCGGGCGGGGGGCTCCTGCCGCATGAATACGTCCATTCTTGGAACGGAAAATTTCGCCGCCCGGCGGGCCTTGCGACGCCCAACTACAACGTGCCGATGCGCGGCGATCTGTTGTGGGTGTACGAGGGGCTGACGGAATATCTCGGAAACGTCCTGACGGCACGGTCGGGCATCTGGACGCCCGAGCAGTATCGCGAGGAGCTGGCCATGACCGCCGCCAACATGGATCATCGGCCTGGACGCTCCTGGAGGGATCTGCAGGACACCGCGGATTCGGCGCAGCTTCTCTACTACACCCCGCCGGACTGGAATTCGCAGCTGCGCTCGGTCGACTATTACCCGGAGGGCGAGCTTTTGTGGCTGGATGTGGATACGACCATCCGCGAAAAATCGGGCGGTAAGAAGTCATTGGACGACTTCACTCGCGCTTTTTACGGCATCGATGATGGCAGTTTCGAGGTCAAGCCGTACGAGTTCGGGGATCTGGTCAAGACCCTCAATGCTGTGCAGCCGAACGATTGGGCGTCTTTTCTGCGCACCCGTCTCGATTCCCACGCAACCGGCGCGCTGCTCGACGGTGTCAAGCGCGGCGGCTGGAGCGTGACCTACGACGACAAGCGCAGTGCGGCCTTCAAAGCGCACGAGAAAACGCGCAAGTTCCTGGACTTGCGCTATTCGCTGGGCCTCTTCTTGGGAACCGGCCCCGACGACGCCGGCCGCGTCATCGACGTGTTGTGGGGCAGTCCCGCGTTCACGGCAGGGCTCGCGCCGGGCATGATGCTGGTGGCCGTCGACGGCCGCAAGTTCGATCCGGACGACATGGATGAGGTCCTGCGCAATGCGCAAAGCGGCAAGGCGCCCATCGAGATTCTGGCGCGGAACTACGACTCGTATTCGACCTTCAAGGTCGACTACCGGGAGGGCCCGAAGTATCCGCACCTCACCCGGATCTCGCAGGAAAAGGATCGCTTGGGCGAGATCATCGCGGCAAAACCGGCGAACTAACCGAGGGCCGGCCGGCATCGGGGGCAACCGATCGGAGCACCCGCTCCGATCGGCCTCGCCCGCTCATTCGCCGGTCCGAAAGCGCGTCCACTCGCGGGTCACCAGCCGCGAATATTCCAGCGAGGCCGCCGTGTGGGTCACCAATCGGGCACGGGTCGCGGCGTCGGGGTAAACGCTCGCATCGTCCCGGATCCTCAAGTCCACGAGCGGAAACGCGGCCGCGTTGCCGTTCGGATACCTGATGAAATTGGTGATTTTTGCGATGACGTCCGGGCGCAACAGATAGTTCATCCAAATCTCCGCATTCCTGGGATGCGGGGCATCCGCTGGAATTCCCATCATGTCGAGCGTCATGAGCGCGCCCTCGCGCGGAACGAGGTAGGCGAGGTTCGCTCCCGTCGATGCCTCCTTGGCCCGATTGCGCGCCGCCTCCACGTCTCCCGACCATGTCAGCGCCAGGCATAGTTCGCCGTTGGTCAGCGGCGGAATCAAATCGGGATCGATGCGAGTGACGAACGGGCGGATCTTGCGCAACACCTCCGAGGCGGCGGCGACATCCTTGGGATCGCGGCGATTCGGATCATGCCCCAGAGAAATGATCACGGATTCGAAGATTTCGAGGGGCGAATCGACGATGGCGATGCCGCAATCCTTGAGCTTACCGGCGTTGCGCGGATCGAGCAGCAGAGCCCAGCCATCGGGAATGTCCGGACCGAGGCGTGCTCGGACCTTGTCGACGTTGTAACCGAGTCCCGTGGTCGACCAGAGGTAGGGGACCGCGTACTGGTTGCCGGGATCGTGGACGGCCATGCGGCGCATGATTTCCGGATCCGCGTTCTTCAGGTTCGGAATCGCGTCCTTGTCCAGCTTGCGGTACACGCCGGCCCGCAACTGGCGGTCGAAGTAATTTTCGGTCGGGACGACGATGTCGTAGTTCGTGTGGCCCGTCAGAAGCTTCGTCTCGAGCACTTCGTTGTTGTCGAAGGTGTCGTAACGGACCTTGATGCCCGTCTCCCGCTCGAAATTCGCCACAGTGTCCGGGGCGATGTAGTCGATCCACGAATAGACATTCAGAATTTTCTCGGCGCCCTCGGCGGAGGATGCGCGCGAGCCGTCGTGCGCACCGCATGCGCTCAGGAATGCCATGGCGACCGCCGCAGTCAGGACGCGCAGAGCGTGCGGGCTCAAGCGCCATGCCGCAGCCACCAGCAGCGCGCCGAAAAGCACCATCGGAAACTTTCGCATTCCTTCATCCCGCCTTTTTGGAGGTATCATCGCTGCAACCCGCGTGGACCGCCAGCTGGAAATATCCGGATTGATCGTATGAGCGCAAAATTGGGCCTCGCAGCGGCCGCGCTTCGTCTGGGCGCCATCGGCGCGCTGCTCCTGGCGGTGGCCGCCGCATTCGCCGACGTGGCGGGCTGGCTGTCGCCTCAGCGCCTGACGCAAGCGAGCCTGATGGATGCGTTCGCGCGGCTCAACGGCGACCATCCGGGATTTCGCAGAAATCACGCCAAGGGTTTGTGCGTCAGCGGTTGGTTCGACAGCACGGGCGCGGCCACTCTGCTCTCCAAATCAGCGATGCTGGCGTCGGGGCGCGTGCCTGTCATCGGGCGATTTGCCCTCGCGGGCGGTATGCCGATGCAGGCTGATACCGCCTCCGCGGTTCGGAGCCTGGCGCTCCGCCTGGTGGGACCGGACGGACACGAATGGCGGACCGGCATGAACGACATTCCGGTATTTACGGTGAACAGCGCGCGAGCTTTCTACGAGCAGCTGCTCGCTTCGAAGCCCGATGCCGCGACCGGGAAGCCCGATCCGCGGGCCATGAAGGCCTTCCTCGACCGGCATCCCGAAACTGCCCGCGCGCTGGCGATCATTGCCTCGCGGCCGGTCTCGTCGGGATTCGCCGATTCGACCTTCAACAGCCTGGATGCGTTTCGCCTCGTGGATGAGGGTGGCCGCACGACCCCGGTGCGTTGGGCCGCGGTGCCCCTCGAGCCGCCGCCGGCCGAGACTCCCGCGGCGGCGAACGGTGCGGACAAGAACTATTTATTCGACGACCTCATTGCGCAGATTCATCGGCGTCCGCTGAAGTGGCGCCTCATGATCATCGTCGGCCAACCGCAAGACCCGACGGCGGATGCAACGATTCCATGGCCCGCCGCTCGTGCGCAGATCGATGCCGGAACCGTGACCCTCGATAGGGTCTCGAGCGAGGACGGGGGGGCCTGTACGGATATCAATTTCGACCCGCTGGTGCTGCCGCCGGGCATCGAGCCCTCCGATGACCCGCTGCTCAGCGCCCGCTCCGCAACGTACGCGCGGTCCTTCTCGCTGCGCGTCGAAGAGAGAGGAGCGAAGCCGCCCAGCGCGATCACCCCGCGGGAGCTTCGCCTCGCGGAGGGCACGCCATGAGCGCCTCGAGCCCGACGTTCAGCGCGAGCTCGCGAGTGCTTCATTGGACGATGGCCGTCATCGTGGTCGCCATGCTGTTCATCGGCGCGGGGATGGCGGCGACGGTGTCGGATCGCTACGCGGTTCTCCTATCGATCCACAAGCCGTTGGGAATCGCCGTCCTGGTGCTGGTGCTGATCCGTTTTCTCAACCGCATGATCTATCAGCCGCCGCCGCTGCCGTCCGATCTTCCGGCATGGCAACAGCTCGCCGCAAAAAGCTCGCATTACCTCCTGTACGGCATGATGTTCCTCATGCCGCTCCTCGGTTGGTCCATGCTGTCCGCCGCGCCCTATCCGGTGGTCCTGTTCGGATCGTTGCGCCTGCCCCCGATCCTCCCGCAGAGTGCATCGCTTTATGCAGTGCTGCGCCCCGCTCACACATACCTTGGCTATTTGTTCTTCGCCACGATCCTGGCTCACCTGGGCGCGGCGCTGTTCCACGGGCTGATTCGGCGCGACGGAGTGCTGCAGAGCATGGCATCGCTGCGCGGCGGGGAGATTGGCGATGGTAAATGAAGGCGCAGGGTTCATTGAGACAGACGATGTGCTGGCAGAGCGGGCGCTGAAGGGCAGCCCCTACCTCGAGTTTTTGCGGGTGCCTTCGATGAGCGCAGGCCTCTATGTTCTGCCGGCAGGCGGCACGGATGCTCAGCTGCCTCACAAGCAGGACGAGCTCTATTACGTCATCCGGGGAAAGGCGCGCATGCGCGCAGGCTTGCAAGACCGGGCGATCGGCCGCGGGACCCTCATATTCGTGGCCGCGAGCGTCGAGCACCGCTTCCACCGGATCGAGGAGGAACTCGAGATATTGGTGCTCTTCGCGCCTGCCGAAACGGAGTAGAGCGCCTATTCCGAAGGCGGTATGGTCACCATCGTGAGCGTTCGCTTGCCCAGGGAGGCGCCGTCGCTCGGATCATTGATGACGACATAGAAACTCTTGGGTTGCTTGCGCGTCGGATCCGTCACCACCGGTACGAACAGGTTGGCGACGGCCTTGCCGTCCTCAAAGCGCTCTTCATGCGCCTTGACGCTCATGAAGTCCTGCCCGGGCTTGGCGGTCCCCGATTCGGTCCACCACGTGAAGCCGGTGTCCGCGCGCAAGTTTCCAGTGCGTTTGACGAGGATATGGGCAGCCGGATCCGTCAGCGGAACATCCACGGCGTCGGCGGTGAGCTCTATGCGCGTATGCGTCGGTTGCGGACTCGCCGCGGACGGGAGCTGCGCAGCGGCGGCCCGGGGGGCTGACGCCGCCACCGCGGCAGGCGGCACGGACGCACGCGGCGCTGCGGAGCGCGCCGCAGGAGCGCCGGTCGGTACCGGGTACGAAGGGGTCGGCGCCGTCGATCGGGGTTGCGCGCCGCGCCGCGCCGGGGCCGGCGCGGTCATCGCCGGCGGCTCATCTGCGCGGAATGCGGGCGCCGGCTCCGCGGCCGCCCTGGCCGGCTCTTGCGCGGTTGGCGAACTCGAGACGGCACTTGGTCCCTGCCGCCAAAGCCGCGTCACTGCCGCATCGGCGCCGGCCAAAGCGTCCTTGAGGCCGCCGCCGGCTTGCGCGGCAATCTGCGATACCTCGTCCCTGTGTCCATTCGCCCACCACCCGGCTGCCGCCAAAGCGAGCGCCACGACGATCAGCGCGGCAGTCCCGCTTCGCCGCGGGCGGCCCGGCGGAGATTTCAAGAGCGCAAGCAACACCGGCAATCGCTCTTCCGGCTTGGGCAGATCGAACGGCGCGAGCCAGCCGGCAATATCGGCGGGGCGACGTTGCCGATCGAAAGAAAGTGCGGCCCGCAGCGACTGCCACTGTTTGCCGCTGAGACCCGGCGGGCGGGACGGCTTGAGCCGCTGAGCGCGGGCCTGGGCGGCATTCAGCTCGCCGAACGGGTGCTTTCCCGCCAGAAGCACGTAAAGAACGCAGGCCAGGGAATACGTGTCGTCGCGCACATCCGCACGTTCGCCGTCCAGCAACTGGGCGCTGGCGTAGCGCGGCGTCGCATACGCGGTCGCATCCCAAGCGGACTCGGTCACCGTCGGGGACTCGCTCGGCGTGTGGGCGGCCCCGAAATCCAGCACGCGGATCTCGCCGTCATTGGTGATGAATATGTTCCCGGGATTCAGGTCGCCGTGGACGACGCCGCGGGTGTGCGCATGCTCCAGAGCTGCCGCGACGTCGCGAATGATGATCAGCGCATGAGCGCGGCCCAGCACCACATCGCGATGGGCGGAGAGAACGCTTTCGAGCGACAGACCGCTGAGGTATTCCATCGTGAAGAAGGCTGTGTCACCGTCCCGGTCATATTCATGCGCGCGAACGATGTTCGGATGCGAAAGCGATTGCAGGAGCTGAAACTCCCGGCGCAGATCCGTCAACACGGCGGCTTGCCCGGCGGTGCCGGAATGCAGAACCTTGATGGCGACCCGTTGGCCGGATTCCGGCAAATCCAGTCGATACCGATCGATCGCCTCGAATACGGTTCCGGTGCCGCCGAGACCGAGCACGTTCTTGATCTCATACCGGCTGCGCAACACATCGCCCACGACCACTTCGCGAGGAGATTCCTGCCTAACCTCCGGTGAACGCTTGGCGGGGTTCAACACCGGGATGGAGGTGTTCTCGACTGCGATCGGTACGGTGCGACCGCTCGGAATGGAGTCCGCCTTGGTTGGGGACGGAGCGGCGCCGCCACGCGCAGGCGGCACCAAGAATGCCGGCAACGCAGCAGCGTCCGGAATCGATGCGGCGGTCGCGGCGCGCGTGGGAGCAGGTTTGGAGGCCGCAGGTGGGGCGGCGCGCGTCGGATCGGAGGCGGCCGCCACCGGAGGGGATGCGGCCTCCGGCACCGGAGCGCGCACGGCCGCAGGCACCGGAGTGGGCGTGGGCGCCGGGGGCACCGGCACCACGACCGCGGCAGGGGCGGTCGGGGTCTCGTGCCGCTTGAGCGGGACGCTCAGTTCGACGTTCGAGCGCGGGTCCGAGCAGCTGGCTTCCCAACCGTGATTTCACACGCTTGAAAACATCCGGGTTGATCTTGCCGCGGCGGTAGTACTGGTCGAGCAGTGCCAACGAGTCCCAGGCCGCTTCAGGAGAGCGCCGTGTCAGCATCTGCACCGCGCGAAGAAACGCTTCCTCGTCGCAGGTGCCGCGCGCGAGGGCGTCGAGCCAAACCTGGCTGACGTTGAAGTCGCTTTCATTACGGCTGGTGACGGGATCAGGCGTCATGAGGGCGAGGGTAACACTTCAAATCGAAGATGCACTGCAGAATAGTTGCGCACTGGATCTGGCCAATCACCGGGTCAGTTGTTGTTCGGAGCGTCCAGCGGGTAGGTACGGGGAGCGTCGGCCGCGGGCGAGGAGGGCGCCGGAGCCTGTGCAGTCGCAGCGGGCACTTCTGCCTGCGGCGCGGGCGATGATCGCGCCACGGTGTGCGTGGCCTGGGACAGCGTCGTAAGGAATCGCTGCGCGGTCTCCGGTGGCCTCGGAGCCTTGCCTGAGAAGATTTCGGTCGCGGTCACGCCTTTCTTGCCGTACAGATCCTCATTGGCCGCCTTGTCGATGGCGATCACGCTGCCATCGACGGCGATGCCGCCGAACAGTCCCCGCGTGCGGGCATAGGAATAAATTTCCGCCAGCGAAACATCGGTTGCGGCCGAGCCCTGGCGCCCGACCGGCCCCGCAGCCACCGAGGCGTCGGCGCCGAGCGTCAGTTTTCCTCCCGTGATGCCTTCGATTCCGCCCTTGGTGGTGAACACGAGGATGATGTCCGAAGACTGCGCTCCCGCCTGAAGACCCCAGCTGCCGCCGGTCAGGGCGATCAGCACGGGATTGCTCCACGGCGAGTTGAGCGTGTCGCGCACCGTCAACACGCCGTTGCCGTGCCGTCCGCCGAAGAAGAATGCGATCTTGGTGACATCCGGGATCACCGCAATGCCATAGGCGTGAGCCAACAGAGTATCGGGCAGCCGTTGATCCGGCATGCTCTGGACGTCCTCCAACACCTCGGTGGCGGTCAACAATCGCCCTTCCTCCCGCGCGGCTCCCGCTCGCGCGGCGCCCGCAATTGAAAAACTTGCAATGATGGACGTTACCGTCAGGACCGACAAAGCGAAAAGCTTCGCAGCGATCTTGTTTCCAATGTTCATATGACTCCGGACCTTGCTGGATTGCTCATGGAGCGCAGATTCTGGGGGTCATAGCGAAGGGGACCCCGCATCGAGCGCTTAGTTCCGCCAGCTTACCGCTTGTCGGGGGCGGGGAGAACCTTGGCTGCATCGGCATCGCGATGCCGGGAACGGTAGTATTCGGCCAGGCGGGCGGTGGCGAGCTGCGTCGCCGGATGCGCAGCCCCCACCGTCGAGAGGAGCTGGGTGCGCGCCGCGACCAGCATCAGTTCCCCCTGATCGGCCTTGTCGTTCTTGATCAGCGCCCAGCCCAGGCTCGCCGCGCTTCGCGCGGTGCGCCAATGATCCGCGCCGACGAGACTGGTGTTGATGTCGACGGCGGTGCGCAGTTCGGTCTCGGCCACCCCGAGTGCGCCGCGGGCGAGCAGAACTTCGCCAAGCGTCTGCCGCGCGGAGGCGACATAGAGATGCTGGTCCGGCAGCGACTTCGAGAAAATCGTCAGCGCCTGCCTTGCGGTGTCCTCCGCGCGCACGAGGTCGCCGGTCTTCAAATAGAGGTCGGCGAGCGTATCGAGATAGTAGCCGGTCATGAAGTGATCGGCCCCGTGCACCTTGGTTTCGATCGCGATGGCATCCTGGGCCGCCTTGATCGCGCGAGCCTCGTCGCCGCTCCGCTCGTACAGGAGGCTGAAATGCGACTTGATCATCGCCAGCCGGTCGCTGTTCTCGCCGAACACGTTGCGCTCGATTTGAAACGCTTCGGTGAGCAGTTGCTCTGCTTCGTGGTACTGCCCGCGCTGCGCGAGGATGTAGCCCAAAGATGCCATGGCGACCGCATGGTCCGGATAGTTACGACTGACCGTTGCCTGATAAATCGCGATCGCCTGCCGTTCGTAACGTTCCGCGGAGGCATAGTCGTTGGCCCAACTGGCGGCCGATGCAAGGCCGCTCAGGGTCTCGGCGACCGAGAGGTGCTGGTTCCCCAAAGCACTGCGGTACACGCCGAGCGCTTCGGTGAACAGTTTGGTCGCACGCGGCTGATCGCTCTTTGCGCTCAGCTCGAATTGGGCGAACTGCACCAGGATGTCGGCTGTCTCGACGGACGGCGATGAGTCGCCGCTTTTGGACAGGTCGAGCGCCTGCTGAAGGTATGCCTCGGCAGAGACCAGGTTGCCGCCGTCGGTCAGCGCCCGGGCCAGATTTGCAAGCGCAGCGGCGGTGCGGTGACTGTCGATCGGATGCTCGGACCGCCGGATGGCCACGGCCTGCTCGAACAACGGGATCGCCCTATCGCTGTCGCCCTTGCGGCGATAGGCAAGTCCGATGCTCTCCAAAAGCTGCGCCCGAACCTCCGGTTGCAGCACGGTGTTGTCCATGATCCTCGCGGCGCCGCGATCCAGCAGTTCCCGAGCGGTGGCCTCGTGCCCTTGCGCCTTGAACGGATCGGCTTCGGAGAACACATCCACCAGGAAGGCCGAGACCTGCTGGGCGCGGTCGCGTTCCTGGGCCGTCGCCTCGCGCGCCAGCTCGATCCGATGGTTCTGCCACAAGGTGACGCCGGCGATGGCCGCGAGGCCGACGAAGGCTGCGATGACCGCCAAAACCGGCAGCAAATGCCTGCGCAGGAATTTCGCGCTGTTATAACGCCAGTCTCCCTGGCGCGCTCTCACCGGCTGGCCCAGGAGGTGGCGATTCAAATCGTCCGCAAACGCCTCGACGGACGGATACCGGCGATCCGGCTCCTTGCGCATCGCCATCGCCACGATGGCGTCCAGGTCGCCGCTCAGTCTCGCGCGCAGCCGTGGCGGGGAAAGACCGCGCCGATCGGAGATGCGGCTCCGGTCGGCGTCCGTCTCCTCGCCCAATTTGGCGACCACGATCTGGCTCGGCCGCATGGGATCGTCCATGCAGATGGCACGCTCCAGCTGCAGCTGGCTGTAGCTCAACAGCCGATACGGCGAGCGGCCGGTGAGCAGCTGATACAGCAGAACTCCAAGCCCATAGATGTCGGTCGCCGTGGTGATGGAGCGGCCCAATACCTGCTCGGGAGCCGCGTTCTCGGGAGTGAGGATGCGCTCCTGCAAACGCGTCACCGGAACCGTGTGCGACAAACTCTCCGGCGCCAACAGCTTTGCAATGCCGAAATCGAGCAGCTTCGGAACGCCTTCGCCGGTCACCAAAATATTCGCGGCCTTGATGTCCCGGTGCACCACCAGGTTGCGGTGCGCGAATTGCACCGCCGCGCAGACTTGCACGAACAGCTCCAGCCGCTCGCGAATGAACAGCGTCCGGCTGTCGCAATACGAGTCGATGGTCTCGCCGTCCACGTACTCCATCACGAGGTAGGGTGTGCCGTCGTCCAGCTCGCCGCTGTCGATCAATCGCGAGATGGAGGGGTGGGCCAAGGTCGCGAGGATGTGGCGCTCGCTCTGCAATCGGTTTCGCAGCCGGGGATGCAGGGCGGTGAAGTGCAGCACCTTGACCGCGACCGTTTGCCGGTATTGAGCGTCGTCCCGCTCGCCACGATAAACCGTGCTCATGCCGCCGTGTCCGAGAACGGACACGATGCGATAGTGTCCGATACGGGTTCCCACCAGCCGATCCTGCTGGTCCGTCAGCAGCGACTCCGCTGCCTCGCTGATGGCGTTCAACAGCGGGTCCGCCGTCCGCTCATCGGAGGCGAGAAGCGATTCGACGGAGCGCTTCAGTTCGCTGTCGCTGCCGCAGGAGTTCGCCAGACGGCCGGCGCGCTCCTGCGGCGGAATGTCGATGACTTCCTCGAAGACCGATTGAATCCGCTGCCAGCGGGCGCGGGAAATCACGTCGAGCGCTGCCCTGCGATTTCATTGAGAAGCCATGCGCGCGCGAGCCGGATGTCGCGGTGCACGGTCGCGGCCGACGCACCAGCGGCCGCGGCGATCTGGTCGTAGGTCAGGCCGCCGAAATAATGCAGCTCGATCACCTGGGCCAATCTAGGCTCCATTTGGTTGAGACCTTCGAGCGCCTCGTCGAGCGCGATCACGTCGATGCTGGGCGCCGGCGGCATCGTGTCCTCGGTGACGGGTTCTCGAATGCCGGGCCCGCGCTTGATGCGCGCGCGTGACTTCGCGTGGTCCACCAGCACACGGCGCATCAGCCGCGAGGCCAGCGCGAAGAAATGAGCACGGTCCTGCAGGGCGACGTTGGCCTGGATGAGACGCAGGAATGCCTCATGCACCACCGCAGTGGCTTGAAGTGTATGACTGCCACGCTCCCCCTTCATGTAGTTGCGCGCCAGCCCGCGCAGCTCGTCGTAAACGAGCGGCGTGAGGCGCTCGAGCGCCTGCGGATGACCCTCTCGCCACTCGGTCAGGAGCTGCGTGAAATTAGAGGAGGCCGGCATTGCCACTCATCCGCCCAATCAGCCGTTCCCGCAGTGCCTGCGTAGGGTTTTGCTCTAAAGGGACAGATATCGCGCTGCACCATGAGGGGAATTTCAACTTATTGTCGCTTTACCGCCGAGGCCACCGTTTTGGCGGCCCCATGAACCAAACGGAGAAAATCAAATGAAACTCAGTTTAATCACTTTATTGGCAGCCTGCGCGGTATCGAGTGCCGGTTTTGCCCTGGCCGATGATCCCGGGTACCGCGCCGCCGCGTCTTGCCCTGGCTGATGATCCCGGTACCGCGCCGCCGCGTATGGCCCTGGCCGATGATCCGGGTACTGCGCCGCCGCGTCTTTCCCTGGCTGATGATCCCGGTACCGCGCCGCCGCGTATGGCCCTGGCCGATGATCCGGGTACTGCGCCGCCGCGCGTAGCCCTGGCCGATGACCCGGGTACCGCGCCGCCGCGTCTGGCCCTGACTGACGATCCCGGTACTGCGCCGCCGCGCGTGACCCTGGCCGATGATCCGGGTACCGCGCCGCCGCGTGTAACCCTGGCCGACGATCCGGGTACCGCGCCGCCACGCGTGGCCCTGGCCGATGACCCGGGTACCGCGCCGCCGCGTGTAACCCTGGCCGATGACCCGGGCACCGCGCCGCCGCGTCTCGCCCTGACTGACGATCCCGGTACTGCGCCGCCGCGCGTGGCCTGATGAGCCATGATGCACCGTCGCAAAATGGTGTTGGTGGGCGTAGCCGCTGTCGCGATTGGGGCGGCATTTGCGGCGCAGCCCGTTTCGGTACGTGCAAATAGGGGGAGCAGCGAGCGGATCGAGCGCCCCAGCTGGGCGCCGGGGACCAACGGCGTGATGGCTGCATACGAGCCGAGCGCGTTGCTGGTCGCGCCACCACAGTAAAAGCAAGGGCGCCCAATGGGCGCCCCCGCGGCGGCCGAGGCTCCCCCGACGGGAGCCTCGGCTGTGCGCGTAAGCTAAACTGGCGTGGACCTCTTGATCAGGTGCCACGTGCCAGAGAAACATGAGAACAAAATAATCGTCATCGCTCACCGCGGCGCGAGCGGCGAGCGGCCGGAGCACACGCTTGCGAGCTATCAACGCGCCATCGAGCAGGGTGCGGACTATATCGAGCCTGACCTGGTCATGACGCGCGATGGCGTGCTGGTGGCGCGCCATGAACCCGAGATTGGCGGCACGACGGATGTCGCGGACCATCCGGAGTTCTCGAGCCGGCGCCGTACCCAGGTGATAGACGGCGAAACGATGGACGGTTGGTTCACCGAGGATTTCACATTGGGCGAGCTCAAGAGCCTGCGGGCGCGCGAGCGCCTTCCAATGCTTCGGTCCGCGAATACCGAGTTCGACGGTCGGTTCCAGGTGCCGACCTTCGATGAGATCATGCAATTGGCCCTGGACACCAATCGCCGGCGCCCGGGCCAGCCCAAAATCGGGGTGTATCCGGAGACCAAACACCCCGCGCATTTCCGCGCATTGGGACTCCCGCAGGAGGCCAGCAGTGCTGGAGACCCTCGCCCGGTACGGCTATGACGCTCCCGGCTCGCCGGTGTTCATCCAATCGTTCGATCCGCAAAACCTGATGCAATTGCGGAACATGACGCGCTTGCCGCTGGTGCAACTGCTCGAGCACCAAGTCGCCGATCTTCCGGGCATGGCGAAGTATGCTGACGCCATCGGCATCGCGAAGGCGCTCGCGACCGCCGAAACCATCACTCGAGCCCATGACGCGGGGTTATCGGTACATGTCTGGACATTCCGGGCAGAGAACGAGTTTTTGCCGGACGATCTCCAATCAGGCCCGGAACCCGCGGCGCACGGCAATTTGCCGGCGGAAATCGAGCGTTACCTGGCGCGCGGCATCGATGGGTTTTTCACCGATTTTCCCGCCGTGGGCGTCCGGGTCAGGGACGCCTTCGCAGCCCGTCCGCGGTGAACCGCGGCCGTGATCACATTTCCGCCGCCCACCCCGTGCACCAACCGCTGACGGACACCAGTCCGCCCGCAAACAAGCTGCAAGGCCGGTAAGCGCTGCCGGGCTTGCCCTGCAGTTGCATGCAGTTCTCGCAGCTCGAGCCGGGCACGAACTGCGGGTATTTCTTGCGATCGACCTGGCTCGCATGTTCCACATAGCCGAGCGCCACGGCGGTCGGCTCATGGATATCGACCTTGTGTGGAGGCTCGGCGCCGCGCAACCGGTGCGTCGCCAGCCCGGTGACGCGCGGCGGCTCCGAGTGCCAGAGTCTTTACGACGGCGCGGCGGGACATCGTCGGGTGTCCCAAAGATGGTGCTTTCGACATACGCCTAATATTGCAGAAAAACTCCGGTGGAGTCACTGCCGACATCGGGCCGCTGCCGGGAACCGGTCAGAAAAACATCTACCCGGTCAGAAGAACATCGACATGTAGATCTGATAGACGGTCGCGTTGAACTGGTACAGGGGCTCATCGCCCGGCTGATAGCCCCCGTGATTCCCGGCGCGCTATTCTCGCCGTAGTACTTGATGTCGCGGAAGTCCAGATAATGGAAGGTGATGCGGCTCACGTCAAACGTCACGGTCGCGCGCTTGAACACCTTCCACCCATTGGGCAGGAAGGCGTACGTTGCCTTGAGCGCCGATGGTGTAGTTGTCCTGCGCGGCGAGGTCCTGGTCGCGGGCCTTCGAATCGGTACTCGCCGGCGTAGTCGAACAAATCGCTGTAGAAATTGGCGTGATTCTGCTTGTAATAGCGAAACCGCCCTTCGAGGATCCAGATGTTGCTGATGGGGTGGGTGTAGTCGAGCTCGTAGGTGGTGCCCACGATGTCCCAGGTATCGCGGAAGTACCGGTACGAACCGGTGATGGCGGCGCGATAGGGCAGATAATACTTGCCTTCCACCTGAATCGCCGTACTGGTGCGCGTGTCCGGATAGACCTGGCTCGCCAACGAATAGCCCTTGGCGTTGCTGGGATCGAGGAAGCGCACCGACCGATAGGGGTTCGCCAGATAGCCCTGATCGGTGATGACGTTGAAGTTCACGCCCGCGATGAAGTTCTTGGTGAGGATCTGCGACAAATCCACGTCGTAGCTGCGGCTCTCCGCATGTCCGAGCCACGCTCACCACCGGCACGAACGCCGTACCGTTGTTCTCTCCCACCGTGTCATTGGTGTTCGAGAAGGCAAGCGACAGCGTGGTCAGATCGCCGAACATGTCCTGTTTCAGCGAGAAGCTGCCGGTATCGGACTTGTAGTCGCGCTCGACCGAGTTGATGATCGAGGCCGTGTAGGTGGTCTTGTCGTGGACGTATTCGACCGTCGCGCTCTTTTGCTTGCGCTCGTCCTTGATCTGGCTGGCCTGGCTCAGCACGTCGATGGATGCGCCGCTCACCTTGTCGACGAAATAACTCGCCTCCACCGCGAAGTTTTCGGTGAACTTCTTGCGCACCAGCGCCGACTCGCCGGTGATGTCCATGCCGCCACCCGAATACTTGCTGTAAAAGATGTCCGCCCGGTCATCGGGCAGGACGTCCGCGCAGGTGGCCCGGACCAGCAGAAGGGCGGTGAAAATCACCGCCCCCCGGCCGACGATACGCGTCGCGGACGTTCTCATCATCAGTTGCAGCCGCAACCGCCGCCGGCGCTGCCGCTCGCGCCCCGCGAGCCTTCCCGGGCCTCGCGGATGTGATCGAGGTAGGCGGAGGAGATGGCGTCCCGATCCCACGCCATGATGGGATCGGCCAGGCGATCCCGCTCATACGGCTTCACCCAGGGCTGGATGGTGCACGCGGAGCTCATCAGCCCCGCGCCCGCGATCAGGAGGGCGGCCGACCATCGAAGGGAGCGGTTGAGGGACGTCATGACTACTCCCGGATCAGCTGACGGATGCGGTCCTGATAATCGTTCTCGTCACCCGGCTTGTAGCCGCGATGGATGTAGCGGATCTCGCCCTTGCGGTCGATGATGACCGAGCTCGGCATCTCGTCCACGTGGTACGCCTTCGAAACCTGATTCGCCGGGTCGAGCATCACGGGGAAACTCACCGGTTTGCGCTCGAGCAGCGCCTTTACCGGCGGCGCCTCCTTGTCGACGTTCACGCCGATCAGCGTGAATCCGGCGGGCTTGTACTTCTTGTACATCTGATCGAGGAGCGGCATCTCCTGCTGGCACGGGCCGCACCAGGTCGCCCAAAAATTCACCATGACGACCTGACCCTTGTACTGGGCGAGGGCGCCCTGGCTGCCGTCCAGCTCGGAGAGCGTGAATGCGGGAGCCGGGCCGCCGGCATCGCCGGCAAAGGCCGCGGAGGCGGCGACGATCGCCGTCATCGCACAGCGGGTGAGGAACTTCGTTTTTGCGCTTTGCATGAAAATCTCCTGATACTGTCCATTAACGGGCCGACCACTAGAAAAACGTGGTCAACCCCAAGGTCCCTTCGATGTTGTGTACGTTCTTGTCGACTCCGAACAGGCTGGACTCGAACACGTGGTCCCGCACATCCAGATGCAGCGCGAGCCAATCGGTGATCAAAATCCGCGTGCCAACCCCGAAATTCAGCGCGAACTGGTCCTGTTGCGCGAACTTAACGTCGCCCATGCCGGCCGTGACATAGAGCGCCGTGTTGAAGGCCCGTCCCCTGCCGAGAAACACCTCTCCGGGCAGGATGTTGTAGCCCACGTCCAAGTCGTAGTACGTGAACTGCCTCCCAGAGTTGCTGAGCACCGTGATCGCCGGGAAGACCTCTTCGAGGCTGCTCTGGCCGGCCTTCGATCGCGCCAGAAAACCCTCGAGGAAGAAATCCTCGGTCACATGATAGGCAGCCCGCACGCCGTAGACCGGATTGGTCCCGAAGTCCTCGATGCTGAGCGCCCCGAAATACGCCCCCACCTCGAAATCCTTGGCCTTGATCCTCGGCGTCTTGACCTCGCGCCGCGTGACCTGAGGTTCCACGATGGTGGGTTCGGCGCCGGGATCCTCGACTGACACCTGCACGGGCTTCTTGTCCCCGCGATGGAACCAGCCGCAGCCGGACAGCAGAGCCGCCGCTAAAAGAACACTGCAAAGCCGACTTTCCATTCTTCCAGATCCTCGTAAACGTTCAGATTGTTGAAGACCACGTAATGGCGCCAGTCGGCGCGCCACATGAAGCGGCGGGTGATGAACCCGCGCGCGCCGAGCGACACATAGGCCATCTCGTTGTTGCTCTCCAGGGGAGCCGGCGGAACCTTGTCCACGATGTGCTGGTAGCCGGTGCCGAGGCCGGCCGTGGGGGAGAACCACTTCCATTCCGGGATGAACGTATGGCGCAGGCCGATGGTCGCCACGACGCGGTTGTCGAGCGTGCCGAGCGCCTGCTGCAGCACCGCCTCGATGTCGATGCTGTCCGTAAGTCCGAAATCGGCATATGCGGTCACCAGGTTCTGGCGGTTGTACACCCCATACCCCGCCCCCACCTCCCAGCGATGACTGGCGAAGTCGGGATAGGGCGGTATCGGCGCCGGCTCGCCGTCAGCCAGCTTCGTGATTGCGAGATCTTCGCGCCGCGCCCAGCCCTCGGCGCCATGCGGGGCCCGCACCTTGTACCAGTCGGTACGGCTGAAAAGCACGGTGACGAGCTCGTCCCGGCCGACCACATACACCACCGGGTACCCGCGCCCCGGCCCGGAATGCATCTCCAGGAAGGGGGCGGTCACCACCAATTGCAACAGCGGACGCTTCGCCGCTTCCGCGACACCTAGGTGCAACGCCTGCAACAACAGAATGAGCCCAAGCAGACGTCGCATCAGTTCATACGCATAAGGCTAGGTCAGTCCGCCGGCGCGACGAACGGATCGTTGTAATACTGGCCGCCGATGTCCAACCATTCCGAGATCAACCGCATCTCCCCGATCGTCAAGAACCCGGTGTGATCGAGCACGGGGTCGTGGAAGCTCCCATCGAATATACGCAAGAAGGCAGTCGATGCCGCCGCATTCCCGGCCGCCATCGGCCCCGTCAGCATCACCGGCACCTGAGTCGGCGGCGGACCGGGGTCCGTGACCATCAAGTCCACCAGTGAAGCCATATTAAGCGCGAGTTCGTCATGAGGGAACAGGAGGTCTTCATAGGATGCGACGTGCGTTGCGTCCCCATCCCCCGTTCCGCTCAAACTCAACGGCGCTCCGCCGGTCAGGTCGAGCTGTCCGGCAGGCACCTGTTCCTTGTTCGCTGCACTGAGCGGATTGTGACAGAGCGTGCAGGTCACCGGCGTGTTCGCAACTCCCTTGACGGTCGCGACGCGTGAGGTGTCGTTCCATAGGTTCTGAATGAACAACTGAGTCGGGTTCGACGCCGGGTTGGCGTAGTGAATCGTGATCCGGCACTGCGCGCTCCACGGAACGCAGCTTCCGTTGGTGGGAGGCGTGCTCGGTATGCCCGCAGTGCCGCCGTACGGATAGGTGAAGACGCCCGTTCCCGCCACCGTGGTCAGCACGTCCGGCTGCGGGGTGGTCAGGGTGTCGGTCCAAATCGGGGCGTAGATGACATCCGTCGCGAGAATCTGCGAGCAGGGCTGCGTGTAGGGCGCGGGAAGCGAGGCAAGCGCGCTGCCTTTCTCGCAGCTGATGCGCTCGAGCGTCTGGGCCATGGTCTCCCCGGCGTTGGCGAACAGCGAGCTATAGGTGCCGGGGAACGGCTCGCCGGTGGTCGGGGCTCCCTGATTGACCGCCACGGTCAGGCCTGACCGGCCGTGCGAGGGGGTCTTCAGGTTTCCCGCCGTGTGGCAGCCGTTACAGCTCTTGGTCTCGCCCGGCATCAGCTGCATCCAGCTCGTGTGCTGCGCGGTGATGCGCCGGCCATTCGCGTCGAGGACATCGATGACGAAGGGCACCTGCGCCGGTACCTGGATCTGCACCGAGCCGTCCGGCTGGACCGGTGCGTAACCCAGGATTTCACGCATGCCCATGCCGGCCGGCCCGAAATCGGCCTGATCGAGCTTGCGCACGGTCCTGGGCGGTATTTCGACCGCTTTTTCGATGCGCACGAAGCGGGCCGGGCGGGTGTAGAAGCTCGCCTGGGCGGGATTCGCCTGCGTTTCGATGTTCGGCTTCGCCGTGTCGACCCCGTCGTAGTCGTAAACGCTCGAGATGTTCAGGATCCCGACCTGGTTGTTGAACAGGGTTTGCTGGGCCGCGGTGCTCGGCGTGAAGTCGGGAATATAGGTGGGCACGGGCTTGCGGGTCTGCAGAACCACGGGCTCGACCACCTCCATGCCTTGTTCGGCCGACAGCAGCGGGCTCAGCGTGCCTGCGTCGAAATCATAGATCCACACGGTGTATTGCGGCGGAGCCTGCGTGACGTTCGTGCCGGTGGTGTTCGAGGCGTTGCAAACCACGGTGGTGCCGGCGGTGGTCAGGATCAGACACGGCGCCCAGCTCACCAGCATGCGATTGGTGCCGTCGTACAGGGGATATAAAGAGTAGTAGCGCCCCCCCGCGGACGGCATGTTCGCATCCGTGGTCACCCCGAGCGTGGTCGCCTCGGTTTGGCCCACCGCCGGCGCCGCGGTTCCGGACGTTCCGGCGGAGGCCGCCGTGGGCGAGCTCGGCTGGTTGATTTCCACGAAATTGGCCGCGTCGATGAGCTCGATATCGCCGCCGAGCTGGGTTCCGAGCATCGGGCGAACGATGGTGAGGAGCTTGCCGTCGGCGCGCTGGCGCGCGCCGAGGAACTGGATCACGTTGTTGTTGGTCCCCGCGATGTTGGCGCCGGTGGCATGGCTGTTGGCGCCGTAATAGAGCTGCAGCCCCGAGCCGTCCGGGTTGGTGACATACAGGCTGATCTGATCCTGTCCGTTGGTCACCTCCCAGCGAGAGAACACGATCTGGCCGTTCGCGAGCACCGAGGGCGCGAAGTCATGGTTGGTGTTGAAGCTGATCTGATGCATGCCGGAGCCGTCGGCGTTCATGACATGCAATAGAAAGATGGCCTGCTGCTGATTGGTGGTCACCGCCTGGTACTGGGGGCGTCCCTCGTCGAGCAAGATCGCCTGCGTCGCCAGCTGGCGCGTGGAGGCGAACACGATCCGCCCATCGGGCAGGTAGTGAGCGCCCACGTCGTGGCCGCTGGTGACGCTGTCGTTGGTGAGCTGGGTGACCGTCTTGGCCTTCGCGTCGTATTGATAGATTTTCCAGTTCGGCTGTTTCGGGTCGTCGTTCTTGAGCGTGGGGTCGAGCGGCAGGCGCAACGAGAAGACGATCTTGGTGCCGTCGGGCGACACGTCGAGATCGCGCACGGCGCCCTTTCCGGTGGTGATGGGCAAGGTGACGTTGACTTCGGGGCTCGAGGCGCTCGCCGTCTCGCGGACGTACAGATCGCTGCCGGTGATCGAGGTGATGAGATCCTCGGCGCTGATGTCGGCCGGCGTCGCCGCCTTGTCCTTCTTGTCGGTATTGGCGGCCAGCACCGGCTGCTTGATATAGGCCATCGGGTAATTGGTGATGCCGGGCGTCAATGCCTGGCCACCGGCCACGCCGGGTGCGTTGCCGGTCGGCGCGCTCGAGCACGCGAACAGCAGGCTCAAAGGCAGCGCGAGCACCGCGGCCCCGAGGATTCCGCGAAGCGGGCGCTGTGGGAAAGCGTGACCGGAGTCACGAAGGCGGAATTTATTCATTGGCGGTTACCTACTCTTGGTCTGAGACCCAGATGCAGGTGAGATTCGAGTCATTGAACTTAATGATCCCATATCTGCATCTTCGTTTGATGTGCTCGTGCAATCTGTTAACGCACTCACAGAAGAACTTCGCCACATCCGTTTTCCTTGAACAATCAGGAGCGAAGTCTCGCAAATCGCGGCTCAGGATAAGGGTGCGTAGTTGGCTGTCGGTACTGTCGCGAAACACCGACGTTGGTTGGATGAGACATTATTTGCGCCTGCCGATGATGCTTATATTGGCGCCGGTCCAAACCAGAACTCGCTTAAGTGGATGTGAACATGATGCACGGGATGGAAAACTCTATGAGCGATATCAACCGTAGCGCGGCGCTCCCGCGTCTCGTCAAGCTCGCGCTCGCCGCGACCACTTGCGCCGGCGCGCTGGCGCTGTTCAGTGCCAATGCGGATGCGCAGGTCACCGCCACCCAGGCGACGCGCATGTACAACCGCATCGCCGGCATCCCGCCGACCGCGGCGGAACTTGCACAGATGCAAGCGGCAGGCAGTCCGATAGCCGCGGCGCTGATCGCCACCAACGATCCGAAGTTCCTGAACGACACCATCCGCAACATGGCGGCGCCCTGGACCAACAGGGCTCAGTCGGTGTTCGTGCCGTTGAACGACTACACCGCGACCGTGATCGGCATGGTTCGGGACAACAAGCCGTTCAACACCATCTTGAGCGACGACATCATCTATATCGGCGACGGCCAGTCGGGCGAGGGCAGCTACTCGCCGGACAACAACAACATGTATCAGACGCTCGACGACAACAACGTCGATCTGAGCGTTCACTTGAAGTACAGCCTTCAGTCCACGGTTACCGGCATCCCCTCGGCGGCGACCGCCGGCGTGATCACCACCCGCGGAGCGGCCAGCGCCTTCTTCGTGAACGGCACGAACCGCGCGATGTTCCGCTTCACCATGATCAATCATCTTTGCAACGACCTGCCGACGGTGATGGACACCACCCGGCCGCCCGACCGGATCCGCCAGGACGTGACCCGAAGCCCGGGCGGCGTCAGCACCCTGTTCCTGACCAACTGCATCGGCTGCCACTCGGGGATGGACCCGATGGCGCAGGCGTTCTCGTACTACAACTTCTCGTACCCGGCGAGCGAGATCGGCGCGACGGCCTGGCCGATCGGTCAGATCGTCTACACCGCCGGCCAGACGCAGCCGAAGTACCACATCAACACCACCAACTTCCCTCAAGGGTTCATCACCCCGGATGACAGCTGGACCAATCGCTGGCGCACGGGCCCGAATCAGGTGCTCGGCTGGAGCGGATCGCTCCCCGGCTCCGGCAGCGGCGCGAAGTCCCTCGGCCAGGAGCTCGAGAACAGCGCGGCCTTCAACAGCTGCCAGGTCACGCGAGTCTTCAAGACGGTGTGCTACCGCGCGCCGGCCACGGCCAACAATGGCGTGCGCGAGCGGCTACGCCACGAGCGACGCCGCCGAGATCAACTCGCTGATCCAGACGTTCCAATCAAGCAACTACTCGCTGCGGCAGGTGTTTGCGGCAGCCGCTGCCTACTGCATGGGAAATTGATCATGAAACCTACACGCATAATCGGGATGTTCATTCTCGCGGCCTCGCTCGGCCTTTCGGCCTGCGGCGGCGGCGGTGCCGGCAACTCGGCGCTGCCCACGGGCGCTCCCACGAGCAGCGCCGACGCCTATACGGGCCCCGCGCCGGCGACGGCGGACGTACAGGCCTTCGAGGTCAATCTGTGGAACAACATCCGCGGGCAGAATCGCTGCGGCCAATGCCACAATGCGACCACTCCCGCGCAGATGCCGAACTTCGCGCGCAGCGACAATGTGAACCTCGCCTACGCGCAGGCCAACACGGTGGTCAACCTGGCGCAGCCCTCGACCTCGACGATGGTCGTGAAGGTCAGCGGCGGTCACAACTGCTGGCTCGCCGATGCGAGCGCCTGCGGCCAGATCTTGACCACTTGGATCAGCAACTGGGCGAATGCCACGGGCGCCTCGTCGGCGACCCAGGTCCAGCTGGTCGCGCCGCCGGTGCAGTCCGCGGGGCAGAGCTTGAACTTCTCTTCCAATAGCGCGGCTCAGGCCGCGTATGCATCGACCATCTACACGATTACCAGCCAGTGGTGCTCGAAGTGTCACAGCTCGCAGGCGAGCCCCGCAAACGCGCAAACTCCGTATTTTGCGGATCCGAACATCGTGACCGCCTACCAGGCGGCAATCCCGAAGATCGACTTCACGGGCTGCCTGCCCTTCGTCGCCGGCAGCGGACCGGGCGCCTGCGGCACCAATTCCCGCTTCTATCAGCGGCTTGCCACCGATCTGCACAACTGCTGGAGCACCTGCTCCGCCGACGCGGCGCTCATGCTGACGCAGATTCAGGCATACGCCAAAATGGCGACGCCGACGAGCCTGGACCCGGCGCTGGTCGTGAGCAAGGCGGTGACCCTGACCCAGGGTACGGTGGCGAGCGGCGCCAACCGCTATGACGCCGATACCATCGCCAAGTACCTGTTCTCGGAAGGCGCCGGCTCGACCATGGCGTACGACACCAGCGGCATCGACCCCTCCGCGGATCTGACGCTGACCGGCCACTACCAGTTCGACGGCAGCTGGGGACTCATATTCCTTGCCGGCGGCGCGAAGGCCCAGGCGACCGTCCAGGCGAGCTCCAAGCTCAACACGCTGATCCAGGCGACCGGCGAGTTCTCGATCGAGACCTGGGTCGCCCCGGCGGTCGTGGCGACGAACCTGTCCGACATCGTGAGCTACTCGGGCGGCGACACCCTGCGCAACGTCACGCTCGCGCAGACCAATCAGGACTACGACTTCTCGCTGCGCGGCTCGAACTCGGATCTGAACGGCATGCCGATGCTGCAGACGCCGAACGCGACCATGGCGCTGCAGGCTTCCCTGCAGCACGTCGTGCTGACCTACGATCCGGTCAACGGACGCCAGATCTTTGTGAACGGCGTGAATCAGAAGATCCCCGACCCGCAGAAGGGCGGCACCATCTCGAATTGGGACTCGACCTTCGCGCTGGTTCTCGGCAGCGAGGTATCGGGCGACAACCCCTTCCAGGGCGAGATCAAGTTCCTCGCGATCCACAGCCGTGCCCTGTCCGCCACCCAGGTGCTGCAGAACTTCAATGCGGGCGTGGGGCAGCGCTACTACCTGCTGTTCAACATCTCGAACGTCCCCGGCGTCAACGTGAGCCAGGCCTACATGATGTTCACGGTGAGCCAGTACGACAACTACAGCTACCTGTTCTACGAGCCCACGTTCATCTCGCTGGATTCGACCGCGAAGCCGACCAACATCCCGGTCAGCGGCATGCGCATCGGCATCAACGGCACGATACCGCTCGTGGGTCAGGCGTGGATCCCGCTGAATACCGCCGTCACGGCGGCGAATTACTCGTCGACTTCGGGCGACATCCTCTCGACCGTCGGCAGCATCATCGGGCTCGAGAACGGCCCGTTGACGGACCAGTTCTTCCTGCAGTTCGACACGCTCGGGACCGCGCACGATGTGATCGTGGAGGCGACGCCGCAGCCGCCGACCCTGGCCCTGGGCCCCCCGGCCGCCGACTTCGGCGTGCGCACCTTCGCCCAGGTGAACTCCACCTTCTCGCAGCTCACCGGCGTACCCACGTCCAACTCATCGGTGGTCACGACCTATCAGAGCGTCCAGCAGCAGCTGCCGGCGATCAACACGCTCGAGGCCTACTCGGCCGCGAATCAGGTCGGCGTCGCGCAGCTCGCGGTTCAATACTGCAACCAGGTGATGCTGAGCCCGACCCTGCAGGCGAAGCTGTTCCCCACGGTGAATTTCAACAGCCTGAGCCTGCCGGCGGGCGCCAGTCAGATCACCGGCCCGCTGACCACGCTCGCGGTGGGCGCCACCGGGACGAACGCGCAGACCACGGCGGTGCAGACCGAGCTCGGCAATCTCGTGACTACGCTCTGCAGCGGCGCTCTACCCTGCAACAATTCGGCGCGCGTCAGTGCGGTCACCGTCGGGGCCTGCGCCGCGGCGCTCGGCAACGCCAACGTGATGATCGATTAATCGGACCAATAGTTAAGGAATCGTAGAGGTTCAATTATGCGCATTATTCGCAAGATCCCCAGGGGCCTAGGCCGCTATGAGCCGCTTCGTCATGCCGATCATCCGCGGCCGACGACGCGCCGACAGTTCCTCGCCCAGGGGTTCATAACGGGGGGCGCCTCGGTGCTGCTTCCCTCGATGTTCAGCCTGATGGCGAATCCGCGCATCGCGCAGGCCCAGCCGCCGCTGGTCACCGATATCCAGAACGCGGTCGACCGCGTGCGGCATCACGGCCGGCGCCGGGATGATTCCCTTCATCTGTTTCGACCTGTCGGGCGGCAGCAATATCGTCGGCTCGAACGTCCTCGGCGGCGGCCCGGGCGGTCAGCTCGATTTCCTGAGCGTCGCGGGCTACAGCAAGCTGGGGTTGCCGGGCTCGATGGTGCCCAACTCGAGCACCAAGAGCTTCGTCGATTCGAGCCTGGGATTGCGCTATCACTCCGACAGCGGGCACCTGCGGGGCATCAAGACGCGTTTCACCAACGCCGCCGCCGCCGCCAAGGTCACCGGAACGCTGATTCCTGCGCTCTCGCAGAACGACACCAACACCAATCCGCACAACCCGATGTACGGCATCTGGCAGGCGGGTGCGCGCGGCGCACTTCTCGATCTCATCGGTACCGACAGCTCGACCTCGGGCGGCAACTCCATGGCCCCTCCCGGCATGGTGAACGTCGCGGCTCAGCCGAGCGTGATCACCAAAGGCGCCGATACGGCGGGGCTCGTCAGCACGGGTCAATTGAGCACCTTGTTGCCCAATCCGCCCAATCCCGAGACGCACCACGACCGACGTGACCAACGTGCTCGAATCCATGAAACGTATCAGCGATGCCAAGTATTCGGGCGTATCGGCCTACGCGGGTTCGATTCCGAACGCCTCCACGCTGCAGACCGCCGCCGTGCAGGCTCAAACCTGTGCGTACACCAAGGCAGCCTATTTGCTGAATCGATATCCGAGCCCCGGCGCGGTCGATCCGGACTCGGACCCGCACATCGTCGGTCCGAGCGGCATATTCCAGACCGCCGAGTATCAGTCGAGCAGCGACTTCCAGGCGACCGCCGCCGTCATGAAGCTGGTCATCGACGGTGACGCGGCCGCCGGCACCATCCAGCTCGGCGGCTTCGATTACCACACCGGCGATCGAGCGACCGGCGAGACACGCGATTTTTCCGCCGGCCAGTGCATCGGCGCCGTGCTTCAATACGCGGCCATCCAGGGCAAGCCCGTGATGATCTACGTCTTCAGCGACGGCTCGCTCGCGAGCGACGGGACCATCGACGATTCGGTGGCCGGACGCGGCAAGGGCGTGTGGACGGCGGACAATGGCAGCGTTGCAGCAACGTACTTCCTGGTCTACGACCCGAAGGCCAAACCCACGCCGGCCCAGTCAAATCCGGAGATGAGCTTGCAGCTGGGATACTTCAATCCCGACGGCTCGCAGAACACGACCTCGAGTCCGGCCGGCAACAACGTTCCGAGCCTGGTCCAGGTGGTAGTGCTCAATTACATGGCGCTGCACAGCACCTCGGCCGTATCGAACTGGCCCAACCTCTGGCCGACCATACCGACCAACAATACCCTCGGTTCGGGAGCAGCCACGCTCGACCCTCTGATCATGTACCAGCCGCTCGCGAGTTTGGTGAACGGCAAGGTACCCGGCTGAGGCATCTGCAGGTCCCGTTCCGGCCCGGCGCCGGAACGGGGTCTTGAACGGGTCCCCGAAGGACTACGATCGGTTCGCCCAAGCGGTGCCGGCACCGCGGCGCATGAGCGCACTGTCTCAATGAGCAGACAGCTGCACCACGTGGTGCGACGGCACTCGCCGACTCTCACATGCATTCGCCACCGACCATGGCAGCGCGTGCGTCAACAAACTTCCACGAATGTGCGCCAAGTCATACTGGTTACACCGCAAAGCAAAGCCCCGCGCGTTGACACTTCGGCGTGCAGTGTGCGATTTTGCATAAGGTCTGATCAGGGCAAACTCGACGAAAGTCGGGGGCGCAAAGCTTCCGGTCTACGGGTGTTTCCAGGAACTCGAACCCAGGACGTGAACCTAGGACAGCGGGGTTACCAGCGTGATTGATTTTCGGCCGCGCCGCAGCGCCGGCTTGCATTCGATTCGTCCACGAGCGATGCGGTAGGAGCATCGCGCCATGCGTAAGGTATTGGCTCTGTGCGGCGTGATTCTCGGTGCCTCCTGGATCGGCCAGGCGCGTGCCGCCGAGACGCCTCCCCTGATCGGCAAGGACGCGCCGGATTTCGTGCTGAAGACGAACGGCGGCGCCAATCTTCGCTTGTCGGAGTTTCGCGGCCAGGTGGTGCTGGTGAACTTCTGGGCGCGCTGGGCCGGGGACACGCACCGTGAGATGCGCGCGCTCGACAAGATCAACACGACTTATCAGCGCGCGGGGCTGGTCGTGCTCGGCGTTTCCATCGACGAGGATCTGCGGCGCGCGCAGGAATTCGCCGATTCGATGAAGGTGTCCTACCCGATCATGTTCGACACGGGCTCGGATATCGGCCGCGACTACCAATTGGCCAAGATGCCCGTGACGATTCTGATCGATCGCTCGGGAGTTGTGCGCTTCTCCCACATCGGGTTCCAGCGCGGCGACGATCGGATGTACCTCGAACAAATACGCGAGCTGCTTCGCGAGTAACCGATAGGTCTGATATGAATCTCAAGTCCAGAGTTGGGTCGATCATGGCGGGCGTGCTGCTGCTCATCGGAGCGTACACGGCCGGTCCCGCGGCCTCGGCGGCGGCTCCCGCCGGCGCTGCTCCCGCGGCCTCGGCGCCCGCACCCGCGACAGCCGGAGCCGCTACGCCCGCAGCGTCCGCAACCGATGCATCCGCGCCGGCGCCGGCCGCCGTGCCGTCATCCCAACCGGCGCCCGCCAACGGCGCGAGCCCTCCCGCCGGCGCACCGGCGGCCTCGGCGCCGGGTGCACCCGCCGCCGCGCCTTCCGATGCATCTGCCGCGGACTTCAAGACCCTGGACCAGGAAGTGCAGGGCATGAAGAAAGACGTCATCGACCTCAACAAGGATCTGTTCGTCCTGGAGGAAGAGCTGCTGTTCCCGGCGAACACCCAGGTCGCGGTGTACGTCTCCATGGACGTGGGCGCCTTCTTCGCGTTGGATTCGGTCACGCTCAAGATCGACAACAAAGAGGTCAAGAACTACCTGTACACCGCGCGTGAAGCGGACGCCCTGCTGAAGGGCGGAGTGCAGCAGCTCTATCTCGGCAATCTGAAGGTGGGCAAACACGAGCTGGTCGCCTTCTTCTCGGGCAAGGGCCCGGTCGAGCGCGACTACCGGCGCGGAGCCACCCTCAAATTCGACAAGGGCGTCGGCGCCAAGTATCTCGAGCTCAAGATCAGCGACAAGGTCGCCAAGCATCAACCAGAATTCCTGATCAAAGATTGGGAGTGATGTGCGGCGTCTAAGAGTCAAGCTGCGCCCGATCTTCTTAGCGGGGCTCCTCTCGGCGCTGCCGTTGATCCCGGCCGCCGCAAAGAACGTGAAGCCGGACCCCGACGGGCTGCCGCCGCACGACGTGCGCGACCTTCACTACGGCGACGTGCTGTTCTATTTCTATCAAGACGACTACTTCGACTCGATCACCCGCCTGCTCGCCGCGCAACAGCTCGAGCGGCTCCCGCATACCGAGGGCGAGGCCGAGCTGCTCCTCGGCGGGCTGTATCTGTCGCTGGGCGAGCATGTCGAGGCCGGCAAGATATTCGAGGCATTGCTGGCGGGCAAGGCCTCCGAGGCGGTGCGCAACAAGGCGTGGTTCTACCTGGGCAAGGTGTGGTATCAGCGCGGCTATCTCAAGGAGTCCGAGCGGGCGCTGAAACAGGTGTCGGACAAGATACAACCGCGCATCAGCGCCGAACGTTACATGCTGCTGGCGCAATTGATGCTCCGCGAGGGCCGCTACGACGACGCGATCGCGGCGCTGCAATCCTGGCATGGCGCGCCGGATTGGACCGCGTATGCGCAATTCAATCTCGGCGTGGCGCTGGTTCGCAAGGGCCGGCTCCCCGAGGCGATCCATTATCTGGATCGTGTTGGAAAGATGGAAACCAAGGAGGAGGAGCTGCTGTCGCTCAGGGACAAGGCGAATCTCGCGCTGGGGTTCGCCTACCTGCAGGCGCAGCGCCCCGCCGACGCACGGCCGATCCTGGAGCGTGTGCGCCTCGAGGGGCCGTTCTCGAGCATGGCGCTGCTCGGCGACGGCTGGGCGGATTCCTCGCTCGGCGAATTCAAGAAGGCGCTGGTCCCCTGGATGGCGCTGCGAAAGCGCAACCTCCTCGACTCGGCCGTGCAGGAGGCTTACCTCACGGTCCCGTACGCCTACAATCAACTCGGCGCACGCGGCCAGGCTGCGGAATACTACAGCTCCGCGATCGACTCCTTCGATGCGGAACAGAGGCGCATCGACGAGTCCATCGAGCTCATCAGGAACGGCGATCTGCTCGACCGGCTGCTGAACGACGACAAGAAGGACACCCTGACCTGGTACTGGCAGCTGAAGACCGTGCCCGATGCCCCGGAGTCGCGCTATCTCTATCATCTGCTCGCGACCAACGAGTTTCAGGAAGGCCTCAAGAATTATCGCGAGCTCAAGTTCATGAGCAAGAACATCGACGACTGGCGCGAGGTCCTGGGCGCCTACGACAGCATGCTCGATACGCGCCAGCGGGCTTATGACGAGGAGGTTCCCAAGGCGGATGCGTTGATGTCGGCGACGGACCTCGATGGCTTGACGCAGAAGCGCGTCGACTTCGAATCCCGGCTCAACTCGATCGAGAAGTCCAACGACGTGGCCGCGCTCGGCACGCCGGAAGAGCAGCGCACCTGGGCCCGCCTCAAGCGCATCGAGGATTATCTCGCCATGCATCCCGACGATCCGGATCTCTCCGAGATGCGCGAGAAGCTGCGGCTCGAGAAAGGGGTCATGTACTGGCGGCTCTCGGAGAGCTTCAAGGCGCGGCTCTGGAACGAGCGCCGCTCCGTCAAGGAGCTGGAAGCCTCGCTGATCGAGACGCAAAAGCGCGCGGTGCTGGTCAAGCAGGCGCGCATCGGCATGCCGGCGAACACGGGTGCATTCGCGAACCGGGTCGGAGCGATGCGCACGCGCATGGACCAGCTGCAGGGGCGCTTGAACGCCCTGACCGACAAACAGAGCCATTATCTGCAGGATATCGCGATCGTCGAGCTGGGCCGCCAGAAGCAGCGCATCGAGACCTACCAGATTCAGGCGCGCTTCGAGCTGGCGGCGATCTACGACAAGACCGCGAACCCGAACGAGAAGCCGGGCGTCGACAAGCCGCAGAGCGACCCGTCGAAGGTGCACCCATGAAGGGGATCGCGACCGCGCTCGTCATCGGCATCCTCGCGTGCATCGCTTTCGCCCCCGCGGGGCATGCGGACTCCAAGAAGAAGCCGCAGACCATCAAGGATCTCGACAGCCAGCAGATCGAAATCAGTCCCGACCCTCCCAAGGGCGTGGACAACGCCAAGACCATGGACAGCTACAAACGCTTCCTCGACCTGAACGCCGGCGATGCGGCGCTGCGCGAGGAGGCGATGCGCCGATTGGGCGATTTGAACCTGGAAAGCTCCGAGTCCGAGCGCATCGAGCACGAGCTGGCGACGAACGAGGGCTTGAGGGCGACGGAGGCCATTCATCTTTACTCCGCCCTGCTCAAGACCTATCCCAATTACGAGCGCAACGACTCCGTGCTGTACCAGCTCGCGCGCGCCTACGAGCTCAACGCGCAGCCGGACAAGGCGCTCGCGACGCTCGACAAGCTGGTGGCGAATTATCCAAAAAGCCATTACATCGACGAGGTGCAGTTCCGGCGCGGCGAGATCTTGTTCTCGGACAAGAGCTATCCCGCGGCCCAAAGCGCCTACGAAGCGGTCATCAAGTTCGGATCCGCCTCGGGCTTCTACAATCAGAGCCTCTACAAGCACGGCTGGTCGCTGTTCAAGCAGGGGGAGAGCGAACGGAGCCTCGAGTCCTTCTCCCACGTGCTCGATTCGGTGCTGGTCTCGAAGAAGGACCCGAGGGCGCTGGTGGAAATCGACACCTTGAGCAAGCCGAACCGGGAGCTGGTCGAGGACACGTTCCGCGTCATGTCCATCACCTTCTCGTACCTGGACGGTCCGAAGTCCATCGACGAGTTCGTGAAGCACAAGCAGCCCCGGCCGTATTACTACCTGCTGTACGCACGACTCGGCGATCTGTACATCGAGAAGGAGCGCTACACGGATGCCGCGGACAGCTATCGCGCATTCGTTTCGCAGGACCGCAACAACGAGAAGGCTCCGCTCCTCGAAATGCAGGCCATCGAGGCGTACTCCAAAGGCGGATTCCCCGATCTCGTGCTGCAGGGAAAGAAGGAATTCGTCGAAAACTACAGCTACGGGACGCCGTTCTGGCAGGGCCGAACGCCGAAGAACGAGCCCAAGGTGGTCGCGGAGCTCAAGACCAATCTGAAGGACGTGGCGCAGTTCTACCATGCGCAGGCGCAGCACACCAAAAATGTGACGGACTACCAGGAGGCGGCGAAATGGTATCGCAGCTACCTGACCTCGTTCCCGGATGACCCCGAGTCGCCGGTTACGAACTTCCTGCTCGCGGACACGCTGTACGAGAGCAAGCAATATCTCGACGCCGCACAGCAGTACGAGAACACGGCGTACTCCTACGGCAGCCACGAGAAGGCGGGAGAGGCGGGCTACGCCGCGTTGGTCGCCTATGGCAAGGAAGAGGAGGGCGCCGCGCCCGATGCCAAGGCGAAGATACACGCCAAGGAGGTCGACAGCTCCCTGAAATTTGCGCAGGCGTTTCCGACGCATCCCGAGGTGCCCCAGGTGCTGACGCGTGCGGCCACCGATCTGTACGCCGCCAAGGATTACACCCGCGCCACCGCCGCCGCACAGACCCTGCTGGCGCGGCAACCTCCGGTGGATGCGGGAAAACAGCGCGTCGCCTATACGGTGATCGCCAATTCGAACTTCGAGCAGGGACATTTCGACAAGGCCGAGGCGGGCTATGCCAGCGCGCAGGGACTCATGGCGGCCAACGATCCCGAACGAGCCGGCCATCGTCGAGAGGCTGGCCGCGTCGATCTACAAGCAGGGTGAGCAGAAGAACCAGGCGGGCGACAGTTCCGGCGCCGTGGACGATTTTCTACGGGTGTCGAAAATGGCGCCCACCTCCAAGGTGCGCGCCAATGCGGATTTCGACGCGGGAGCGCTCCTCATCACCCAGAAGCAGTGGGACCGGGCCATCGTCGTGCTCGAGGACTTCCGCCGCAATTTCCCGCAAAGTCCGCTGCAGGAGGACGTGACGCGCAAGCTCGCGGTGGCGTATTCGGAATCGAACCATCCGGGGCAGGCCGCTGTCGAGTTCGAGATGATCGCCCAATCGCCGACGGAGAAACCGGAAGTTCAACGGGAAGCGACCCTGCAGGCTGCCGATCTGTACGACAAGGCCGGCAACAGCGCGAAGTCGCGCGCCATGCTCGAGGCCTTCGTGAAGCATTTCCCGCAGCCGTTGAATCCGGCGATGGAGGCCCGCAACAAGCTCTCCATGATCGCCCAGAAATCGGGCGACTACACGGCCCGGGACTACTGGCTCAGGGAGATCATCAATTCGGACCGTGCGGCGGGGGCGGCGCGAACGGACCGCAGCAAGGCGCTCGCGGCCAAGGCGACCTTGACGCTGGCGGGGCCGGCGCGCGACGAGTTCATGCGAGTCAAGCTCGTCACACCCCTCAAGAAATCCCTGGCCGAGAAGCGCAAGGCCATGGAGGCGGCGCTCAAAGCCTATACCCAGGCCGCCGACTACCAGGTGGCGGAGGTGACGACCGCGGCGACGTTCGAGAGTGCCGAGCTGTACCGCCAATTGGGAAAGGATCTGATGAGCTCGGAGCGCCCGAAGGGGCTCTCGAAGGACGAATTGGAGCAATACGACGTGTTGCTCGAGGAGCAGGCCTTTCCGTTCGAGGAGAAGGCGATTCAACTGCATCAGGTGAATACCGCACGCGCCAAAGAGGGCACCTACGACGAGTGGGTCCAGAAGAGTTTCGCGGCATTGGCACAACTCAACCCGGGGCGTTACGCCAAGGTGGAAATCGGTGAGCAGCAAGTCGACTCGATTCGTTAGCGCGGCGGCGGCGCTGGCCTTGGTCGCCGGCTGTCACGGCTCGCCGCCGCGGCGGTCCGCACCGGCGCCGGCCTCCCCGCCCGCGTCGAGCTCCGGGCCGGGCGGTGCGGCAGCCCCTGCTGCGGCCGGCGCAAGCGCATCTGCTCCAGGAGCGGGCGCCAAGGGCGCGACTGCCGCGCGCCGGTGGGACCGGACCCCGGGCAGCTGCGCCCGCGCCCGTCCCCGTGCCCGAACGTGCGGCGCAGCAATATGCCCAGGCGCTCAGCCTGATGAAGGCCGGCCGCAACAGCGATGCGGAACTCGAATTCAAGCAGCTCGCGCTCGCTTATCCGGACTTCGCGGGACCCTACGTCAACCTCGGGCTCCTGTTCGTGCGCGCGTCGCGATTCGGGGATGCCGAGGCGGCCTTCGAGGCCGCGCTGAAGCGTAATCCCGACGACGCGGTCGCCAGTGACGAGCTCGGCATCGTGCTGCGCAAGCTCGGCAAGTTTTCGCAGGCCGAGGCCGCCTACCAGCGCACCATTTCGCTGCAGCCGGACTACGCACCGGCGTACTTCAATCTGGGCGTGCTATACGACCTGTATCTGGACGAGCCGAAGAAGGCGCTCGAGCAATTCGAGCATTACCTCACGCTGGCGGGCGACAATAAGCAGGTCGCCGGCTGGGTGATCGAGCTGCGCAAGCGCGTCGGCGCCCCGGCGCCGGCCGCCAAGAAGGAGCCCGCATGAACACGCCGAGAAGGACGATCCCGTTCACCGTGCTGGCTTGTATCGGCGTCCTCGCATTCGCCGGCCCGCGCTGGTCCGTCGGACAGACGACCCCGGCCGCGCCTGACATGCCGGCGTCACATTCGAGTGCACAATCGGAGGCTGGTGAGCCCCGTGCGACGACCTCGCCCGAGGCGCCGGCGGCCGCGGCGGAGAAGCCCGGTCCGGCGGCCGAGGCTGCTGCCGATGGCGCCGCCGACGGACGCGCCAAGTCCGCCAAGGCCGGGGGCAGGGCGCAGGGAGGCGGCAAGCCCGAGGGCGGCGGGAAGGTCGCGGCGAGCAAGAACACGGCGACCGACAAACTGGAGCTGCAAACGGCGACGGTCACGGGTGACCGGGAGCAGCCCAAGGTGATGTACATCGTGCCCTGGAAGAAGTCGGATATTGGCGACTTGTCCGGCAAGCCCATGAACAGCCTGCTGGATGAGGCTCTGGCACCGGTCGACCGCGACGAATTCAAGCGGGAAGTGATGTATTACCAGGCCGTGCGGGCGGACGCGTCACAAAATGGTGCATCGACGGGCGGCGCGGCGGCGTCCGGGGCGCCCGGCCCGCCCACGCTGATCAAGGGGTGAGAAGTAAGTCATAGCCGATTTTACGGAATCTGGTTGAATCTCAAGGTTGCAGCGGGTCGGATTTTCTAGGAGCGCAGAATGAATTTCATGAGTTCGGTCGTCAACTTCTTCAAGGACGGCGGGTTGTTCCTGTACCCCCTGGCCTTGATCTTCGTGGTCGGGGTATCGATCGCCATCGAGCGGTTCGTTTACCTGACCCGCGAGACCATCCGCAATCGAACGCTGTGGGACAACCTGGTTCCCGCGTTGAGCGCCGGTAACTTCAAGCAAGTGGTGTCGCTCACGCAGAATTCGAAGGCGTCCATCGCCACGATTCTGAACTACGGGGTTGCCCGGGTGGCAAGCGCGCGCCGCAGGGACGACATCGAGAAGGCGATGGACGAGAGTCTGCTGGAGGTCATCCCGCGCATCGAGAAGCGCACGCACTTCCTCGCCTCGCTCGCCAACGTCGGCCTGTTGATCGGATTGCTCGGCACCATCACCGGCCTGATCGGCGCCTTCAGCGCCGTTGCGACGGCGAACCCGGCGGAGAAAGCGAGCCTGCTGGCTGCCGCCATCTCGGTCGCCATGAACAATACGGCCTCGGGTCTGGGCGTTGCGATCACGCTCCTGCTCTCGCACATGTTCCTCGAGTCGAAGACGACCTCGCTGATCGACAGCCTGGAGATTGCGTCCGTCAAGTTCTTGAATTCGATCACCGAGCGTCAGCACGACGCCCCGGGCGTTCCGCAGACTCCGACGGCGCCGACGCCGCAGACGCGCGCGCCCGCGGCGGCCCGCGGCAGCATCTAGACTTTGAACCCGGTGGCCGGTCGGACGGTACAGAGCCCATGAAATCAAAATCCGCCAGCATGGTCCGGCGCAATCACGCCCGCTATCACCGCGGTCGCGATGATTTGAACATCGTGCCGATGATCGACATGATGGTGATCCTGGTGTTTTTCCTGATCTTCACCGCTGTCTTCTCGAAGACCAACATCCTGCAGCTCAATCTGCCCGCCAATTCGAGCGCTCCTGTCGATCTGCCGAAGGGATTGAAGCTCGAGATCATCATCCACCCGAACGATCTGGTGGTGAACGATCGTAATTCCGGGCCGCTCAAGATGATCGAAAACACGGCGGGCGGCTACGATCTGGACAGTCTTTCGGAATTCATGCGCAAGGTGAAATCGCAATTTCCGCAGATGACCGACGCCACCATTCTGCCGAGCCCGAACGTCTCCTACGACACCCTGGTCCAGGTCATGGATGCGGTGCGGGTCTATCAGATTCCCGAGCCGCCATTCTCGAAGGCGGAGTTGTTCCCGGACATTTCCATCGCGGACGCGCCCACATGACGCCCTACCGAATTCGCAGACACCGGCAGCGCCGGCATGGCGCGAGCCATTTCGCGCTGGTTCCGTTCATCGACATGATGACCATCCTGGTGGTGTTCCTGCTCGCCCACACGGCGGACGTGGACATCCTGCCCAACACCAAGAACATCCACATCCCGCAATCGCTGTCCGACCGCAAGCCGAGTGCCGCCGTCGTGGTGATGGTCACCAAGGATTCGGTGTTCGTCGACGGTCAGCTCGTCGGATCCGTGGCGGATGTCGTCGCGAGCCCGGCGCCGGTGTTCGCCCCGTTGAAGGCCGCGCTCATGGCGCAGAACGACAAGATCCTGAGCGGCGAGCGGCAGGCCGACATCTCCAAGCGCGAAGTCACGATCATGGGCGACAAGGACCTGCCCTACAGCCTCCTGAAGCGGATCATGCTCACCTGCAGCGACGCCGAATACGGCAAGGTGTCGTTTGCGGTCGTCGAGCGTGAAAAGGCGGCCGGCTGATGGCCGCGGCAACTACCGCCAGAGGCTCTTCGGCGACGGGGCTCGCCCCTTATTTCCGTCGCTACGAGCTGCCGTGGTCGCCTTCCGAGGACATGGAACGGCGCTATCGCGCCATCCTTCGCAATCTCGTCATCGCGTTCGCGATCATTGCCGTGATCATCCCGTTTCTGCCCAGGCGCGAGCACGTGGTGAACACCGAGTCGCTTCCCGAGCGCGTGGTTCAGCTGGTGATGGAGCCGCCGCCACCCCCACCGCCGCCGCCGCCGCCGAAGCCGGAAAAGCCGCTCGAGAAGGCGCCGGTCACCTCGAAACCCGTTCCGCCCCCGGTGGATCCGCGCGCCAAGGCGGCCAAGAGCGGACTTCTGGCCAGCATGGACGACCTGGCGGCGTTGCGGGACATCAATCTGGACAAGCTCGCCAAGAATCAGCCGAAGACCACGGATCCGGGCGACGTGACCGAGGTGACCCGATCGCTGATCACCTCCAAGGCGGGCGGCACCAGCGGCGGCATCAGTGCGCCCACGAGCTCCGGATTGGCATCCGGCGGGGGCTCGCTGAACGGGATCCGGACCGCCCAGGTCACGGGGCCGACGCTCGCCACCGGGAACCAGGGCGCGACGCGCGCGGGGGGCAGCGGCAGGGCCTCGCGCAGCGCCGATGAGATTGCGCTGGTATTCACCCGCAACAAGGGTGCGATCGATGCCATGTATGCACGTGCGCTGCGCGACAACCCGGCGCTGCAAGGCAAGGTGGTGATCGAATTGACCATCGCGCCCTCCGGCGACATCACGGCGGCCCGGGTGGTTTCGAGCGACCTCAACGACCCTGAGTTCGAATCGAAGCTGCTCGCGCGCATCCGGCTGTTCAAATTCGACGCCAAGGACGTGGCGACCTTGACCGCCACCAAACCCATCGATTTCTTCCCGGCCGGATGAACATTCAGTCCGAAATCGAGTTCTTCAGCGATCTGGGCCTGATCGACAAGGCCCGGTTCATCATCCGTCTGATCGGCGAGGTCGCGGAAGAGGCCAAGGTGGGGGCGGGCGATGGGCAGGATCTCACCCGGCTGAAATTCTCCAACGAAATCATGCAGCGGCTGGCACGCTTCAGCTTCCAGCTGCTGAGCGAGGATACCGCCCGTCCCGCGGACGACGTGGTGATCCGGATGCTCTTGGGGCATCGCGCCGACAAGAACGCCGAGCGCATCATGCAGAACGCGTACCGCCGCGTGCTGACCAGCTTCGAAAGCTTCGATACCACGGTTCTCCTCAATTCCCATTAGAATCGGGGGCTTTCGGTGGGCGTGTCGCCCCGCCGATCGACGGACCGACTCATGATGTATCGCGAAGGTATTCAATTCCCGCCCAAAGACGCCGGGCTCCGCGAGGATGTGCACGCGCTCGGCGAGCTCATCGGCGAGATTTTGCGCGACCAGGGCGGGGAGGCATTCTTCGATCTCGTGGAGGGGGATCGGCGCGCCGCCATCGCCCGGCGCGAGGGGGTCAGCGCCGGCGAAGCGCTCGAGCGGCGCACCGCAGGGCGGGAGCCTGAGCTCGCGACCAACCTGACGCGCGCATTCTCCACCTGGTTTCAAGCGGTCAATACCGCCGAGAAAGTGCACCGCGTGCGGCGCCGGCGCCAATATCTGAGCGATTCCAGCCTCAAACAGCCCGGGGGCATCGCCGAGAGCATCGACCTTCTGCAGCGCGACGGCTACACGCTCGAGCAGACATTGGCGTTGATCGGCTCGATCAGCATCGAGCCCGTGTTCACCGCGCATCCCACGGAGTCGACCCGGCGCACGGTGCTGCGCAAGCAGCAGCACATCGCCCAGGGGCTGCTCGATCGGCTCAATCCGGGCTTGATGCGAGTAGAGCTCGACACGCTCTGGTCGCGGCTCCGACTGGAGATCGCGAGCATCTGGCAGACCGAAGAGCATCCGCGCGAAGGCCTCACGGTCGTGGACGAGCGCGAGCACGTGCTGTTCTATCTGATCGAGATTCTCTATCGGGTGGTTCCCCTCTTTTACGAGGAGATCGAAGGGGCGCTCGCCCGCGCCTACGGCGTGAGCGTCGAATCGCTGAACGTGCGCGGCGTGCTCAAGTTCGGTTCCTGGGTGGGCGGGGACATGGACAACAATGCCGATGTGCACGCCAAGACCATCCGGGAGACCCTCCACCGCCACGAGCAGCTCATCGTATCCACGTATTTCAACGAATGCGGTCAATTGGCCGAGGCGCTCAGCCAGAGCGCGCGACGGGTCGAAATCTCGGGCGCGCTCGCGGAGCGCATCAGCGCCTACACCTCGCTGCTGCCCGGGGTGCAGGCGCTCGCACCGGCGCGTCACGACCGCATGCCTTACCGGATCTTCTTCGGCCAGGTCGGCGAGCGCCTGAAGGCGACTTACGAGGGCCGGCCGAATGCCTATCAGAACAGCGATGAGCTGCTGGCCGACGTGAAACTCGCCGCCGACAGCCTGACGGCCAATCGGGGACGGCACGCGGGATATTTCCTGGTGCGGCGTTTCATCCGCCGGGTGCGCACCTTCGGATTCCACATCGCAACCATGGACGTGACCCAGGCTGCGCACGTGCACCACGAAGTGATCGCGCAGGGCCTCGGGAGCCCGGATTGGACCACGCTGCCGCGCAGCGAACGACTGGTCCGCCTGCGCGAGCTGCTGGCGCAAGATCTTTCGCCGAGCACGCCGCTCGATGCGGCCGGTCGGCGCCTGTTGTGGGTGTTCGACACCATTGCGCACGCCCGGCACAAGTATGGCGAGCGCGCCATCGGCAGCTACATCGTCTCGGGGGCCGAGGGGCCCGACGACGTGCTCGCGGTGCTGCTGCTCGCGCGATGGGCGGACACCACCGACAAGCGTACCGGCGAGTTGCGGCTCGATGTCGCTCCGCTTCTCGAGTCGGTCGAGGCGCTCGAGAGCGCCGGCGAGCTGTTGCGCGCGTTGCACAAGGAGCCTGCGTATCGGCGGCATCTCGCGGTGCGCGGCAATCGTCAGACCGTCGTGATCGGTTATTCGGACACCAACAAGCAGGCCGGTTTCTCGGCTTCGCGCTGGGCGCTGCAGGTTGCGCAGCAGCGGCTGCTCGAGGCCGCGCGCGACACGGCGATCGCCTTGACCATCTTCCATGCGCGCGGCGGCACCCCGGCGCGCGGCGGCGGCAGAACCGAGAGTCTGGTCGAGGCGGCGCCGAGCGGCGCCATTCGCGGCGTACTGCGGCTCACCGAACAGGGAGAGGTGGTGAACCAAAGCTACGGCCTTCGGCCGATTGCGATGCGCACGCTCGAACGGACTTTCGCCGCCGTGGCGCTCGCGACGGCGCACGCGGCCTCACGGACTGTGCCGTCGGCCGCGTCGCTCGCGGCGATGCGCACCCTCGCATCCAAGAGCTTCGATGCCTATCGCGGATTGGTGTTCGACAGCCCCCGGTTCGGCGAATTTTTCCGTGCGGTCACGCCCCTCGACGTGATCGAACGCATGCACATCGGGTCGCGGCCCGCCGTGCGTGCGACCGGCGAGGGGATCGCGGCGTTACGCGCCATACCCTGGGTTTTCGCCTGGACTCAGAGCCGCCACATGCTGCCCGGTTGGTTCGGATTCGGCACCGGCCTCGAGGCGGCGCTCGCGGAGCACGGCGAGGGCGTGATCCGGGAAATGCTCACCGGGTGGCCGTTTTTCGCGCATCTACTCGACGATGTCGAATCCATGCTGGCGCGCACCGATCTCGACATCGCCGCGCACTATGAGGCGCTTGCCGACGAGAGCCTCGCCGTGCATGCCGATCCCATCCGCCGGGAGTACGACCTGACGGTGGGGCACGTGCTCAGCTTGCGCGGCTCGACGCGGCTCCTCGACTCGGATCCGACGTTGCAGCGTGGGATCACGTTGCGCAATCCCTACGTCGATCCGATGCATCTCATGCAGGTGGATCTGTTGAAGCGCTGGCGCGCCACCGACCGCAGGGATCCGGCGCTGTTCGGTGCCTTGCGAGCGACCATCTCAGGCATCGCGCAAGGGCTGCAAGCGACGGGCTGAGCGGCCTGGCCCGCTTTGGGCTAGCACTCCGGCACGTTGACGGCGAGCCCCCCTTGGGAGGTTTCCTTGTAGATGGCCGACATGTCGAGACCGGTCTGGCGCATGGTGGCGATCACCTGATCGAGCGTCACCTTGTGCGATCCGTCGCCGCGCAGCGCGAGCCGCGCCGCGTTGATGGCCTTCACCGATCCCATGGCGTTGCGTTCGATGCACGGGATCTGAACCAATCCCGCGACCGGATCACAGGTCAGCCCGAGGTTGTGCTCCATGCCGATCTCGGCGGCATTTTCGATCTGCTCATTGGTGCCGTTCATCGCCGACACGAGTCCGGCCGCCGCCATGGAACAGGCGACTCCCACCTCACCCTGACAGCCCATCTCGGCGCCGGAGATGGAGGCGTTTTGCTTGTAAAGCATGCCCATCGCGGCGGCGGTCAGCAAAAAACGAATCACGCCGGCGTCGTCCGCGCCCGGCTCGAAGCGCCGATAATAGTGCAGCACCGCGGGGACGATCCCCGCCGCTCCGTTCGTGGGGGCGGTCACCACCTGGCCGCCCGCGGCGTTCTCCTCGTTGACGGCCAATGCGTAGACGTTGACCCAATCCAGGGCATGCATGGGGCTCGAGGGATCGCCGGTCATCAATTGACGATAGAGCTTCGGCGCGCGCCGGCGCACGCCCAACACGCCCGGCAACAGGCCCTGCGCCTCGAAGCCGCGCTGCACGCACGCCTGCATGACCTGCCAAATGCGCATGAGCCGCGCGCGGATGTCCGCGTCGCCATACCAGGCCCGCTCGCGCGCCAGCATGAGCTCGTGAATCTCGAGTCCTTCCTGCCTGCAAAGCTCGAGCAGCCGCGCTCCGGATTCGAATTCGTAGGGCGGCGGCGCCCGATTCTCGCCGCCCTGCACCGAGGCGCCGGCCTGCACGATGAAGCCGCCGCCGATGCTGTAGTACTCCTCGCGTGCCAGCACCTCGAGGGAGGCGTCATGCGCGGTGAAGCGCATCCCGTTGGAGTGCCCGGGAAGCACCTGATCGAGATGGAACAAAAGATTCAGCGGTTCGTCGAAAGCGATCTCATGGCGGCCGAGCAGATGTATCCGGCCCGTCGAACGAATCCGATGCAAAGCCGGCTCGACGCCGGCGGGATCGATCGTGTCCGGACTCATGCCCGACAGGCCGAGGAGAACCGCCCGATCGGTGCAATGGCCGCGCCCGGTGAGGGCGAGCGAGCCGTATAGCTGCGCCGAGACCTGCGCGGTGCGCTCGAGCAACCCGCGGGCCGCGAGCAGCTCGACGAAGCTCCTGGCGGCATTCATCGGGCCCATGGTGTGGGAGCTCGAGGGACCGATGCCGATCTTGAAAATATCGAAGACGCTGAGACTCATGGGGACCTTTGAGATGCCGGGAGCAGGAATTCTACGCGGCTGCGGCGGTCGGTGCTGATGATAGAATCCGGGCCAAAGCCATACACGCTCAAGGGGAGACACTCATGATTCACGACACCATCGGCCGGCGCGCTCTGGTACTCGCGGGCATCATCTTGGCGGCGTCCGCGGCTTCCGCCGCGCAAGTGCAGCCGCCCAAGATCCCTGGTTTTCTTGCTGCCGCGGTCGCCGACCCCGCCCGGCCGGCGGCCGACGTCGAACGCGATGTGAACCGAAAGCCGGCCGAGACGCTCGTGTTCGCCGGCGTCGAGCCCGGATTCAAGGTCGCCGAGCTCTTGCCGGGCGGCGGATATTTCACGCGCATCATCAGCAAGGCCGTCGGCAGCTCGGGCCACGTATATGCGCTGGTACCGGCGCCACGTCCGGACGCGGCCGCCGACGCCCCCGATTTCTCCGCGCGGATCAAGGCGGTCGCCGCGGAGCCGGGCTATTCCAATGTCAGCGTGGTGGTCGAGCCGTTCGCCGCGCTCAAGACCCCCGAGCCCGTTGACCTCGTATGGACATCGCAGAATTATCACGACCTGCACAATTTCCCGGGGCTGGATCTCGGGGTGTTCAATCAGATGGTGTTCGAGGCGCTCAAGCCGGGGGGCATCTATCTCATCTTGGATCATTCCTCGGTGCCGGGGGCAGGCAGCAGCGTCACCTCGACACTGCACAGGATCGACCCGGAAACGGTGAAGCAGGAGGTGCTGGCGGCCGGATTCCAATTCGTCGGTTCGAGCGATCTTCTGCACAGGGCCTCGGATCCACGCACCGCGAAGGTGTTCGATCCCGCGATCCGGGGTCAGACCGATCAGTTCATCTTGAAATTCCGCAAACCCGCCAAACCTTGAAACGACCGCCAAACAACGTTGATGGGGCCGACGAACTCCCGCGGGCCGTAGCTGTCAACTAGCGTGCTTGATATGCGTTGTAGGCGGTTGATGAACAAAGGATCCAAAGGTTGCAAGCCCATGACAATTCTTGACTTTTCTCGACGGACGACGGTGGCGCTGCGTGCGGGCGCGATATTCGCCGCGGGCTTGGTGCTTTGTGCCTGCGTGACACCTCCGCCACGCACGGTTGTGGTGCCGGCACCGCCGCCGCCTCAGCCGCAGAAAATCTTCGTGTATCCCAACAACGGGCAGTCGCCCGAGCAGACCGACCGAGACCGGTATGAATGCCACAATTGGGCGGTTCATGAGACAGGCGTCGATCCGAGCCGTCCGGACGCGCCGCCGTACGAGCGAGTGGTGGTCCAGCCCGCCAATCCTCCCGGCTCGGGTACGGCGGTGGGCGCCATCGGCGGCGCCATACTCGGCTCCATTCTCGCGGGCCCGCGAAATGCGGGTGCCGGCCTCGTGCTCGGCGCCGCCACCGGCGCCATCGTCGGATCGGCGGCAGACGCGAACGCCCAGGCCCAGGCGCGTCAAGCGCAGGCGCAGATCAATCAGGAGACCGCGGCGCAAATCGCGGCCGATCGGGCGCGCGCGGACTCCTATCGCCGTGCGCTGAGCGCCTGCTTGCAAGGTCGTGGGTACACCGTCAACTAAGCACGTCCTGGTCAGGACAATCGAATTGAAGCTAGCTATGAACACCTCTCGAAGCATACGGATGGCATTACTGGCGACGTTCGCCCTGGCTCTTTTGGGCACACGCAGCGTTTCAGCTGCGGAAGAACCCAGGCATCGAGCCGAGGCCGCAGGGCGACCCGCGCCCGCCCCCGCGCGGCCGGCGGCGGTCCGGCCGGGTGGCCCCGCACGTCCCATCGTGGATGGGCGCGGTCAGGTCATGGACGCCCGCTATAACCATGGGCGCTTTTACGCCCCCGTGGGCACCGTCGCGCGGACGCTGCCGCCCGACTACCGCCCCTATTACCATGGCGGCTCGCCGTACTACTTCAGCGGCGGCATGTGGTATGCACCCCGGGCTGGGGGCTTCGTCGTGGTGACGCCGCCCTTCGGTCTGGTCATCGGGGCATTGCCGGGCTATTACTCCACGGTTTGGGTCGGCGGCGTTCCCTACTACTATGCCGACAATGTCTATTACACCTGGCAGCCGGATCAGAATGGCTACGTGGTCGTGGCGCCGCCCGATGGCGCTCCACCGCCCGATGGCGGCGGCGATCCGAATCAAGCGGCAGCGCCGCCCCCGGGCGCTCCGCCGGCTGGGACCCAGAGCGACCTGATCGTCTATCCCGCGAACGGTCAGTCGAAGGATCAACAGGCCGCTGACCAATACGAGTGCCACAATTGGGCCAAGGGGCAGACCGGCTTCGATCCGACCCAGCCGGCCGGCGGTGCGTCGCAGGCCGATGCGGATCGCGCGTACGGCAACTACGATCGCGCCATGGCGGCCTGCCTGACCGGTCGAGGCTACACGGTCAATTGATCCCTATCGCCGGAATGTCGTGAGCGATTTCCTACGTGATTCGGCGATGTAGGCCGCTGCAGGTGGGGCAGACTCAGCGCGACACTCGGGGGCAGGCATGAAGGCCGCAGAGACGGAGAATGACATGTTGGCGAGCTTGAACAACGCGAACGGGAAGAAAGATTTGCACGTCGGAGGAGTCGGTGCGGCCCACTCCGCCAGCCTCGCCTCCGTGATCGATCCGCTGATGGATGCGTCGGAAAACTGGGTTGAAAAGGCGCGCGAGTTCGCGGCCAGCGCAGACGACTATGTGCGCAATAATCCGTGGCAGGCGCTCGCCGTCATGGCGATGGTCGGGGTGACGATTGGCTATGTCCTGTCGCGCCGCAGCTCCGGTCCGCATTTGAGCGAAACCTGGGTGGACGATTAGGAGCGCGCCGTGCCCATTGCATTCGAAAAGACGAACAAATTTTTGAACAGCCGTGAGTGGCGCACCTTCCTGAGCGCCGCATCCTCCGCTTCCTATCCCGGTGTCGTGAGGGCGGTCAGAGCGGGCCAGGCGTGGCTCAGCGGCGGCGCCTGTGGCGCGCCGCAGGCTGCGTCTGCATCGGCCACCCATTCCGGCTGGCTGCTCGTCGAGGGCACTCTAGTCACCAATCCCGGTGAGACGCTGGGGATTTGAATACACGTTGCACTTGCCCTCCCGCAGAAATCCGACGAGAGTGAGTCCCGAGGCCCTCGCCAGATTCACCGCCAGGCTCGAGGGCGCACCGATCGCCGCGAGCACGGCCACACCCGCGCGAAGCGCTTTTTGCACGAGCTCATAGCTCGCCCGGCCGCTCAATAGCACGACATGCCCCGAGAAGGGCAGCCGCCCCGCCAGCAAATTCTCGCCCACGAGCTTATCGAAGGCGTTATGGCGCCCCACATCCTCGGCGATGCCGACGAGCGTCCCCTGCAAATCGAACAGGGCCGACGCATGGATGCCTCCCGTGTCGCCAAATCTCGTCTGCTCGCGCCGCATACGCTGCGGGAGCTCGAACAAGATCGACAGATCGATGCCTTCCCGCGCGGTGATGCGCGTGGCGGCGGCCCGGGCGATGGCCGCGTCGAGACCGGTGGTGCCGCAAACCCCGCAGCTCGAGCCCGCCGAGAAGCGACGGGATGCCGCCTGTAACTCGAGCGGTACGCTCGGATGCAGGCGCACGTTCACCACATTGGGCTTGCGGGTGCTCGATTCGACCGCTTCGATGTCGGAGGCCTGGTTGACCACCCCTTCGCCGAACAGGAGTCCGGCCGCGAGCCACTCGTCATCGCCGGGTGTTCGCATGGTCGTTCCGAACGAAACGGGCTCCAACCCCATCGCCGGATGGTGCAGTTGAAATTCCAGCGGCGCTTCGACCGCCACCCGATCGTCCGCATCCAGCCGCTGATGCAACTCCGCTCGGATCACCCGCACCGGCATCGTGCCGGCCGTAACCCCGGCTTGGGCGGACAGAGCACGATCCAGCGTCGATGGGGAAGGCGGATTCTCGGCGCTCATAAGTCAAGTTTTGCTCAAAATGACGGCCAATGATACCGTTCCACGGCTGAGCAGCGCACTTTGGGAGACGCACATGTCCAAAACTTCAGAGCTCCAGGCCCGCAAAGCGGCGGCGGTGGCGAACGGCGTGGGAACCAAGGGTATCTACGCGGTCAAAGCCGAGAATTCGGAAATATGGGACGTGGACGGCCGCCGTTTCATCGATTTTGCCGCGGGGATCGCGGTATTGAATACCGGGCATCGCCACCCCAAGGTCATGGCCGCGGTTGCGCAGCAGGCCGAGGCGTTCGCGCACACCTGTTTCCACGTCGTGTCGTACGAGTCGTACGTGCGGCTGGCCGAGCGATTGAACACGCTCGCCCCCGGCGATTTTCCCAAGAAATCGATCTTTCTCACCTCGGGCGCGGAAGCGCTCGAAAATGCGGTCAAGATCGCCCGGTACCACACCAAGCGTTCGGCGGTGATCGCTTTTTCCGGGGGCTTTCATGGCCGCACGCTCATGACCCTGGCGCTCACGGGCAAGGTGATGCCTTACAAGAAGGGTTTCGGGCCATTCCCTGCGGAGATCTACCACGCGGAGTTCCCGCTGCCGTACCGCGGGGTGTCGGTCGAGCGCGCTCTGGCCGACCTCGACCGCCTGTTCCACGGCGACGTGGATCCCAAATCGGTCGCGGCCATCGTCATCGAGCCGGTGCAGGGCGAGGGCGGCTTCAACGTCGCGCCCTACGAGTTCCTGCGCGCGCTGCGCAAAATCTGCGACGAGCACGGCATCGTCTTGGTCGCTGATGAGGTGCAGGGCGGCATTGCGCGCACCGGCAAGATGTTCTCCATCGAGCATTCCGGGGTGACGCCGGATCTCATCACCGTCGCCAAGGGGTTGGGCGGAGGCCTGCCGTTGTCCGGTGTGACCGGGCGTGCGTCCATCATGGACAGCGCTCACGCCGGCGGCCTGGGCGGGACCTACGGCGGCAATCCGTTGAGCATCGCCGCGGCGCACGCGGTACTCGATGTGATCGAGTCCGAGGGCCTGTGCGCGCGCGCCACGAGGGTCGGCCAGCGGATGCGTTCGCATCTGGAGTCGCTGGCGAAGGAAATTCCGGCCATCGGCGACGTGCGCGGCTTGGGCGCGATGGTGGCCTTCGAGATGGTGAAGGATCCGAAGAGCAAGGAGCCGGACGCCGCGGTGACCGCGGCCATCGTGGCGGCCGCGGAAAAGCGCGGCTTGATCCTGTTGTCCTGCGGCACGGACGCGAATGTGGTGCGGCTGCTCGCGCCGCTCACGATCCCCGACGCGGTGCTGGAGGAAGGCCTCGGCATTCTCAGCGCCTCGGTCAAGGACGCCTGTGGCGTGGAGTCGGCGCGCGCGGTGGCTTGAGGCCGCCGCTTTCCTTTCCCGCCTCGCCGCGCGTGGACACGCGCGGCGAGGATCGGATCAATGGCTGTGCAGGGTGAACGTCAGGCCCACGGTTCGCGGCCGGAACGTGTAGGCATTCTGTTGCGGTGAGACGGTGCCGTCGGTCTGACCGAGCGCATAGTTCGTCACCGTATGGGAATCGAACAGGTTGTTGCAGAACGCCGCGATCTGCCAGCCGCCGAAGTCCATGCCCGCCCTCAGCGACGTGAAGCTGGTCGAAGGCAGCGTGTAGGAAAAGCCGGAGTTGTATTGCGCGTAGTTGTTGGGGTCCTGCACCGCCGCCAACCAGTGGTTGCGGGCCTCGTACTCGTAATCGGCGCGCACGAAACTGTCGTATTTCTGCAGCCGGAAATTGTATTGGACCCCCAGTGCCGTCGTGAACGGCGCATTGACGCCGGGGGCGTAGTTGATGGCGGCCTGGCCGGAGATGGCATCGCCGCTGCTGGCGAGGCACGGAGGCGAGTTGGCGGTCGCCTGGCAGCCTGCGGGGTCGGTCTTCGAGTAACGCGCGCTGGTGTAGCCGCTGGCGAGATCGATGTTCACGGGCCCGAGCTTCGCCTCCGCCTGCAGATCGCCGCCCCAGGCCACGGCGCTCCCCAGATTGTCGGTGAACTGCAGGCCGCACGCGCCGGCGACGTAGATGCTCTGCTGGATCTGGCTCCACTTGATGTAATACACGCTGGTGGCGATCTTCAGCCAGTCGCCGAAGCCGTTCTTGGAGCCGATCTCGTAATTTTGAGTGGAGTCGGACTTGTAGGTGAGCGGCGCGCCGTTCGGGTATCCAGCCGCAGCCAGGTCCGTGTCGCAGAAGGACGGGAGCGGCGCGTTGCCGCCGCCGACGCGGAAGCCCTTGCCGTAGCTCAAATAGAACAGATCCTGCGGATCGACCTGGAAGGACAAGGTCGCCTTGGGGGTCTTCGGGGTCTCCTTTTCGCTCGCCGCCGCCGCTCCCGGCCCATAGTTCTCGTAGCCGTCGGCGTAGTGGTTCAGCGAGAATCCTGTGCGCGCGACCCGGTCGCCCACCGTCAGCTTCATCCAGTCGAAGAACGAATAGCTCAACTCACCAAATCCTGCGATCTGGCGGTCGAACGTGGTGTTGTTGTTGTAGTAGATGTCGCAGGCCGGGATCGAGGGATACGCGGCATTGTTCGGACACGAATAGAAATTCCCGCCGTAGAAGCTTGCGGGCGTGAAGCCGTACAGGTAGTTGAACACCTGGTTGATGTTCGTGGACTTCAGCTCCTCGATGCTGCCCTCTTTGGCCAGCTGCCAGAAGATGCCGGCGGTCCAGCTCCACTTGGAGCTCGAATCGTTGGACTGCCAGCGAAATTCCTGCGTATAGCTTTCCTGCGAATTGGTCATGGTGTTGGGCGTTTGCGTGCCCGCCAACGCGGCCGGCAGGTGAATGCCGTTGGCATCGATCAGCGGGTACCAGGATCCCGGCGCGAAGCCGTTCGCCCCCGGAATGCTCTGCCAATAGGCGAGATCGTAAACCGTACCCTGGTAGGCCGTGATCTGCTTGCGATGAAAGTACGAGCTGTCGGAAATGAGCTGGCTGCTGCCCAAGTCCCACACCAACTTCAGCGCCGGCAGGTAATACGTATCCGGGCCCCCGACACGCTCCGGCGTCGCCGTATTGAAATGCCCGGCGGACGCATCGGAATAGGCCGGCCAGTAGGTCGAGTCGTCGTTCTTGTCCTGGCGCTGGTAGAGAATGCTCGGGGTCACGGTGAAGCTGGACGTGGGCTTCCAGACCGCCGCAAGACGGCCGGCCATGGAATTGGAGTAATTGACGTTGTGGTCGATGATCGCCCCGGTGGTGTCGTCCGCCCGGTTGATCCAGCCTCCGTCGTAACGGTACCAGAGGCTCCCACGCACGCCGAATGTGCCGTCGACGATCGGCTGGCCGTGCGCGATGCCAACCTCGCCGCTCGGCTGGCCATACTGCGTATACGCCACTTCGCTGCGGACGTACGTGTCGGTCTCCGTGGTGCTCGGCTGCGTCAGGATGTAACGCACGGCGCCGCCTTCGGAGCCTGCGCCGAACAGGGTGCCCTGAGGGCCGCGCAGAATCTCGACCCTCTGCAGGTCGAAGGTCTTCGGCAAGGTGTCATCCGGGTTGAAGCCGACCGAGCGCATCTGGATCGGCGTGTCGTCGAGGTAAATGCCGGTGGTGCCGGCGCCGCCCGATGAGGAGATGCCGCGGATCGAGATGGCGTTGGTGCCGGAAGTATCGATGTTGACGCCCGGGGTGAAGCGCGCGACGTCCTGGAAGTCCTTGATGCCGAGTTGATCCATGGATTCCTGCGTCAGGGCGGTGACGCTCAAGGGCACCTTGCTCAAGGATTCCTCGTGGCGGGTCGCCGTGACGACGATTTCCTCGAGGCCGCCGGAAGCAGCCGGGGCAGGGCCCGCATTGCCCGTGTCCGCCTGTGCATTGGCCTCGGTGGCCACGGCGCCGCGCGCGCCCAGGGCGCAGACGGCCAAGATGATGGATAAAAACAACAACCGGGGGTGGAATGAACCTGGAAGCGGCTTCGAGAGAGTGGCTGGCATCACGTCCCCATAGTTTGTTATATGCTCGGATAACTTCCGCGCGGCCGACAGTAGCATCCGGGTATAACCTGCGCAACCCGCTACCGTTCCGTTGTACGCCCGTGTAATGAGCGTGCTTGCGGCGCAGGCGAAGCGGCTCCGATAGCAAGCCTTCGCATACCCCGCGAAGCACGGCCCAGTCTGTTGCGCCGCACCTACTGCTGGTCAGCCGGACCTACTGGTGGTCAACCGGACCTACTGGTGGTCAACCGCACCACTGGTGGCCAGCAGGGTGCCCGGTTCGCATTATTTGCTCCGGTAGATGAAGGTCACGCCCACCGTCCGCGGCCGGAAAGTGTAATCACGTTGCAACCTGCTGGTCCCGGGGACTCCCGAGTCGATCGACCATTCATAGTTCGTAACCGTGTGGCTATCCAGCAGATTGTCGCAAAACGCCTCGATCTGCCAATCGCCGAACTTCGTGCCGCCTCGCGCGGAGGCGAAATTGGTCGCGGGCAAGAAGTAGTTGGCGGAGTCGTATTGCAGGGTATTGGCATCCTGGCCGGCGCCCGCCCACTTGGGCCGGCTCTGGTATTCGTCGTCCACCCGCACGAACGAGTCGTGGGTCAGGATATCGAACCGGTATTCGAGGCCGAGCGAAACGGTCACGGGCGGTGCCGGCTGTGCGCTCTGGCCTTCGATGGCATCCCCGCTCGCGACAACGGGGGTCGTCTCAACGGGCGAGAGACGGGACGCCTCGGTGTACCGCGCGTCGGTATAGCCCGCCGACAGTTCGGCGGTGAAGCTGTCCGTGATGGCGAATTCCCCCTGCAAATCCGCGCCCTTGGCGACCGCCTGTCCCAGATTGGTGATGAACGTGATCTGGCAGATGGGCGGCAAGACGACCTGCTGGATGTTGTTCCAGCGGATGTAATAAATGCTGCTCGAGATCTTGATCCGGTTGTCGAGATTGTTCTTGGCGCCGACTTCAAAGCTGTCCACCGTATCCGAATTGTAGGTTGCGGGCGCCTCCTTGATGCCGAAGTTCGTAAAATCCGTCCCGCAAGCCGCCTGGGGCACGGGATTGTTGGCGCCCCCGGGACGGAAACCCTTCGCGTAGGTGAAGTAATACAGATCGTGCGGGTCGTATTGATATTGCAGGCTCACCTTGGGTGTGAACGAATTTTCCTTCTTGTCACCGCTATTCGACTGGTTGGCAAGGAAAAGCTGAGGACCCCCTGTCAGCGTATTGAACGAGAATTCGGTCTTCGAGTAGCGCACGCCAACCGTCGTCTTGAGCTGATCGGTGAATGAAAAAGTGCCCTCGCCGAACAATGCGATCTGTTTGTCCGTGGAATAAGTCTGCAGGAAATACGAGTCGTTCGGGAAGCGCGGGTCGTAGGTGATCGGATTGCCGTTGGGGTCGGTGAACAGCGCAGTATATGGAACGCCGGCCACCGCCTCGGTCAACTCGTTGAGCAGCGGATCATGAATCTGTTCCAGGTAATGCTGCCGGTTTTCGGAGAAAAACAGGCCCGTGGTCCAAATCAGGCGCGACGACGAATCCGAGGACTGCAGCCGAATTTCCTGCGTCAGGTTTTGCTGATCGTTGTCGATCGAGGCCGGGGAACGGTAGTTGGTCGCACCCGGGGGCAGGTGCAGGCCGTTGCCGTCGAGCAGCGGGAAGGTGCCGCCGAAAAAAGTCTGGTAGAACCCGAGGTTGTAGAGCGTTCCGTCGTAGCCGGTCTGCTCCTTGCGATGGTAATAGGACGTGTCGGAGATCAGCGTCACGGCCCCCAGATCACCTTCCACTTTCAGGGCCGGAATATAGAAAGTGTCGGGTATCGTGCGCTGCGTCGGATTTGCATCCACGTACCTGTTTGCGCCCGGATCCGAGTACAGCGGCCAGTAATTTTGCACGTCGTTTGCGTAACGGTCCTGATAGTAATAGCTCGGCGTGATCTTCCAGTTGTCCGAGGGCGCCCAGATCGCGGAGGCGCGGAACAGCTTGGTCTGCGTGTAGTTGGCATTTTTCTGCACGGTGTCGAGAGACACGGGATTGATGCGGTCGATATAGCCGCCGTCATAGCGATACCACGCGCTCACGCGCACACCGAGCGTGCCGTCGATGACCGGCGTGCCGCCCGCGATGCCCGCCTCGTAGCTCGGCGCGCCGCCTTCGGTGTACGAGACTTCGTCGCGGCTGTAGATGCTCGTCTGGGTCAAACTCGGCTGCGTGGTGATGTAGCGGACCGTGCCGCCCTCGGAGCCTGCGCCGAACAGCGTGCCCTGCGGCCCGCGCAGCACCTCCACGCGGTCAAGATCGAACGATTGCGGCAGCGCCTCGTCGGGATTGAAGGCGAGCGCGCGCATTTGAATGGGCGTGTCGTCGAGATAGATCCCCGTCGTCCCGGCGCCGCCGGTCGAGGCAATGCCGCGGATCGCGATGTTGTTCGTTCCGGAGTTGTCGATGTTGATGCCGGGGGTGAAACGAGCCACATCCAGGATGTCCTTGATGCCGCGCACGTCCATCGCGTCCTGGGTCAGGGCCGTGACGCTGATCGGCACCTTGGACAGGCCTTCTTCGTGCCGGGTGGCCGTAACCACGATCTCCTGCAGCGGCCCAACATCCTCCGAGGACGCGGCCCCTGCGGCGGTGCCCTCCGCGGCGGGGCCCGCCTGGGCCATTTGCGCCGGGCTCATCACGACCGCAAGCGCTGCCGCAACCAGAGCGCCCGCTCGTAAGAAGGGACGTTGCTCGTTCAACGCGTGAATCTGCCGACGTCCCAGCATGGTGCATCCCTCTTTCTTTAGTTGGTGCGCTCGTACGAGCGCAATTTTCCCTGTGCGCTGGAAGATAGCGGCCCCGCATCGCCGCCGTCAACCCGAAAGCACTCCCGCGGGCACTTGCTCCGGAGGCTTCCGCACCATGCCGATCGACTTGTGGGATCATGGCGGGATGCCCAGTCCGCCCGATCGCCCGCGATCCAGTCCTTTTGCCCCGCTTAAAACCCTGCTGCCGTTTCTGCGGCCGTATCGGGGCGTCGCGGCCGCGGCGGTCACGGCGCTCTTGGTCGCGTCGGGCGCCATGCTTGCGTTGCCCATCGCATTGCGTCGGGTCATCGACGTGCTCGCGGCCAAGGATGCGGGCACGACCAATCTCATTTTCGCCGGATTCCTGGCCGCGGCCGCGATATTCGCGGTGTTCGCGGCGCTGCGTTTCTATCTCGTCACCTGGCTCGGGGAGCGGGTGGTCGCGGATCTGCGCTCGGCGGTGTATTCGCGCGTGGTGCGGCTGGATCCCCTGTTCTTCGAAACCACCCGGGTCGGCGCGGTGCTATCGCGCCTGACCACGGACACGACGCTGGTTCAGGCCATCTCCGGGGTCAATCTCTCCATCATCCTGCGCTCCACGCTGAGCCTCATCGGCTCGCTCGTGCTGCTGACCCTGACCAGCGCCAAGCTCGCCGGGCTCATCCTCGTGCTGATGCCCGTCGTGGTCGTGCCCTTGATCATCATCGGACGCCGCGTGCGCGGATTGTCACGCGCATCGCAAGATCGTATCGCCGACACCAGCGGTCTCGCCGGCGAAACCTTGAATGCGATCCAGACGGTTCAGGCCTTCACCCTGGAGAATCTGCAGAGCGAACGCTATCGCAAAGCGGTGGAGGAAAGTTTCGATGCCGCGGTCCGGCGCACCAAGGTGCGTGCCGCGCTCACAGGAGTGGGCATTCTGCTGGTATTCACCGCGGTCACGTGCGTGCTCTGGCTCGGCGCTCATCAAGTGCTCGCGGGGACCATGACGGGAGGGCAGCTCGCCCAGTTCCTGCTGTATGCGGGTTTCGTGGGGACTTCCGCCGCCGCGCTGTCCGAGATGTGGGGTGAGCTGCAGCGCGCCGCGGGGGCCATGGATCGACTCACGGAGCTTCTCGAGGCCCGACCCGCCATCACGGCGCCCGCCAACCCGATCGAGCTGCCGCCGCGAATCCGGGGCGCCATCCGCTTCGACAACGTCAGCTTCCATTATCCATCGCGGCCCGAAACGGCGGCGCTCGCGAATTTCAGCCTGGAAGTGACCCCGGGGGAGACCATCGCATTCGTGGGCCCTTCGGGCGCCGGAAAGAGCACGACTTTCCAGCTGCTGCTGCGATTCTACGACCCCGACGCCGGCCGCCTGCTGATCGACGATCGGGCCCTCACCGATTTGCGCCCCGAGGACATCCGCGCGCAAATCGGGCTCGTGCCGCAGGATACCGTGCTGTTCGGCGCCTCGGCGCGCGAGAACATCCGCTACGGGCGCCCGGGCGCGAGCGATGCGGACGTCGAGGCGGCCGCCGTGGCCGCTGCCGCCGACGGCTTCTTGCGCAAGCTCCCCGACGGATACGATACGTTTCTCGGTGAGCGCGGCACGCGGCTGTCGGGAGGACAGCGGCAGCGGATCGCGCTGGCGCGGGCCATTTTGAAGGATCCCCCCATCCTCTTGCTGGATGAGGCGACGAGCTCCCTCGACGCCGAGTCGGAGCTTCTCGTGCAGCAGGCGCTCGAGAGGCTGATGCGGGGGCGCACCACCATCATCATTGCGCACCGTCTCTCGACGGTGTTGAAAGCCGACCGCATCGTGGTATTCGATCACGGCCGCAAAGTCGCGGTCGGAACGCATGCCGAGCTTCTTCAGGGGAGCCCGCTCTACGCGAGACTTGCATCGCTCCAGTTCGCGACGGCCCCCAACGAGGCCCTGACTGACGTTCGCAGCCGTCATCGAGTCCGCTGCGCTCACTTGAGCCCTTCGGCGTGCAGCGCCTCCTGCACCTTCGGGCGCTCGTGCACGCGCGCGACATAGGCGGCGAGCACCGGCCACTGGGTCAAATCGATGTGCACCAACGCCGTCCAGCGCAGCAGGGTGAACAGATAGGCATCCGCCACGGTGAAGGTGTCGCCCAACAGGAACTTTCCGTCGGCGAGCTTCGCCGACAACCAATCGAATTTCTTGGCGAGATTGTCGACGGCGTTTTTCCTGGCCTCGGGCGCCGTGGCGGAGTGGAACAGTGGCGAGAAGCCCTTGTGCACCTCGGAGGCGAGATAGTTCAAGATCTCCATCAGCCGGTAGCGCTCCAAAGTTCCGTTGCGCGGCGCCAACCCCGAGTCCGGCTTGAGATCCGCCAGATATTGAACGATGGCCGCGCCTTCGGTCAGCACCTGACCGTCGTCCAATTCGAGCGCCGGCACGGCTCCCTTCGAGTTGATGCCGAAATAGTCCGCGCCGCTCGCGGTCTTCTTGGACTTGATATCGACTTTTTCGGCCGTGAAAGGCAAGCCGGCCTCCATGAGGACGATGCGCGGAGACAGCGAGCAGGCGGCTGGGCTGAAATAAAGCTTCATGCGGAGTCCTTCGATGGCTGCGAAACGGCAGTATAGCCAAATCGCGTCAGAGGCCGGGGGCGGGGGCCGCCGACGCCGATCACGCGCCGGGCGCTCAGGAAGCCGGTGGCGTAGGGCGGCGCCGCGAGGGAATCGATGCGCACGCTTCCGCCACTGGCGGGGGCATGAATGAAGCGTCCGGCGCCGACGGCGATGCCCACGTGCAGCTGCTTGTGAGCGAGACGCATGAACACCAGATCGCCCGGCTCGAGCTCGGCGCGCCCGATGGGCACGCCGGTGCGCAGCTGTTCCTTCGCGGTCCGCGGCAGCTGCAGGCCCGCTCTTTGCGCAGCAAAGCTGACCAGTCCGCTGCAATCGAAGCCGCCGGGCGCGGCTCCGCCGTATCGATAAGGCTGGCCCAGCATGGCCCTCGCGCCGTCCACCATCGCGGACGCGGCGCCGGTCTGGGCCGTGGGTGCGGAGCGGTCCGACCCTTGCGCGGCGTAGCCGTGGTCCGACGCAGCGGGAGGTGCGGGCGGCTGCGGCGGGCGGCCCGCGCAGCCCGCGAGCGAGGCGGCGATCGCGGCCAGCGTCGCGGACATAATCTGAGACAGTGAAGCCGACTTAACGCGCATTGGGTTCCCTGCCGAACGGACGACCCTATAATACCGCGCACCATGAATGCATATGATGCTCCGCCGATGCCGGCTCGCGGCGTCGCGCTGCAAAACGGCAGACTGTACGAGGCGCTGGTCGATCGGCTCACCCGCTCGCTGGGAAAGACGCCGGAGCAGGCCTCCCCTCGCGGCATTTTCGACGCCCTTTCCCTGGCGGTGCGCGAGGAATTGACGTTGCGCTGGCTGTCCACGCAACGGCGCGTCAGAGACGCCCACGTCAAGCGCGTGTGCTATCTGTCGGTCGAGTTCCTGCCGGGCCGTTCGCTCTTGAACGCTCTGCAAAGTCTCGGGGGCGATCTCGTGCACGAAGCGCGCGCAACGCTCAAGGAAATGGGCTACGAGTTCGAGGACATCGAGGCGCAGGAAATCGATCCGGGCCTGGGCAACGGCGGGTTGGGCCGCCTTGCCGCCTGCTTCCTCGACTCGATGGCGACGCTGCGCTACCCCGCGGTGGGCTACGGGATTCGCTACGATTATGGGATCTTTACCCAGGTGATAGGTCCCGACGGGGGCCAGCGCGAGATCGCGAGCAGCTGGCTCAAGCTCAGGAACGTCTGGGAGACGCCGCGCGGCAATGTGCGCTACGTCGTGCGGTTCGCAGGGCGCACCGAGGCCGACGCATCGGCCAAGACCACCGATCCGCATCGGTGGGTCGCGACCGAGGACATCCACGCCATCGGCTTCGACCAGCTCATCCCCGGAAACCGCAGTCCGACCGTCAATCACCTGCGCCTCTGGTCGGGGCGCGCCATCACGCCGTTTCACATCGAGGCGTTCAATGCGGGCGACTACACCGGAGCGGTGCGCGAACAGATCGATGCGAAGAATCTCTCGAGGGTACTGTATCCCGACGACTCCACCCCGCAGGGCCGGGAGCTGCGCCTGAAGCAGCAGTATTTCTTCGTGAGCGCGAGCTTGCAGGACATTCTCGCGAACCATCTCGGCGAGGGCCGGACGCTCGACACCCTGCCCGACGGCGTCGCCATTCAGCTGAACGACACTCATCCCGCCCTGGCCATTCCGGAACTGCTGCGGCTGCTGGTCGATGAGCACGGACTCGACTGGGAACAAAGCTGGTCGATCACCACGCGGGTGTTCGCGTACACCAATCACACGTTGCTGCCCGAAGCGCTGGAGACCTGGCCGGTCGCCCTGATCGAGCGCCTGCTGCCCCGGCATCTGGAGATCATCTACGCGATCAACCGCGATTTTCTCAAAGGCTTGGCGGAACAACGTCCGAACGACCGGGATCTCGAGCGGCGCCTGTCGATCATCGACGACGAGGGGGGCGAGCGGCGGGTGCGGATGGCGCATCTGGCGGTCGTCGGCAGTCATCACGTCAACGGCGTGGCGCAGCTGCACACCGAGCTCATGCGCAAGAGCGTGTTCCGCGGGTTTGCCGGGCTCTATCCCGATCGGTTCGTCAACGTGACCAACGGCATCGCCGTCCGCCGCTGGCTGAAGCAATCGAACCCCGGGCTGTCGGCGCTGCTCACGCAGCGTCTCGGCTCCGCCTGGGAGAACGATCTCGAGGAAATCGGGCGGCTGGTCGGAGCGGCGGAGGAATCCGAGTTTCGCCGCCATTTTCGCGGCATCAAGCGCACCAACAAGCTGCGGCTCGCCGAGGAGGTGCGGCGGCGCACCGGCGTGGAGATTGGAGTCGATTCGCTGTTCGACGTGCAGGTCAAGCGAATTCACGAGTACAAGCGCCAGCTCTTGAACCTCATCCACGTGGTGTCGCGTTACATTCGGATCCTGGAGGAGCCCCGCGAGCGAGTCGTGCCCCGCACGGTCCTATTCGCGGGCAAGGCGGCGCCCGGCTACGCCATGGCGAAATCCGTGATCAGGCTCATCAACAACGTCGCCCGCACCATCAACGGCGACGAGGCCGCTCGCGGCAAGCTTCAGGTGGTGTTCCTGCCGGACTACGATGTGTCGCTCGCCCAAAAGATCATGCCGGCCGCGGATCTGTCGCAGCAGATATCCACGGCCGGGATGGAAGCCTCGGGCACCGGCAACATGAAACTCGCGCTCTCGGGAGCGCTCACGATCGGCACGCTCGACGGCGCCAACATCGAAATCCGGGATCATGTCGGAGCCGATAACATCTTCATCTTCGGCATGACCGCGGACGAGGCGGCGGCGAAACGCGCGGCCGGCTACCAGCCGTGGCGCGAGCTCGAGGGCAATCCCGCGCTCGGCGCGGCGTTGGACCTGATCGAATCGGGGCATTTTTCCAAGGAGGGGGTGGCCGACGCCCAGGCGGTGGTCAGGCGGCTCAAGAGCGAGGGGGAGCCCTTCCTCGTGCTGGCCGATTTTGCCGCCTATTCGGCCGCTCAACGCCGCGTGGACGAATTGTACGACACGCCGGACGAATGGAGCCGCAAGGCGGTGCTCAATTGCCTGAACATGGGGTATTTCTCCAGCGACCGCGCCGTGCGGGAGTATGCGGACAGAATTTGGAACGTGAGGCCCGTGATTTGAGCCACTTGGGGAACAGATCACGGATTGCGGCGGCCGAATTCACATAATGCGTCGGTGAAGTCAATTCAGCCCGGATCCGCGCGGCCGCTGGGCGCGACCTGGAGCCGGCGCGGTGTCAATTTTGCCGTTTACTCGAGCCACGCGACGCGCGTCGAGCTCGTCATCTTCGACGCAACGGACGGCGCGGAGACGGCGCGCTACGATCTGCCGGCGCGGACCGGCGATGTCTGGCATGGCCTGCTGTCCCCGCGCCTCGCGGGGCCGGGCACCCACTATGCATTCGCGGCGCACGGTCCGAACGAGCCCGAGAACGGCCATCGCTTCGATCCGGCGGTGATGCTCCTCGATCCGCATGCGCGCGAGCTCTCGGCGGCGGAGCCCCATCGCTCGCGCGTCATCGACGGGGCGTTCGACTGGAACGGTGATCGACCGCCCGCGACGCCCTGGCTCGACACGGTGATCTACGAATTGCACGTGAAGGGGTTCACGCAGCTTCATCCGGACGTTCCGCAAAACTGGTGCGGCAAGTACCTCGGGTTGACCGCACCGGCGGTGATCGAGCACTTGAAGCACGTCGGCGTGACGGCGGTCGAGCTGCTTCCCTGTCAGGCCTTCCTGACCGAGGATTTTCTGCGCCAGCGCGGGCTCAAAAACTATTGGGGGTACAACCCCGTGGCGTGGTTCGCCCCTTGCACCGAGTTCGCGATCAACGACGCCGTCGCGGAATTCAAGACGATGGTCCGGGCGCTGCATCGAGCCGGCATCGAGGTGATCCTGGACGTGGTGTTCAACCATACGGCCGAAGGCAATGAATCGGGACCGGTGTTGAGCTTCAAGGGACTCGATAATTCGGTGTACTACCGCCTCCTGCCCGACAAGAGCCGTTACGAGAACCTGACCGGCTGCGGCAACACCGTCAACTGCGAGCATCGAGAGGTGCGCGCGTCGATCGTCGAGTGCCTCAAGTATTGGGTGGAGGAAATGCACGTCGACGGGTTTCGCTTCGATCTCGCCACCGTGCTCGGGCGCGACGGCGGCGGGTTCAACGAGCGCTCGGAATTCTTCAGCGCGGTGCGCGCGGAGCCGGCCCTGGCTTACGTGAAGCTGATCGCGGAGCCCTGGGACGTGGGGTATGGCGGATACCAATTGGGCCGGTTTCCCTCCGGCTGGGCCGAGTGGAACGACCGCTGCCGCGACACGATCCGCGGGTTCTGGCGCCGTGATGGAGGCCGCATCGGCGAGCTGGCCGAAAGATTCGCCGGCTCGAGCGATCTGTTTCGTCACGACGGCCGCAAGCCCAGCGCCGGCGTCAATTTCGTCACCGCGCACGACGGCTTCACGCTGCACGATCTGGTGTCCTACAACGAACGGCACAATCTCGCCAACGGCGAAAACAACGCGGACGGTCATCACGTCAACTTGAGCTGGAACTGCGGCCACGAGGGCCCGACGACGGATGCCGTGGTGAACGGCTTGCGGCGGCGTCAGATGATGAATCTGCTTGCCACGCTCCTCCTCGCGCAGGGTGTGCCGATGCTGCAGGCCGGCGACGAATTCGCGCGAACGCAGCAGGGCAACAACAACGCGTACTGCCAGGACAATGAGATCTCCTGGGTCGACTGGAGGCTCTGCGAGGCCAATCGCGACCTGGTGGAGTTCGTCCGATTGCTGACCCATCTGCGCCGGTCGAACGAAGAATTTCGACGCGAGACCTTTCTGAAAGGAACCGCCCTGCACGGCGGGGTCAAAGATGTAACGTGGCTGAACGCGCGCGGGTCGGAAATGACCGGCGACGACTGGCACAACCCGGCGTCGCGAACGCTGGGCATCTGGTTCGGCAAGCGCAGCCGGTCGGCCGGGCGCTTTCTGTTGTTGCTGAACGCCGACGATTGTGGGCACACGGTCGCGTTGCCGGCGGCCGCCGGCAACTGGGTGTGCCGCTTCGACACCGCGCTCGCGTCGATGCGGCCGGCGGCACCGCCGGCTCCCGTGGAGGGCGAGACGTATCCGCTGGGCCCGAACAGCGCCGCACTATTGGAGAGTTGACCGTGGATGTGACCTTGATCGAGCGTTTGGCCAGGCTCCGTGGCGTGGGTGATGCCTATCACGATTACCGCGGCGAGCTCCAATATTTCACGCTCGAGACCAAGATCGCGATCTTGCGCGCCATGGACTCGCCGGTTGACGATGCGGCCGCGCTGGCGGAGCAACTCGGCCGCCTGGAGAGTGAGCGCTGGCGTGCGCTCCTGCCCTTGATCGCCGCCTCCAACGGCGCTCGCATCGGCGTCGACCTCAATATCACCGCCCTGGATTTCGGCGCGACCCTGATTTGGACCGTGAGGCTCGAGTCGAGCGAGCAGCGCACCGGCACTCATTCCACGGCCGATTGTGCCGAGCTGTGGCGCGGTGAGGTGGGCGGCTCATTGATCACCCGGCGCCGCTTCGAGCTGCCGCTCGAGCTGCCTCCCGGGCGGCACGAGTTGGAGATGCGTATCGGCGCCGGGGCGCCGAGCCGCTGCACGCTCGTGATCTCGCCCTCCCGCTGCTTCGAGCCTCAGGCGGTTCGCGAGGGGCAAAAGCTCTGGGGTGTGTCCGTGCAGCTCTATACCGTGCGGTCGCGGGAGAACTGGGGCATCGGCGATTTCGGCGACTTGAAGGGTTTGATCCGGTGGCTGGCTCCCCGCGGAGCCGGGTTCATCGGCTTGAATCCGCTGCATGCGCTCGCTCCCGCCGATCCCGCTCGAGCCAGCCCCTATAGCGCCTCCAACCGCCATTTCCTCAACGTGCTGTACATCTCGGTACCCGCGGTGCCCGAGTATCGCGAGAGCGCCGAGGCGAGGGCGCGGGTCGACGAGGCCGGATTCAGGACGCACTTGGAGTCGCTCCGCGCTGCTCCGTTGGTCGACTATCGGGGCGTGGCCGGCGCCAAGCTCGAGATCCTCGAGCTCCTGTTCCGGGAATTTCGCACCCGGCATCTGGCGCTCGGCACCGAGCGCGCGGGTGCGTTCGCGAGCTTCGTGGCGGCCGGTGGGACGCCGCTGAAGCTGCATGCGCGTTTCGATGCGCTGGACGAGCACCTCTGCGCGACGCACGCCACCGCCTCGGGCTGGCTCAGCTGGCCCTCGGAGTTCAAGGATCCGCAGGGCCCCGCGGCGGCGGAGTTCGCAACGCGGAACGCCGCGCGCATCGATTTCCATCTTTATCTTCAATGGCTCGCCCACGAGCAGCTCACAGAGGCTCAGGCTCTTGCACGCGATCTCGGGATGCCCATCGGCCTGTATGGCGATTACGCGGTGGGCACTCATCCGTCGGGCTCGGAGACGTGGGTCGATCGAACGGCCTTTCGTCTGGGCGCCGAGATCGGCGCACCTCCGGATGCCCTGGCCCTGAAGGGGCAGGGATGGGGGCTGCCGCCGCCCGACCCGACGGTCATGGAGTCCGATCGCCTGGAGGGATTTTCGCGCCTCATCGGCGACAACATGCGCTATTACGGTGCGCTGCGCCTGGACCACGTGATGTCGCTCTTCCGGCTCTGGTGGGTTCCGGCGGGCCGCCTGCCCACGGAAGGCGCCTACGTGCATTATCCGCTCAATCAGCTGCTCACCGTGCTCTCGCTCGCGAGCGCCCAGCATTCCTGTCTGGTGGTGGGCGAGGATCTCGGCGTGGTTCCGGACGAGATGCGCCGGGCGATGCCCTCATTCGGTCTCTATCATTACAAGGTGGTGTTGTTCGAGAAGGATAATGGGCGATTCCGCGGGCCGGGGGAATTCGTCCGCGAGGCGCTCGCGACGGTGACCACGCATGACATGCCGACCTTGCGAAGCTTCTGGGAGGGGCGCGACATCGATCTCAGGCGAAGCCTCGACCTGTATCCCTCCGCCGAGATCGAGGGAATCGTCCGCGAAGCACGCAGCCAGGATCGCAAGGCGCTGCTCGAGGCGCTGGACGGTCAAGGTCTCAAGCCGGCGGCTTTGACTTCGCCTGACGATCCCTTCACGCCCGAGCTCGCACACGCCTTGCACGTCTACCTGGCGCGCTCCAGCGCGGCGCTGGCGGCCGTGCAAATCGAGGACCTGCTCGGCATGGCGGAGCCGGTCAACGTTCCCGGAACGTACCGCGAATACCCGAACTGGCAGCGCAAGCTGTCCGAGGACCTCGAGGACATGGCGGCGCGCAGGGATTTCGATGGATGGTTCGAGGATCTATGCCGCGCACGCGCGGTTTCGCCATGACGGCGAGATCATCGCGACTTGCCTTTGGGCTGCGCGAGTGCGCCGACCGCCCACACCACGGCGGAGATCAGGATGGCGATCGGGACGATCTTCACGGCCTGGGCGAGCGAGGACGTATCGGACAACATGCCGATGATGATGGGGGAGGGGACGTCGCCCAGCAGATGGATGGTGAAAACGCCGAGCGCGTTGGCGGAGGCGCGTTGGGTGGGCAGCACGAGGTTCACGATGGAGGCGTTGATGGGGCCGGTCGACAGGAACATCATGAGTTGGGCGACGACCATGCAGATGAGGTAAACCGTCTGCGACGGCGCGGTCAGCGCCACCCACGCGAATGGCGCGGCGATCAGGGTCGCAATGGCGGAAATCCATAAATAAGCGCGCTGCGAGTACTTGGCGCAATAGTCGCCGAGCCAGCCGCCGGCGAAGGTGCCGATGAAGCCGGTGATCACGACGATGGTGCCGAAACTCACGGTTGCCTGCTCGCGCGGGATTCCCCGCATCCTCTCCAGGAATGCGGGCATCCAGAAAGCGAGGCCGCCCAGCGCGAAGGTGTAGGCGACGTAGCCGACGATCGTCAAAACGTAGGGCTTGTTGCGCAGCAACTGCAAGTAGGACGTGAAAAGCGGCTGATCGCCGGCCTTGGCATCGCCCGCAGCCGAATGTTCGCCACCTGCGCCCGGCTCAGCCTCGTCCTGACTGCCGCGCGGCGGATCACGCAGGCCGAGACACAGCACGGCGAGCACCAGGCCTGGAAGACCGGCGACGAAAAACGCCATTCGCCAGCCGAAGTGCACGTCCATGAGCCCGCCGACGACATACCCGAGAGCGGAGCCCACCGGGATGGCGCAAAAGAAAATCGCCATGACCCGGCCCCGCTGGCCGCGCGGAAAATAGTCGGACAACAGGCTCGGGCCGATGGTGACGTAGGCGGCTTCGCCCACGCCGACCGAGGCACGGGCCAGGAACAGCGACGTAAAATTCCACGCAAGCCCCGACAGCGCGGTTGCGATGCTCCAGCAGGCCACGCCGAATGCGATGAGGCGCGGACGCGACATGCGATCGCCGAGCGAGCCGAAGATCGGCGCGATCAAAGCAAATACGATCAAGAAACCCGACATCAGAGAGCCCGCCTGGGTATCGCTCAGGGCGAGCTCGGAATGCTTCAAACTCTCGACCAATGCCGAGACGAGGTAGCGGTCGAGATAATTGAAAAGATTGATGAAGGCGAGAATGGCGAGCGCGACGCCCGCGGAATTGATCCAGGCCTTGCGGGTTTCGATTGCTGCCGATTGCAGGGGGTGCGCCATGCCGGGCGCCATATTAGCAATGCGCGTGGCTCAACGGCTCTATATCCGTCCGCGTCCCGACCGCGCGGCCGCGGCGCCGGCGCGCCGCGCGCCGTTGTCGCTCGCACGCGACGGGCGTAAAAATTACGGAAATGTTGCGGGATTACTTCACAGATCTTTACCCAAACCGCCGTGCTCCTGCGGGTAGAATGGGCCCGACAATACCTCGGGTTCGAGGGAGGTCCGCTTCCGCCATGACAGTCTCCGCTGCCGCTGCTCATTCGACCACGGTCCTGCCGTGCCCGATTCGGCGCTCGCGCGCCGGCTGGTTGCGCCGGCTATCCATCCCCGCAGGGTTGCTCGTGCTGGCGGCGCTCTCAGCCTGCAATGGAAGCGCCGTGGTCACGCTCACGGCAACCCCATCGACGGACAATTACCTCGCTTACCGGGTCGGCCTCGTGTCGATTCAGCTGCAGACCTCCAACGCGCGAACGGCGGCCGCGGTGCTGCCGAAGGGCACTACGGTGGACCTCGCGCGCCTCACCAATCTGTCCGAGGTGGTCGGCGTCGCGCCGCTCGCCGCGGGCAATTACAGCGAAGCCCTGATCACGCTGGATTACAGCTCGGCGCAAATCATTTACGACAACGGCACCGTCTCCGGGCTCGCGCTCAAGCCCGTCGGCGAGAGCGGACAGCGATTGGGCCAGGTGACGCTGCTCCTGTATCTCGATCCGAGCGATCAGCTCGGCGTCGTGCGAAAGAGCTCGGCGCGCCTGAGCCTCGCCTTCAATCTCGCGGCATCGAACGTGATCAACGTGGCCGACAAGACCGTCACGGTCATGCCCTTGATCTCCGCCAGCACCCAGACCCTCGACAGCAAGGTGGTGCGCATCCGCGGCTCCTTCGGCAGCATCAACAGCTCCAGCACCGGCTTTACGACGAGCGGCATCGTGCCGTTCGATTTCGGCAATTCGGGCGCAGGCTCGCTCGGTGTCGGGGTGCAATCGGTCACGAGCTTCGAGATCAACGGCACCTCGTCGACCGGCACGGCCGGTATCACGCAAATGGCCGCGTTGAAGTCGGGCGCGATGGTCGAGGCCTTCGGAACTCTCACGACTTCCACTTCGACCTCCTCCTCGCTCACCACCGGTACCACCACCCCAACAACGACCGAGGTGACGACCTGCTCGGACGGCACCACCCCTGTGACGGGGACCAACGGGGTGCAGACCTGCGCCGATGGCTCGACGCCGACGACCACCGCCGAAAATAGCTCGGGTACCGGGAGCCTCACGGCGACCACCATCAATTTCTCCGCGAGCCAGGTGCTCGCCGGCTCGAGCGTGCAGGGCGACGGCCTCGACCGGTTGTCCGGCATCGTCACCGGGCGCAGCGGCGACACCCTGACCATCGATGAGGGCACGCTGCTCACCAACGAGGGCACCAACTCGCTCATCGCGGGGACGGCAACGGTCAAGATCGGCCCCAATACCCAGGTCACGCAGTTTGGCGGTGCGAGCACGGAGGCCAACGGCATCGCGGACATTTCGGTGGGATCCCTGGTGTACGCATTCGGCACGGCGAGCGCGATCAGCTCGAGCAGCGTCACGCTCGACGCGAGCGCAGGACGCGCGCGGCTCGGCCAGACGACGGCCTCGGGCACGGTCACCGGTGAGCCGGCCACCGATGAGCTCACCCTGAATCTGTCGACTTTGGGCGGACGATCGGCGGCCTCGTTCGACTTCACAGGCACGGGCGCGACCGCCGGCGCGGATGCCAGCGCAACGGCTTATCTGGTGACGACCGCCGATCTGACCCTGACCAATGCAACGACCGGCGAGCCGGTCCAGGTGACCGGCAGCGTGACGCCCTTCGGGAGTGCGCCGCCGGCCTTGAGCGGCACCGCGCTTCTCGACTACACGACCATCAATTCCGAGCTGGTGATGGATTACGGAGCGGGCACGCCGGCTCCTTTCGTGTCCTACAGCACCACCGAAATCGTCCTCGACGCGCGCAACAGCGCCGTCGGCGTGCGCCACGAGATACAGATTGGCGCGCAAGTCGTGAACATCGTCGGCCTGCCCTCCGATCCCCTGATCGTGCCGAACGCCTCCTCCTCGAACACGGTTTTTACGATCGGTCACGCGGTCAGCGGTACGTTCGAGAACTTCGACACCTATTCCGCGTTCATCACCCAGTTGCAGCTGGAATTGAACGGCGAGGTGCTGGCGACCGGCGTCACTGCGCAGGGCCAGTACACTGCCAACACCTACACCTTCAGCGCATCGAGCCTCACGCTTTTCTTGAACAATTAAGAACGCGGCATGTTCGTCCGCCCGCTGAAATGCGCGGCTAAACTGCCGGCAATGGCCATCGATCGTAGGACGCATTGCTGAAACCAGGAATCTCCCGTCGCGATTTTCTCAGCCGCACGGCAGCATCGCTCGCCGTCCCCTTCGCGGCCTCATCCGTCTGGTCTGCCGCCGCTACGGGATCCGCTTCGGGAATCGTGTACGCCTATGTCGGAACGTACACGCCGAACGGCGGCGGGATCTATCTGTTCCGGGTCGATCGCGCCTCGGGCGCGCTCCTGCAGATGCAGGTGGTGGACGATACGCGCAACCCCTCCTGGCTCGCCGTGAATCCGGCCGAGACCCATCTCTATGCCGTCAGCGAGATCGACAATTATCAAGGTGCGCGCAGCGGGGCGGTCGTTTCCTATGCGATAAGCCCCGACAGCCTCGAGCTGCGACGGCTGGGGGCGGTCGGCTCCGGGGGCACGGGACCCGCGTATGTGAGCGTGCACCCGACGGGAAAATTTGTTTTCGTCGGCAACTACGGCGGCGGCAGCGTCGCAGTTTTTCCGGTCGGAGCGGACGGAACGCTCGGCGAGGCGACCGACGTGCGGCCGAGCGTGGGGCCGCGCCATCACCCTCATGCCATCGACGATCCACCCGGTCAATTTGCCGTCAGCGATCACGAGGGGCCGCACGTGCACATGGTCGCTTCCGACCCGACCGGCCAGTTCGTCATCGCGAACGACGCCGGCCTCGACCTGACCCTCATCTGGCGACTCGACATGCAGGCCGGGCGTTTGCTGCCCTCCGACATGCCGGTCGTGGAGGCGCCGTCGGGCTCTGCGCCGCGCCACTTCGCCTTTCATCCGAACGGAAAATATTTCTACAATCTCTACGAACACGACGCCAAGGTGGCGGTGTACGACTACGACGGTTCGCGGGGCGCCATGCGCCTCAAGCAGAGCGTGTCGACCCTGCCTCCCAAATTCGCCGGCAGCAACCTGGCCGCGGAGATCCTGGTCGCTCCCGACGGCCGATTTCTCTATGTCAGCAACCGGCTGCACAGCACGCTCGCGGTGTTCGCCATTGCCGGGGACGGCCAGCTCAAGCTCACCTCCGAGACCTGGGTGCACGCGGATTATCCGCGCAGCGCCGCGCTCGATCCGAGCGGCGAAATCATCTTCTCCTGCAACCAGAAGGGCGATTCGATCACCTCCTTCCGCGTCAATCCTGCGAGCGGCGCCCTCGCGTTCACCGGCCGGTTCGAGCCGGTGGGAAGCCCCGCCGTCATGGTGATGCTCAAGCCGCGCTGAACGGTCATAAGGCTGGATCTGCTCCCATGCCGGGATATACTGAGGCCCGGTGCGTGCGCGCGGCTTCGAGGCAATACCATGGAACTTGCGATGATCGGTCTCGGTCGGATGGGCGCCAATATGGCGCAGCGCTTGCTGCGCGGCGGGCATCGGGTGGTCGGCTTCGATCCGGCGGAAGCGGCGCGCAAGGGCATCGAGGATAAAGGCGGTCAATCCGCCGCCTCGCTCGAGGCGCTGATCGGTAAATTGAAGACACCGCGCGTGATATGGCTGATGGTGCCCGCCGGGCAGATCACCGATTCCACCGTCGATGCTTTGACGCCGCTCCTGTCCGCGGGCGACACGATCATCGACGGCGGGAACTCCAACTATCGCGATACGCAACGGCGCGCCAAGGCCGTTGCCGCCCGCCAGATCAACTACGTCGATTCCGGCACCAGCGGCGGCGTATGGGGGCTCGCCGAGGGCTATAGTTTGATGATCGGCGGCGACGAGGCCGTGGTCGAGAAGCTGCGCCCGATTTTCGAGACCTTGGCGCCTGCGGCCGACAAGGGCTGGGGACACACCGGGCCGGTCGGTTCCGGTCACTACACCAAGATGATCCACAACGGCATCGAGTACGGCATGATGCAGGCCTACGCAGAGGGTCTGTCCATTCTGCAGCACAAGACGGAATTCAATCTCGACCTGCACCAGATCGCGGAAATCTGGCGCTACGGCAGCGTGGTGCGTTCCTGGCTGCTCGATCTGACCGCGAACGCGCTCGAAAAAAATCCGACCCTGAAGGGCATCGCTCCTTACGTGTCCGATTCGGGCGAGGGGCGCTGGACCGCGGCCGAAGCCATCGAGCTCGGAGTGCCCGCGTTCGTGATCACCTCCTCGTTGTTTACGCGTTTCAGCTCACAGGACTCGGACTCGTTCTCGGACAAGCTCCTGGCCGCGATGCGCAATCAGTTCGGCGGCCACGCCATCAAATCGGAATGATCCGCCTCGCGGCCTAGCGCCGCGGCACCACGGGTACGAGATCGGCGTGCCAGACCCAGCCGGTCCGCCCCGCGGCGGTGCGCACGAGCACGAAACCCTCATGCTCTCCGGCGATCGTGACCGCCTCCGCCTCCTTGAGGGTGAACAGTGCATCGCCCAACGGGGCGGGTGACACGCGGACGGGCGCCGCGCCGGCGATGACGATGGCTTCGTGCAATTTCGGCCACAACGCCGCGCCGCTCGCCACCGTGAAACCGATCAGCACGGCGCCGGCGATGCCCGCTGTCCGGCGCACCCACTGGGGCAGGGTGGGCGAACGGCCGCTCAGCAGGGCAGCCGCGATGAGTGCCCACCCGACGACGCCGATCCACGCCGCCAGGGTCGGGCTGAGAACTCCCACCGCCCGGCTCATCCGGCTGCCGGAGTCGGCCGGCAGCGCCAGCGAGCGGCGAAGCAGAATCAGGTTGGCCTCCACATCCGGATCGTCGGGTGCGAGCAAGCGCGCCCGCTCATAGTTCAGAACCGCAAGACCGGGCTTGCCCGCGCGCACGTAGGCGTTCCCCAGGTTGTACAGGGCGGCCGAAGACCAGCCGCCGGGCGGGGGCTGCGCGTCCGGCTGCGCACCGCCTGCGCACCCCCAGAGGACGAGACCGAGTGCCGTAAGAACGCACCGCGCCTTCACGACAGCCCTGCCACGGCCTGTCGGCGCACGAATTCCGTCCAGCGCGTCAACTCCTCGCTCCGGATTGCTTCACCGGCGTAAGCGACCTCGTCCGCCCTCGCGAACAGCCGGCGTATCTCGAGCCCGTCGCCATCGCGGTCGAGCCGCACGTCCACTTCGGCTGAGGTGATCTGGTCCGCGCTCACCTGCCAGCGCACGGCCAGGGTCTCCTGCAGCGCGCGGCGCGCCAGCGCGAAAAATCGCACGCCATCTCCGGTACGGGCCGCTTCTTCCATGCGGGTGAGCGCGAGCCGCATCGACCTGGGCAGCCCTCGTTCGCGCAGCAATGCGCCGCGGCCCGCGGGGCCCGCCGCCCGCTGCCGGAACCAGGCCCCGGCGAGCACCGCCGTCAGCAGCGACTCGATCGCCAAAAACGACGGCCGCAGGTAGAGCGGCACCAAGGAGTTCGCGAACACGCCGGGCGTGCTGCGGTCGGGCCGCAATCCCGTCGATGTGCTCGATGTTGCGCTCGATGCGGTGGGCGCCGCGTCCGCGGCGGATGCGGATATCACGACGCTCAGCGGCGATGTGCGGACCGTTTCGTAGCGGCGCGCGTCGGGGTCGAAATAGGTGAACGACAAGGCGGGGAGCACTTGCGGGCCGGCCGCCGAGGCGATCACCGGTTGCTCGAAGGTTTTCTCCCCCTTGAACCCAAGCGCGTCGCTCGATTTGAACGATGAGGTGGGCGGGTAGGACTTCCAGTGCTCGACATGCACCAGCATGGCGCTGTCGACTCGATCGAAATTGCCGGAGCCCGTGACGTGCATCTTGAGCGTGAGCGGGTCGCCCGCGGCCGCGGTGCCGGAGGAGATATCGCTCGTGATCTGGAAGGAACCGACCGCACCCGAGAATTCCGGGGGACGGCCTTCCAGGGGCAGTGCGCCGACGGTCAGATCGAGCGCCGGACTCACCGCCTTGATGTTTTTGCGCACCGTCTTGCCGAATCTCCGTTGCATGAACGGATCGCCCAGTTGTTCCTCGAGAAGCGCCTCGCGTCTGGGCTTGGTGCTCAGCTGGATGGTGATGGGGATCTCGACGATCAGCGGGAAATCGCCGGGCTTGACCGGCGCGATCAGCGTGTGCCAGGTGAGCAGCAGGAACGGCTCGCCATTGACGACGGTTTCCTTGCGGTCGGGCTGACGCGACAGGTCATTGAGGGTGAGATCGCTTCCGGCGAGCGTCGGCAGCCCATTGAGCGAGGACACGGCTCCCGCCCGCACGCCCAGCTCGATCGCGATCGGAACCGTCTCGCCGACGTAGACCTCGCGTCGATCGGCCAGAACCCTCACGAACGCGGAATCGTCCTCCATCATGCGAATGTCGCCTGTCGGCGTTTCGCCGGCGATTCCGTGCCGCATGATCGACGAGCCGCCGAAGCTTGCGGGATTCACGCGAAGGATCAACGGCTGGGCCGTGGACGAAATCTCGGGGATGACGAAAGTGCCGGCAATCTGCGGCGTGACGCGTATCACCGTGGTCATCGTGGCGAGCGTCGCGCCATGGATGAGCTCGACTCCCTGCAATTGTTCGACGACCCGAAATTCGAGGCCCGGAACCACCGGCAGTTTCGGCCGCTGCGTGTCGGCGCCCGAGCTCTTGATCCTGAGTTCCGCCGATTCTCCGATCGATATCTGCGACGGTGAGAGCGTCTCGTTGAACACCGGCGCGGCGGCAAGTGCAGAGGCCGCGACCAGGCATGCGGTGAATGTGGCGAGCAGCCTCCCGCAATCGACGTGGCGCGTCTTCATGGTCACCAATTCTTGTACGGCTTTTCCGGCGGCTCATCTGCGCCGGGGCGCTCCAGCGGGACCGCGAGAGAATGCCGTTCGTCGCCTTTTTCGGAATCGAGCAGCTCGCGCGCCTCCTCTTGACTCATCCGGCCCGGACCGCCCGCCGAGGGGTTCTGGCGCTGCGGTGGCGGTTCGCCCGGCGGTGGAGGAGGCGCTGGAGCGGGAGGACTGCCTTGCGGGGGCGGCGGATTGCCGTTCGGTGGCTTGCCTTGCGGCGGCGGCGGGTTGCCGCTGGGCGGCTTGCTTCCTGGCGGCGGCGGACTTCCCTTCGGGGGCGGGTTGCCCTGACCGGAACCCTGATTCGGCGGAGGGGGCGGTTGGCGGAGCGCGTCGAGCTTGCGATTGACCAGATCGCGGTTGAATTTGCTGTCGGCATCATCGGCTCGCAGCTGCAGTGCCGTGTCGTAGGCCTTGACGGCCTCGGTCCACTTTTCGATGGTGGCCTTCGGGTCGCTCTTCTCGGTCATCTGTCCCGTGCGATACAGGGCATTGCCCAAGTTGTAGTAGGCATCCTCCTGGATGGTCAGGCGTCGTGCGTCGCTCGATGGCGCGCGGCCGATCGATTGCTCAAAGGCGCGCGCGGCCTCATGAAATCGACCCGATCGGTAATCGACGGCGCCTTTCTCCTCGTCGCTGGTGGGGTTCGTGCCGGCGGAGCGGGCCGCGCCGATCGGCAGCAGGGCGAGCAGGAGCAGGTTCGGCATGGATACGACGGCAATGCCGGCGATCCCCCGCAGGCGGCTCCTGCGCCGCGTGCCGATCAGAAGACTCGCGAAAAGCAGCCCGACAGAGCCCGCCAACGGCCACTGATAGCGCTCGATGTAAACCTTGCGCCGTCGAAATGCGAGATCGTGCTTTGCCACGTTGCCGAATATCGCTTTGAAAATCGCTTCGAGTCCTTCGCCCTGAGTGCCTAGAGGCGCATAGATCCCGCCGCTCGCCGCGGCGATGGCCTTCAATGCCGCCTCGTCCAGGCGGGATTTTACCAACGCCCCGGCGTCGTCCTTGACGAATCCGCCGCCTTGGTCGGGCGCCACCGGGATGAGTTCGCCGGCCGGCGTGCCCACGCCGACGGTATAGATCTTCATCCCGGTCTGCCGTGCCGCGTCGCGAGCGGCGGCGAGCGAGTCGCCTTCCAGGTCCTCGCCATCCGTCACCAGGATCAGCACCTTGTCGCTGCCGGGGCGGCGCTCGAGAGCGCTCCCGGCCTCGCGTATGGCCGACGAGATGTTGGTGCCGCCTCGCGGTATGGTGTTGGTGTCGATCAGGCTCAAGGATTCACGAAACGCACCGTAGTCGAGCGTGATCGGACAAACCAGGAAGGCGCGGCCCGCGAACGCGACGATGCCCACGGCATCGCCGTCGAGTTGCCCCGCAAAGTCGTCGATCGCCAGTTTTGCCCTCGTCAAGCGGTCGGGCTTCACGTCGGCCGTGGACATGCTGCGCGAGGTGTCGATCGCGAACACGATGTCGTATCCCCGCCGCGTGATCTCTTCCCATCGATACCCGACCAGCGGTCCCGCCAGCGCGAGGAACAGGCAGGCCACGGCAGCGAGGTACAAGCCGCGCCGCGCTCGCCGACCCGCTACCGAGATCGAACGGGTCAGCTGCAGCCGCAGATGTGCCGCGATGAATTGTTCCAGGGCGGTCTTCTGGCGGCCATCGTAGCGGTACCACATGCCGATCAGCACGAGGCAGCCGAGGGCGCCGGCCGGCAGCCACCAGGGATGGCTGAATTTCACGGCAATCTCCGCAGCCGGGTGTGCTGAATGAGAGATCCCATGCCCAGAATGATCAGCGCCGGGATCAGCAACCAGGGATACAGCTCCTCGACGTGCTCGAACCTTTGCACCGTCTGCGCGGTCTTCTCGAATCGATTGATTTCATCGTAGATCTTCTGCAGCGAATCGGTGTCGGTGGCCCGGTAGAACTTGCCGCCTGTCTCGTTGGCGATCGCCTGCAGCGTCTTTTCGTCCACATCCACGTCGGCCATGATCACGTGCACGCGTCCGGAGTCGTCCTTGACCGGAATGGGCGCCTTGCCGCGCGCCCCGACTCCGATGGTGTATATCTTCACCCCCATCGACTTGGCGGCTTCCGCCGCCGCCAGGGGGCTGATCTTTCCGGTGTTGTTCACCCCATCCGTGAGCAGGATGACCACCTTCGACTTCGCGGCGGTCGGGCGCAGCCGGTTGACGCAGGCGGCGATGGCCGATCCGATGGCGGTACCGTCATCCGCCGCCGACGCGACGCTCAAACGTCCAAGGTTCGCCTGCAGCCAGTCGTGATCGAGCGTGAGCGGACTGATCAGGTAGGGGACACCGGCAAAGGCGATCAGACCGATGCGGTCGTCCGGCCGTTCCTCGATGAATTTGGAGACCACCGCTTTGACGACTTCGATGCGGTTGATGCGCTTTTGTCCCATCGCGAAGTCCAGCGCCTGCATGGAGCCGGAAATGTCGAGCCCGAGCACGATGTCGATGCCGTTGAGCTTCACCACGGTACGGCTGTTGAGCCTTTGCGGGCGGGCCAGGCCCGCAATCATCAGCACCCCGGCCACGATCGCCAGCAGCCATATCAGGGCTCCCGCGCGACTGCGGGTCGCCCGGGCGACCTCGCCCGCGAGAGCCACATTGGAATACTCGATCGCGGCCACGGGACCCGGCCGGCCGCGCCAGATCATCACCAGCGGCACACACGCGAGCAGCCAGAACCATTGGGGTTGAAGAAAGCGGATCATTGAAACTTTGATACTCTCTGTCCCTCACCACGATCGGGGGAAAGTCGGCCTTGAGGTATGCCTTTGCGCTGCTTTTTTGTCCAGTGATCGCCTACGCCGGGGTCGTCTACGACTTCGGCGTCCAGGAGGTCGATCAATCGAACATGGCGCCGGTTTCTTCCGGGCTTCCCGCGCCCGCGGTCACCCGCTATTTCGTCGAAAGCGGCAAGGTCCGGGTGGGCGCGGCCGGCGCCAAGACCGTGTACCTGTTCGAAAACCAGACGGTGTACATCGTCGACGATGCGTCGCGATCCATGCGTGTGCTGAAACACGCGACGTTGAGCCAGGTCATCGCGCACTATGCCGATGCCGTGAGGCAGCTCCAGGATGCGGCGGCCGCGGCGGCGCCGGAAGATCGCGCGGCGGCCGAGCGCAAGGCCTCCGACTTGAAACAGGCCAGCGCGAGGCTGCTCGAGTCCGCGCCGCGTGCATACGCCATGACTGTCCGCTTCGAGTCGGTCGATGGCCACTCGTGCCGGATCTGGGAGGAGCGCGAAGGCGACGAGAAGCGCTTGGAGCTTTGCGTCGCGCCGGCGGGCTCGGTGCCCGGCGGGCCCGACATACTCGAGGGAATGCGCGTCTTGAGTGCGTTCCGACAAGGCGGCAAATGGGCGCTCGGCGTCGACTTCGGCCTCTCCGACTGGTGGCCCGATATCGTGCACCTCGGGGGAGTGCCGCTCAAGATCCGTGTATTCAAGTATGACAGCCTGACTCGCGAAGTAACGCTCACTTCGATACACCCGGACAATCCGGGCGCATCGTTGTGGGACGTTCCCGAAGGATATAAAGTCGAAGAGGGCCCGCAATATTCCGAGTGGTAGCGGCGCCCGCCTTCGGCCCGCGCGTGCGGTGCGGTCACGCGATCACCCCGCAGCAACCCCCGCCTTGTGCGCGCTCACGGCGTCCCCGTCCTCGGCCTTGAGCTCGCTGAACACGATGGTCGATACGATCGTCCAGGCCCCGAGCACGCGCAGCGCGAGGTGAATCCCGCGGATCATCTCGGGTGGCGTCGCACGGGTGTGATCCGGAATGAACACCGCGGCCGCCAACGAGGCGGCGGCCACCCCGAAGCTCACCGCCATCTGCTGCACCGTGCTCGCGATCGTGCTGGCGCCGCTCGCCTGCTCGCCGCTAACATCCGCGAATGCCAGCGTGTTCATGCTGGTGTACTGGGTCGAGGTGAAGAATCCGAACGCGAATGCGAGGGCTGCGATCAGCCAGCCCGGGGTGCCCACGTCGATCAGCGAGAACAGAATGAGCATGACGCCGAGCATGACGGTGTTCGCGATCAAAACTCGGCGGTAACCGAACCTTCTGAGAATGACCGGCAGCGTGAACTTGAAGCTGATGGCGGCCAATGCCTGCGGCATGATCATCAATCCGGATTGGATCGGCGTGTAATCGAGGCCCACCTGGTACAGGAGTGGCAGCAGGAACGGCAGGCCACCGATGCCCAGCCGGGTCAGCAAGTTGCCCGAAACCGCGACACGAAAGCTCCGAATGCGGGTCAGGCTCAAACGGAGCAGCGGATGGGGTGTGCGCACGGAATGCAGGCCGTAGGCGGCGAGCAGCGCGGCCGAAATCGTCAGCAGGCCGGCCACCTCGCGCCCGCCGAGCGTGTGCTCGCCGAACACTTCGAGAACGTAGGACAGGAGTGAAACGCCCGCTCCGAACAGCACCAGCCCCACGAAGTCCAGCGGATAATTCTTCTCCGCGACGTAGTTGGGCAAATGCTTTCGCACCAGCAGAAGACCCACCAGGCCGATCGGGATGTTGACGAAGAAAATCACGCTCCAATGGAAGTAGCCGATGATCAATCCGCCGAGCAGGGGCCCGAGCATCGGGCCGATGAGCCCGGGGATCGCCACGAAGCTCATGGCGCGGATCAATTCGGATTTCGCGAAGGTGCGCACCATGGTGAGGCGGCCCACCGGCAGCATCATGGCCCCGCCGCAGCCCTGCAGGATGCGGCACGCGACCAGCACGTGGATGTTGGTCGACAGGCCGCACAGGAACGAGCCGAGCGTGAAGATGCCGATGGCCGAGGCGAATACCCGCCGGGTCCCGAAGCGGTTGGCCACCCAGCCGGAGATGGGGATGAACACCGCGAGGCTCAGCGTGTAGCTCGCGAGCACGGCCTTCATGTCCAAAGGGGGGACCTTGAGCGCGTGTGCGATGTCGGGCACGGCCGTGTTGAGGATGGTGGTGTCGAGCGCTTCCATGAAGAAGCCGACGGCCACCAGCCAGGGCAGGAGCCGCTTCGCGGCATCGGTCAACTCGACGCCCACGCCTGCGGTGCCCCGGTTAATGCGCGAGCGAGGCGTCGACGATGGCCTGCGCGTCGCTCAGAATCCTGGCCAGATGCGCGCTGTCCAAGAAGCTCTCGGCGTAGATCTTGTAGATGTCCTCCGTGCCCGAAGGTCTGGCCGCGAACCAGCCGTTCTTCGCGCACACCTTGACGCCGCCGATCGCCGCGTCATTTCCGGGCGCGCGCGTCAGCACCTGCTCGATGCGTTCGCCGGCAAGATTCTCGATCCGAACCTGCGACCGGTCGAGCTTGGAGAGCTTTTTCTTCTGTTCGAACGTCGCGGGGGCGTCGACGCGATCCGCGAACGGCTCGCCGAGGTCGCGCACCAGCGCGCGGTACGCCTCTCCGGGATCGCGGCCGATCCGCGCGGTGATTTCCGCCGAGAGCAAGCAGGGCGCGATGCCGTCCTTGTCCGTGCTCCACGCGCCGCCGTCGATCCGCAAGAACGAGGCTCCCGCGCTTTCCTCGCCGCCGAAGCCGAGATCGCCCGAGTTGAGTCCCGCCACGAACCATTTGAAGCCCACGGGAACTTCGTACAGCGAGCGGCCGAGGCGCGCCGTTACGCGATCGATCAACGCGCTGGAGACGATGGTCTTGCCGACCCTCGAACTCGTCTTCCAGCCCGGTCTGTGACGGAACAGATAGTCGATGGCCACCGATAGATAGTGGTTGGGAGGCAGCAGGCCGGCGCTCGAGGTGACGATGCCGTGGCGGTCATGATCCGTATCGCAGGCGAAGGCGATGTCGTACTTGTCCTTCAAGCCGATGAGCCGGTGCATCGCATAAGGCGAGGAAGGGTCCATGCGGATCTTTCCGTCCCAGTCCAGCGACATGAAGGCGAACGTGGGGTCGACCACGTCGTTGACCACGCGCAAATCGATCCCGTAGCGCTCCGCGATGCGTGCCCAGTAGTGCACGCCGGCCCCGCCCAGCGGATCGACGCCCATGCGGATGCGCGAGCCGCGGATCACGTCGAGATCGACCACGTTCGCCAGATCGTCCACATAGTGGCTCAGGTAGTCGTGCGAATGGGTGGTCGCCGCACGCCGGGCCCGGGCAAAGTCCATCCGCGCCACCTCAGCCAGGCCCGATCCAATGAGCGCGTTGGCCCTGGCTTCGATCCACGAGGTCACCTCCGTGTCGGCGGGGCCACCGTCGGTCGGGTTGTACTTGAACCCGCCGCTGTCGGGGGGGTTGTGGGAGGGGGTGATCAGGATGCCGTCGGCAAACCCGGCCGTACGCCCGCGGTTGTAGGTCAGGATGGCGTGGGATACCGCGGGTGTCGGCGTGTATTCATCGTCCGCGGCGGTCATGACCTCGACGCGATTGGCGGCGAGGACTTCGATTGCGGTCGCGAAGGCGGGGGCCGACAGGGCGTGCGTGTCGAATCCGAGATACAACGGTCCGTCGATGCCCTTCTGCTTGCGGTAATCGCAGATGGCCTGCGTGATCGCGAGGACATGCACCTCGTTGAAGCTCGACTCGAGCGAGCTTCCGCGGTGCCCGGACGTGCCGAAGGCGACGCGCTGGGCGATGACCTCCGGGTCGGGTTTCAGGCTGTAGTAGGCGGTGATCAGCCTCGGTATGTTGGCGAGTCGCGCCGCCGGCGCAGGCTGGCCCGCGAGCGAGTCGATTCTGCCGCTCACGATGCGGCCAGTTCCTTGCTCTTGTCCTTGAGGCTCTGCATGAGCTCCGTCCAGGATTTGACGAAGGATTGCGCCCCTTCGATCTGCAGCTGTTTCGCCACGGCGTCGATGTCGACCCCGGCCTTGGCAAAAAGCGCCAATGTCTTCTCCGCCTCGATGCCGTCCGTCGCCATGACCCCGCGAATCTTACCCTCCCTGGCGTAGGCAAGCAGCGTCTTCTCGGGCATGGTGTCGATGGTCTCGGGCGCGGCCAGCGCCTCGACGTACAGGGTCTGCGGCGCCTTCGGGTCCTTCACGCCGGTGCTCGCCCACAACATGCGCTGTTTGAGCGCGCCGGCCGCCGCAAGATCGCGCCAACGCTTGCCCGCGATCAGGTCGGCATGCGCGCGATAGATGCGGCCCGCGACGGCGATTCCCAGCCGGTTGGTGAGCTCCGCGGGCACCTTGCCGGCGACCGCCCGGTCCCAACGGCTGACGAAGATCGAGGCGACCGAGCTCACCTTCGGATCGAGCTTGGCTGCGATGCGCCGCTCGATGCCCCGCATGTAGGCCTCCGCGACGGCCAGATAGTGTTCCCGGGAGAACAGCAGCGTGACGTTGACCGGCACGCCGGCAAAGATGGCTTCCTCGATCGCGGGGACGCCCTCCCGGGTACCCGGGATCTTGACGTAAAGGTTCGGACGGTCGGCGAGCTTATGGATCCGCTTGGCCGCCTCGATGGTGGCCCGGGTGTCTTCGGCAATGAGCGGAGACACCTCCATCGACACCCAGCCGTCCGTTCCGCGCGTGCGGTCGAATTCGGGCCGGAACAGGTCGGCGGCACGGCGCAGATCCTCGAGCGCCAGCTCGACGAACAATGTCTCGCCGGACAAACCGTTTCGCGCTTTTTGCTGGATGCTCTTGTCGTACAGGGCGGAGCCGCCGATCGCTTCGTCGAAGATGGTCGGGTTCGAGGTCAGGCCGGTGACCGACAGCTCGTCGATGTAGCGCTTGAGGGTGCCGTCGTCCAAGATCCCGCGCGTGATGTTGTCGAGCCAGAGGCTTTGTCCGAGTTTGTGCAGGTCTTGTGTCATGGTCATGGTCGCACCTTGAAGTCCGATGAGTTGAGAGCCGTGAGATCACCGATGCGCTCGATCACGCGATCGGGCGGCGGGGACACGGAGTTGGACCCCGCGGCCAGGGCGTAGTGCCCCTGGCGGACGAATACGGTGGTCAATTTTTCCCGCATGACGAGCTTCATCGCGGCGAGCAAGTTCGGCTTGTCGTCCACCACCACATAATGCGGGGCCGGATAGCGCTTCTGCACATGATCCATCACCTTTTCCTTGTGCAGATAAATGAGAACCGCGCCCTGCACCGCGTCCCAGATGCCCGAATGCTGGATCTTGCGCGGCTGGAACACCACGTCGCCGTCCGACAAAATGACCGGGCGCCCGAAGGCGCGCAGATGCGCGATGGCCGCAAGCGCCCCGGGGAAGAGCAGCTTCGGGAACGGAAACTCGAGCAAGAATTGCGACATCTGCAGGAGCCTCGGGTCGTCATCCACCCCGTCGCGGAACGCCTGCAGGCTTCCCAGGTAGTCCGCGACGCCGAATTTCGTGCGCAGCTCCTCGAAGATCTGCCAGTAGCGCTTTCGATGCTCCAAGCCGAACCATCCTTCGAGGCGCGCGCCCAACTCGGCCCCGAAACCGTCGTTGTCGAGCAGCGTATTGTCCACATCCAGCAGAAATACAGTCTCGCCCGTGCCGCCCCGCGTCAGCACGGCGCGGAGGTCTCGGCCGTCGGATTATGCCAGCTATCGCCGTCCTCGATGACCTTGTCCGCCTCGGCCGGCCCCCAGGTGCCCGGATCGTAGGGCATCACCGGAAGCGGGTGTTGCAGCACGGGATCCACGACCCGCCACGCCGCCTCGACGCAGTCGTCCTGGGTGAAAAGCGAGGTATCGCCGTGCACCGCATCGCCGAGCAGGCGCTCGTAGGGAGACTTGTCGCTCTGGGTATGATGGCGCGCGATCAGCTCGACCGGCTCCCCACGCATCTCCTCGCCGCTGCGCTTCACCAGCGCACCGGCCCCGATCACCACCTCGGGGCTCAACCGCAGGCGGAAATAATTCCGGGGCATCTCGCAACCCGCTTCGAAAAGCGGAAGGGGAGGCTTCTTCAGCGTGACGACCACTTGCGTGGCCGTGATCGGCAGGCACTTGCCGGTGCGGACGTAAAACGGCACGTCCGCCCACCGCCAGGTGTCGATGCGAAGCTTGAGCGCCACGAATGTCTCCACCTGCGAGTCCGGTTTCACGCCTTTCTCGTCGCGGTAGCCGCGAAACTGCCCGCGAACCACGTGCTGCGGATCGAGCGGCCGCATGGCGCGAAACAGGCGCAGCTTCTCGGCCTGGTGCGCGCCGGCTTCCTGGCCGCCCGGCGGCGGATCCATGGCGAGCAGCGAGATCACCTGCAGCAGATGATTCTGGACGACGTCGCGCACCGCGCCCGTCTCCTCGTAGAACGCGCCCCGACCCTGGACTCCGAACGACTCGGCCATGGTGATCTGCACATCCTTGACAAAGTGCCGATTCCAGATGGGCTCGAGGAAGGTGTTCGCGAATCGGAAGAAAAGCAGGTTCTGCACCGCCTCCTTGCCGAGGTAGTGGTCGATGCGGAAAATCGATTTTTCGGGAAACACCTCGTGCAGCGTCCTGTCGAGCGCCTGTGCCGTGGGGAGATCCCGCCCGAAGGGTTTTTCGACGATGACCCGCGCGTTTTGCGCACAACCCGATTTCGCCAGCCCCTGGACGACGCTCGAGAACATGCTCGGCGGAATGGCGAGATAATGGATCGGGCGCTCCGCGGAACCGAGCGCCTTGCGTAATTTTTGAAACGTCGCGGGATCCGCATAATCGCCGTCGACGTAACGCAGCTGTCCCGACAGTTTCTCGAATTCCTTCGGGGAGAACTTGCCGGCCTTCTCGAGGCTCTCGCGCGCGTGAGCGCGAAGCTTCTCCAGGTCCCATCCCGCCCGCGCCATGCCGATGATCGGAATGTCGAGGCCGTCGCGGTTCACCAGCGCGTTGAGGGCCGGGAACACCTGCTTGAACGCAAGGTCGCCGGTCGCGCCGAAGAACACGAAGGCATCGGATTGCGGCGTGCGCGGCGGTGTGCTCATGATCGGCCGCTCCTGCGCTCCCGACGGAATTGTTCCAGCTCCTCGAGCAATTCGAGCACCAGCGCAACGCCGGCCGCATTGAGGCCCAGATCGCGCTCGAGCCGCAGCGCGATGCGTGCACGCCGCAGCTGCGCACCCGAGAACCGCCATTGGGCGGTGTTCGTCTCGAGCACGCTGATGACGCCTTCCTCCACCCATTCGACGATTCGTCGCTCCTCCACGGCGAACATGCGCGTCAATTCGTTCACGCTCACCGCGGGACCCTCCTCGAATATCTCACCGATCAAAAAGGACTCGTCGGGCAAGGACATGATGACTACACTCCAAGACTTGCACGGGGATTGAACGGCATCGCATCCGCCATGCTGCGATAGGCCGCCTTGGCCTCCTCGTCGGCTGCGGGCGGCAACGCGATTTGAAGCACGACGTAAAAATCGCCCGCAGGCGAAGAGGGCATTCCGCGTCCCTTGAGGCGCAGCTTGGTCCCGGCATGCGATCCGGCCGGGATTTTCAGGTCGACCACGCCGCCGGGCGTCGGGGTCTTGACGCTGGCTCCGAGCGCCGCCTCCCACGGCGTCACCGGCAGATCGAGGTACAGATCCCGGCCGTCGATCCGATACTTGGGATGGGGCTGAAACTCGACCTCGATGTACAGGTCCCCTGCGGGGGCGACGGGCTGTCCGGGCGCCTCGTGACCCCGGGACCCCTGGCCTGCCAGGCGGATGGTCTGGCCGGGAAGGATGCCCTTCGGTATCTGCACGTTGAGCACGCGCTCGTGCATCGCCAGCCTGCCCTCAGCGTCCAGTTCGGGCACGCGCAGCGTGATGCTGCGCGAGCCGCCGAGCAGGGCCGCCTCGAGGTCGAGCATGATCTTCGCATGATGATCCTCGCCGCGGCCGGTATCGAAATGAGGGCGGCCGCCTCGGCCTGCGCCCGGCCCCGCCCGGCCGAACAGCGACTCGAAAAAATCGCTGTAATCCGCGCCGCCGCCCGACGGTCCGGCGCCCGAGAATTCGAACCCGGACCCAAAGTCCGGGGGTGGGCGGAACTCCTCGCCGGGGCGCGGACCCGACCCGAGGCGGTCGTAGGCGGCGCGCTTCTCGGGGCTCTTGAGCACCTCGTACGCTTCGCCCACCTGCTTGAATCGGGCCTCGGCGTCCGGCTCCTTGCTGACATCGGGATGGTATTTTCTTGCAAGCTTCCGATACGCCTGCTTGATCTGCGCCTCGGTGGCGTCGCGCGCCACGCCCATCACCTTGTAATAATCCTTGAACTCCAAGTGGCACCTGCGGCTCGTCCTGCACGCGACAGAATACTATGCGTGGAAGTGCGGTGGATTGAATAATCCTATGTAGGGAACCTCCTACAGCTGGTAGGCCACCGTCAGCATCAGTCCCTCAGCCAGATCCCGCCACAGTCCGGGTGGCCGATTCTCGAAGGGGCGGGCCTCGGGAATGAGATCGTGAATCCAGGTCGCGAGCCACTCGATATGTGTCTTGTCGTAGAAAACGACCGCCGACTCATAGTTCAGGAGAAGGCTGCGCGAGTCCAAATTGGGCGAGCCGCAGAGTGCGAGGCTGCGGTCGAATACCACGGCCTTCGCGTGATTCATGCCGCGCAGCAGATGGATGGACACGCCCGCACTCGACAACGCACGCAGTGCACGATTGCGAACGAAGTCCGCCAACCGATGATTCGATTTGGCCGGAATGCAAAGATCGATCTTCACCCCGCGGCGGGCCGCGAGCCGTATCGCCGTCTCCAGGCTCGCGTCGGGGACGAAGTAAGGCGTGACCGCGAGCATGCGCTCGGTCGCGTGGAAGCAGGCGTCGATCAGCAGCGAGCGCACCGTGTCTTCAGTCTGGTCGGGTCCGCTCGGCAGAAATTGCGTGCGCCCGGCGGCATCCTCTCCCGCGGTGACGGCCGCGCGCGACGCGGGCTTCCCGCCCGCCGCGGTCCAGTCCGACTCGAACTGGTTCGCCGCCGACGCCGCGACCGAGCCCTCGAGATCGAACGACAGATCGGCCCAGGGCGCGACGCCGGGCGCGCCGCAGAAATACTCCGCGGCAAGATTGCGTCCTCCGCTCCAGATCAGCTCCCCGTCGGCAATCACCCATTTGCGGTGGTTGCGCAGGTTCCGGGGGCCCTGAGTCTTGCGCGCGAGCAGCGGCGAGAACACCGCGATCTCCGCGCCGGCCGCCCGCATCCGCTTGAACCAGGAGCGCGGCAGCCAGATGGCGCCGACGCCGTCGATCAAGAAGCGAACCCGCACGCCGCGTTCGACACAGGCAAGCAGATGCTGGGTGACTTCCTCGCCGAACGCGTCACGACCCAATATGTAGGTGCAAATGTCGAGGCGGCGATTCGCCCGGCGCATCGTCTCGAACAACGCGCTGCGCGCTTCATCGCCATTCTGATGCATGCGCACCAGCGACGGTGCGGCGCCCGGCAGCCCGAAACTCTCGATGAGATCCTCCGCCCAATGTTTGGCGGGGGAGGGCGCCGAGAGGCAGGGGAAAATCCGCCGCGGGAGCTTGCGCCGCCCAAACAAGAGGTACATGGGGAGCGCTGCATAGGGCAGCGCGATCATTCCGAGCACCCAACCGATGGCGGTGGCGGGCGGGCGGCGCTCGTGTTCCGCGCGCGTGGTCAGTACGTAGGTGAGCAGGCTCAGTACGATGACGAGCGAGTGGGCGGTGATGCGCGGGAACCAGGTGGTCACGCGAGCCGACGCATTACGCCTGGCAGCAGGTCCGGCAGATCCTCCGCCAGAAGACCCGGCCCGAAGTCCTGTGCCGCGGCGCCATGCATCCATACGGCCGCCGCGGCGGCGTCGAAAGCGTCCATTCCCTGAGCCAACAGACCCAAGATCATGCCTCCCAGCACGTCGCCCGACCCGCCGGTCGCGAGGGTGGGGGGCGCATTGGCGTTGATGATGGCCCTGCCGTCGGGGGCGGCGATCACGGTGTCGGCGCCTTTGAGCACGATCAACGCACCGCTTTCGCGGGAGGCGCGCCGCGCGCGCGTGAGCTTGTCCGCCGATGCGTCGAACAGGCGCGCGAACTCGCCCTCATGAGGCGTGAGCACGCAGGGGCCGCGGATGGCGGTGAACAGCGCCTGCGGATCCCGCGCGAACACGGTGATCGCATCGGCGTCCAGCACCACCGGGCGGCCGCTGCCGAGCATCGCGAGCGCGTGCTCGCGGGTTTGCGGGCCAACGCCCGCTCCCGGACCGATCAAACACGCACTGAAGCGCCGATCCTCCAGAAGACGGGGTAGGTCCGAGGCGACGGCGAGCGGCCTGACCATGATGCTGGTCAGCGCCGATGCGTACACGTCGAGGCCGCGTTCCGGAACGGCGATGGTGGTGAGGCCCGCGCCCACGCGCGCGGCCGCCCGCGCGGCCATGCGCGCGGCACCGGTGGTCGGATAACCGCCGGCCAGCAGTGCATGACCCCGGCTGTACTTGTTGCCCGACGCCTCGAGTTGCGGCAGTCGATGACGCCATCGGGCGGGATCGTTTTGCCAGGTGTCGACATCGATGTGCTCCAGCACGCTCGCCGGCGTTCCAATGTCCGCGACGACCAGCGCCCCGCATAGATCGCGCCCGGGGAGCAGAAGGTGTCCGGGCTTCTTGCGGGTGAAGGTCACGGTGAGGGCCGCCTGCACGGCGCCGAGCGACTCTCCGGTGTCGCCCATCACGCCGCTCGGCACGTCGACGGCGACCACCGCCATGCCACGCTCGCGGGCCGTTTGGAGCACGCTCACAACGCGGGGCTCCAACGGCCGGCTGAGCCCGGCCCCGAAGATCGCGTCCACAACCAGCCCGGCCCCCTGCAGAACGCTCGAATCGAGCGGCTCGACCGGCCCCTTCCAGCGCGCGGCGTGAAAAGCGGCGTCGCCGCGGAGCGCCTCGAGAGGCCCCGTGAGCCCGACCCGCACCGGCCAACCGGCGGACGCCAGAACGCTCGCGGCGACGAAACCGTCGCCCCCGTTGTTGCCGGGCCCGCAGAGCACGGCGACTGGTCTGGCCGACCAGCGTGCCATCGTCTCGCGGGCGACCGCGGCTCCGGCGCTTTGCATGAGATCCGTGCGGGAGGTTCCCGCAGCCTCCGTGAGCCGGTCGGCCTCTTGCATCTGTCCGACGCGAAGCAGGGCCGTCGTGTCGGAGCCGCGGCTCACGCGTCGGCGCTCACTCGGACCACCAGCTTGCCGAAATTGCGGCCTGCCAGAAGTCCCAGGAAGGCGCCCGGGGCGTTCTCGAGTCCCTCGACGACATCTTCGCGGTACTTGATCTTGCCCTCCCGCAACCAGCCGCTCATCGAGTCCAGGAAGTCGGCACGGCGATGCTCGAATCCGTCGGAGATGATGAAACCGCGCAGCGCGAGCCGCTTGACCAGAATCTGCCGCATCAACCCGGGCACCGATTCCGCGGGCGTCGGCGGCGCAGCTTCGTTGTACTGGGAAATCAGTCCGCAGACGGGGATGCGCGCGTGCGCGTTGAGCAACGGCATGACGGCTCGGAATACCTTGCCGCCGACGTTCTCGTAGTACACATCGACGCCGTTCGGACACGCCGCCGCGAGCTTCACCGCGAAGTCCTGCGAATGGTGATCGATGCAGGCATCGAACTTCAGTGCATCGAGGCCCCAGGCGCACTTATCGGCGCCGCCGGCGATACCGACGGCGCGGCAGCCCTTGAGCTTCGCGATCTGTCCGACCATCGAGCCCACGGCCCCGGTGGCGGCCGCCACCACCACGGTCTCCCGCGGCCGCGGTTTGCCGATGTCCAAGAGTCCGATGAACGCGGTGAAGCCCGGCATGCCGAGCACGCCGAGCGCATGCGAGGGCGAACCGATCTGCGGCGGCAGCTTGGCGATGCCTTGACCTCGCGAAACCGCATACGCCTGCCAACCGCTCGGCGCCAACACCCAATCGCCTTCGCGGAAGTTGGGATGGCGCGAGCGCTCGACCCGCGCCACGGTTTCGGCGATCATCACCTCGCCGATCGCGACCGGCGCTGCATAGGACGGCGCGTCGCTCATGCGTCCCCGCATGTACGGGTCGAGCGAAAGCCAAACGGTGCGCAGCAACAGCTCGCCCTCGCGCAGCTCTTCGATGGGCTGGGACTCGAGCCGAAAGCATTCGATCGTCGCGGCCTTGTTCGGGCGGGAGGCCAGAACAATTCTCCGGTTGGTCAATCTACTATCAGGCATGGTCAACCCTCATTTTGGACCGATCACGCCATTCCGACGAGCGCGCCGACTCCGGCCGTGACCGCCATCGCCAATGCGCTCCACAATGTCACGCGCAAGGCAGCCCTCAGCAGGTGCGCGCCTCCTGCCCTTGCGGCTATCGCGCCCAGGATGAAGAGGCTGATCAGGGATGCCGCGACCGTCAGGGGAATCACATAAGATTCGCTCGATAACCACGCGACCAACAGGGGGATGACGGCACCGGTGGCGAAGCTGCCCGCGGAGGCGACTGCGGCTTGCAGGGGACGCGCGACGGAGCGCGCTGAGAACCCAAGCTCATCGCGCGCGTGCGCCGCGAGGGCGTCGTGCGCCATCAGTTGCTCCGCCACCTGCCGGGCAAGAGCCGATTCGAGTCCTCGACGAACGTAGATCTCGGTGAGCTCGCGTCGCTCCCCGACCGGGTCGTGCTTGAGCTCCTCGCGCTCCTGCGCAAGTGCGACGGCTTCGCTGTCGGCCTGGGAATGCACGGACACGTATTCGCCGATGGCCATCGACATCCCGCCCGCGACCAGTCCCGCGATGCCGCTCAAAATGATGCTGGAGTGGCTGGAATGCGCGGCCGCCACGCCGAGGATCAGGCTGGAGGTAGACACGATGCCGTCGTTTGCACCGAGCACGCTGGCGCGCAGCCAAGATAGACCGTGGAGCTGGTGCCCCTCATGACCGGGTCGCATTTTTTATCCTAAGCTAAATAGCGTAATCAAAAGGTTAAAAGATTTTATTCGACAAGTTCTTGTTGACGACCGCGCCTCGGTCGCGGCCACTCTGGCCATACCTTCGGATCGAAGGTACCCTGACCGTCCAAAATAATAGCGCTTATCGACGCGCGGTTGAGACGATCCTGAAAAACCCCACCTTCACAGGAATAGACGCATGCGCAGTTCGCTATCGTGGATTGAGTGGCTCGATCGGCTCGATCGGGTTTTGAAAGGCGCGCGGGAAGATGTGCGCGCGCTCGCGGGGTTCGAGAGCCCCCGCGCAGTCGCGGCGGTGGAGCGCTGCACCCGTCAATTGGCCGCGCTCACCCAGGAGCTCCGGCTCCTCGATCGTGACGTGCTTTCCGCGAGATCTTCGGGCACCGCCTCCGCGGATCGCGCGCAGAATCTGCAGAAGGCTCTGGACACGACGGTGTTCCACCTGGAAACGATGGCCAACCCACCGGGGCCCGAGGCCCACAGCGCGCGCGAACGGTTGTTCACCGCGGTGGATTCCGCGTTGCGCGACAGCTATTACGAGGCCGCGATGCTGGTCGGCCCGAGCCGGCCGGTCGCTGAGGCGCGCGTCAATTGACCCAGGTTTCGGTGGTCGTGGTTCACGCTCGGCCGGTCCGCGGTCCGAAGAAATACCACAGGATGAATCCCAGGATGGGCAACAGGATTACCAGCACCGTCCAGAGCACTTTGTCTCCCGTACTTCCGCCGCTTTGAAAAATATTGACGATTGCCCAAACGTCCGCGACCAGAACGATTAATCCGCCCACACCTTCGTATTGCATTGTGTCCCATCCCGTTTGTGATGCACCTGATCATGGACGCCGGCGGGATCCTAATCAAGACGGGCGCGCGCCGCATAAATATGCCGATCCTCTACCGTGACATCGCCGCGCCTCCTCCGCCGACGCCGCCCCTCGATGGGCCGGTGCGTGCGGATGTCGCCATCGTGGGCGGCGGGATCACCGGGCTCTCCACGGCTCTGCATGCCGCGGAGGCGGGCGCCAAGGTGGTGCTCGTGGAGGCGCAGGATCCTGGATTCGGCGCATCCGGGCGCAACGGCGGCCAGGTCAACCCCGGCCTGAAACCGGACCCGGACACGGTGGAGCGCGATTTCGGGCCGGATCTCGGGCGACGCATGAATGAGCTCGCGGGCGCTGCACCGTCCCTGGTGTTCGATCTCATCCAACGGCATTCAATTGCGTGCGAGGCGCGGCGCAACGGCACCCTGCGTGCGGCGGTCCGGCCCCGGCATGCCGCCGCAATTCGCACCACGGTCGATCAACTCGCGCGTCGCGGCGCGCCCGTGGAGTACCTGGAGGGCGGCGCCATTGCGGCGTTGACCGGCACCGACCGATACGTGGGGGCCCTATTCGATCGGCGCGGCGGGGATCTCAATCCATTGAGCTTCGCCCGCGGGCTGGCGCAGGCGGCAATCGGAGCGGGAGCGGCATTGTACGGTGGGACGCGGGCGTCAAGCCTGCGGCGGGAGGCGGGCGCCTGGCGCCTCGATGCTGGACGCGGCTCCGTGGTCTCTGCGAACGTGGTGCTTGCCACCAACGGCTACACGGACAGCTTGTGGCCCGGCTTGCGGCGCTCGATAGTGCCCCTGTTCGGTGCCATCGCGGCCTCCGCGGAGCTTCCCGAGACTGCGGCCCGCGCAATCATGCCGAGCCGTTCGGTTCTCTACGAGAGCGGCGCGATTACCGTGTACTACCGGATCGATTCGGGCCAACGACTGCTCATTGGCGGTCGGGGACCGATGCGTGAGATCCATTCCGTCGGCGCCATCCCGCATCTCGTGGCGTATGCAGGCAAGCTCTGGCCGGTTCTCGAGGGGGTGAGGTGGACGCACGCGTGGGGTGGCCGTCTGGCCATGACGCGCGATCATTATCCGCACGTCCATGAGCCGGCGCCGGGAGTGCTGGTGTGCCTGGGCTACAACGGCCGCGGAGTGGCGATGGCAACCGCCATGGGCGCGCAGCTCGCGCGGCGGATCACCCGACCCGATGTCCCGTTCGACATGCCGGTGACGGACATGAAAACCATCGCGTTCCATCCGCTCTGGCCGGCCGGTGTCAAGGCCGCCATCCTCTACAAACGCCTGGGCGATTTCCTCGGCCTTTGAGCGCGGATCAATTGTCCGTGTAGAACTGCCTCAGCCGGCGCATATCGATGATCACGTCGAATTGCTGATCCGCAGGAAGCCTCGGCCCGGTTGCGAACACGTAACGTGAATTGAGGTTCGCGATGTCGGGATGCAGGTCGTGCATGGCGCGCTTGAACATCTCTTTGGGAACCCATTCCGAGTTGGACGACAGCGAGCCGAATTCGTCGTGATATATGGTCGAGGTCGAGATGTCCGCGGGGCTCGAGGCGATCGCAAAGATGCGCGGGCGCGAGCTCGCGCTCAATCGGACCTGCTTGGCGCCGTCGAGGATGAGCTGCCACTCATTGCCCTGCGGCACGGCGATCAGTGCATAGGCGTGGTGCCGGGCGGTCAAAAATGCCACCGTCAAAAGAACCGAGGCCAGAAGCCGCCGGTTGGAAACGCCCCAGCGTTCGGTCAAGGATGCAAGAGAAGCCGCCAGGAAACACACCAGCACCGCACTCATCGCGAGCAGGGTGCGGTAAGTGGCATACCGTTCGGACGCGACCAGACTGATGCCGAAGGCGACGAGCGGCAGCACGATCAGCGCCGAGAGCCAGACCACGCCGCGCTCACGTCCGTGTCGCCTCCATTCGAGCCACCCGCCGGCGAGCAGTACCGCAGCCGTCAAACCGGCACAGCCGAGGTAAAGCCAGCGGTCGTGATGGTTGTTGTCGTTCAATACCAGCATGCCGAGGGCATTCGGCAGCGCCTCGCCGAGCAACCAGGCCGCCTTTTCACCCCAATGGTGCTCGAACGCCACCCGTCCGGACTTGACGAAGACACCCGACGAGTAAAGCGACGTCATGATGCAATAGGCCAGGCCGAGAGCCGCCGCGACGAAGAACAGATGCGCACCCGCCCATCTCGCAGTCCGCTGCATTCCGCGCCGGGGCTGCGCGATCAGCGCGCCGGCCAGCGGGACCACGTAGAACAACGCGCTCGGCTGATAGATGAGCGCGCTCGCCACCATCAGCCCGAGGCCGACCAGCCACTGGGCGAGGAGCCGCCCTTGGAGGCGCCAGGTGACTGCGCCCGGGGCGATGGCGAGCGCATTCTCCACGGCGAAGAACGCGCCGAGCGCGAGCAGCGCGGTCGCCGCATAGGGCCATCCCACGGCCCAAGCCGCGATGACCTGCGAGGCCGGCAAGAGGCCGAGCATCAGCGCGACGCCGAGGCTTGCGTCGAACGTCCAGCCGAGCGAGCGCAGGCCGCGAAACATCACCCAGGAAATCGCGCCCAAAATGAGCGATGCAGCCAGGCGCATCCAGCGCAAATTATCGACCGTGGAGGTTTGCCCATAGGTCGATTGCAGCAACAACCCATAGATGGGGCGCGCATGCGAGGCGCAAAACTGCAGAATCTTTCCCGGCTCCTCATGCGCTTCGCGCAGATTCGAGTAGTCGTCCCGCAGTCCGAAGTCGTGAAACGTGGTCGGCCAGTACGCCACCACCGGCATCAGGAACAGAAAGGCCGTGAGCAGCCAGCTGCGTGCACCGGCCACGCTGCGCGTCTGGGCCGGGGCCTCGGCGTAACCGACGGAACCGCCGAGGGAGGGCTGCGTCAAGGGCTGCGACAGCGTGGGGTCCGGGGTGCTCATGAAATCTGTTCGCCTTATGGTGCTGCACTGCGGCATTCCGTGGTCGGCGGATCGTTGGCACGACTCTGGAGTCGAAGGAATTCTATCCGGCGGGCCGCCGGAAAATCCGTGCGCATACGCCAAACTATGGGTTAAATATGCGTTATCTCGGGACGGCCAGACCGCCCGCGGGCGGGCTCACGCCGCGATACAGAGATTCTTGCCCTCCCGCTTGGCGCGGTAAAGTGCGGCGTCCGCGCGATCGAATGCCGATCCCGGGGTATCCCCTGCCTGCAGCTGCGTGATGCCGCAGGAGACCGTGACGCGGACCGGCGTGCCGCGAAAGTGAAAGCGCAACGCCTGCACGGAGCTGCGCAGTTCGTTCGCGACTGCGAGCGCTGCGTCGGCCGTGAGGCCGGACGTCAAGATCACGAACTCCTCGCCGCCGATGCGGGCGACGAAATCCTCGGCGCGCAGCCCCGAGGCGAAGCAATTGGCGACGCTTTGGAGCACCCGGTCGCCGGCGCGGTGACCGAACCGGTCGTTGATGGATTTGAAATCGTCGATGTCCCAGATCAGCATCACCCGCGGCGCATCGGCGCGGCTGTGCACTCCGATCTCCCGGGCAATCCGCTCATCGAAGCATCTGCGGTTGGCGAGCCGGGTCAACGCATCCACCCGCGCTCCGTGCTTCTCGTGGTCGAGTTTGCGATACAAGTCCTCGGCCTCGCGTTCCAGCTCCTCGATCCGCTCGTGCATGTGGGCGGTGCGGCTTGCCTGCTCCCTGCGGCGCGTCTCCTCGCGCTCACGAAAAACCGACATTTGCCGCGTGACGCTTTCCAGACGGGCGGTCACCAGCGACTGAAGCGCGGCCAGTTCCGTGGCCGCATTGACCTCCGCGGAGAGCTCGCGGACGTTTGACATCAACCCGCTGTCGAGGCCGGCGGTGTCATCGAACGAGGCACGGCTCGCCAGGCCGCTCTCGGTCAGATAGAGAGTCATCTCGCCGAGACGGGCCGTCAAGTCGGACAAGAAGCTCGCGGACTTGAGCCGCTCGCGCGCGCTGGCCTCGTGGTGCGCACGTATCAGGTCCGCGGTTCCAGTCACGATGCCCGCAAGCATCGCGTCGGTCGTTGCACCGGGCAGCCGGCCCATGAGCTGCTCGAGCGGCTGATCCCCGGCCCCCGCGTCCTTCAGGCTTTGCAAAATGACGAGCACGGCGGCGCAGGTCGACTCCCAGCGGAGCGGGGCGGGCGCCGGGATCCCCGGCCCCACCGGCGCTACGGCATCGACCGCGACGATCGTGGTGGTCAGCGTGCCGGCCAGGATCTCGAGCTCGTCGGCCGGCGCGCTGCGCCGATTGGCGGCGGCAAGCGATTGGAGCTCCAGGTCCAGATCCGGATTGACGCCCATGCCGGCCGCGCAGAGACGGCCGACCAGGCGGCGCAAGGCTTGCTCCACCTGCCGCCAGCTGCGCTCGAGCGCCTCCATCTCGCGAAGGGAGTCGCGATACTTCTGTTTCCAATCGGTGGTGTCGGGCACGAACTCTCGGGGAGGCGTTGGTTTGACTGCAATGAAATCGGCCGTCCCGGCACAAGCTTTAGCGCGATTATGTCAACCCGATCTGTCCGATCCTTGATGCACATCCCATCGGCACGCCGCGCTTCAGGCTAGCCTTCGATGACAACAGCCGGAACTCCGATGTCATTGAAGTCCATCGTACTCTTCGCCGCCGTGCTCGGCGCCACATCGGCGCAGGGCCATCCGAAGATCTATACGTACCTTGATGCGGACGGGGTGCGGCATTTCACCGATGTACCGGACGACAACCGCTACCGCCTCCTGGTGATGTCGCCGCAGGACATGACGCAAAGCGGGGATCGATACGATCCTTCGCTCCTCGCCCGGGCCACCCAATACGATGCCATCATCGAGAAGGCGGCGTCCTCCAACTCGGTGGAGGCGAATCTGCTGCGCGCGGTGATCGTGGTGGAATCCGGATTCAATTCCCGCGCGGTCTCCAAGCGGGGCGCGGTCGGCCTGATGCAGCTGATGCCGGCGACGGCAACCCGTTTCGGTGTGTCGAACCCCTACGATCCGCGGGAGAACGTGCACGCCGGCGCCCGTTACCTCAAGTTTTTGATGGATCGATTCGGGCACGATGTCCGCCTCGCGCTCGCGGCGTACAATGCGGGCGAGGACGCCGTCGATCGAAACGGCGGCCAGATTCCGCCGTTCACGGAGACCATGGCCTACGTACCCAAGGTGCTCAGGATCTATCGCATGCTTGCGCAGCAGGCAAGCAGTACCTGACATCGACATCGACGCTCCCGAGGTGATCTTCGAAGGGCCTCGCGCCGCCTGCGCCGAGGCCGCTTTGGTGCTCGAGGCGAAAGGCATTGCCTTCGATCTGATGCCGTCGGGTGCGGACTGGTCGCTGGTGTGCGCGCCGGCTGCAGCGGCCGCTGCCCGCGACGAGCTCACACGGTATGCGGCCGAGCGTCGCGCGACGCGTCCCCGTCCGCCCGCCATCGTGCCATTCCCGGGAGCCGGCCTGGGCAGCGGCGCATTCGTCGTCGTGCTGTTGGCCACCGCTTACTGCACGGGCATTCAGGCATTCGGTGAGGATTGGTTGGCGGCCGGGTCCCTGGATGCCCGGGTGGGAGGAGCGGGCGAATGGTGGCGCGCGGTCACGGCGCTCACGCTGCACCTCGACCAGGCGCACCTGCTCGGCAATCTATTGTTCGGCGCCGTGTTCGGCACGCTGGCCGGCGGTGCGTTCGGTCCCGGAATCGCCTGGTCCAGCATTCTCGCAGCGGGGGCCCTGGCCGATTACCTGGACATGCTGATCTCGCCGCCGGAGCACCGGGCCGCGGGCGCGTCAACCGCGGTGTTTGCCGCCCTGGGGCTCCTGTCGGGGTTCTCCTGGCGGCTGAGACTCAGTGTGCGCGAGCAATTCCGATACCGCTGGGCGCCGTTATTCGGCGGATTGTTCCTGCTCACGATGCTGGGCGCCGGCGGAGAACGCGTGGATGTGCTCGGTCACGCGCTCGGCTTCGCGATGGGCACTCTCCTCGGCTGGACCTATGCGCGCCTGGGGCTCCCGCGGACCCGCGAGCCGCCGCCCGCAATGGGTTGCGGGGGCGGCGGCGCTTGCCGTCATCGTCGGCGCCTGGTTCCTGGCGCTGCGCCGCTAGGTGCGCGGCCGGGCTCGGGCGCCCGACCGCGCGGCGGATCGCTACACGCGCTTGGCGAGCAGGTCGCGGATCTCCTCGAGCAATATTTCGGATTTCGGCGGAGGCGCGGGCGGCGGCGCATCCGCCGGATGCGGCTTCTTGAGCCGATTGATGAACTTGATGGTCATGAACAGGACGAAGGCAATGATGGCGAAATCGAAAATCGTCTGGATGAACGCTCCGTACTTGATCAGAACGTCCTTGCCGGTGGGATCCTTGCCGAGGCCGATGGCGAGGTCGGAGAAGTTGATGCCGCCGATCACCCTGCCGAGCACGGGCATGAAGATGTCGCCCACCAATGACGAAACGATCTTTCCGAAGGCGGCTCCGATGATCACGCCGACCGCCAGGTCGACCACATTCCCCTTCATGGCGAATTCTTTGAATTCCGAAGCTAGACTCACGGCTCTCTCCTTATTCGTTCCCTGCGCCCTCGCGGGATGGTACTGAGCGCGCTTCGCAGCGGCAAGCGCCATGCGCGCGGGGTCCGAGCAGGGCCCGATCAAAACTGCGCGTGCACCCGCACCGCAAAGATCGACACCGGGCCCCGGTCGCGGTTATAGCCGGGATTCGTGACGAATTGGTAGTCCAAGCTCAGGTGCGCGTATTGAAGCACCGAGAGCGCGTAATAGCTCTCGATGATCTTCTCCGGCCCGGGATGCGGAAGCTTGCCGTCACCGACAAGGACGCCGAGGCCGCCGGCATTCAAATAGCGCTCCCGGTCGGCGGAGATGCCATCGAGAATCGCCGCAAACCCGACGGTGTCGCCGCCGCGGCTCCATCGCGTGCCCTGCAGGGACAGTCCGGCGCTGACGGTCCGATCGATGTCCGTGAATTCATAGGCCTCGACGTTTCCCTGATCCTTGCCCGCACGCGCGAACAAACCCAGCCCGTCGCAGAGCTCCTGTTCCAGATCGAGATAGGCCCCCAGCCGGCTGCGGTAACTGCGCACCGACGCCACGTCCGCTGGCGAATCGGTGATCAGCGCCCTGGCGACGGCCGCATCGAGCAATCCCATGCGTGCGCGGCTGTCGAAGGCGCCCACGCGAAGTTTTCCCGGACGGCCGACCAATGCAAAGCTTCGCTCGATTTCGACATCGTATTGGAATTCATGGAATGCGGGCTCGAGATCCGGACTGTTCGGCACGTCCGATAGATCGAACACACCGAATCGCGCCGCCCAGGGGCCGCCGTACCATTCGAGCGCCGCGCCCACCGAATAGCCCCAGGAGTCCGCCGCATAGTCGAAAGTACCGGCATCGATCGCTGCCCAGTTCAGAAAATCGTTCTTCGGATCGTGCGCATACTGGTTGTTGTCGAAGATGTCGACGACGCTCATCTTGCCCGCGGTCAGCACCAGCCGATCCGGGCTTCGAGCACCGGCCAGCTGAAGCTGCGCGGAATCCACCGGTTCGCGGCGGCCGTCGAGATCGACTGTCTGGCGTAGAAAAAGCCTTTGCAGCCTGATGTAGGGCTGGTTCTTCCCCACCTTGTATGCCTCGCCGCTGGGGAACCCGGCGACACCCAGCGTATCGTCCAGGCCGAATCCCTGATCGATCTCGGGGCTCGCCCAGATTTCCGACCCGGACCACAGGCGCGCGCCGATGAACAGCGTCGCGTCGACCGTCTCCGCGCCGGTATTGGGCGTGAGGCTGTTCCTGCCCCGATACGGTGCGTCGAATCCGTCGGAGTCCTGCTCCGTGTACGTGAATTGGCCGTGGACGGCGAAGGTTTCCGAGGGCTCATCGGCTGACGCGGCGCCAATCGCCAGCATTGCGAGCGAGGCGGCAGCGGCTCGACTGATCAGGGCACGCACGGCAGCTGCAACTCAGTGGCGCATCAGGGAAGGAGCACGCGGGCGAGGAATACGACGCCTAGCACCAGGAACAGGAGCGACGCGGCGTAGTGAATCGCCTTCAGTGGCAGCCGATCTGCGAACGCCCTGCCCAAGACCACCACCGGCGCGTTGGCGACGAGCATTCCGAGGGTGGTGCCGGCGACCACGGCCAGCAGGCTCGGATAGGCGGCGGCGAGCGCGACGGTGGCGATCTGAGTCTTGTCGCCCATCTCGGCGACGAAAAAGCTGGTGAGCGTCGCGACGAAGGCATTCGCCGCGCTCGCCCTGACGGCGCCCTCATCGAGTGTGTCGGGCTTCAAGGTCCAAAGCGCCATGCCGATCATGCTGACGCCGACGGCGATCTGCAGTGTGCGCGGGCGCACGAGGTCTCCGAACAAGTTGCCGATCAGACCGGCGGCGGCGTGGTTGGCGAGAGTGGCACACAGGATTCCCGCGAGGATCGGCAGTGGCCGGCGATAGCGAGCGGACAGAACCAACGAGAGAAGCTGGGTGCGATCGCCGATCTCGGCGACCGAGATGCTGCTTACCGATACCAAGAAAGCCTCGGTGGAGGTCATGCCGGCGGGGGGGCGAGCGTCGTAATTGAAAGATTTACCATGATTGGTCGGCGGCATAGGGTAAGAGCCGCGTCGCCCGCTTGGCAAGCCGCAAACGGGCAGGCGTCGCTGGATAATCCAATGTCACACTCCCTGTGGCAGACTCACGGCATGTCCGTATTGGCGCTCAACGCCGGCTCCTCGAGTATTCGGTTCGCGCTTTTCGAGCGCGGCTCGCCGCCGCTGCGCGCGCGCGGCGGGAAAATCGAGCGCATCGGTCTTGCCGATGCGCAGCTCAGCGTGGTCGATGCGGCGGCGCGCGAGGCGCAAGCGCCCGTCGCGGTGGATGGGACGAGTTTCAGTTCCTCCGTCGCGGAGTTGCTTGAATGGCTCGAATCCCAGCCCTGGTTCGGCGAGGTCGAGGCCGTCGGACATCGCGTGGTCCACGGGATGAGCCACACCGCGCCGCAACGGGCGACCCGCGGGCTGCTCAGCGACCTGAAGCGGATCGGGGCGCTCGATCCCGAACATCTGCCGCAGGAAATCCAGCTGGTCGAGGCCATCGGCGCCAAGCTTCCCGACCTTCCCCAGGTGCTGTGTTTCGACACCGCGTTTCACCGCGACATGCCGCGGCGCGCGACGCAGCTGCCGATCCCGCGACGGTACGAATCCCTGGGCATTCGGCGATATGGGTTCCATGGCCTGTCGTACACCTACCTCATGCAGGAGCTCGCGCGATTGCGGGATCCTCATGCCGCGCACGGCCGGGTGGTCCTTGCGCATCTCGGCAGCGGTGCGAGCCTCGCCGCCGTGCGTGACGGACGCTGCGTCGACACCACCATGGGCTTCACCCCCACCGGCGGGTTGATGATGGGCACCCGCTCCGGCGATCTGGACCCTGGGGTTTTGATCTACCTCGCAGAGAGCGAGCGGATGGATGCGCCCGAGTTCAGGCGCATGCTCAATCACGAGTCCGGATTGAAAGGCGTCTCCGACACGAGCGCCGACGTCCGCGATCTCTTGAAGTGCATGGCCGAAGATGCGCGCGCGGCGGAGGCGATCGAGCTGTTCTGCTATCTCGCGAAGAAAGCCATCGCCTCGTTCGCGGGCGCGCTCGGCGGCGTCGATACGCTGGTGTTCGCGGGCGGCATCGGCGAGAACTCGCCGGAGATTCGTGCCCGCATTTGCGACGGTCTCGGCTTCCTCGGCATCGCCCTTTGCGCCGGGGACAACGCCCGCAATGCCGACGTGATTTCGGCCGAGAGTACTCGCGCAGTCACGGTTCGGGTCATCCGCACCGACGAGGAGTCGGTGATCGCGCAGCTCACCACGCAGGTGCTCGACGATCGATCAGCAGGAGGAGCCACATGACGCCTGAAGGCGCCGGAACGCCCGCCGATACGGAGCTTTTCCAGAGGATGGATGCCTATTGGCGCGCGGCCAATTATCTCTCGGTCGGACAGATTTATCTGTGCGACAACCCGTTGCTGCGCGAGCCGCTGGCGCCCGAGCACATCAAACGCATGTTGCTCGGGCACTGGGGCACGACACCGGGCCAGAATTTCATCTACACCCACCTCAATCGCGCCATCAACAAGTACGACCTGGACATGATCTACATCTCGGGTCCCGGCCATGGGGGGCCCGCGGTCCTCAGCGGTACTTATCTGGAAGGGACCTACAGCGAGGTCTATGCCAACATCAGCGAGGATGAGGCGGGGCTCAAACGATTGTTCACCCAGTTCTCGTTTCCCGGCGGCGTGCCGAGCCACGCCTCGGCGGAATGTCCGGGCTCGATCCACGAGGGCGGCGAGCTCGGGTATTCACTGAGCCATGCATTCGGCGCGGTGTTCGACAACCCGTCCCTCACGGTGGCCTGCGTCGTGGGAGACGGCGAAGCCGAGACCGGCCCGCTGGCGACCGCCTGGCACTCCAACAAGTTTCTGAATGCGGCGACGGATGGCGCGGTGCTGCCGATTTTGCACCTGAACGGATACAAGATCGCCAATCCCACGCTGCTCGCGCGAATTTCCCGCACCGAATTGGACCAGCTGCTGCGGGGCTACGGCTGGACTCCTTACATCGTCGAAGGGCACGAGCCCATGCCGATGCACCGGGCCATGGCGGATGCCCTGGACCGCTCCCTGGAGGAGATCCGCGCCATCCAGCAAGCCGCGAGATCCGGCGGCAACACGCAGCGCGCGCGCTGGCCGATGATCGTGCTCATCTCACCGAAAGGGTGGACGGGGCCCAAGGAGGTCGACGGAAAGCGCATCGAAGGGTCGTTCAGGTCCCACCAGGTTCCCATCACCGATCCGGCCACCAATCCCGCGCACCTCGAGCTGCTGGAAAGCTGGCTCAGGAGCTACCGCCCGCAGGAGCTGTTCGACCAGTCCGGCCGACTGAAGCCCGAGCTCAAATCTCTGGCCCCGAAAGGCGAGCGGCGCATGGGCGCCAATCCGGCGGCGAACGGAGGCCTCAAGCTTCGCGACCTCAAGCTCCCGGATTTCGCGGAGTACGGGGTCGACGTCGCGAAGCCCGGCATCGGCGGCATCGGGGCCACCCACGTGCTCGGCCGGTATCTGCGCGACGTGGTCGCCGGGAACGCGGCGCAGAGAAATTTCCGGATTTTCGGTCCGGACGAGACCAAGTCGAACGGTCTGGAGGCGGTCTTCGAGACCACGCGCCGGCAATGGGAGGCGGCAACGATCCCCGACGACGAGTTCCTCGCGCCTGACGGGCGGGTGATGGAGATGCTGAGCGAGCATCAGTGCGAGGGATGGCTCGAAGGCTACCTGCTCACCGGGCGTCACGGACTGTTCAATTGCTACGAGGCGTTCATTCACATCATCGATTCGATGTTCAATCAGCACGCCAAGTGGCTGAAGGTGACCAACTTCGCTCCCCTGGCGGCGCAAGATCGCATCGCTCAATTACCTGCTGAGCTCCCATGTCTGGCGTCAGGATCACAACGGGTTCACGCACCAGGATCCGGGATTCATCGACCATGTGATCAACAAGAAGGCGGAGGTGGTCCGCGTCTACCTGCCTCCCGACTCGAATTGCCTCTTGTCGGTGATGGATCATTGCCTGCGAAGCCGCCACTACGTCAATGTGGTGGTGGCGGGCAAGCATCCGGCGCCGCAGTGGCTGTCGATCGAGGCGGCGCGCAGGCATTGCACCGAGGGTGCCGGCATCTGGCAATGGGCGAGCAACGATCAGCAGGGCGAGCCCGATATCGTGATGGCCTGCGCCGGCGACGTGCCGACGCTCGAGACCCTCGCCGCGGTCTCGATCCTGCGGGAGCATCTGCCGAAGCTCAAGGTCCGAGTCGTCAATGTGGTGGACCTCATGAAGCTGCAGCCGGCGTCGGAGCATCCGCACGGCATGACCGACTACGATTTCGACTCGCTGTTCACCCGGGACAAGCCCGTCATCTTCGCCTTCCATGCCTATCCCTGGCTGATCCATCGGCTCACCTATCGACGGCACAATCACGACAATCTGCACGTGCGAGGCTACAAGGAGGAGGGCACCATCACCACGGCGTTCGACATGACGGTGCTCAACGATCTCGACCGCTTCCACCTGGTGATCGACGCGATCGACCGCCTGCCCCAGCTCGGCAGCGAGGGGGCCTACCTGAAGCAACAGCTGAACGACAAGCTGATCGAGCACCGTCAATACATCAACCGCTACGGGGAGGACATGCCGGAAATCCGCAATTGGCTTTGGCCGGGATGACTCTCGGCCCCGTTCGCTTGTCCTACAAACCCTGGGGAGGCAAGCCGACAGCCAAGGGGCGGAAGCGACGCCAACATTCGTTGTCCCATAGGATGTCCACTCCATGAATGAGCCAATCTCGGCGGCGCGCGGCACGCCCGAGCGTCCGCGCCCGTGACGCCACCCTCCGCATCGCAACGCGAGAGATCGCGCCAATCCCCAGGATTGCCGTTTCCGAGAGGCGCCACCTGGGACGGCAAGGGTGTGAATTTTTCGCTGTTTTCAGAAGGGTCCGAATCGGTGGAGCTGTGCCTGTTCGACCGCGCCGGGGAAAACGAGACCCGCATTCGCATCCGCGAGCGCACCAGCGGCGCGTGGCACCTTTACCTCCCCGACATCGGACCGGACCAGCTCTACGGCTACCGAGTGTACGGCCCATACGACCCGCACACGGGGCTGCGATTCAATCCCAACAAGCTGCTGCTCGATCCCTACGCCAAGGCGATCGGCCGGGAGCTCAAGTGGGCGGATGAGCTGTTCGGTTACCAGGTGGGGGATCCGGACGCAGATCTCGTGTTCGACGAGCGCGACAGCGCGCCGTACGCCCCCTTGGGCGCGGTGATCGACACCGCCTTCGATTGGAGCGGAGAGCGGCGCCCGCGCTATCCATCGCACGAGACCATCATCTACGAGGCGCACGTCCGCGGCATGACCATGATGCATCCCGACGTGCCGGAGGAGCTGCGCGGCACCTATGCCGGAATCGCCAGCGAGCCCGTTCTCGCCCATCTGCACTCGCTCGGCGTCAGCGCCATCGAGCTCATGCCGGTGCATTACTTTCTCGATGACCGCCATCTGGTCGATAAAGGGCTGCGCAATTATTGGGGCTACAACACGCTCGGCTTTTTCGCGCCCGAGCCCACGTATGCAAGGAAGTCCGGCCGGCCGAGCGATGTGGTGCGCGAGTTCAAGCAAATGGTCAAGGATCTGCACCATTCGGGCATCGAAGTCATCCTGGACGTGGTCTACAACCACACCGCAGAGGGCAACCACGCGGGCCCGACGTTGTCATTTCGCGGCATCGACAATCTCGCCTACTACCGCACCCTGCCGAACGATCAGCGCTACTACATGGACTTCACCGGCTGCGGCAACACGCTCAACATGGTCCACCCGCACTCGATTCAGCTGCTCATGGACAGCCTTCGGTACTGGGTGACCGAGATGCACGTGGACGGGTTCCGTTTCGATCTGGCCTCGGCGCTCGCCCGCGAGCTGAAGGACGTGGACCAGCTGGGGGCGTTCTTCGACGCGATCTATCAGGATCCCACGCTCGCGCCCACGAAGCTCATCGCCGAGCCCTGGGACCTCGGCGAGGGCGGCTATCAAGTCGGCAACTTTCCGCTGGGCTGGATGGAGTGGAACGGCAAATACCGCGACACGGTGCGCAAGTTCTGGAAGGGCGACATGGGCCTTCACGGCGAGATCGCCACACGCCTCGCGGGCAGCGCGGATCTGTATGAAACCACGCGGCGGCCGCCGTCGGCGAGCGTCAACTTCGTCACCGCCCATGACGGGTTCACGCTGCAGGATCTCGTCAGTTACGAGCAGAAGCACAACGAGGCGAACGGCGAGGACAACCGGGACGGGGCGGACGACAACCATACCTGGAACTGCGGAGTGGAGGGCCCCACGGACGACTCCGCCATCGTCGAGCTGCGCGAGCGCCAGAAGCGCAACCTCTGGTGCGCGCTGATTTTCGCGCAGGGCTCGCCGATGATCTCGGGCGGCGACGAGTTGAGCCGCACGCAGCAGGGCAACAACAACGCCTACTGTCAGGATTCGGAGCTGTCCTGGTATCACTGGGAGCTCGACGAGCGGCGGAGGAATTTTCTCGAATTCGCCCGCCGCGTCGTGAGTTATCGAAAGAAGCACCCGAATTTCCACCGCTACGCGTTCTACGACCATGATCCGGACGCGACGCATCCGGACAAGAACATCGTCTGGTTCCGCGCCGACGGAAAGCGCATGAACGGCAAGGACTGGGAGAACGGCGGCTGGATGAGAACGATGGGCATGTTCCTGAACGGCGCCGCGCCGGAAATCCGCGACAGCGCGGGGGAGTGCGCCGAGGACTCGGACTTTCTCCTGCTGCTGAACGCTCATCACGAGCCGGTGCCGTTCCGCATCTCGTACGAGCTGTACCACGCCGGCTGGAAGATCGCCTTCGACACGGCCCGCCCCGACCTGGCCGTGGAGCAGGAGTCGGTGAAACGCAACCGCCTCGTGGACCTCGCTCCCCGCTCCTTCGTCGTGCTGACTCATGAGCGCTGACTGGGTCGGCACCTACCGCATCCAGCTGCACGCAGGATTCACCCTCGAGGATGCCGCGCGGGTGCTGCCCTATCTGGCCGACCTCGGCATGAGCCACGTGTACCTGTCCCCCTGTCTGCAGGCGATGCCCGGCAGCATGCATGGCTACGACGTCACGGATCCCGCCCGAATCAGCGAGGATCTCGGCGGCGAAGAGGCGTGGAGCGGGTTCGTCGGCGCCGCGCGCGCGCGGGGCCTGAAGATCCTGCTCGACATCGTCCCGAACCACATGGCGGCCGCGGAACAGAATGCGTGGTGGGACGAGGTGCTGGCGCACGGCCCGTTCAGCGAGCATGCGGAATTCTTCGACATTCGCAAGGAGCCGCATCAGCCCTTTCGGATCAACATCTGCTCGCTGGCGCATGCCTACGGCGAGTCGCTCGAAAAGGGCGAGCTCGAGCTCGAGTCGCGCGGCGGGCGTCCCCGGCTCAAGCACTTCGATAATTCCTGGCCGCTCGGACCCGCTTCGTGGGGGGTGCTGCTGGAGGCGGACGATCCGGGAGACGGCGAGCGCATCAATGGGTGTTTCGAGGACCTCGAGCGGCTGCGATGGTTCACCGAAATCGGCGATGCGGATCGCGCGGCCTACCGTCTCGCCGCCGCCGCGGCGGAGGCTCGTCTCGCCGATGCACACCGCGACGGGCGGCTCGAGCCGGCAATCGAACGCGCCCAGCGCGATCCGGACACCCTCGACCGGATCATCGAGCGGCAATTCTTCACCCTGCATGGCTGGAAGCTCGCGGGCGAGCTGACGAATTACCGGCGCTTTTTCGACGTGGGCTCGCTGGTCGGGATCCGTACCGAAATCCCCGAGGTATTCGCGGCATCGCATGCGCGCATCGAGACGATGATCTCGAAGGGTGAGATCGATGGGTTGCGCATAGACCATCCGGACGGCCTGCGCGATCCCAGGACGTATTTCGAGCGCCTGCGCCGCCTCCTGCCGGACGGCCGCCTGTATGTGGAGAAGATCCTGGAGAACGACGAGCGGCTCGTCGAGGACTGGCCGATCGACGGAACGGTGGGCTACGATTTTCTGGCCAAGGTCAACCGGCTCTGGATGGACGATCAGCGAATCGACGCGTTGACGGCCACCTACTCGGACTTCACGGGCCATCCGGTGAATTTCGGCGCGTTGGTGCGCGAGAAGAAGCGGGCCATCGTCGAGTCGACGTTCTCCGCCGCTTTCGACGCCTTGGGAAAGAGCGCGGAGCGCATTGCGCGCACCGACTGGAGAACGCGGGACATGAGTCCCCGGCAGCTGCGCGAGGCGCTCGCACGGGTCACGACCGTCCTCCCGGTGTATCGAACGTACCGCACCGCGAGAGACGCTCCATCCGGGCGACGACAAGGTGTTCGCCGAGGCCGTGCAAAGCGCGCGCATCGGCTCGCCGGACATCGACGGCGGCGTGTTCGATTTCCTGTCGGCGGTGTTCGCCAAGCCGGCACTCGATCGGGACGAGGAAGAGTTCGTCGCCCAGTGGCAGCAGTTGTCCCCCGCGGTGATGGCCAAGGGAGTGGAGGACACGACGTTTTATTGCTTCGACCGATTGGTGTCCTGCAACGAGGTGGGCTCCCAGGCCTCGCTCGTCGGGATCTCTGCGGAGAAATTCCACGAGTTCTGCCATTACTTGAGCGAGCGCTGGCCGAACAACATGCTGGCCACCTCGACCCACGACAACAAGCGCAGCGAGGACGTGCGCACGAGAATCTCGCTGCTCTCCGAGATTCCGGACCGATGGTCCGAGGCGCTGCACCAGTGGTCGCAGCTCACCGCGCCCGCGTGGAGAAATCGCACGCCGGACCGGCATGCCGAGTACCTCTTGTACCAAACTCTCATCGGTGCATGGCCCATCACTCACGAGCGATGCTGGCAGTACATGCTGAAGGCCTGCCGCGAGGCCAAAATACGCACCTCATGGCACGAGCCGAACGTCAGCTACGAGGAGAACATCCGCGGATTCGTCGAGGGGGTATTCGAGACCGGGCCGTTTCTCGCGAGTCTCCAGAGTTTCATCGAGCCGCTGATCATGCCGGGCCGCATCAATTCGCTCGCGCAGACGCTGATCAAGATGATCGCGCCGGGCGTTCCGGATTTTTACCAGGGCACGGAGCTCTGGGACCTGAGCCTCGTCGATCCCGACAACCGGCGTGCGGTCGATTTCGATCTGCGTTCGAGTCTGCTGCGCAAATGCCGGGGGCTCTCGGCGGCGGAGGCGGTCCGCGACTGGGATTCGGGGCTGCCGAAATTGTGGATGACCGCCCGCGTGTTGGCGGTCAGGCGGGCGCTGGCCGAGGACTTCAGGGCGGACAGCAAGTATCAGCCGCTGGTCGCCCAGGGCAGCCATCTCGGGAACCTGCTCGCGTTCCGGCGAGGGGACAACCTGATCGCCGTGGTGCCCCGCTTCAACATGACCATCGGCGGCGACTGGGGCGACACGCGATTGCCCCTGCCGCGGGGCGTCTGGAAGAACTGCTTCACCGAGGCGCGGGTCTGGGACGGGGCGGCTCCCGAGGAGCTGTTCGGCGCCTTCCCAGTCGCTCTGCTGCACCGGGAGGGTCCGTGATCTTTTCGGTTTGGGCGCCGTCGGCACAAGGCGTCGAACTGGTCATGGACGAGGGCGGCGGGACCCGAAGGACCGAGATGCGCCGGGAGGCGGGCGGATGGTGGCGCGCGGATGTCGCGGACGCAGAGGCGGCCGGCGGCTACCGCTACGTCATCGACGGTCAGGGTCCCTTTCCCGGATCCGCGTTCGCGATGGCAGCCCGGCGGCGTGCACGGTCCCTCGCACATCCGCTGCCGGGCGAGGCGGCGGCCGGAGCGGCGCTTCCGGCGAAGCCGTCGCATTCAGTCCGAAGCCGATGCAGGAAGCGGTCATCTACGAATTGCACGTAGGCACCTTCACGCCGGCGGGAACGTATGACGCCGCGGTCCGGGCGCCTGCAGTACCTGGCCGATCTGGGCGTGACTCATGTGGAGCTCATGCCTCTGGCCACCTTTCCGGGCCGGCGCGGCTGGGGCTACGACGGGGTGGATCTCTACGCGCCGCTGCCGGCGTACGGCACGCCCGCGCAGCTCGCCCGCTTCATCGAGGAATGCCACCGGCGCGGCTTGGCCGTGCTGCTCGATGTGGTTTACAACCATCTGGGCCCTGACGGGAACTTCCTCGGCTGTTATGGGCCGTATTTCACCGATCGCGTCAAGACGCCGTGGGGAGAAGCCATCAATTACGACGGCGCCGGGAGCGACGAGGTGCGCCGGTTCTTCATCGACAACGCGCTCATGTGGCTGCGCGATTACAACTTCGACGGCCTGCGCCTCGACGCGGTGCACGCAATTTTCAGCTTCGAGGCAACCCATTTCCTGGAAGAGCTCGGGGCGGCGGTGCGGCGGCTGGGCCGGGAACTCAATCGCCGCTTCGTGCTGATCGCCGAGAGCGATCTGAACGACCCCAGGCTGGTGCATCCCGTCGCGCGCGGCGGCTACGGCCTCGATGCGCACTGGAGCGACGATTTTCATCACGCCATCCACCGATATTTCACCGGCGAGGATGCGGGCTACTACTCGGACTTCGAAGGGCTGAAGGACGTTGCCGTGGCACTGCGCGACGGTTACGTGTACCAGGGGCAGTACTCGCGATTTCGGCAGCGTCGACATGGGCGCCCGCCTTCAGGCGTCGCCTCGGAGCAGCTGGTGGTGTGTGCGCAGAATCACGATCAGATCGGCAACCGCGCGCGCGGCGAGCGGCTGTCGATGCTGCTCGATGTGCCGCGGCTCAAGGCGGTCGCGGCGCTCACGATCTTGTCGCCGTTCGTGCCCATGCTGTTTCAAGGGGAGGAGTGGGGCGCGCGAACTCCGTTTCTATATTTCACCGACCATCAGGATCCGAATCTGGGGCGGGCCGTGACGGAGGGACGTACACGCGAGTTCGCGAGCTTTCGATGGGCGGGGGAGATTCCCGACCCTCAAGCCGCGGAGACCTTCGAGCGCTCGAAGCTCGATTGGTCCGAACTGACACGCCCTCCCCACGATGAAATCCTCGACTGGCACCGAAGGCTGATCGCGCTGCGCGCCGCGCGATCCCTGCCCCTGGGACGCGCGAAACCGAAAGTCCGATTCGATGATGAGGCGCAGTGGCTGCGCTTCGAGCATGCGGGCCTGGCGGCCCTGTTCAATTTCGGCGAAACCTCACGGCGCATTCCCCTGCCTTCCGGATTCTGGGATTTCGCGCTCGCGTCCGGATCCGCCGAGGTCGCGGCGCAGGCGCAGGAGACGAGCGGCGCGATGGACGTTCCCGCTCAGGGAATCATGATCTTGCGCAAACGCAGCTAACCCAAGGCGGCCGCGTTCTGCGTGCCGGACGGGACTGAATGGCGGGCGACCGCCGCCGCCGCGGCGCCGGCAGTGATCTGGGCGACCTGATCCCGCCACCATGCCGGCCGTCAGCAATGCGGCGTGATGTTGGAGGAACACGTCCCGCAAGGTCGGCGGGATGGCGAGAAATTGCAGCCATTGTTCCGGAAACACATCGTTCGGTCCCAGGTGGAACCACGGCTCCGCCGCCGTTTCCTCTTCCTCGCAGCTCGGTTGCGGAAGATCGCGGAACACGCAGTCGGTCAACAGGCACAGCTCGTCGTAGTCGTAGAAGATGACGCGCCCGTGGCTGGTGACACCGAAATTCTTGAGCAAGAGGTCGCCCGGAAACACGTTGCTCGCGGCAAGATCGCGCAGCGCCTGGCCATAGTCGATGATGGCGGCCTCGGCGGCCGCCGGGTCCGCCTCGCGCAGGAACAAGTTCAGCGGCCTCAGCCGCCGCTCGATGTAGCAGTGTTCGACGATCAAGTCCTCGCCCTCGATGCGGCAGCTCTCGCTCGCCTCGCCCAGGAGCTCGCCGGCAAGCCCCGGCATGAAGCGATCGCGCGGCAGTCTCAAGCGCTTGAATTCCTGCGCATCCACCAGGCGTCCGGCGCGGTCGTGGCGGAACACGAACTGGTATCGCTCCATCACGTCGGCGCGCGACGTGGTCTTGGGCGCGCCGAAGCGGTCCCGGATGACCTTGAACACCAGGTCGTGCGAGGGCAGCGTGAACACGATCATCACCAGGCCGCGCTCGCCGGGGGCGTGCACGAAGCTGTCGATGGACGACGCCAGATGCCGCTGCAGGGCGAAGAAGCGCTCGGTCTTGCCCTGCTTGGCCCGCCCGAGCACCGTGTACAGCTCGTCGATGGGCTTGCGCGGCATGAACGAGCGCAGCAGCGTGATGGCGGCGCTGACCACCGGCAGATCGACGTGAAAATACGAGCGCGCGTACCCGAAGAGCGATCCGACCTCGGCACGCGACATCATGATCGCGTCGACCCGGACGCCCTCCGGTGAATTGCTGAATGCAATGACGAGAGGCGTGATGGATCCGTCGCCGATGATGCGGCCGACGGTGAAGGCGTTGAGACCGCGGTAGAAGACGGGCTCGATGAGCTCGATCGACTCGGGTGCGCCGCTCAGCCTTCCGGTCGAGAAATAACGGCCGATCTCGGCGCTGATCCGGTGGACCGCGGCGTCCGGGTTTTGCATCGCGGCGCCGAACGGCAGATCGGCCAGGATTTCGCGCACCGCCGTCGGCAGCGAGCCTCCGACCCGATAGACGCGGATCGGCACGGCGCCCGAGGCTCGCCCGACCGTCGTCGAGCAAAACTCCACGTCCGGATTGACGCCCACCGTTCCGAACAGATCGCGCGTGACCGAATTGAAGAACGTGCGGTAAAAATCGCTGTCCGGCCGGCGCGCGACCAGGATCTCGTACGAGCGCTTGATTTCCGCCCACAGCGCGGAATCGCCGAGATGCGGTGTCAACACGGCATCCAAGGCCTTCACGCAGCCGGTCACACGCTGTTCGTAGAGCTCGATGCGGGCAACCGCATCGATGCTGCGCGGCACGCCAATCCTCCGCGAGGAAATTCAGCGCCGCACGCCGGGTGATGCGGCCGAATTCCTCGTTGTAGGCGCGAAAATGCTCGGCGATCGCGGCCGCCTGGTCTTTAGGCGACGACACGGGTGCCTTCATCGCTCGTCCGCATATCTCCTGCTCCGCGACTTGCAATTCATGAGGCAGCTGAGTCTAAAGTCAAAGGAGCAGAGCATTTACACAATCGAAATTTTACAATGTGAATTTAACATTGGATCGGTGATCTGCCCATGAACCACATCCGCTGCCCGAGCCGGCCATGTCCGGACTGATCCGCCAGGGACATTTGCTGGGCGCGAAGCTGCGCTCGCTGCGCAAGCGCAACGGGCTGACGCTCGACGAGCTGTCCGCGCGCTGCGTGCAAGTGGATGCGCAGAGTGCGCCGTCGGTGTCCTACTTGAGCATGGTGGAGACGGGCAAACGCACGCCCTCCGCCAATACGCTCGCGATGCTCGCCGGCATCTTCAGCAAGGACCCGCGCTGGTTTCTCGACGAGAACACGGAGGTCGAGCCCGCGCCGCGAGATCGCGCCCGGGGCGGGCTCGCCGCCATGCCGCTCGAGCCCGCGTTTCTGTTCTCGCACGAGCTGCTGCAGAGCGCATTGCCCGAGCTCTTGTCGCAGACCGGCACGACCGGCCGGCAATTCGCCCAACTCCTCATCCGGGTGTGGCAGGAAACTCATCACAACAGCTTCCCCGACATCGAGCGGGCGGCGGAGCAGTGCGGCAAGCGGCAGATGCCGCTCGACCTGGAGGCGGTACTCGATATTTGCAGGCATCACGGGCTCGAGATCCGCTGGTTCGACGGAGACGGCCGCAAACCGGGGGGCGCCTTGGTGCGCTCCCGATTCGAGGCGCCCGGTACCGTGTTCATCAACAAGCGCCTGCGCAATCAGGAAGAGCGCCTCAAGTACGAGCTGGCGTTCTTCGTGGGCCACAAGATCCTGCACAACGGCGACGGCGCCATCTCTCCGCACAGCGCCGTCCACGCGCGCGATGGGGAGGCCATGGCCTCGGCCGCCGGGATGGGCGCGCAGGATGTGCTGTTCGCGTGGCGCGACTTCGAATGCAGCTTCTTCGCCGGCGCGCTGCTGTGCCCGAGAATCCCATTCCGGCGATTCCTGATCCGTGAAGCTCACAATGTGTCGGCCTGCGGGAAGCTCGGTGTGACCCCGGCGCTGGTGATGCGTCGAATGACGGCGGTGTCGCCCTACCGGCATTGGCATTTCTTCGATGCCTACAGCCCCGGGTACCTGCGTGCCGTGTATCGCGGCAACGGGATTCCGCTTCCCTGGGGCAACATGAGCCTGGTATCCGATCCGTGCCCCCGGTGGGCGGTGTTCAGACTGCTGAGGACGCCGTCGACGACGCCCCCGTCGCAGAAGCCCAAGTCGCAAATCTCGGTGATGCAGGACGGCAAGCTTGCGCGCCTGTATTGCTGTCACTCGCTGCTGACGCGGGATGCGCTCGATGAATGGCACGTGCTCTCCGTCGGCGTCGATCTCGTGCCCGCGCTCGACGCGCAGGGCTTCGACGGCGAGGCCGTGGTGGCGCAGGTCGCCGATGCCTGCCGGCGCGGAGGGGGCGATGGCAAGATACCCGACGAGGCCGCGCGCAGCATCCGAGCGGCCTCGCAGGTCCTCAACATCGCGTGGATCGCCGAGGCGCTCGATTCGCAGGCGAGCGTGATCTGTCCGAGGAGCGGAGCGTGCCCCCGGCAGCCTCCGTGCAGCGTGCACCCTCATTAGCGTATAAAAGCAGTCGATGCGCGGACACATTCTCATCGTCGACGACAATCCGATCGATCTGAAGCTCGCCTCCGAGATTTTGGAGGTTCATGGGTTCGAGGTCGACGTTGCCGCGGACGCGGAAGAGGCGCAACGCATTCTTCTGGACCGGGTGCCGGACCTCATCGTGACGGACATCGCATTACCGGGGATCGATGGCTTGACGTTCACGCGCCGGCTCAAGGCGGATGAGCGGCTGAGACACGTGCCGGTGGTCGCATTGACCGCTTTTGCGTTGCAGGGCGACGAGGAACGAGCGGCCGCCGCGGGGTGCCGGGGCTATATCGTCAAACCCATCGACATTCAACGGTTCGCCGGACAAATCTCCGGGATGCTCCCGCCGTAAACCTCGTCTGCGGCCGGTCGCGTGCTCAACCGACCGGGGGTGCACGAAGGCCGGCCGCGGCGGTCGCCTCGTGCAGGCTCGCGAAGATATGTTCGGCGCCCACCGCGGCGGTGATGCCATGCCGATCCATGTCGGAGCGCAGGTAGGGGCTCACGCGCCCGAAGATCACTTGCACGCCCGCGCGCCTCAAGTCATCGAGCAGGTCTCGAAGGCTGCGGGCGGCGGAATAGTCCATGTCGGTGATCGCGTCGGCATCGACGATGAACCAACGCAACGGGCCCGGCGCCCGCGCCACCAACTCGTGCACTTCGTCGCAGAAGCGATTTTGATTGGCGTAGAACAGGTCCGCGCCGAACCGATAGACGATGAGCCCGGGTGCGGTGACCCGACCAGGCGCGGCCGGCGCGACCACCCAGCGTCCCGTCGTATCCGGCACGAGCATCATGGTGTGCGGCCGATAGCTGTGGCGGACGTGGCGGAACAGGGACAGCGCCATCGCAAGCAGGATGCCCTGCTCCACTCCGACGGCGACCACGGTCGCCGCGGTGACGAGCGCGAGATAGAACTCCCCCGGACTTTCTCGGCGGATTCCATACAGTCCCCTCCAGTCGATCATGCCGGCCGCGATCGTGAAGACGATGGCGGCGAGCACGCATCGCGGCAGGTACTGCAGCTCTCGGGAGAGAAACAACAGCACGACGAGAACGGCTGCGGACAAACCCACCTGGGCCATCTGGCTCTTCGCCCCGGCGCGATCCGCCATGGCGGTCTGCGTGGGGCTGCCGTTGACGACGAACGTGCCTGAGAATGCCGCCGCCGCATTCGCAGCGGCGAGGCCCAAAATGTCCGCGTCGCTATCCACGGGTTCCCGGTACTTGAACGCGAAGCCCCGCGCCGTGGCGGCGCTCTGAGCCACGATCATGACGAAGCACGAGGCGGAGACCGGCAGGAGGGCCAGAAACTCGCTCCACGTGACCTGCGGAAGACCCAGGCTTGGAAGTCCGCCGGGAATCGGCCCCAGCACGGCGATGCCGAGTGCACTCAACGGATGGAAATAGCCCGCAGCGATGGTCGCCATCACCGCAGCGAGCGAGATCGGCACCCGCGGCGCGAAGCGATTTCCCAAGAGAACGCCGGCGACGATGACGCCCGAGAGCAGCGCCGTGGGGGCATTCGCCCCCGGCATTGCGGCCAGGATCTCCCAAAGCTTTGCCAGCGAATTGTGGGCGCTGACGCCAAGTCCCAGCATGTCGGCGAGCATCGAGATGCCGACCTGGCATCCCACACCGGCGAGAAAGCCCGTGAGCACCGTGCGCGAGAGAAAATCGGCCAGAAATCCCAATCGGAACAACCGGGCCAGGAACAAGAGCGCCGCGGTGGTCAGCGCCACCATCCCGACCATGGACACGTAGCGTGGGCTCGTTGCGGCGGCCAGATGCGAGACCGAGCTTGCGAAGATCGCGGCGGTCGCCGAGTCCGCGGCCACCACGAGATGGCGCGAGGCTCCGAAAATCGCGAAGGCCAGCGGCGGGAGAAGCAGCGTATACAGGCCCGTCACGACCGGCATCCCGGCGATGCGCGAGTACCCGAGCACCTGGGGAATGTTGATCGCCGCGAGCTTCAGTCCCGCGAAAAGATCGCGCGCCACGCCCGGGCCCGCCAGGGGACGCAGACCCAGGAAGAGGCGCACCCTGCCGATCACCGTGGCTGCACTCCCGCGGGCGGACTTTGGGCGGGGTCGAATTGGAGGATCTCGCCGTTCGCGACCGAGCTGCCCGAAAGCGCCAGGATGAAAGCCCAATGACTGATCACGAGCGTCGTCGCGCTGTCCCCGCGTGCGGCGATCCAGGTGCGAAATGCGTTCGCGCGCGCGGTGGTTTCCTCGGCGGACTCGATTCCCGGGTGCCACCACCGCCGGGGCAGGTGGCCGAAGCTGTGATGAGGAAAGCGTGCGGCGAGGGATTCCGGTGTGCTTCCCACGTCGCACACGAAGGCGGTTCGCTCGCGCACCTCGGACATGATGTCCACCGGCGCGTCGTGCGATTCGAGGAACGGTTGCGCGGTCTGCAGTGCGCGAGTGTAGGGCGACACGATGATCCGGGTGAGCGGGGCATTCGCGAGTTTCTCGGCGGCCGCGGCGGCCTGCTGCATCCCGAGCGGCGTCAATTCCGGATCCTCGATTCCAGGGTCCACGCGCGTGAGATTGAAGTGCAGGTTAAAATAGCTTTGGCCATGACGGAGAAGAAACATGCAGGATCCTTCGATGTCGCCCGCGCCATTGACGCCTTTCCATATCGCCGTGCAAGTGCGCGATATCGCCGAGGCGCGCGGCTTCTACCGGGACATTCTAGGGTGCTCCGAGGGACGGAGCGATGCCCAATGGGTGGATTTCAACCTCTACGGGCATCAATTCGTCTGCCATTTGAATCCGAAGCTGGGAAAGAACGGCAAGCTTCAGAGTCACTTCAATCCGGTGGACGGCCAGGGTGTCCCAGTGCCCCACTTCGGGGTGGTGCTGCGCCCGGCGCAGTGGTCCGCGCTGGCCGAACGCCTGAGGCGGCTCGGGACGCGCTTCCTCGTCGAGCCGTACACGCGCTTCGAAGGTCAGGTGGGTGAGCAGTCCACCATGTTCTTCCTGGACCCCAGCGGCAACGCACTGGAATTCAAAGCGTTTCGCGACATCGAAGGGCAGCTCTTCGCAGTGCCTCCGTCAGCGGGCTGATCGGCCGCGGCGGGCGCTTACGCCCGGATGAATTCAGTGCGCCGAGGCCTCGTGCAATTCGCCGGTGGCGCTCTGCACGTAGTTCGCGAGCCCCATCTTCTCGATCAGGCCGAGTTGTTCCTCGATGAAGTCGATGTGCTCCTCTTCGCTCTTCTGAATCTCGACGAGGAGCTCGCGCGTGACGAAATCCTTGACCGATTCGCAGTGTGCGATTGCCGCCTGGTACATCGGGTGGGCGGCCATCTCGCGCTTCAAATCGCATTCGAGGATCTCCCGCACATCCTCGCCGATGAAGAGCTTTCCCAGGTCCTGCAGATTGGGCAGGCCGTCCAGAAACAGGATGCGCTTGACCAGCCGGTCCGCGTGGCGCATTTCGTCGACGGACTCGTCGTATTCGATCTTGCCCAGCCGCCGCATGCCCCAGTTGTCGAGCATGCGGGCGTGCAGAAAATACTGGTTGATGGAGGTGAGCTCGTTCTTGAGCGCCTGATTGAGGAAGTCCAAGACTTTGGCGTCAGCTTGCATGGCGCATTATAGCCTCGGTGAGCGCGGGCCGTCAGGCGGCGGCTTGCGCAGCGGTCGAGAGGAGCGAAGGACCCGCCATACGCTCGGCCAGGCTCTCGCTCAACGTGAGCTTCGCCTCCGGCAGACACTTGCCGCAACAGGTGCCGAGACCGGTCTGCCGGCTGATTTCCTGCAGCCGGGTCGCGCCGGCGTTGACGGCGGCCCGGATGTGCCGGTCGGATACTGCCTTGCATACGCATACGATCATAGGGCGTATTGTGAACGCGAATGCGAATGATTGTCAATAAGATTGACGGTTCAGCGGCAAGTCATTCATTTTGCTTGTATTATGGTCTGCCATGAAATTCTATTCTTGGAACGTCAACGGCATCCGCGCAGTGCTCAAGAAGGGCCTGTTTCAATCGTTCCTGAGGGCCCACAGTCCCGACGTGCTATGTCTGCAGGAAACGAAGGCCGAGCGCGGGCAGATCGAGATCAACGTCCCCGACTACCGCGAGTACTGGAACTCCGCCGCCAAGAAGGGATATTCCGGCACGGCCCTGTTCTCGCGCCAGGAGCCGATCCGCGTCGTCAACGGGTTTCCCCGGGAGTTCGCCGAGCGCTTCAGCTTCGCGGACGAGCTGCAGCGCGACAGCGCCGAGGAGGGCAGGGTGATCACGGCCGAATTCGAGCAGTTCCACGTCGTCACCGTCTATACGCCGAACGCCAAGGACGACCTCAGCCGGCTCAACCTGCGATTCAAGCATTGGGATCCGGCTTTCCTCGCCTATTGCCGCCAACTCGAGCGCGCCAAGCCCGTCATCCTGTGCGGCGACCTGAATGTCGCGCACACCGAGCTCGACCTCGCGAACCCCAAGCCGAATCGCGGCAAGAAGGGGTTCACGGACGAAGAGCGCAAGGGTTTCCAGAATTTCATCGACGCCGGCTTCGTCGATACCTTCCGGCTTTTCACGCAAGGCAACGGGCACTATTCCTGGTGGAGCCATTTTGCGAACTCGCGGGCGCGCAACGTCGGATGGAGGATCGATTACTTCCTCGTATCCGCGGCGCTTCGCGGACGGGTCAGCGCCGCCGACATTCACGCGGATGTGATGGGCAGCGATCACTGCCCCGTCAGCGTGACCCTGCGCGGATGAGGCGGCGGCGCGCATGAGCTCGCAGCCTCGATGGAGGGGTCAGCCCCTCGATGCGGTGTTGTTCGATCTGGACGGTACCCTGCTGGATACGGCGGGGGATATCCACATCGCCCTCAACCGCACTCTCGCCGAGCGCCGCTGGGAGTCCCTGTCGGAAAATGACGTGCGGCGCATGATCGGCCGCGGCGCACCGATGCTGATCGAGCGGGCTGCCGCGGCGCAGGGCCGGAAACTCGACGAGGCAACTTCCGGCGCGATGGTCGAGCGTTTCTTCCATCACTATGGGGCGCTGCAGGAAAACGAGGAATTCGGCGCGCAACCCTACCCGGGCGCGAGCGAGGCGCTCCGGGTGCTGCATGGCGCCGGCCTTCGTACTGCGGTCGTCACCAACAAGCAGGAGCGGTTCGCCAACGGGCTGTTGCGGCGCCTGCACCTTCGACAGTGGATCGATCTGGTGGTGGGAGGCGACAGCTGCGAGCGCCGCAAGCCCGATCCGCAGCCGCTGCTGTTCGCCTGCGAACGCCTGCAGGCCCCGCCCTCCCGCACGCTGATGGTGGGTGACTCCATCAACGACGTTAAGGCCGCACGGGCGGCGCGGATCCCCGTCATCTGTGTGCCTTACGGCTACAATGAAGGCAACGATCCGCGCGATCTGCCGTGCGACGCGCTGATCGAGGGTCTATCGCAGCTGCCGCCATTGTTGCTCGAGGGCGAAGACACGCCGGCAATTTCGAATTCTTCGGGGACCTCATGAAGCGGACCACGCTGGGGATTGCGGTGCTGTTTTTGGCGGTCCTTCAAGCGCCCACGCGGGCGTCGGCGCAGGGGTTGGAGCCCGCGCCTCCCGGCCGCTTCGGAGTGGATGCACCTGAACTTGCGCCGCTCGGCAGCCATGCCGTGGGCCTGCGCACGCTGCACCTCGACGAAGCGGCACAAGTGGACGTGCTGGCGTTCGATGCCGCGACCGGCAAGGCGCCCAAGCGCGTCCGTGCACTGACCGTGGACCTCTGGTATCCCGCCACTCCCAAGCCGGGTGCGGCGGTCGCGGTGTACACGGCGCAGCTTCCCTCCGAGCCTCCTTCGCCGCCTGCGAGCTTCAGTGTCGCGGGGCTCGCGGTGCGCGATGCGCCTGCCGCCGGCAAGGGTTTCCCGCTGGTCGTCGTGTCTCACGGCTACAGCAACGACCCGGCCGCGATGATCTGGCTGACCGAGAATCTGGCCTCCAAGGGCTATGTGGTCGCGGGCATCCACCACGATGATCCGCCCATCACCGACCGCGCCAAATTCATCGGCCCGCTGCTGCGCCGTCCGCTCGACATCGCCTTCGTGACGCGCAGCCTTCAGCGCATGCTGGGGCAGGAAGGGCTGATCGATCCGACGCTGACGGCGTTGATCGGTTATTCGATGGGGGGGTACGGGGTGTTGACGGCCGCGGGGGCCACGTTGGACCCGCGAGGGCCGCCGACTCAAATGATTCCCGGCGGATTGATCCTGCCGTTCGTCCGCGGAGGCGCCCAAGCCGGCGATGTCACGGTGCAGAATCTTAAAGCGGTGGTGGCGATCTCGCCCGCGGGTGGAGGGACGCTCCAGGCCTGGGGCGCGGATGGACTGCGGGATCTGGATACGCCGTTGCTCCTCATCCAAGGCGATCACGACCGCACCGTCGACTACGCCACCGGCGCCCGTGCGATCTTCGAAGGGGCGGTCAATGCGCCGCGCTACCTTCTGACGCTGCTCGAAGCCGGCCACTCGATCGGCCTCAATCCGCCGCCTGCGACGATGCGCAAGCGCCTCTGGGATCAGGAATGGTTTCAAGATCCGGTGTGGAGAGCGGAGCGCGTCAACGCCATCAACGCCCATTTCATCACGGCGTTCCTGGATCGCTACGTCAAGGGCGACGACTCGCGCGCGGCTTACCTCGACGTGCCGGTGGCCCGCTCCTCCGACGGAGCATGGCCGGCGCCGGCGCCGGGAGCACCCACCATCCCCTACGATGCCTACAGTCCGGGATCGCGGGGCATCACGGTCTGGAAAGGCTTCCAGCGGAGCGAGGCGGCGGGACTCGAATTGCTGCGTTCAGGAACGGGACCGTCTGCGCCGAGCGCCGGCGAGGTCGCGTCCGTCGGCCGCCGATGAACCGCCCGGATATCCGCTAGGATGCTCGCGCTTCGCTCCCTGGTGTTTTCGATCCTCTTCTATGCGTGGTTCGCCGTGAGCGCCGTGCTCGCCACGCTCATCTCCCTGATCCTGCCCAAGCGGCTCCCCGCATTCGCCCGATTCTGGTCCCATAGCTGGCTCGCGATGTACCGCAAGATCTGCGGTGTCTCGTACGAGGTGCGGGGACGCGAGAACGTGCCGGTCGGCGGGTGCGTCATCGCCATGAAGCATCAATCGGTGTGGGACACCTGCGCCATGTTCGCGATCTTCGACCGTCCGGTCTATGTGCTGAAGAGCGAGCTCATGTTCATTCCGTTCTTCGGGTGGGCGCTGGCGCGCTTGGGGTGCATTCCGGTCAAGCGCGGAACCGGCAAGAGTGCGCTCGATACCATGGTGCGCGGAACGCGCGCAGCCCTGGCCCAGGGCAAGCAGGTGGTGATTTTTCCCGAAGGCACGCGCACCCGCGTCGGGCAACCGGCCAACTACAAGACCGGGATCAGTCACCTCTACACGGCGCTCGGCGTGCCCTGCGTGCCCGCAGCCCTCAATTCGGGGATTTTCTGGCCGCGCCGATCGTTCTCGAGGCCGCCGGGCGTCATCACGGTCGAGGTGCTTCCTCTCATCCCGCCGGGGTTGGAGCGCCGGATCATGTTCGAGCGGCTGGTGAGCGGCATCGAGAGCACCGCCGAGCGGCTTTGCAAAGGCGCGCAGGCGCCTTAGCATCGGCGCCATGCGCGCGACCGCGCGGATCAACCGGCCGCGGTGCCCTTGTTCCTCGAGCCGCCGCGCATCAAGCCGAGCGCCAACACCGCCGAGGCCAGCATCAAAAACAGGCTCACCGCATTGAGCACCGGCGTCGCGCCTTCGCGCATGCGGCCGTACATCTCCACGGTCAACGGCGCTTGCGCACCCACCAGCATGAGCGTCGTGTTGAAGTCGGCGAAGGACATGAGGAACGAGATCGCCGCCGAGCCGATCAGGGCGGGACGCAGGTAGGGCAGCACGATGGTGCGCAACACCGCCGGCTTGCCGGCGCCCAGGTTCAATGCGGCCTCCTCCAGCGTACGGTCGAAGCGCCGCAGCCGTGCACTGATGGTCAGTGTCGAGATGGTGGCGATATAGGAGAATTGGCCGAGCACCACCAGCGGAAGTCCGGGACGCAGGTACTCCCAATCCCAGCCGAAGGTGTCGTCGACGAACTCCGCCACCCGGCTCGCGAAGGCGAGAATGGAGATTCCCAGAATGACCCCGGGAATCACCAGCGGCGCGAGCATCAACAGCGACAGCATCTGCTTGCCGGCAAAATTCTTGCGCTCGATCAGAAAGGCGTTGCAGATGCCGATCAGAACCGAGAGCACCGTCACCCACGCCGCCACGACCAAGCTGGTCCAGATGCTGCCGAGCAGGTCGGCGTCCTTGAACAGACCGACACGCCCGGATCCGGCGTTCCCCAGAAACCAATCCCAGGTGAAGCCGCGCCACGGCGGCGCCGGATAAGGGGCGTCGTTGAATGCGAACACGGCGACGACGATCAGCGGCAGGAAAAGAAACGCGAGGAACGCGGCGAGATAGGCGGCGGTCGCGGTGCGCAGCCAGCGGGGACGCGGCAGAGAGGGAATCATGTCCGCCGCATCACGTCGCCGAAGCGCTGGCCCGCGAGGCGCAGGCCGATGATCACCAGGGAGGTGGACAGCCCCAGCAGCAGGAATCCGAGGGCCGCGCCCTGCTCCCAGTTGAAGCGCGTGATGAACTGGTTGTAGATCTGCTCGGTGAACCACTGCGAGCTCTTGCCGCCCAACAGGGTCGGCGTCAGATAGTTGCCGAGGGTCAGCATGAACACCACGATGCAGCCCGCGGTGATGCCGGGCGCCGCGTGCGGAATGACGATCGTCCGCAGCGTCGTGAAGCCGCCCGCGCCGAGATCATAGGCCGCCTCGATCAGCGAGTTGTCCAGGCTCTCCAGGCTCGAGACCAGGGGGATCAGCATGAACAGAAGCGATGTGTATACGAGGCCCACCAGGATGGTGGCATCGTGATACAGAAGCTCGATCGGCACCGATGTGATGCCGAGCTTCACCAACAGCGTCGGCAGAACGCCGGATTCGCGCAGCAGAATCATCCACCCCAACGTGCGGACGGTCTCGCTCACCCAGAACGGGATCAGACATACGATGAACAGGAGCGATGAGGCGCGGCCCCTGGCGAGCTTCGCGATGATCCAGGCGATGGGGAACGCCAGAATGAGCGTCAGCAGCGTGGCGATGACGGACATGACGGCCGTGCGTACGAAGACATGCCAGTAGAGCGGCTCAGTGAAGAAGGTCCTGTACTGGGCCACGCTCGGGACGTAGTGCCGCGGGCCGATCCGCTCGCGCAGCGACAACACGGCAAGATCGGCATGCGGCAGGACGATGAGCGCTCCCAGCCACAAGATCGCGGGGGCGAGGAGCAATGCCAATCCCAGCCGACCGTGCCACTTCGACTCGACGGCAGCCGACCCGACGGCCGCGCTAGACATTCTGATCCATGGCGCCCGGGCGCGCCGGAAAGCACACGGCGCGCGCCGGATCGAAGCTGAAAAAAACCTTTTCCTGCGGCCGCAAATCGGAGAACCGCCCGGTTTGCGGCAGGGCGATGCGGAACTCGCGGCGCGTGCGCTCCTCCTTGAGAAGAACGGCCGAGTTCGCACCGTCGAACAAAAGGCTCTCCACTTCGCCCCGGTGAGGCGGCTGCCCCGGCGGGAGCTCGGCTTCGCTGCGCCCGAGGCTTGCGATCTCCGGCCGCACGAAGCCCTCCACCGCATCGCCCACCCGCACGCCGCCCTCGGCGACCGCCTGAACCGCCCAGCCGTCCTGGGTGGTCAGCTCCACTGTCGATCCTGCGACGTGCGTCGCCCGTCCGACGATGCGATTGTTGGCCCCGACGAACCCCGCAACGAAAGGGGTCCGGGGACGGTAGTAGAGATCTTGCGGCGAGCCGAGCTGTTCGAATCGCCCTTGATTCATGACTCCCACATGATCGGACAGCACGAGGGCCTCCGACTGATCATGGGTGATGTATACGAACGTCGTGCCGAATGCGGCCTGAAGCTGCTTGAGCTCGATCTTCATGTGCTCACGAAGCTTCAAGTCGAGCGCGCCCAGCGGCTCATCGAGGAGCAGAAGGGTCGGCTCCAGCACCAGGCTTCGCGCGATGGCGACCCGTTGCCGCTGGCCGCCGGAGAGCTCGTCGACTTTCTTGTCCGCCGCGCCGCCGAGGCCCACGCGCTCGAGCATCTCCCCGCTCTTGCGGGCGCGCTCGGCTCGCGCGATCCCGCGCCGCGCCAGGCCGTACGCCACGTTCTCGCCCACCGACATCATGGGGAACAGGGCGAGCTGCTGGAACACCATGTTCACAGGCCGGCGATTGGGCGAGATGCCCCGCATGCTCCTTCCGCCGATGGAGATATCGCCGAGGTCGGGCGAGATGAATCCCGCGATCATGCGCAGGAGCGTCGTCTTTCCGCAGCCGGACGGCCCGAGTATCGAGAAGAAGCTGCCCCGCGCGACGCTGAAGGACAGGGAATCCACCGCGAGGTGATCGGCGAAGCGCTTGACGACGCCGTCGGCGACCAAATCCGCGGCGACGCTCAATTCGCGGCCTTGATCCGATCCAGCACGCGCCCGTCGATCTCCTCCAGCCCGGGCGGTATCGCGGGGTACCAATGGATGCTCTTGAAGGCGTTGTCGGGAAACGATGCCACGAACTGCGCCTTGAGGTGCGGGTCCACGAAGGGCGCGGTGCCTTTGGCCGCCGAGAAGTTACCGACCGACTTGATGACCCGCGCCGCATTCTCCGGGCGCATGGTGAAGTTGATCCAGGCATACGCCGCCGCATCGTTCCTGCCACGGGCCGGAAGCGCGAAGGTGTCGAGCCAGCCGAGCGCGCCGGATTTGGGCACGATGTATTGGATGTCCGGGTTGTCCCGGTTGAGCGTCCAGCCGCCGGTGTCCCACATGGCCGCGGCCCAGAGCTCGCCGGAGCGGAAACCGTTGAGCAGCTGGTCCTTGTTGTCGAAGAAGAACTTGAAGTTCCCCTTGCACGCAATCAGCACGTCGCCGACGTGGTTCATGAGCTCGCCGTACGCCTTCGGATTTCCGTACAGGGCGAACGGGTCTTTTCCCTCGGCGAAGGCGAACGCCATCAGGATGGGACGGCGCAGGCGGATCGAGGTCTTGCCCTTGAGGTCCGGGACGGCAGAGATCCGGAAAGTCGGCCAGCGTCGTCTTCTTGGTGTTGACCACCAGCCCGTCGGTGCCCCAGAGATAGGGCAGCGCGTACAACTTGCCGTCGATGGTGGCATTGCGTTTGACGATGTCGAGCAACGCGGGCTGGAACTCCTCGATCTTCACCTTGGACAGATCGATCGGCTTGTAGATGCCGAAGTCGCGCTCCACGGATGAAATCCGATCCTGCGAGGGCTGCGCAAGATCGTAGCCCGCGCCGCCGGTGGCCCGCAGTTTCGAGATCATCTCCTCATTGTTGGAGAGCGTCACCTCGACCTCGATGCCGGTCTCCTTGGTGAACGCGGCGATGAGGTCCGCAGGCACGTAATCGGCCCACGTGATGATGCGCAGCTTCTGGCCGTCGGCGCGGGCGAGTCCGCCGATGCAGACCAGCGCGAGCGCCATGCAGGAGAGCAACAATCGTCTCATCGATCCACCTCGTCGAGGGTGCCGTTTAGGTTAGCACAAACTCCGGGGCGCCCATCGCAGTCCCGTCCAGGGACGATGGATCAGGGCCGTCGATGGATGGGATCGATCCAGTAGATCTCTTCGACCCGCTCGGCCGCGTCGATGTTGAGGTTGACCACCACCGACTCGTTGTCGCTGCGCACGAGAACGCACTCGAGCGGCGCATCGGAGAGCGCATTGATCTCCTGATGGGGAACATAGGGCGGCACGAAGATGAAGTCGCCGGCCTCGGCCCGCGCGGTGAACTCGAGGCGCTCGCCCCAGCGCATGCGGGCCGCGCCCCGCACCACGTAGATGACGCTTTCCAACGCCCCGTGATGATGGGCCCCGGTCTTCGCGTTCGGATTGATGAGCACCGTGCCGGCCCAGAGTTTCTTCGAGCCGACCCGACGGAAATCGATGGCGGCGGCCCGGAGCATGCCCGGCGTCTGGGCGGTGTTGGTGTCCAGGCGGTCGCCACCGATGACCCGCACGCCCTCGGTGCGCCAGTCCGGAGGTTGCACGATGCCCACGTGAGACGCCGCTAGCGGCCGAAGGAGTATCCGACCGAGATGATCAGCGCCTGCGGGCCGAACCTGATGCGCGAGGTCCGGATGACTCCGTCGGTATCGGCGGTGAGAGTCGTATCGACCCGCGACCATCCATAGGACCCGTGCAGATGCCACCGGTCGTTGATCCGGTAGGTCAGGCCGGCGACGGCGGCCGGGCCCACCGAAGCGGTCAGAGAAGTGCGCGTCGGACCGCCGCTCGCCGCGTCGCCCACCGCCGTGGAGTTGCGGTCGTAGAACGTGGTGTAATTGACGCCCACTCCGATGTACGGGCGGAACGGCGAATTGGCGCTCAGGAAGTTGTACTCGACGAGCAGGGTCGGCGCGATCCAGCGGGCGCTCGAAATCACCTGTCCGTTGTACGGCACGGAGCCGAGAGTTGGCGGCCCCGATCCCTTGACCTTGGCGAGCGGCGGATAACCCATGGCGAGCTCCACGTCGATGTCCGGAGTCAGCCAGCGGATGTAGCCCAAGTAGAGGGTCTCGAGGTTTTCCGCCTTGAAGTTCACGCCGGGCGGCACGTACGGGCCGGAAAGATCATCCGCGCTCGTGTGGTAGAACACCGAGTAGGAGCCGATCCTCACGTCGTTGGCGAGGAAATCGTCGGCCGAGGCCGACGCGGTGTACAGGCCGCCAACCAGCATCGCGGCCGCTGCGCCAAATTTAATTTTTCTCATGGGGCGATCCTCTTAAAACTCAGCGAAGAATGCGCGCGCACCGGCCGCGCAGAAAGGCGCGACCGCCGAGTGGTAGCCCTCGATGACTTGCGCCTGTGCGGCGGCGAGCGTCAGACCACCGCCGGCGGCGGTTTGAAGGTAGGCGAGCTCCGCGGCCTCGCTTTCCTGGAAGCCTGCTTGCAGCGCCTCGAATGGACCTCCCGGCGTGCCGTTCACATCGAGCACCGGCAACGTCACGGCGCCGCCCGTGAGCGCGCTGAAGTAGGCGACCATCGTCTGCGTATTCAGCTCGAAGAACACCGTGGGGTCCTGATCGCCGCCGCAGAGAAGCGTGGGTACCTTGGGGTACCAGCCACTGCGCATGTCGTTCAGGTAAAAGTCCTGGCGCAGGCCCTGGGTCGGCTTGACCGCGGCGAGTGGGAGGCCCGGCGTCGGCGTCGGCGTCGTCAGTGCGCCGTCAGGATTGGTCAGTGCATCCTCCGCGTAGCTCACACGGAAGTCGTTGTTGATCAGATAGGGATTGCCGAATCCGAGCTGGAAGATGGGCGTCTCCGCGCTCAGCGGCAGAGCGGGGGTGGGCGGCACCGCCAGCAGCGCGGTCAGCTCGGCGGACAGTTGTGCCTGGCCCGGGATACTGACGACCGGCGTGGAGTGGTCGAACAACGCCGTCTCCGGCAGCAGCCCTTCCTGGAAGATGGTATCGATCGGCGTATCGCTCGGCAGCAGCGTCTCGGCGCCGGCGTAGGTCGATGAAAACACCGGATTCGTCGTGCTGTCGACGTTGCCGTAGGCATGCTGATAGCTCGAGACCAGGAGCGGCGCGAATTCGGTTGAGCCGATGTTGACGCCGCCCAAGAAGACCGTGTCGCCAAAGGCCTCGAGTGCGTAGGGACCGGACATCGGCGCGGCCGCCGTCACGGTCTTGCCCGCCGCCTGCATGGCCCGCAGCGTCGCCATCGCGACGTGGCCGCCCTCGGAGTAGCCGGTGATGAAGAGCTGTCCATTGTCGCTCGTGGCCGAAGACATCGTCGCGGGCAGCGCAGTGCGCGCGGCGGCCAAAATATCCATCATCTCGCCCGATTGCTGCGCGGCGTTCAGGAACGGATGATACCCGAGCGTCGAGATGTCGTAGCCCGCATAGTTCGGCGCCACCACGATGTAGCCCTGCGCCGCAAACATCGCCGCAATCAGCACACCTTCGGTATTCGATGCGTTGGTGATGTCGGCGATGTTCAACGCCTTGTTGGGGTTCGTACCGTGCGCATATTCCACGATGGGCCGCGGACCCGAGCATTTCGGCGCCGCGCCGGTGGGCACCATGAGCGCGCCCGAAGACTCGGTGACCTCGCCGGCGCCGCCGACGGTCCAGAATTTGACGTAGTAGAAATCGACGCCGCAGAGCGGAGTGCCCGTGATCTCGAGCAGCTGCGCGCCCGTCGCCGTCGCGGCGAGCTCGCTCTGGAATGTCGCCGCATCGAGCGACGCGATTCGGAAGGGCGGGCTTACAGCGAGAGTCCCGCGACTCGTCGAGGTGCTTACGGCGCCGGTCTGCGAGCTCGTGCCACCGCAGGCAGCCAGATAGGCCGTCGCCAGCGCGACAGCGGATAGCCTCAAAAATTTGAACATGCCTAACTCCCACGCTGCCGCAAATGCGCAACAACTGTGTCGTTTATTTATTGTGCGGCGGACATCCGCCCGTGGCGGGGGATTCTACGCTTTTGCATCGAAAGGTCTACGCTTGCGGCAAGGGCGGGAAGGATTGTTGCGGGCGCGCGACGGCTCGATCGGCGAGCCACGCATGCACCTCGCTGACGATCGCGAGGGCAATGGACTCCGGCGTCGAGGCGCCGATGTCTAGGCCGACAGGGCCGCGCAATCGCGTGCTCAGTTCCTCGGCCGCAGGACCGAGCTCATCGGCGATGCGGCGACGGCGCGCCGCCGGTCCCAACAGGCCGACGTACGCGGGGCGCTGCGCGGCGCCAAGCACCCGCAGATAGGCCAGGTCGGAGCTGAGGTGATGGCTCATGACCACGGCGGCATGACAGCTTCCGAGATCCACGGTGCGAGCGAGCGCGGCCGGATCCGCGAGCGCCACTTGGGCCCCCGGAAATCGTTGAGGTTGCGCGTAGGCAGGCCGGTGATCGACCACGGATACGCGCCATCCCAAAGCGCGCGCCGCAGCCGCGACCGGTTCGGCGTCCGGCCCCGCGCCGCATAAGAGAAGATGCGGAGGCGGCGCCAGGAACTGTACGAACGCGCGCAACCGATTGGGGGCGCCAACGATCGCGACTTCGCGCGACGCCTCCTCAGCGAGAGCGGCGTTCGCCGCCGCCGCCAGCTCCGCAGGCATCGCGTCGGTCCCGTCCGCCGTGCTGTAGGTCCCGAGAGGCAGCCCGCTCGATTCATGCACGCATATGAGGCAGGTCGCCCCGCCGGCAGCGGTGATCCGTCCGGCCGCCGCCAATGCCCGGGTGGCCCGATCCAAGGAATTCGCAGGCTCGATCAGCACGCGCATCGCGCCTTCGCAGCCCGCACCGATGCCGAACAGCACATCGTCCGGCCCGCGCATGTCGTATTCGACGGCCCGGATCGCTCCGCCATCCAGGACCTCTTGCGCATGAAGCTTCAGATCGGCTTCCAGGCAGCCACCGCTCAAGAGCCCAAGATAACTGCCGTCACCCATGATCAGCATGCGAGCGCCGGGTTTGCGGTAGGTGGAGCCGGCCGTTGCAACGACAGTGGCCAGGACGCGTGCCGAGCTCGCGGCAGGCGCGCGCTCGGACAAGAGCTCGAGGCTCGTGTCCAGCCTCACGGCAAGCCTCTCGGAGCGCGAGTCGCCAAGATCTTCATCGGGCCGCCCGGTGGGCGCGACGTCGGGCGGCGCGGGTGATTCGACCGAGATCACCGTTTATCGCCGTCCATGCGACCTCGTCCTACAGGGATCTGTGCTCTGCATATCGGTGGCCTGGCAACGCATGAAACATACTGCAACGAGATTATTCAGCAAGATCCATTATGTCGAATTGCTACGGGTTGGCCTACAGCAGCCTCACGTCAAGCGCGGCGGCCCTCGAATGACCCTCGATGGCCTCCTGGTGGGCATCGCGCAGCGCCGCTCCTCCCTGATCGCCGCCTTCAGCGTGCCGCTCGCCGCGATCCTCATTCTATACATCGTGAGCCAACGCGGCTGGCAGGAGCAAGCTCAGTCGCTGCGTCGGGAAAATCTTTCGCTTCAGGTTCGGGAACTCGCATCGAGCCTCGAGAAGGAGCGTGCCGATCTCGACGCTGCCGCGGGAAGTCTCGCTGAAACCGAGGGGATGGCCGAATGGCTTCAGGACGAGGCCGCGGCCGCCCGGGCGGCCGCGTCGCACCCGGACGCCAGGACCGCCGCGCGCCTCGACGTCGACAGCATCACGCTGGCAACCGGCGCTGGGAGCATCCGATTCAGCGCCGTGATGGAGGGCGGCCAACTCACCGAGCATCCCCCGGATCCGGCGCAGTTGCGCTATCTGACCGCCCTGGCCGCGCGCGCGCCGGGAGCGGCCGCTTCGTCGAGCGCGGCCATACTCGACGATCGCCTGATCGCCGCGCGGCCGATCGCGACCCGACCCTCGTCTGCGCCGCCCGGCTGGATCCTCGTCACGCGGCGCCTGACACCGGCCCTGCTCGCGCGTCTGCAACGCCCGCTCGGGGGGCGGCTGAGCGGCCAGCCCGTCCGGCAATTCGATCGGCCGAATGCCCCGGCGGACGTGCGCGAATGGCTCGACTCGAAACCGGCGGCGCCCGGCGATATCTCCACGGAGGTATCGGGAGATCGGGCTGCCTACGCCCTGCTGCGCGACGCGGATGGCAAGCCGGCGTGGGTGTTCAGGCTCGTGCAGGCTCCGGCATCGTTCAAGCTTGGGGGTGGCCGCGGTGTGACCACGATGCTCGTGGCCTTCGCTGCGTTGCTGGCGGCTGCGGTCGCGGCCGCCGTGATCCTGGCGGTAAAGGGCTATCTTCGCCACAGGCGCTCGGTCGATTCCCGCTACAAGGCGATCATCGATCAAACCAACGACGGTATCGTCATCGTCGATGCCGAGAGCTTGAAAGTTCAATACTGCAACCCCGCTTTCCTCGGCCGCATCGGACATTCCGAGACCGAAGCGCGCGATTTGACGCTGACCGAGATCTTCGCCGACGCCGGCTCGACACCCGAGACCCTGCTCGCGCGCCTCAAGGATGCCGACTCCAAGCGCTCGCTCGATCTGCAGCTGCGATGCAAGGACGGAGCGCTCGTGGATGTGGAAGTGCGCTGCAACCCTCTGGAAGCGGACGGACGCGAAGTGTTTGCCTACGTCACCCACGATGTCTCCGTTCGCCGCAAGGCGGAGCAGCAGCTCATCGACAATCAGCAGCGGCTGGATCGGATGGCGCACCACGATCAACTCACGGGGCTCCCCAACCGCCATTACCTGTCGACGTTCCTTCCCGAGGCCATCGCCGACGCACGGGCGGCCAATGCCATGCTGGGCGTCGTGTTCCTGGACTTGGACCGCTTCAAGCACATCAACGATACCCGCGGCCACGAAACCGGCGACAAGCTGCTTCAGGAGGTGGCGCGACGGCTGCGCACCTGCGTGCGCGATACCGACGTGGTGATCCGGATGGGCGGCGACGAATTCGTCGTCGTGTTCCGGAATGTGAAGTCCTACGAAGAGGTCACGCACGGCGCGAACCGCATCATCGAGAGCCTGAACAAACCGATGGTCATCGATCAGCATCCGCTGCAGACCACGGGAAGCGTCGGGGTGAGCCTGTTCCCGCGCGACGGCGCCGACATGGGTGAGCTGCTCAAGCATTCCGACACGGCGATGTACCAGGCAAAGGATCGCGGGCGCAACAACGTGCAGATGTTCAGTCAGATCATGAATCGAAAGCTGAAGCACCGGGTCGCCATGGAGGCGTCGTTGCGCGACGCGCTGAGGCTCAAGCAGCTGGACGTTCACTATCAGCCCTTCGTCAGCCTGGTCACGCGCAAGGTGGTCGGTCTCGAGGCGCTCATCCGCTGGAAGCATCCGGTGCACGGCATGATTCCCGCGGACCAGTTCATCCCGGTCGCAGAGGAGACAGGGCTCATAGTTCCCATGGGCAATTTCGTGCTGCACCGAACCCTGCAGACCTTGAGCGCCTGGCAGAAGGCGGGGGTGAATCTGGTGCCGGTGTCGCTCAACGTGGCGCCCGCCCAGCTTCAGCGGGGCGAGCTGCAATCGACGATCGCGACGCTGTTGAAGACTCACGGGCTGAAACCCGAGCTTCTGCAGCTTGAAATGACCGAGCGCGCCGTGTTCGACAGCCATCAGTCGAAATCCGGCGAGAATCGCCAGGACACGATGGTGCAGCTGCGCGATCTGGGCATCAAGATCGCCATCGACGATTTCGGCACCGGTTATTCCAGCTTGAGCTACCTGAAGAACTGGAGGGTCGATGCGCTGAAGATCGACCGCAGCTTCGTGCGCGATCTGGTCACCGATTCGAGCGATCTCGCCATCGTGAGCGCCATCATCGCCATCGCGCGGCATCTGCACATTCAAGTGATCGCGGAGGGGATCGAGGCCTATCAGCAGGCCGAGATCCTGCGCAAATTGGGCTGCACGATCGGCCAGGGGTTTCTGTTCGCGCGACCGATGCCGGCCGATCAATGTCTCGCCCTGTTGGGCAGCGATGCGCAGCCCGCGGAGGAAGAGGACATGCTCGCGGTGTTCGCGTCCGGACGCGCCTGAAGACGCAAGCGTGTAAAGTGCGGCCCAGATGCAGACGGCCCACCTAAGTCCCCGCGAGCTTCTCGACGCGAACCGACATTACTACGACTCGCTCTGGTCCGGAGCCCGGCTGGTCGAGCCGGACCGATTCAACACCTGGCCCCTGATCCAGTCGTTGTTGCCGCGCTGCGCGTCGCGTCTGGAGGTCGCGCCCGGGCTGCGACCGAGGCTGCCGATCATGGGCACCCATTTCGTCGATCTGAGCGCGCCGGCTGCCGCCAAGCTGAGCTCGCGGGGTGCGACGGTCGCCGTGGGCATGGTCACGGCGCTCCCTTACATGGATGCGGCGTTCGATCTGGTGTGTGCCTTCGACATCGTCGAGCACGTCGACGACGACGTCTCGGCGTTGCGTGAGATCTCACGGGTGGCGAAGCCCGGCGCCACGATCCTCATTTCGGTGCCGCTGCATGCCGCACGCTGGACGGCATTCGACGACTTCGTCGGTCATCGCCGGCGCTACGAGCCGGACGGGCTCGGTAACACGCTTGGATGCCACGGGCTCTCCATCGAGCGAAGCGCGGTGTTCGGCATGCAGCCCAAGTCCTCCCGGCTTTTGCACGCGGGGATGTGGTGGCTCACCCATCAGCGCGAGCGGGCCCTATGGTGGTACAACCGCCTCATCATGCCGCTCGGCCTGCGCTTTCAAAAGAGCCTGAGCTTCGCCCAGGGACTGATCGACACCGCGCAGGTCGATGAGATCCTCATGGTGTGCCGCAAGTCGGGAGGCGGGAGGTAGATCGGTCGCGCTGTAAGCGGATGCTGACAAGTATTCGCAGCGTTATCCGTCCGGGCCGACCGAGTGGTTGACCAAGAATAGCGCGACTCGGGTCTCGAGGTGCGCAATCCCGTCATGCCGCTGCCACGCCACGCGTCGAAAGGTGCGATCAGATTTCTCGCGCGTTATGTGCGCAGACGATTTATCAGCCATGCGGTCGTAATCTTGGCCGTGCTCGCCGCGGTACTCTGCAATGTCGGATCCCAATATGCGGTCAAGCATCTGGTTGACGTGCTGGGAACACATCGGCCGCCTCCCGAGGTGCTATGGGGCGCGGTCGCCATCCTCCTGGGGCTCGTGGCGGGGGACAACGTTCTTTGGCGCGTCGCGGGGTGGGCCTCGACACACGCGTTCGTGGCGGTGGGAGGCGATATCCGCCTTGAGCTGTTCGACCACCTCTCCGGTCAGGGTACGAAATATTTCTTGGAGCAATTTCCGGGCGCCTTGGCCGGTCGCATCACGGCGGCCGCCAACGCCGCATGGCTCATCGAGAGCTCGCTGACCTGGACCACGATCCCTCCCGGGGTCGCGGTGATCGCCAGTATTCTCGTGCTCGGGACCATCAACTGGCATCTCACCGCTGTTTTGATGGCGGTGGTATGCGTGCTCGGCGCCATCATCGCATGGTGGGCCGCGCACGGACGGGAGCTGCATCAGAATTTCGCGGGACATGCGGCGCATGTGAGCGGCGATCTCACCGATGTCGTGAGCAATATCGGTCTGGTGCGCGCATTCGGCGCCGCGCGCCGCGAGCAGCAGCGCCTAACGATGAAAATCCAGGACGAGATGCAGGCGCAACGGCTGAGCTTGAGATCGCTGGAACGGCTGCGCCAGTTTCACGCGATCACCGTCTTCCTGGTGACCGCCGGCGTTCTGGTATGGTCGGTCGAATTATGGAGCCGCGGACAGATCTCGACGGGCGACGTGGTGCTCACCACGACCCTCGGCTTCACGGTGCTGCACGCCTCGCGCGATTTCGCCATGGCGATGGTGGATATGGTGCAGCAGGTCGCGAAGCTGCGCGAGGCGGTTCAGGTGCTCGGCCTGCCGCACGAGATGCGCGACGCCGGGGATGCGCGGCCGCTGGTGGTCAGCAAGGGAGCGATCGCGTTTCGCGACGTGACCTTCCGTTATCCGAGCGGCCAGTCGGTGCTGAGCGGCTTCTCCATGACCGTTCCCGGCGGTCAGAAGATCGGACTCGTGGGCCGCTCGGGCGCCGGCAAATCCACCATCATTGCGCTGCTGCAAAGACTGTACGACCCCGACGCGGGCGAGGTCCTGATCGACGATCAGGTGATTTTTCACGTCACGCAGGAGAGCCTGCGAGGCTCTATTGCGGTCGTGCAGCAGGATATCTCCTTGTTTCATCGTTCGCTGCTCGAGAACTTGAGATACGGACGCCCGGACGCAACGGACGAGGAGGTCTATCGCGCCGTCGATGCCGCGGGTTGCGCCCAATTCATCGCCGCACTGCCGGATGGATACGAGACGCTGGTGGGTGAACGCGGGATGAAGCTCTCGGGCGGGCAGCGCCAGCGCATCGCGATTGCGCGCGCCTTCCTCATGAACGCGCCCATCGTGATCCTGGACGAGGCCACCTCGGCGCTCGACACGGAGTCCGAGCAATCGATTCAGGAGGCGCTCGCGCGGCTCTTTCGCGGGCGCACGGTGATCGCCATCGCCCACCGGCTCTCGACCCTCGATTCCTTCGATCGCATCGTGGTGCTGGAGCGTGGACATATCATCGAGGACGGACCGCCCCGCCGGCTGTTGCAAACCAAGGGAGGGGTCTACAGCCGCATGTACGGGCGACAGATTCGCGTCGGCGCGGAGCAGACGCCATGAAGGCGGCAGCCCGGCCGGCGAGACATTGCGGCGGCGCCGCGCCGGCCGGGTGGGTGTTGCTTGCGCTCGCCACGCTGACGGCATGCAACACGACACGGCCGAGGGCGGCGCCCACCGTGGCTTTGGCGCAGCCCGTGGAGACCGTGAAAGCGCCGCAAGAGGCGCCTCCGAGGGTCGCGGAGATTGCGCCGCGCGTCGAACCGGCGCCTCCGGCGGCGGCCAGCATGCCGCCGCCAGCCTGCACTTGCAGCCAGCCGGCGCCGAAACCGCGCCCCAAACACAAGCTCAGAAAAAAAGAGCCGGTCAAGCAGGCCGAGCCTGCATCGGTCGGACCCGAGCCTCCGGCCGCCACCGCGGTCGTCAATGCCGAGGTGGGGCGCATCGACGGTCCCCTCACGTCGATTCTCGGCAAGAATGTCTACAGCCCCAGGGGTGAGGATCTCGGGCGAGTGGTCGACCTGTTGGCCGATCCGGATGGCCGCGTGCGCGTGGCCATCATCGATTTCGGCGGCTTCCTGGGGGTCGGTACGCGCCGCATTGCGGTGGATTGGCCGCTGCTGCATTTCTCTCCGACAGACAGGGATAAGCCGCTGATACTGACGGTGACCCGTGAGAAGCTGCAGTCGGCGCCGGAATACAAGGATTCCACCAGCCCCCGTGTCCTCATGCCGCCGGCGGCGGCTCACGATGCTGCAGGCGCCGGCGCCAAGAAGTGACCGCCATCCGCCGGCGACCGCGCCGGCGCCCGCGGCGGCCGGCCGGCAGCCGTCGACGCTGCCGCCATCGGGCGTGAGCCGGACGAACGCATCGGCCGGGCGCGGCCTGGACTGGTTCAATCTTTTCGTAGCCAACATCCAAACCGGGTTCGGTCCCTTCATCGCCGTGTATCTCAGCGGACAGAGTTGGACGCAGACGGCAATCGGCCTGGCGCTCTCCATCGGCACGGTCAGCTCCATGGTCAGCCAGGTGCCGGCCGGCGCGCTGGTCGATGCGACGCGGAACAAGACCCGCGTCGCCGCGTTCAGCGTGCTGGTGTTCACGGCGAGCGCCTTGATGTTCGCCATCCATCCGATCCGGCTGTTCGTGTACCTCGCGGAAGTCCTTCACGGCGTGTCGAGCTGCACGCTCGGCCCGGCGATCGCCGCCATGAGCCTCATGCTCGTCGGACGGATGGGAATGGCGCTGCGCCTGGGTCGCAATGCCCGATACGCCGCCGTGGGCAACGGTGTGGGAGCGGCGTTGATGGGTGCATGCGGGCAGTACGTGTCGGAACGAGCGGTGTTCTATCTGACGGCGGCGCTCACGTTGCCGGCGCTCGTGATGCTGCTGCCGCTTCGACGCCATGCGGCGGCCGGCGATGATCCGATCTCGACCCAGCCGCGCAAGGCGGCGGACGGCACGGGAAGCTTTCGAATCCTGGCGGACCGCCGGCTGCTCATCTTTTGCGGATGCGCGATGCTGTTCACCTTCGGCAATGCCCCGCTGCTCATGCTCATCTGCAGGCACGCTGACGGCGAAGGGCAGCAATCCAAGCCTGCTCATCGGCGCGTGCATCGTGCTGCCTCAAATCGTGGTCGCGCTGGCGTCGCCGGCGGTGGGTCGCTTCGCCGATCGCTATGGTCGACGCCTGGTGCTCATCGTCGGCTTCGTGATGTTGCCGTTGCGCGCGGTCATTTTCTCGACCACATCCAATTCGACGCTGGTGATCGCGGTGCAGGTGCTCGACGGCATCGCGGGAGCAGGATTCGGCATTCTCGTCCCGCTCGTCGTGAGCGACGTGGCGGCGCGCTCGGGCCGCTTCAATCTCGCTCTCGGAGCGGTCGGCTTTGCCATTGGCATCGGCAGCACGGTCAGCACTTCGGCGGCCGGCTGGGTCTCCGACCACTATGGGATGCGTTTCGCATTCTATTTTCTCGCAGCCATGGGACTCGCCGCGGTGCTGCTCGCGGCTTTCGCGATGCCCGAGACGCGGCCGGACGAGGACGCCGACGAAGATGGACACGGGGACGCACGCCGCCCGCGGCAAATCGCCTAGTAGCGCGCGACCACCACGATGTCGCCCTCGCGACGCGTCACCGTCACCGCGATATTCCGGTCGTGCCGGTGCAGCAGCACATCCACGGAGCCGCCGCCCAGCCGGAGGTTTCGCAGGTGCACGTGGTCGAGGAAATTCGGCAGCATCGGTCGGTAGAACTTCACTTCGCCGGTGCGCTCGAGGAGTTCGAGGCCCAGGCGAAGCCTGCAGCAGAGCGAGCGGCGTCGCGCTCGCCCACGCCTGCGGCGAGCACGCGACGGGGTACTGGGTCGGCGCGTTGCGCTCGACCCGGGCGAAACCGCAATACAGCTCGGGCAGCCGGCGCAGATCCATGTACGAAGCCGCGTCGAACAGCGCGCCGAAGACCTGCGCCGCGGCTCCCTGCAGGCCGTAGCGAGCGAGACCCATCGCGATCAACCCGTTGTCGTGCGGCCACACGGAGCCGTTGTGGTACGACATCGGATTGTAGCGGGCTTCCGACGAGCCGATGGTGCGAATGCCCCATCCGCCGAACGCCGCCGGCGATAGGAGCGTGCGCGCGACGCGCTGCGCGCGCTCGGCGGAGATGATGCCGGTGAACAAAAGCTGCCCGGCATTCGATGCGACCACACGGCACGGCTCCTTCGCGCCGTCCAATGCCAGGGCATAGGTCGACAGCTCCTCGCACCAGAACCGCGCTTCGAACAGCCGCCGTAGCGCCTCGGCCTCGCCGGCGAGCACCGCGGCGCGCTCGGCGTATCCCAGCGCCTCGGCGAGCACGGCTGCATGGTGCTTGGCGCCGTACACGTAGCCTTGGACTTCGCACAGCGCGATGGGACCTTCCGCCAAGCGGCCATCGCGATGGAAGATCGCATCGAACGAATCCTTCCACCCTTGATTGGCCAGCCCTTCCTTGGTCTGACGGTAGTACTCGACGAAACCGTCGCCGTCGCGGTCCCCGTACCGATCGATCCAGGCGAGCGCCGCCTCGGCGTTCGGCCAGAGCGAGCGCACGGTCGCCAGATCGCCGGTGCGCCGGTAGTACTCTCCCAGCAGCAGCACGAACAGCGGGGTGGCATCGATGCTGCCGTAATAGCGGCCGAACGGCACTTCGCGAAGGTTCGCCATCTCGCCGTGGCGCATTTCGTGCAGGATCTTGCCCGGTTCCGCATCGCGCTCGGGCTCGACCGCGGTGGCTTGGGTCGCCGCCAGGAATCCCAACACGCCTTTGGCGATCGCGGGGTCGAGCCAAAGGGTCATGAGGGCGGTGATCAGCCCGTCGCGTCCGAACGGAGTGCTGAACCACGGGATGCCCGCATAAGGATAGGGGCCCTCGGGAGTGTCGGTGACCAGCATGTACAGATCGGAGACGGAGCGGCGCGCGATCTCGTTGTAGACCGAATTCGAGCTCTCGACGCTCGCCGCCCGCTTGCTGGATTCGTTCAGCGCGTGCCGCGCGGCGCGCATGCGCCGGTAGAACAGCCGTCCGTTCCAATCGCCTTCCGCGGCGTCCTCGACGCCGCACCGCACGAAAATCCGGCGCGAGGAGCGCGGCTTCAACGAGACGTTCGAAGGTTGCGCGCGCGGTGGTCAACGTGTTCGGCGCCGGAGAGAAGGCCACTTCGGTCACGCGCTCGATTTTATCGAGACCCAGGTAGCTGAGCGTCACGCCGTGGTCACTCTCGAGCACGAGGCGGCTCTCGCCGCGTGCGGCGCGATGTTCGCCGCGCACCTCGAACAGATCCGCGAAATCCGAGGCGAATCGATAGGTCAGCCGCAGCGTCAGCGGCCGGTCCGCGAAGTTGCGCACGACGACCCGCTCGTAGCATGCGCCGCTCCAGATGAACTTGAGCCGGTTGAGATGGATGTTCTCCCGGCGCAGCGCGATCTTGCCGTCTTCGAGCAGGTCGGGATTGCTGAGATCCGCCGTGAATACGGCGTTGTCGTCCTGCGTCACCGAGCTCAAGAGGAGCGGCCGCGCTTCCTCGAGCAACAACTGCAACTGGGAGAGCATGCGGGTGTCGCGGTGGTAGAGGCCCTCGGGATTGCCCGGCTCGCCGCCGATGTCGCCCCTGTGATCGAATACCGCGAAGGTGTCGCCATGCTTCAAGGTGCGTGTGCGCCGCTGCTGCAAGGTTGCGCTCACGGCGATGGCGAATTGCGGAGCGGGCGCCTCGTCGACCGAATGACTCGCGGGAGACGGATCCGGCAGTGATGATGTGTTCACGCGTTGTTTCCGATTACAGACATGGGGATGGCGGGGCTTGTAACTTTTTCACGATCGCAACCGGCGCTCGATCGATCGGCGCGCATCTGCGACATAAGAGTTCTCTGACAGGGATCAGTTCCATCTTGAAAGCCGACATTCCCAGTTGCAGCGGCTAGGATACCTGCGTTATCGATCGTTCTACACGGGTGGGGAACACATGAAAATTGCGCAAGTTGCACCGCTCACCGAAGCCGTGCCTCCCAAGCTGTATGGCGGCACCGAGCGCGTGGTCGCTTATCTCACGGACGCGCTGGTCGAGTTGGGGCACGAGGTGACGTTGTTCGCCTCGGGGGACAGCCTGACCAAGGCCAAGCTCGCTCCGATCTGGCCGAAGGCATTGCGACTCGATCCGAGCGTAAAAGATCACTTGGTTCCCCTGTTCATGCAATTGGAGAGCGTGGCGCGCCGCGCGCACGAGTTCGATGTGATCCACTGCCACCTCGACTACTTCGGTTATCCGTTGCTGCGAAGGCTGGGGACACCCTCGGTCACCACGTTGCACGGGCGGCTGGATCTGCCCGAGCTTCCGGCCCTGTACGGGTTGTACGGGGACATGCCGGTGGTCTCGATCTCCGACTCGCAACGCGTGCCCTTGCCCGAGGCCAATTACGTGGCAACCGTGCTTCACGGCCTGCCGCGAAGCCTGCTGGCAAAAGGCCCGGGCCGCGGAGGCTATCTGGCGTTTCTGGGGCGCATCTCGCCGGAGAAGGCGCCGGATGCGGCGATACGAATCGCCGCCCGGGCCGGCATCCCGCTCAAGATCGCCGCCAAGGTGGATCGCGTGGACGAGGAATACTTCAAGACCCAGGTGGAACCTCTGCTGTCGCTCGGCCAGGTCGAATTCATCGGCGAAATCCGCGAGGATCAGAAGCAGGAGTTTCTGGGCAACGCGGCCGGCCTGTTGTTCCCGATCGCGTGGCGCGAGCCGTTCGGGCTGGTGATGATCGAGGCGATGGCGTGCGGAACGCCCGTCATCGCGGTGGAGAACGGCTCGGTGCCGGAGGTCCTGGAGGACGGTTTGACCGGATTCATCGTGCACAGCGAGCAGCAGGCGATAGAGGCGGTCGGGCGGATCGGATCCCTGAACCGGGATCGCATCCGCGAGGAGTTCGAGCGGCGCTTCACGGCGCAGCGCATGGCGCAGCATTACCTGAATCTGTACGCCCGGCTCGGCCGCGCGCGGCAGGTTCCGACGCTCACCTCGGTGGCGGAGGGGGACGAATTCCTGTCCGGAACGCTGGTAACATGCCGTCATGTTCCCAACGCCGCGTCCCCCCGAGACAGCATCCCGGCCGCCGCGATCAGCGATTCCGGGTTGGGTGTTCTCCAATAGCTATGCATCCCTTCCCGACGGCTTCTACACGCGAATAGATCCGGTCCCGGTCGCCAACCCTCGATTGATCCAATTCAACGGGGTGTTGGCGACGGAACTCGGCTTGGAGTGGCGTTCGCTGGATGGAGCATCCCTGGGCGCAATCTTCTCGGGTAACTGCGTGCCCGAAGGGGCGGATCCCGTTGCGACGGCTTATGCGGGCCACCAGTTCGGCCACTTCGTGCCCCAACTCGGCGATGGACGGGCGATTCTCCTGGGCGAAGTGATCGACCGCGCCGGGGTGCGTCGCGATATTCAATTGAAGGGATCGGGACGAACTCCGTATTCGCGCGGGGGCGACGGCCGCGCGGCGCTCGGGCCGGTGCTTCGCGAGTACCTGGTGAGCGAAGCGATGCACGCGCTCGGAATCGAGGGCACCCGCGCACTCGCAGCCGTGAGCACCGGCGAGTTCGTCGTTCGGGAGGGGTCACTTCCCGGCGCCATCGTGACACGCGTCGCGCGAAGTCACGTACGCGTCGGTACATTCGAGTTTTTTGCGGCGCGAGGCGATCTCGGCGCGGTGAGGCGCCTGGCCGACTATGTCATCGATCGACACTACCCGGAGCTCAAGGGGGCGGAACACCCCTATCTCGAGCTGCTGCGCGCGGTATGTCTGCGCCAGGCCGCGCTGGTCGCGAGCTGGATGCAGGTGGGTTTCATCCACGGCGTGATGAACACCGACAACACGTCGGTATCCGGCGAAACCATCGATTATGGCCCCTGTGCATTCATGGACAGTTATGACCCGGCGACGGTGTTCAGTTCGATCGATTCGAGAGGCCGCTACGCCTACTCAAACCAGCCGCACGCGGCGCAATGGAATCTCGCGCGACTCGCGGAGACGCTCCTCACGCTGATCGACGCGGACCCCGGACGCGCGGTGGAAGCCGCCGGCCCGGTGGTCGAGGATTTCTCCGTGCTGTTCGAGAAGTGCTGGCTCCGCGGTTTCTCCGCGAAACTGGGACTTCAAAGCCCCGAGCCGGCCGACGCGACCTTGATCCGGGCCTGGCTCGAAATCCTGCATCGAAACGAATGCGATTTCACGCTGACCTTTCGACGGCTGGGCGAGGTTGCGGACCATGCGGAGAAACTACCCGCGGCGGCCGCAGAACTCCCGCTGCGATCGCTGTTCCAGCGACCCGATGAGTTCGATTCCTGGGCTCGTGAATGGCGGGCGCGCCTCGCGCGCGAGACCGTGCCGCCCGGGGGCCGCGGTGCGGCCATGCGACGCGTCAACCCCGCAGTCGTCCCCCGCAATCATCTGGTGGAACAGATGATCTCCTCCGCGATCGATGATGGGAATTTTGCGCCTTTCGAGCAGATGCTCGTGGTGCTTTCCACGCCCTACGATCTCGATCCTGAATTCGTCCGCTACGAGTGTCCCCCCCGACCCGAAGAGCGGGTGCTGCAGACGTTTTGCGGCACCTGACGCCCGCCCAATGACGCCCGCTCCCGGCATCACGGCAGCCCCCTTCTGGCAGGAGGGAAGGGTTCCAGCGCGCTGCAGTGACCCGCTGCCCGCTGAAGTCGATGCGCTCATCGTAGGGGGCGGATATACAGGCCTTGCGGCAGCGCGCGAAACCGCGGCGGCGGGCCTGGTCACCGCGGTGCTCGAAGCGGGCGAAATCGGCGCAGGATGCTCCGGTCGCAACGGCGGTCAGGTCGCCTATAGCCTCAAGCCCTCGTTCGCGCGCTTGAGCGCTCTGCACGGCCGGGAGCGTGCCCACGCCATCTGCCGGGAAGCGCTCGACGCCGTGTCCTATTTGCGATCGCTCGCAACCAGAGACGGGGTGGATTGCGATTGGCAGGACTGCGGCGGCTTTTACGGCGCGCATACGCCGCGACATTTCGAGCGCATGGCGCGTGAGGCCGATACTCAACCGCAAGGACTGGAGCAGCGCATCAGCATCGTGCCGAGGGCCCGGCAGCACAGCGAGATCGCCACGGATTACTATCATGGCGGTTGCGTCTACCACGACGACGCGTCGCTGGATCCCATGAAGTTGCTGCTGGCGCTGCTTCGCCGTGCGAGGGATCAAGGCGCGCTGGTCGCGGATCAATGCCGCGCCGAGAACATCCGCGCGGCGGCAGGCGGGTTCGAGGTGCTGACCTCCCGGGGGATGATCAGGACGCGCAAACTCCTGATCGCGACCAACGGGTATTCCGGCGCCTTGTCGCCGTGGCATCGGCGGCGCGTGATTCCCATCGGCAGCTATCAGATCTGCACGGAAACGCTGGGTGTGCAACGCATGCGGTCGCTCATCCCCCACGGGCGCAACGTCTCGGACTCGCGCCGGGTCGTCGTCTATTACAGGCCCTCCGCCGACGGCGAGCGCCTGGTGTTCGGCGGCCGCGCCGCCTTGTCGGAACAGGATCCGCTGGCGTGCGTCGAACGGCTCAAATCGATGATGATACGGATATTTCCACAGCTCTCGGCAGCGCGCATCGATCACGCCTGGGTCGGGTGGGTGGCCTATACGTTCGACACCATGCCGCATTTGGGGCAGCGAGAGGGCATTCACTACTGCATGGGGTATTGCGGGCAGGGCGTGCCTCTTGCCCCTTACTTCGGAATGAGGATCGGACAGCAAATGGCGGGACTTACGCAAGGGCGAACGGCTCTCGATGGGCTCGCATTTCCCACGCGCCCGTATTACGCAGGGACGCCTTGGTTCCTCGCGCCCTCGGTTTGGGCGTATCGCACCCTGGACGCCGTCGGGTTGTAGGCCACGCCATGCGGGAATCCACGGTTCGCACCCGCGGCAGGTACGCCTCTTTCGCCGAGCTTGCCCGCCACGAAATTCCGGGCAAGGACTATCGGGTCGAGGTCGTCGAAAGGCCGAACGCATCCGTGCTCGTGGTGGCGCCGCATGGCGGACTGATCGAGGCGGGCACCTCGCAAATCGCCGCATCGATCGCGGGCGAAGATTTCCATCTGTTCAGCTTCGAAGGATTGAAGCCATACGGCGAGAACCGCGCGCTGCATATCACCAGCCATAGATTCGATCATCCGCGCTGCCTCGATCTGGCCTCCCGCAGCGAGGTCGTGTTGAGCGTGCATGGTTGCATCGGCGAGTCGTGCATTCACGTAGGCGGACTGCACGAGGAGCTGACCCGGCGCCTGGCGGCCGAGCTGTCGTCCGCCGCTTTCGACGTCGTGTGGCCGAGCGAGCGGTATCCGGGACGCCACCCTGCCAACATCTGCAACCGCGGCGCGGCCTCGAAGGGAGCGCAGCTGGAGATCACCTACGATCTTCGCATCAGCGGCCGGCAGGAACGCCTCGCCAGAGCGGTGCGCCGCGCGCTGCTCTCGTTCCGCGAGCCGCCGCAGTCAGCCCCCCTCGCGGTTGGCTGACTGCGGCGCTTCCCAGCCGGGACGCTCTTCCTACATGGGACGGGTCGGCGGCGAATCGTAAGACCGAGAGACGCCATAGAAAGAGTGCACATCGCTCGCCCACGTGGTGTCCGCCATGCTCGGCCAATGATCCTTATCGAAGCCCGGAGCATTCTTCAGCTTGTCCTTGCTGACATTGAGCAGGAATCGCTTGTTGGCCGTGTCGAGCTTGAGGGCCTGCCAGGGAACGGCGAACAGCCGGTCGCCCATCCCCAGGAAGCCTCCGAACGACAACACCGCGTACGCGATCCGTCCGCTCTGCATGTCGATCATGAGCTCCTTGATGTTGCCCAGGTTCTCGTCCGTGGAATTGTAGACATCGTTGCCGAGCAGCGTGTCGGCTCCCATGAGCGCCGGACCGGGGCCGCCATCGGTGCTGTAGCCCTTGTACATGCCATAGGTATCACGGGAAACGTAATTGGTTTGCATTGATTCCTCCATCGATCGATCGGTTGAGTATGTCCACAGGGCCAGGCTACTCGTCCACGCGGATACGGATGTCGGCCGGCTGCACCGCCCTCATCCGTTCCGCTCGGCATCGCGCGTGGGAGCCGGCTGACGCAGAAGTCCGAGGTTTTTCGCGGTAGCGCGGAACCCTGCTCGCTATATACAATCGGGCATAAACCACTCCCGGGATGGCTCCATGAACAGATTGATCGGGATTTGCCTCGCCGTCTGCGCATCTGCCCTCTCACCCCAAGGCCACTCCGAGGAGGCCAACAGAACCACCCTGGTCGTTTTCGGCGCAGCGTCGTTGACGAACGCACTCCAGGACCTGGGCGACGCCTTCACCAAGGAAACCTCCATCGCGGTGAAATTTTCCTTCGCGGCCAGCTCCACTCTTGCGCGGCAGATCGAGAACGGCGCACCGGCGGACATCTTCATGTCCGCGGACACGGAGTGGATGAATTATCTGCAAGACCGGCATCTCATCCAGGATTTGACGCGCCGTGACATCGTCGGCAATCGATTGGTGTTGATCGCGCCTGCCGACAGCACCCTGCAGCTCAAGATCGGACCTAATTTCGCGCTCGCCGCCGCCCTCGGGCAGGGCCGGCTGGCGACCGGAGACCCCGCCGCAGTGCCGGTGGGCCGGCACGCGCAATCGGCGTTGACGAAGCTCGGGGTGTGGAAGGATGTCAAGGATCGGATCGTCCGTGCCGATAGCGTTCGCGCCGCGTTGACCTTCGTGGATCGCGGCGAGGCGCCGTTGGGCATCGTCTACGAGACGGATGCATTGGTCGACAAGAAGGTGAGGGTGATCGATGTGTTCCCCGCCGACAGCCACCAGCCCATCATCTATCCCTTGGCGCTCACCCGCGTGGCGCAACCCGGGGCGGCCAAATTCGCCGCATTCATCGCGAGTCCCGCGGGCGCGCAGATGTTCAAGTCGTATGGTTTCATCCCCTTGCACTGAGTCTGTTATGCCGCACTTCTGTAGGTGCATTCCCTCAATGAACCATTACCTTCGATGACAGCCCCGCCTGCCTCGAACGGTATAAAACCCCGCTCAATAGCAAAGCAGCCCCGGCTCTTTCCTACCGTGTTCATAAACTCCACCCGTCCGCAGCCGGCGTTGCGGCACGTTGCGCCTGCGGGGGCCGCATTTATAGTATCGAGGATTCGTTATGGCGTCTGAGGATGAGGGATCTCGTGGAGCCGGCGGCCGTGACGAGGACGGCAAGGACGAGAAGGGCAAGGGGCACGACCAAGACGATGGTGAAGAGCACGGGAAGGACGCCGGCAAGCCGCGCAGCAAGAAGCCGCTGATCATTGTCGCCGTCGTCGTGGTGGTGCTCGCGATCGTGGGGTTCTTCTTCTGGTTCGCGAGGCGCAACGAGGTCACTACCGACGACGCCTATACCGACGGCAACGTCGTCACCATGGTTCCCAAGGTGTCCGGGTACGTGATCCAGCTCGGGGTCAACGACAACACGCACGTGAAGAAGGGCGAGCTGCTCGTGCGCATCGATCCCCGCGATTATTTGACCGCCCAAGCCCAAGCGGAAGCGTCGCTGGCGCTGGCCAGGGCACAACTTCAGTCTGCGCAGGAGGCGTTGCGCATTGCCCGGGTCCAATATCCCGCGCAACTCATGAGCGCGGAGGCCCAGCAGCAGGCAGCCGCCGCCTCGCTCGAGCAGGCCCAGCGTCAGTATGCGAGGCAGCACGAAGTCGACAAACGGGCCACGACCCAGGAGAACATCGATGCCTCCACCAGCCAGCAGCTGAATTCTGCCGCCAATCTGAAAAGCGCGAAGGCCCAGGTGCAGGTGGCGCGCCTGGTGCCCGAGCAGATTCGTCAGGCCGCCTCGACCGTGGCGGAACGCGACGCCCAGGTGAAACAGGCCGAGGCTCAACTGGCCCAGGCCAATCTCAATCTGAGCTACACGGAAATCCGCGCGCCCTCGGATGGCTTCGTCACTCAACGCAGCGTCCAGCTGGGCGATTATGTGACGGCCGGCGCCACGATGTTCCTGATCGTGACTCCCGAGGTCTGGGTTACGGCGAATTTCAAGGAATCGCAGATCGGGCGCATGCGGCCGGGCGACCGGGTGGACATCGAGATCGATGCCTATTCCGGCTACAAGCTGTCGGGCTACGTGCAGAGCATCCAATATGGCAGCGGCTCGCGTTTCTCGGCGTTCCCCGCGGAGAATGCCACCGGAAACTTCGTCAAGATCGTGCAGCGCATTCCGGTGAAGATCATCATCGACCGTGGCCTGGACCCGGATCGCCCCCTGCCGCTCGGATTGTCGGTGTCCCCGGTGGTGCACTTCCCGTGACCGATTCCGACTGGCAACCGTCGTCGAATCGCTGGTTGATCGCCGTAACCGTGACGCTGGCTGCGTTCATGGAGGTCCTGGACACCACCATCGTCAATGTCTCGCTGCCGCACATCGCGGGGACGCTGTCCGCGAGCTATGACGAAGCGACCTGGGCGCTCACCTCCTATCTCGTCGCGAACAGCATCGTGCTCCCCATTTCGGCGTTTTTCGGCCGCCTCATCGGGCGCAAGCGCTACTTCGTCATTTGCATCGCCGCGTTCACCGTATGCTCCTTTCTCTGCGGCATTGCCACGAACCTGACACAGCTGGTCATCTTCCGGGTGTTGCAGGGCTTTTTCGGGGGCGGTCTTCAGCCCAACCAACAATCCATCATCCTGGACACGTTTCCGCCGGCGCAGAGGGGCCGGGCATTCGCGCTGACAGCGGTCGCCACGGTCGTGGCTCCGATTCTGGGTCCGACGCTGGGCGGCTGGATCACGGACAACTACAGCTGGCGTTGGGTGTTCTTCATCAACGTGCCCATCGGCGTGCTCACCACTTTCGCGGTGATCAGCCTGGTGGAAGATCCGCCATGGGCCAAGGCCAAATCCAGGGTGTCGATCGATTACATCGGGATCAGTCTCATCGCCATCACGTTCGCGTGCTTTCAGATCATGCTGGACCGGGGCGAGGACGATGACTGGTTTTCATCGAATGCCATCCGAACCTTCGCCATCCTGGCCGCCGTGGGTGTGGCCACGGCTATCGCGTGGCTGCTGTATACCCGCAAGCCGGTGGTGGATCTGCGGGTTTTCAAGGATCGAAATTTCGCGCTGGGGTCCATCGCCATTGCGTGCTTCGCCGTGCTTCTCTACGGCAGCGCCGTGATCCTCCCGCAACTTGCTCAACAGCACCTCGGTTACACGGCCCTGTTGGCGGGTCTGGTGATGAGTCCCGGCGCGCTCGCCGTGATCTTCCTCATTCCAGTGCTGTCGCTGGTGATGCCGCACGTGCAGACGCGTTTCATCGTCACCGCCGGGTTCATCGTGCTCGGGAGCTCCATGCTCTACTCGCGCCAAATTGCGCCGAACATCGATTTCACGCATCTGGTGTGGATACGCATCGGGCAATCGCTGGGAATCGGCTTCCTGTTCGTGCCGCTGAGCGTGCTCACCTACCAGACCGTGTCGCGTCAACTGCAGGGAGACGCGACCGCGCTGTTCACGATGTTCCGCAACGTCGCGGGCTCCGTGGGCATCTCCGTCTCCACTGCCATGATCACGTCGCGGACCCAGGTGCACATGGCCTATCTGTCTTATCACATGACGAACGCCAATTCGAATTTTCGCGCCACCATCACGCAGCTCTCGAACGCGATTCAACACCTAGGGTCCACCGCGGCGGCCTCCGCGCAGAGCGCACTGGGGCAGACCTATCAGACCCTGATCGCGCAGGCCGGGCTCCTGGCGTACAAGGACGTGTTTCTTTATTGTGCGCTGCTGGCATTCGGCTTCGTTCCGTTCACGTTCTTTTTCTCGCCGGTCAAGAAGGCGGGCGGCCCCGGAGCGGCTCACTGATGCGCGCCCCCCGCGCCCCCCGCGCCCTCCGCACCACCCGCGCCATGGCCCCGGCGGTGCTGGCCGCCTTGCTGGTCCAGGCATGCAAGGTGGGACCCAATTTTCAGCCGCCTCACGAGCCCGTGCCGGACCATTACTCGGGTGCGCCCAGCGGGGCCGACGCGGCGGGAGCGCAGGAACCCGCCTCGTTCTGGTGGCACGAGTTTCACGACGCGGAACTCGACAAGCTGGTCGATCAAGCCACGGCGGGAAATCTCAATCTCAAGGTGGCGTACTTGAGGATCGTCGAGGCGCGCATTCAGGTGCAGTCGGCGCGCGCGCAAGGCCTGCCGAGCCTGAACGCATCCGCATCGTACAACCGCGAGCAATTCGGATTGGCGGGAATCCTCAAGAGCAAAGGCATCGGCAATTCCGGTCCCACCTCCTCGGCCGAGGCACAGCAGCTGATCGGGGCGCTCGAGCAGCCCGTCAATCTCTATCAGCTCGGATTCGACGCGTCGTGGGAGATCGATCTGTTCGGCAAGGTGCGCCGCGAGGTCGAGGCGGCGGGCGCCCAGAGCGCCGGTGCGATCGAGTCGAGGAACGACTTGCTGATCTCACTCGAAGCGGAAGTCGCGCAAACCTACCTTCAGCTGCGCGCGGCGCAGGTCTCGAAAGGCGGTCACGCTCGAACTCATCGCCGCGCAGCGCGAGATCGCCGACTTGACCCAGAACCGGCACGAGCACGGCCTCGCCGGCGAGCCGGATGTCGATTCCGCGCGGGCCCAGCTCACCAGCCTCGAAGCCGAGCTTCCGGCCTACGAGCAAACGATTTCGAGCTGCAAGCACGCGCTCGCGGTGTTGACAGGGCAGCACCCGGAGGCGCTGGACGCGCAATTCGACGCCCCGGGACAGCTGCCGGCGATTCCGCAGTCGATTCCGGTCGGAGTGCCATCCACGCTTGCCCGCCGGCGGCCCGACATCCGCAACGCCGAGACCGTACTGCATGCAGCCACCGCGGAGGTCGGCGTCTCCGTTGCCTCGCTGTATCCGGACGTGTCCCTCGCCGGCACCTTGGGTCTGCGCAACCTCGGCACCCGGTATCTGTTCGATTGGTCGAGCCATTTCTACACTTTCGGCCCGACGGTCTCGGTGCCGATTTTCCACGGGGGCGCGCTGGTCGCGAACGTGCGTCTGTCGCGGGCGCAGGCGGCGGAGGCGGCGCTCAATTATCGCCAGACGGTGCTCGGAGCGCTGCAGGAGGTGGAGGACGGCCTCAGCAATCTGACGCAGGACGCCGCGCGGGTCGCCGCACTCAAGGACACCGTCGGTGCCGACCAGCGCTCGGTCGAGGTTCAATTGGACGCCTACCGTCACGGGGTCATCACCTATATCACGGTGCTGACCGTCCAGCTTCAGGCGGCCCAGGCGCGCGAGCAATTGGTGCAGGCTGAGTCGACGGAGAGCACCGATCTGGTGAAGCTCTACAAGGCGCTCGGCGGCGGATGGGAGGACGCGCCGACAGTGGTGTCGTCCGCCGACCCGCAGAGCTAAAAGCGGCTCCGGCGCGACGCCTCGGCAGCGCGGACGCGCAACCTGCTCGACTCGCTCCGAGCGGTTGGGATACCGTTAGCGCCCTTATGCGCTCGCTGCTCCGCCAGTTCCTCGCTCCCGCCCTCGACGTCGTCGTGTATCTGCTCGTCATCGGGCCCGGCGGCGCATCGCCCGCGCGCGCCCAGATCCTTTCCTTCGCGGCGGCGGTGGCGCTCGGCTATCTGCCGGGTTATCTGCCGGGCTATCTGCCAAAGTCGTCCCGGGGGAGCGGTCCCCTGGTCTTGCATCTGGTGGTGGTGACGACGCTCGCGTTCTTCGTGCGCAGCGGCGTGCTGATGGTGTCGATCTCGGAAGGGCTGGGCCGCGCCGCCATCGTGATCGCGGCCATCGCCACCGCGGTCATGCTGCGCGCCGCTTACGCGTACTGTACGCCGTATCGAACGTGGCGACTGGGCGGCGGCGCCGGATGGGAGAGCGGAGCAATCGGCATGGTCGTCGTGGCGTCTGCCCTTCGCCTGGTCTACGGCGGATGGGTGGAGCTCATGCCGGAGGAGACCTATTACTGGAACTACGCACGGCATCTGGATATCGGCTACCTCGATCATCCACCGATGGTCGCGTGGTTGATCGCCGCGGGAACCCGGATCTTCGGCAGCGGAGAATTCGGCGTGCGATTCGGCGCGATTTGCATGGGCGGGATCGCCACGTTCTTTGTTTACCGGCTGACCCGCAATGTGTTCGGCCGGGCGAGTGCCCTCGTCGCGGTGGTGCTCATGCAGACGCTGCCATTTTTCTTTCTCACCGGCCTGTTGATCACGCCGGACGCACCGCTGATGGCGGCATGGGCGGCCTCGTTGTATTTCCTGGAACGCGCGCTGGTCGCGGGCCGCCGGGAGGCGTGGTGGGGTGCGGGGCTTTGTCTCGGCATGGGACTTCTTTCCAAGTACACCATCGTGCTCGTGGCCCTATCCGCCTTCATCTTCGCGATCGTCGACCCAATGGCGCGGCGGTGGCTGCGCCGCCCCGAGCCGTATGGAGCCGCCGTCCTGGCGTTGGCCGTGTTCTCGCCGGTGCTCATATGGAATGCCCGCAACGAATGGGTGTCCTTTCTCTTTCAAACCTCGCGTCGCCTGGCGGACCGGCCGCAGTTCGCGCTGCACAAGCTCATCGCCTCCGTCGTCGTCCTGTTGACGCCGACCGGGATTGCCGCCGCCGCGCAGGCGCTCGCGCGCGCATCGCCCCGCCGCGAGTCCGCGCCGGGTGAGGAAGAGGGTCGTCATCGCGGCTGGCGATTCCTGCAGGTGGCCACCCTCACGCCGCTGGCGGTGTTCGTGGTGTTCAGTCTGCGGCATGAAGTGAAGTTGGATTGGACCGGCGCGCCGTTGATCGCCGCCGTGCCCCTGCTCGCGTGCGGCATCGTCGAGGGCGCCCCGGGCAGCGCTGCCGGCTTCCGCGCCCTGCTTCGCGGCTCCTGGGTTCCGACACTGGTCGTGCTGCTTCTGGTCTATGGAGCGGGGTTGTACGATCTGACCTGGGGCATACCCGGCGTGGGATATGGCAGGCACGCGGAACTCGTGCCTGTCGGCTGGCGCGAGCTCGGTATCCAGGTGGATGCGATTGCGGGTCGCGTGGAGCAGGAGACCGGCCACGCTCCGCTCGTCGTCGGCATGGACCGCTATGCCATCGCAAGCGAGCTTGCCTTTTACGCGCCCGATCGGGCCCGGGGGGTCGGCCGCACCTCGAGCGGGCATTTATTCGGGCAGGTTGGGCTGATGTACGAGCGCTGGTTTCCGCCGGCCGCCGAGGAAGGCAGGGATCTCGTGTTGGTTGCCTGGAAACCCGAGGACCTGGAGTCGGATCGCGTGGCGGCCGCCGTCGAGCGGATAAACCCCGTTCAAGAGGGGGTGCTGGTGCGCGGAAACGATGTGATCCGCCGATATTACTATCGGATCGCCCGTGGGTATCGGGGCGACCGCGGCGGCGCGAGCATGATTCCGCGCTAAAGTACCGGGGTATCGAAGGGGAGTGGGACGCATGGCATCCAAAGGTCCGCCGTTGACGGCTGCGCAGGTGCGCGGATTCTGGGCGGCCTGGCTGGGCTGGACGCTCGACGGCATGGACTCCTTCATCTTCGCATTGGTCCTCGCGCCGGCGCTGACGGAGCTCCTGCCCAAATCCGGGATGGATGGGTCGCCGAGCCATGTGGCATTCGCGGGCTCCGTGCTGTTCGCCGTGTTTCTGGCGGGATGGGGCTCCTCGTTGGTATGGGGGCCGCTGGCCGATCGATGGGGAAGGACCCGGACGTTGGCCGCCTCGGTCGCATGCTATGCGCTGTTCACGGGCGCCGCCGCGTCTCTCGCAGAATGTCTGGCAGCTCGGGGTGTTCCGTTTTCTGGCGGGCGTGGGCATCGGGGGCGAGTGGGCGCTGGCCGGCACCTACGTGGCCGAGGTCTGGCCCGAGTCGCGCCGGAAGATGGGTGCGGGATATCTGCAGACGGGGTACTACGCGGGATTTTTTCTCGCCGCGGCGCTCAACTTCACCCTCGGCGCGAGCTATGGATGGCGGGTCATGTTCCTGTGCGGAGGCGCGCCTGTTCTGCTGTCGCTCTACATGCTGTCGAAGCTGCGCGAGCCGGACCGATGGGTCAAGGCCTCCGAACGTTCCCGCGCCCCATGCGCCCCTGAGGGAAATTTTCCGCGCGACCTACCGTCGCCGTACGCTCGTGAACGCCGCCCTGGTCACCATCTCGATCATCGGCCTCTGGGCCGGCGCGGTGTACGAGCCGTCGGCGATCATCACCCTCGCCAAGCACTCGGGCCACAGCGCGCCCGAGGCGGTGCGGCTCGCATCCTTCGGCACCGGCCTGTTGTCGATCGGCACCTGCCTCGGGTGCCTCGCCGTGCCGGTGCTCGCGGAGCGGGTCGGCAGGCGCGCGACGCTCGCGCTGTTCTTCGTCGGCATGGCGATCTGCATCTGGCTGTCCTTCGGATGGGCGTTCTATGCGGGGGACAACGCACTCTCGCTGTTCATCGCGAGCCTGTTCCCGCTGGGATTCTTCGGCGGCAATTTCGCAATCTACAGCCTGTGGCTGCCTGAGCAGTATTCGACGGCCGTGCGTGCGACGGCGTTCGCGTTCGTCACTTCGTTCGGCCGCTTCATCGGGGCGGGGGTCAACTTTCTGATCGGCGCCGGAGTGCACAGCTACGGCAGTGTGGGCGTTCCCGTGGCCGCCACCGCCATCGCATTCCTCATCGGACTCGCCGTCCTGCCGTTCGGACACGAGACGCGAGGTGCGCGGCTTCCGGATTGAGGACGCAGTCAACAGTGGTATGTTACCCGCCCCGGCGGTGATGCCGGAAGGTGGAGCATCCATGCGATGAGTGCGAATATTTCGGCGGGCCCGGTCGAGGGTCTTTGGTTGGGTCTCGACACCGGAGGCACGTTCACCGATGCGGTGCTGCTCGCCGGCGGACGCCGCGTCATTGCAAGCGCCAAGGCGCTCACCACACCCTGGAACCTGGCGATCGGGATCGGCAAGGCGATTCGTGCCGTGCTCGAGGAGCTCCCATCCGATGCGAGGCGCGGCGATGTGAGCCTGGTCTCCGTGTCGACGACGCTTGCGACCAACGCGGTGGTCGAGAATCGGTTCAGCCCGGTGTGCACCCTGCTGATCGGCTTCGACGACGCCATGACCGAGCGCTCGGGGATCGGCAAGCGCGGGACGGGCGCCGTGGTGAGGATCCGGGGCGGCCACGCGGCCACCGGCGAGGAGCTGATCCCGCTCGACGAAGCGGCGATCGACGCCGCCGTCGCCGCGCACGATTCGCGGGTCGAGGCGTACGCGGTGGCGGCGAATTTTTCCGTGCGCAACCCGGCACACGAACTGCGTGCGCGCCAGATCGTGCGGCAATTGTCGAAAAAGCCGGTCACCTGCGCCCATGAGTTGAGCTCGAAGCTCGATGCCCCGCGCCGCGCGTTGACGGCCGTGCTCAATGCCCGCCTCACACCGCAGATCCGGCATTTGATAGAGGCTCTGTCCCACGTGCTCGTCGAGGAAACGATCGATGCGCCGCTCATGATCGTCAAGGGCGACGGCTCGCTGATGAGAGCCGACGTGGCGCTCGAATATCCCGTGGAGACGATTTTGTCCGGGCCTGCCGCGAGCGTGGTCGGCGCCGGGTTTCTCACCGGCATCGGCGATTTCGTCGTCTCGGACATGGGGGGCACGACGACCGACATCGCCGTGGTGTCGAATGGCCGTCCGGCCATCCGGGCGGAAGGCGCTCTGGTCGGCGGCTGGCGCACCATGGTGGAGGCGGTCGATGTCCGCACCAGCGGCCTGGGAGGAGACAGCGAAGTGCTGTTCGACCGCCAGATGCGGATCAAAGTCGGCCCGCGCAAGGCGATGCCGCTCTCGTTGCTGGCGCACACATTTCCGCGGACGCTCGAGGAACTGCGCTGCTTGGCGGAGCTGTCGCATCTGCCGGAGTTCGCGACCCAATTCGCGTTCCGCAATCCCGATCGGGACGCACCGGCGCATCTTTCGGCGACGGAGAAAAGGGTATGGGAGGCGCTGGCTCGCGAGCCCCGCCAGGTATCGGCCATCGTGCGCAATGGCTCGGGCCTCGAAGCGTTGCGACGCCTCGCAGACGCGGGCCTCGCGACCATCGCCGGCTTCACGCCGAGCGATGCCATGCATGTGCTCGGCCGTCAGGAGGGGTGGAGCCGCGAAGCCGCGGAATGCGGGGCGCGCATCCTGGCGATCGAGGAGCGCAACGGCCGGGCGGCGTCGGCGGCGGTATCCGCCATCGAGATGTGCGAACGCACGCATGAGCACGTCGTGCGCGAGACCGTGCGAGTGCTGCTGGCCGCCGCGCTCGCGAACGATCCGGGACTCGAGGCGAGCGCGGCGGGTTTCGGCCTGCTCGGCGAGCGGCTGATGGAGGCCGTCTGCGCCGGACGGCGCTTCTCGAACCTGCTTGGGGCGAGCCTCGGGCTTGCGCGGCCGCTGGTCGCGATCGGCGCTCCGGTGGGTGCGTATTATCCCGAGGTCGCCCTGCGCTTGAGCTCGCCGCTCTCGATCCCGACGCATGCGTCGGTCTGCAACGCCGTGGGGGCCGTCGCGGGCGTCGTCTCGCAGACCATCGAAATTCTCGTCAATCAGCCTACGTTCAAGGTGTTTCGAGTTCACGATCCCGCGGGCAGCCGCGACTACCCCGAGCCCGAGCCCGCGCTCGAGCATGCGCATCGCATCTCGCGCCTGCTGGCGCTCGATGCGGCGCGTCGCGCGGGCGCCCAAGACCCGCACGTCGACACCGAGGTGATGGAGAAGCGGGCGCAGGTGGGCCCCGGAACCGACTACCTGGCGGAGGCTCTGGTGCGGTCCACGGCCGTCGGCAGGCCCGTCGTATCGCATTAACGCATGCCGTCCCGGGAGGCATATCGAAAAAATGTATCGCGGCGCGCGTGGAATAGCGGCGCATCACGACGCGGCGCGGGGTGTTGTTCCTTATAATTGCCCACGCTTGATACACGCGAACCCGGGGATCTCGCCTCCCCCGACCAGAAGAGCCCCTGCTGCATGAAATCCCCCGACGAGACCAGCGCACGACGCGGCCGCCGCCGCCCGGGCAATGCGGAAGTCAGCCACGCGGTCTTCGACCGTACGCTGCCCTATCGGCACCTGCGCAATCCGTTCACGCCCATGAAGGTGTTCTCGGACGATCAAGTGGGCGCCATGCACGAGGCGGCTCTTTCCTTGCTCGAGACCCAGGGAATGAAGGTGCTGTCGGCGGATGCCCGGGTCCGTTATGCGAACGCCGGCGCCCTGGTGGACGAGACCACGCAAATGGTGCGCCTCGACCGCGGGCTGGTGAGCGCCGCGCTCGCGACCACGCCCAAAGAGGTGACGCTGCACGCGGTCGATCCCGGGCGCCACGTGCCGCTGTCGAACGGATGCGTCGCGTTCGCACCCACCTCGGGTCCGCCCAACATCATGGATACGGCGCGCGGCCGGCGAGCGGGAACGTTCGAGGACTTCTGCAACCTGATGAAGCTCTGCCAGAGCTTCGAGGTGATCCACGTGCTCGGCGGCGCGACCGAGCCGCAGGATGTGCCGGTGCAGTTCCGTCACCTGCACGTCACGCGCGCCCAGCTCATGCTGACCGACAAGATCCCGTTCATCTTTTCGCGCGGCCACGGCCAGGTTGCCGACAACTTCGAGCTCATCCGGCTGGCGCACGGGATATCCCCCGAGGAGTTCCGCTCGCGGCCGTACGTGTACACCATCATCAACACCAATTCGCCGCTGCAGCTCGACGTGCCCATGGCGGACGGGATCATCGATTTCGCCCTCGCGGGGCAGGTGCTCATCATCACGCCGTTCACCCTCGCCGGGGCGATGGCGCCCGTGACCATTGCGGGAGCGCTGACCCTGGCGCATGCGGAATGCCTGGCGGGATTGACGCTCGCGCAGATCGTCCGGCCCGGGGCGCCCATCGTCTACGGCAGCTTTACCTCGAACGTCGACATGAAATCGGGATCGCCCGCTTTCGGCACGCCGGAGTACGTGAAGGCGGCCTTCGGAGCGGGACAGCTCGCGCGGTTCCTGGGCTTGCCGTGGCGCTCCTCGAACGCGACCGCATCGAACACCCCGGATGCCCAGTCCGCCTACGAGTCGCAGATGAGCCTCTGGGGGGCGCTGTTCGGCGGCTGCAACTTCGTATTGCACGCGGCCGGCTGGCTGGAGAGCGGCCTCACCACCTCGTACGAGAAATTCATTCTGGACATCGAGATGCTGCAAATGTTTGCCGAGGTGTTTCAGCCGGTGGGTGGCGGTCCCGCCGACATCGCCCTGGAGGCGGTCGCGGAAGTGGGCCCCGGCGGCCATTTCTTCGGCTGTGCGCACACCATGGAGCGCTACCGCAGCGCGTTTTACGCGCCGCTCGTATCCGATTGGCGCAATTTCGGCAGCTGGCTGGAGGATGGCGGCAAGACGGCCACCGAGCGAGCCACCGGCATCTGGCAGGGCACGCTGGCGCGTTATGTCGCACCGGCACGCGAGCCGGCGGTGGTCGAGGCGCTCGATGCGTACGTGGCCAAGAGGACCGAAGAGGGCGGCGCGCCGCCGATAACTTGAGCCGCTTGCGCGCCGTCTCGCTTGAACCGATGATGTCGCTTCCGGACACGCCACCGTCGCGATATCACAAGTCCCTCCGGCAGCGGGGACTTAACATGGCGCGCTGTCTAAGCGCCTAAGCCGCCGTTGCTGCTCGTAAAATAACCTTGGAGTTACCCAGATGTCAGAGCCGAGCGAAGCCGAGTTCGACCTGAACTCGCTCAATGACGAAGAGCTCACCGAACAGGTGCACGACGACCTGTACAACGGCCTGAAGCCCGAGGTCGAGCAGGCCACGCATATTTTCCTGAAGCGTGGCTGGTCCGCGGAGAAGGTTCTCAACGACGCACTGGTGGAAGGCATGCGCATCGTCGGCATCGACTTTCGCGACGGCATCCTGTTCGTGCCCGAGGTGCTGCTGGCCGCGAATTCAATGAAGGGCGGCATGGAGATCCTGCGGCCCCTGCTCGCGGAGACCGGCGTCGAGCCCATCGGCAAGATCGTGATCGGGACCGTCAAGGGCGACATTCACGACATCGGCAAGAACCTGGTCTCGATGATGCTCGAGGGAGCGGGCTTCGAAGTCATCGACCTCGGCATCAACAATCCGGTCGAGAAATACCTGGCCGCGCTCGAGCAGCACAAGCCGGATATCCTCGGCATGTCGGCGCTTCTCACCACCACGATGCCGTACATGAAAGTGGTGATCGACACCTTGAAGGAGCGCGGCATCCGCAACGACTTCATCGTGCTGGTCGGCGGTGCGCCGCTCAACGAGGAGTTCGGCAAGGCCGTGGGCGCCGATGCGTACTGCCGCGACGCCGCGGTGGCCGTGGAAACCGCCAAGGGGCTGCTGGCCGCGAAGCGCTCCGCAGCGGTTCACTGAACCTCACGTGAGCGCCGTGCCTACCAGGGGTCAGGGCATGCTGATCATCGCCTGCGGCGCGCTGGCCCACGAGATTACGGCGCTGCGGCGTGCGAACGGCTGGGAGCACGTGGACGTGCGCTGCCTGCCCGCGGAGCTTCACAACCGGCCCGAGCGCATTCCCGCGGCCGTGCGCGCGTTGATTCAATCCTCACGATGTCATTACCGCTCGATCTTCGTTGCCTACGCGGATTGCGGAACGGGCGGCCTTCTCGATGCGGTGCTGAAAGAGGAGGGCGTCGAACGCATTCCCGGCGCCCATTGCTACGAGTTCTTCGCCACGGGGCCCGTCTTCGCGGCGCTGGCCGAAGCCGAGCTCGGGACGTTCTATTTGACGGACTTTCTATTGCGGCATTTCGACCGCCTGGTGATCGAGGGGCTGGGGCTCGACCGCCATCCGGAGCTGTTCTCGACCTACTTCGGCCACTACAAGAAGCTGGTCTATCTGGCCCAATCGCCCAAACCCGGGTCCGTCGATCAGGCAAAGGCGGTCGCGGACCGCATGGGCCTCGGGTTCGAATATCGTGAGACCGGATACGGCAATCTGGAGACCGCGCTCAAGTCTGCCGTCGGGCGCGACGATGCCCGGGGAGCCGAGATCCGGCGCGACGCGGAGGCCGTGACGTGGCATCGCTGATCATCATCTCCTGGCGCGACATTCCCGCTCAGGTGATCGTCAAGCGAGGCCGCGAAACCGCCAAGGTGCAGCTGTCGCAACGTTTTCAGGAGGCCGTGGACCGCGCCGCCATGCGTGCGGGCAAGGGCAGCTCCGATGCGTATCTCGCCGATTGGCAGCGCAGCCCGCCGCGGCCCTGCGGGGAGGATCTGCGGGCCGAGGCCAGCGCCGAGGCCGCCAAGCTCGAAGCGCAATTCAGCGACGAGGATCTCGAGCGGCTGATCCGGGCGAAAGGCCTCGCAGCGCCCGCTTCCGGCCCCGAGGGTTCCTGATGTACGGCGTGCGCCTTTGGTCCGTGCGCCATGCGCGGGGCATGAATGCGTTCTATCGAGGCTTCGAGCGCGTGCTCAATCGCATGCACCCGCTGTTCAAGACGCTGGGATACGAGCGCATGGAGCGTCCGGTCGCGGCGGTCGAGCGGGCCGTCAAGGGCGCGCTGTTCGACTGCCAGATGTGCGGTCAGTGCGTGTTGAGCTCGACCGGGATGTCATGCCCGATGAACTGCCCGAAGACCCTGCGCAATGGGCCGTGCGGCGGGGTGCGCGACAACGGTCATTGCGAGGTCAAGCCGGAGATGCGCTGCGTCTGGGTCGAGGCATACCGCGGCAGCCAACGCATTCCCGACGGTATCGCATCGATGAGCAAGCTTCAATTCGCCGTCGATCAACGCCTCAAGGGCCGATCCTCCTGGCTGCGCGTGGTGCGCGAGCTCAATCCCGAGCCGGCCGCCAAGCCCGTGCCGGGTGCGAAATGAGGTTCGACGACGAGCCGGTTCCCGGCTACCCGCTGCCGATTCTTCCGGGCCACACCTCGCCCGGGCGGTTCGAGCGCGTGCTGCGCGCGGGGTGGTTCGCGGTGACCACCGAGCTCGCGCCGCCGGACTCCGCGGACCCCGAGGACGTGTACAAGCGGGCCCGCGTGTTCGACGGCTATGTCGATGCGATCAACGCCACCGACGGCAGCGGCGCCAACTGCCATATGTCGAGCATCGCCGTGTGTGCGCTGCTCACGCGCGTCGGGTACGCGCCGATCATGCAGATTTCCTGCCGCGACAAGAACCGCATCGCCATTCAGGGCGATATCCTGGGCGGTGCGGCGATGGGCGTATGCAACATGCTTTGCCTCACCGGCGACGGCGTGCAGGCGGGCGATCACCCGCAGGCAAAGCCCGTGTTCGATCTGGATTGCGTCTCGCTGCTCGATATCGCGCGCACGCTTCGCGACGATCATCACTTTCAGAGCGGCCGCAAGATCACGTTTGCGCCGCGGGTATTTTTCGGCGCCGCCGAGAATCCCTCGGGATTGCCGCACGACTGGCGCGCGCTGCGGCTCGCCAAAAAGGTGGCGGCGGGCGCGCAGTTCATCCAGACCCAGTATTGCTACGATATCGCGCTGCTCAAGGGCTTCATGGACCAGGTCGAGCGTCTCGGGCTCGCCGGCAAGGTGTTCATCCTGGCCGGCGTCGGGCCGCTGCGCTCGGCGAAGACGGCGGAATGGATGCGCAAGAACGTTCCCGGCATGCACGTGCCCGATGCCCTCATCGCGCGTCTCGCGGGCGCCAAGGACCAGGCGCGCGAGGGCCGCGAGATCTGCATCGAGCTGATCCAGGCGATCCGCGAGATTCGCGGCATCCACGGCGTGCACGTCATGGCGTACCGTCAGGAAGAAACCGTCGCCGAGATCGTCGACCGGTCGCAAGTTCTCCAGGGGCGCTCGCCCTGGTATCCCGGGCGCGACGAAGCCCCTCCAGTGTCTCAAAGGACCGCCTAAAATGACCGATACCGTCATCAGTTCCGCGACCAAGGAAGTCGTCATCGGCTTCGATCGCCCGTTCGTCATCATCGGCGAGCGCATCAATCCCACGGGCCGCAAGATCCTGGCCGCGGAAATGGCCGCCGGCGACTTCAGCCGGGTCGAGGCCGATGCGCGCGCCCAGGTCGAGGCCGGCGCGCACATGCTGGACGTGAATGCCGGAATACCGCTCGCCGATGAGCCGGCGATCCTCGCACGCGCCATCCAGCTGGTTCAATCGATCACCGACGTGCCCTTGTCCATCGACTCCTCGATCGTTGCCGCGCTCGAGGCAGGGCTTGCCGTGTACAAGGGCAAGGCGCTGGTGAACTCCGTGACCGGCGAGGACGAGCGCCTCGAATCGGTATTGCCGCTGGTGAAGAAGCACGGTGCCGCGGTGATCGCGATCTCGAACGACGAGACGGGAATCTCCGAGGACCCCGACGTGCGCTTCGCGGTGGCGAAGAAGATCGTCGAGCGCGCCATGGATTACGGCATTCCCGCAAGCGACGTCGTGGTGGACCCGCTGGTGATGCCGATCGGCGCCATCAACCGGGCCGGAGTTCAGGTGATGCGGCTGGTTCACCGCCTGCGGACCGAGCTCAAGGTGAACACTTCCTGCGGTGCATCGAACGTGAGCTTCGGATTGCCCAACCGCGACGGCATCAATTCGGCATTCCTGACGATGGCCATGGCCGCCGGAATGACCTCGGCGATCACCAATCCGCTGCACGTCGAGGTGGTGAAGGCCATCATGGGCGGGGATGTGATGCTCGGCCACGATCCGGATTGCGCGCGCTGGATCCGGCGCTTCCGCGAGGCGCCGCCCGCCGCCGCTCCCGGGACACCGCCCGGCGAAGGGCCGCGCGGACGCCGCGAAGGCGGCCATCGGCGCAGGCCGGCCTGAAGAGCCGCGCACCCGGCGCCACTGTATGACGGTTCGCGATCCTCTCGTGGTGTTCATGCCCTCCGGCAAGCGGGGCAACTTCCCCGTGGGCACTCCGTTGCTGCAGGCGGCCCGAAGCCTCGGGGTCGACGTGGACTCGGTGTGCGGAGGCCGCGGACTATGCGGCCGCTGCCAGGTGCTGGTTGCGGAAGGGGAGTTCGCCAAGCACGGTGTGTCCTCCTCGAGCGCGAGCTTGTCGCCGTTCTCGGAGCCCGAGACCCGCTATTCGAGGCGCCAGCCGCTGGCCCCGGGTCGGCGGCTCTCGTGTTCCGCGCGAGTGCTCGCGGATGTCGTGATCGACGTGCCCGCGAGCAGCCAGGTGCACCGGCAGGTGGTGCGCAAGGAGGCCGACGCGCGCTCGATCGAGCTCAATCCCGTCGTGCGCCTGCACTACGTGCAGGTGAGGGAACCGGACATGCACGACCCGTCCGGGGATCTGCGCCGGCTGTTCGATGCCCTGGAACAGGAGTGGAGCCTCAAGGATCTGACCTGCGATTTGTCCGTGCTTCAGATGCTGCAGCCCGCGTTGCGCGCCGGCAGCTGGCAGGTGACGGTCGCGGTCCACGGCGAGAAGCAAATTATCGGCGTCTGGCCCGGCTTGCATGAGACCGCCCTGGGGCTGGCGGTGGACATCGGCTCCACCACGATCGCCGCACACCTGTGCGATCTCACCTCGGGCGAGGTGGTTGCTTCCGCCGGCGTGATGAACCCGCAGATCCGCTTCGGCGAGGATCTGATGAGCCGCGTGTCGTATTCCATGATGAATCCGGGCGGCGCGGCGCTCATGACGGCTGCGGTGCGCGAGGCGCTCAACGGCCTGGCATCCGATGTGGCCAAGAGCGCCGGCGTCTCGCACGAGGACATCCTGGAGGCCACGCTGGTCGGCAACCCGATCATGCATCACCTGTTGCTCGGCATCGACCCGGTGGAGCTCGGCGGGGCACCGTTCGCGCTCGCCACCGATCAATCGTTGACGCTGCGGGCGAACGTGCTGGACTTGAAATTGCACCGCAACGCCCGTGCCTACGTGCTGCCGTGCATTGCCGGCCACGTCGGCGCCGACGCGGCGGGCGTGGTGCTGTCCGAGCGTCCGGATCTCGGTCCGGAGATGACGCTGCTGGTCGATGTCGGCACCAATGCGGAAATCGTGCTCGGCAACCATCAGAGGCTGGTGGCCTGTTCGAGCCCGACGGGTCCGGCCTTCGAGGGTGCGCAAATCAGCTGCGGGCAGCGCGCGGCCCCGGGAGCGATCGAGCGCGTGCGCATCGACTTGGGCACCCTCGAGCCGCGCTTCAAGGTGATCGGCTCGGATCTGTGGTCGGATGACCCCGGATTCGAGAAGTCCATCGCGGGCATCGGGATCACCGGGGTGTGCGGCTCGGGCATCATCGAAGTCATCGCCGAGATGTACCTCGCCGGCGTGATCAATCAGGACGGCGTGCTCGACGGCCGCCTGGCCGTGCGTTCCTCACGCATCGTCGAGAACGGACGCACCTTCGCGTACGTTCTGCACCGTCAGGCAGCGGACTCCGAAGTCGTGGAGATGAAGATCACGCAGAACGACGTGCGCGCGATCCAGCTCGCCAAAGCCGCGCTCTATGCGGGCATCGCGCTTCTCATGGATCGCCTCGGCATCGAGAAGCTCGATCGCATCCGGCTTGCCGGCGCCTTCGGCAGCCACATCGACGTGAAGTATGCGATGGTGCTCGGCATGGTGCCGGATTGCGATCTCGCGCAGGTGCGCTCGGCGGGCAATGCCGCCGGGACCGGGGCGCGAATTGCGCTGCTGGATGCCAAATCGCGCCCCGTCATCGAAAATCTCGTGCGGCGCATCGAGAAGGTCGAGACTGCGATCGAACCGCGCTTCCAGCACCACTTCGTCGAGGCGATGGCGATTCCGCACAAGACCGCACCCCATCCGAACCTGCGCAAGGCGGTCGACTTGCCGCCCCCGAAGGAATCCACGATGCAGACCGAGACGCGCGGACGGCGCTCGCGACGCGTCGATCCGTCGAAGCCGATCTGAACCGCCGCGGTTTGCGGCAGATGCTGCGACGCAATATTGTTTCGACGCCGACCCTATCACCCCAAAGCGCTGGCGCCGGTGACGGCGCGAGTGCGGCGCAAAGCACCCCGAGCATCGGCCGGCACCGCTGAAATAACGAAGGACGTTCCGACGGTCTTGTAACCAGCGGGGGGCCGGCGGCGAATTGACTACCAAGGCGGGATCATTTGCGGGAGGATCATCTCAAGGCATTGCTCGTCCAGGGCCTTTCCGGCGACGCCGCGACTTATCGACTTTTTTTGGAGGGGCTGAGCGCTCATCTACGCGCCTACTTGCGCCGACGGCTTGGAAGCCTGCCCGACGAGGTCGAGGATCTTCTGCAGGAGCTGCTCCTGGCCATTCACAATCAACGTCATACGTATGATCCTACGCAACCTCTGACACCCTGGGTCCAGGCAATCGCCCGCTACAAGCTCGCTGACCTGCATCGCCGCCGCGAGCGCCGTGAGGCGGTCCATGATCCCTTCTATGACGACATGATATTCACGACGGTCGACCATGAGGCGGCGGAGGCCCGTCACGACATCGAGAAGCTCCTCCAGCTGCTGCCGCATCGCCAGCGGCTACCGATACTGTGCGTGAAGCTCGAGGGAGCTTCGGTGAGCGATGCCGCGAGACGCACGGGCCTGTCCGAATCCGCCGTGAAAGTGGGGATTCATCGGGGAATCAAGGCGCTGGCGGCGAAGCTTCGGAGCATGGCGTGAGGACAGAAGACCTGATCGCGCTCCTGGCAGTTCGACTGGAGCCCGTCGATGTACGGCAGGCGCGCCGACGATTGCTGGTGTCGTGGGCGGCGGGAATGATGGTGTCGGTGCTGTTGCTAGCCGCAGTGTTGCGGTTCAACTCCGAGTTGCCCCGCGAGACGCTCATCGGGATGTTTTGGGTCAGGGCTGGCTATTGCGCAAGCCTCGCGCTGTTGGCGCTCGTGGCGGTCGGCCGCCTTGGGCGACCCGGAGCCCGACTATCGCTCGTGCCCCTGGGCCTCGCACTCCCGGTGATTGGGATGTGGCTGTTGGCCATCGTCGTATTGTTCCACGCGCCGGCGCGCGATCGGGTTGCACTCATCCTGGGTCACACCGCGCTCGCGTGCCCGTGGTTGATCACCCTTCTGGCGGCGCCATTGCTCGTTGCTTTGATCTGGGCTTTGCGGGGAGTCGCGCCGACGCGGTTGCGGCTGGCCGGTGCGGCGGCGGGCTTCGCCGCCGGCGCCGCAGGCGCGCTCGTCTATACCTTGCATTGCCCCGAGCTGGCGCCTCCGTTCTTCGCCACTTGGTATCTTTTGGGTATGCTCATTCCTGCGGGGCTGGGCGCCTGTCTCGGCCCGCGACTGTTGCGTTGGTAGACCGAGGAGCCCCGGCGGGAGCGTCCCGCCGGGCTCGCGGAGAGAAGAATCGCTTCACTGACTGATGGCAACACCACTGAAAGATGCCGCACCGATGGGACTGGAGGTGGCGACGTGCGTGAGGTCGCCCTGATCGTCGACCGAGAACACGGTGACGTATCCGGAGCCCTCAGCCGTATAGATCGCAGCCAGCCAGCGGCCATCGCGCGATGTGCTCAAGTCGGTGACCACCCCCGGCACCGGAACCGACTTGTAAAACACCCCGCCCTGGCCATCGCTGAAGAATATGGAGATCGCCTGGCCCGGCGAGTTGCCCGTGTACCAGATGTTTCCACGTCCCTTGGCCACCCAGCACGGCGCGTTCGAGGGGAACACCGGCGTAGGTCCGGCGACCGGGTAGACCTGGCCCTGTGAGGTAACCAGGGCGAAACTGTCGACGCTGTGCGCGGGGTCGAAGCCCAGCGTGTCGTCCCAGAACGCAGCTCCGAGAGGGACCGTGCTCGCATCACCTGGCAGCGTGATCGACGTTGACCGGCCGCTCAGGCCACCCCATCGCGACAGGGGCAGCTGCAAGAGCGACCCGGATTTCAGCGTGACGGCCGCCCAGGTCTTGCCCACGGCGATTTGACCCGCGGTGGGATCCGACAGCTTGATCACTCCAGAACCAGTCTCGCTGTAGCCTTCGGGCCACGCATGGCTCTCCGCACAGTTCTCCCCGACGATAAAGAGATGATCGTGTGCGAGGGCGACGGAATCCGGATGCACACAATCGGGCGACAAATTGATCGTGCCATCGACGCTGATCGAGTCGTCTGTTCTCCTCAGCCGGGTGACCGTATTGGAACCGAAATTCGCAACGGCTCCGGCGCCATCCTTGAACTGCAAAATGCCCCCGTTCCCCGAAGCACCCCCGATGCCTCCGGTAGGCAGGGTCTGTGCCAGCGTGAGATCGGATCCGGTCAGCGCGAAGACCGCCACGCTGTTGCTATTGGCATCGTTGGTGCTCGTGAGAACGAGCAGCGGCCGCGAAGGCTCGGCCGCCGCCGCCAGAGTCGATGCGAACAGCGCTGCGGCCAGCAGCGTACCCGTCCGCCATTGCCTTGATAAAGGAAGCTTCGGGATCATCGGTGTTTCTCCATTGCATATCATTTGATTGGGTTCGGACGCTCTCGGCGTTCCGGGCTCCGTACGAGAGTTAAGTTCGTCCCGGGCGGCGAAAAAGTTACAGTTCAGCAGCCGATGGGGTGCGAAGGCCCATTGACCGCGAGATCGAGGCGTTCCCGGCGGGTGACTTTGGCGGCCGGTTGGGCGAGACTTGCCCGCAGTCGAACGGCGAACGGGGGGGTGGGCGGCAACGCATGGATCGCGAGCACTATACGGTTCCCGGCGCGGCCGGACTCGAACTCGATCTGCCGCTCGCCGGGCCCGGGAGCCGCAGCTATGCCTTCATCATCGATTGGCACATCCGGCTCCTCCTCGCCCTGGCCTGGCTCGTGATCGGAATGCTGGCGGTAAACGGCGGGTTGCGATGGACCGCCCCCGGCACCAAGCCGACCGTGGTTTTCGGGTTTCTGGTCGCGCTTCCTGCCGCAATCATCTATTTCCTTTACCACCCCGTCGTCGAGCTGTGGATGCGCGGCCGGACTCCGGGCAAGCGCATGGCGGGGGTCAGGATCGTGAACTCGCAGGGCGGCATACCGAGCGCGGGCGCGATCGTGATCCGCAATGTGTTTCGTCTGGTCGACTCGCTGCCGGCCTTCTATTGCGTCGGACTGATGAGCACCTTCTTCACGGCCCAGCGCGTACGCATCGGCGACATGGCGGCGGGAACCTTCTTGATGGTGGATGAGCCCATCGCGTCCGGGGCATTTACGCCATACGCAGGCGTCGCCGGCTCGGTCGATCGTGATCTTCGGGGCATCGAAGTGGCGAGGCAGATATTGGATCGATGGCAGGAACTCGAGCCGGGCAGGAGGCGAGGCCTGGCGCGCGCGCTCCTCGAGCGGATCGCGCCCGTCGAGGCCGATTCCCTCGGCACGATGTCGGATGAGGACTTGAGGGTCAAGCTGACCCAGGCGGCGATGGCGGGCAACGCGACATGAAGGGCGTGTCCGAGACCGCGTGGCTGAACGCCAGAATGCCCCAGTGGAACGCGCTCTCGAGCCAGGCGCAGATCCTGCAGCATCGGCCGGCAAGCTCGGTGGCCCAGGCCCTCGATCTCGTCGATGGCTATCGGAGCGTGGCCCGGGATCTGTCGGTGGCCCAGTCGCTGAATCCCGCGTCTCGCGCAGCGGCCGGACTCAAGGCGCTGCAATACCGGCTGCACGGGCTCATTCACCGTCATCCCCCGGCCGGATGGCGGGGCGTCCGGGACCTCGTCCGGGATGGAGTGCCCGGGGCGGCGCGCGAGATCGCGGGCAAGATCCTCTGGACCGGCGTGTTGATGGCGGCGAGCGCGATCGCCGGGTGGTGCCTCATCGCGAGCTTTCCCTCTCTCATTTCGCTCGTCGCGAGCGAAGCCATGATCGAGCACGTCGAGTCGGGCACGCTCTGGACGGACGGGCTCATCAATGTGACGCCGTCATCGCTGCTCTCCGCGCAAATCCTCTCGAACAACATCGTCGTGAGCTTATTCGCCGTTTGTTCCGGAGTCCTCTTTGGGCTCGGCACCTTCTATCTGATCGGACTCAACGGATTCATGCTGGGAGCGATCTTTGCGTTCGTGCATCAGCACGGCCTCGCCCAGAGGTTGTTCACCTTCATCATCGCGCACGGCATGGTCGAGCTATCCGTGATTTGCATCGCCGGAGCGATGGGCGCGGCGATCGGAGACGCCTTGATCCGGCCGACACGCGCGAGCCGCCGGGAATCGTTTCACTCCTGCGTCACGCGTCTCGCTCCCTTGATGGCGTTTTGCGCGGTATTGCTGGTCGGCGCGGGGGCCATCGAGGGCTTCATCTCCCCCGATCCGGCTTATCCTCTATGGAGCCGCCTGACCATTGGATCCCTCTATTGGCTGCTCATGGTGCTGGGGCTGAGCGGCCGGTGGCGCAGGATCTAGATGCGACGCTGCCGGCGCAAGGTCGCGTAAGCATCGAAGACCGCCCGCTCCAGGTGCTCAGGTCGTGCAACGACGGCCGGTGCACCGAGGGCCGCCAGTGCGCGCACCTTGCGCTCCAGCCCGGCGACGTACTCCTGCGCGGCCAAGGATCGATACGGGTCGAGCCATTGCGTGGCCGGCGCGCGGGCGAGAGCGTCCACCGATGCGCTCGACAGCCCGGCGATCAGCGGCAGATTCTTCGGAACCAGCAGTCGAATGGCGCTCGATAGCTGGCCGCTGAGCGTGGTGTCATCCACGTCGGTCAGCAGCACGACCAGGCTTCTCCGCCGCAGCAGCGAGCTCACACGCAAAGACGCCTCTATGGGACTCGAATCGGTGTGCTGTACCCGGATTGCCTCGAGCGCGGACCTGACCCGGATGAGCGCCGAGGAGCCGCGGGCGGGCGCTGAGACCAGCAGCGGCCGAGCCGCGTAGATCAGCAGGCCGACGCAATCTCCCCTGGCCAGGGCGTGCTGCGCGAGCCGCGCCGCGACATTGGCGTAGTGGCCGAGCCGATCCAGGTCGCCCGCGCGCAGCGCGCTCGCGCGGCCCGCGTCGACCAGGATCATGACATCGAGCGACTGCTCCTCCGTGAAGTCGCGGCTGACCAGCTGCCCCGATCGGGCGGACGCCTTCCAGTCAATGACGCGTGGGGGATCGCCCACCCGGTAGCGCCGAAGCTGCAGCACCTCCGTGCCGCTGCCGCGGGTGACGCCATCGCGGGGACCGTCGCCGTCGACACCAGCGGGCGAGGAACCGGCGCCGAGAAGGTTCGGAGCCACCCGGGGAGGCGCGCTGTCGGTGACGGCAATGGTCCTCGTCCACCACGCAAGCCCAAGCGGACCGGCGATACGCACGCGAACGGCGGGCCATTGGTACGCTCCGAGCCGTCTCGGTGTCAGGACGGCGGCAAGGACCGCCGTGCGTGCCGCGGGCAGCGCCAGCCTGCGGATGGCGCGCTCGAATGCGAACGAATCGGGAACCGCGAGCGGAGTCTCGAGAATCATCGTGCGCCCGAGCGCGTGCGAGAACACGAACCCGGCTTGCTGCAGCCGGCCGCCGCCATCGGCCGGCCGCTTCGATACGCAGCGCCAGGCGCGCGCGCGCCACGATGATCGACTCATAGGCGAGGCCTCCCAGCAGCAAGGCGGCCGGCAGGCGCCAGGCCGCCGCGACGGTGGGATCGCCGCTCCACGTGCCGGTGAGCGCCATCAGTATGACCACGCTGGTCAGGATGATCCCAGCGTATCGAAGGCTCATGAGCGGCCTCGTGCGGCCTCGCCCCTCATCGGGAACGGCTACTTGCTCGATCAGCCGCGCCGTCACGCCATGCTGCGTGATGCCTTCCAGGAGCGCCTCCGGAGCGAGCACGAGCCGATGCGGCAGCACCAGCGGCACGACCTCTTTCACGTCATCCGGCGTTGCGAACTGCGCACCGCGCAACACCGCCGACACGCGTGCCGCGCGCAGGAGTGCCAGCGCACCGCGGGTCGACGATCCGAGCGAGAGCTGCGGATGCTCGCAGGACGCCTTGGCGATGTCGAGCACGTAATCCATGAGGCCGGGCGAGACGTGCGGTGTATCCGCCTCCGAGCGGGCCGCCGCCAGCAGCTCGTCGAGGCGCACATCCGCCTCAGGCGGGTCGGGGATCCTGTCGAGGTTGCCGTATTGCATCAGGATCTCGCGCTCGTCCTCCCGCGCCGGATAACTCATGTCGACGCGCAACATGAAGCGGTCCAGCTGTGATTCCGGCAGCGGATAGGTGCCCTCGAACTCGTGCGGATTCTCGGTGGCGATGACCAGAAAATTCGGTGGCAGGGCGTATCGATGTCGATCGATGGTCACGTGACGCTCCTCCATCGCCTCGAGCAGCGCGGATTGCGTCTCGGGGCCGGCCCGATTGATCTCGTCCATGAGAAGAATGTCGGCGAAGATCGGTCCCGGATGGAAGACGAACGTGCTTCTCGCCGCATCGAATACCTGAACGCCGGTGATATCGGATGGCATGAGGTCCGAGGTCCCTTGCACCCGCTTGAACTCGCCGCCCAGCAGTTCCGCCAACGTCCTGCTGAGCAGCGTCTTGCCGAGGCCGGGCGGCCCCTGGAGCAGATGTGGCCGCGGGCGAGCAGCGCGATGAGCGCGGCACGAACCACGTGCTGCAGCCCCATCACGTTTCTGCCCAGTCCTTCCTGGAGGCGGCGCTCGAGTGTTTGCAGCGTGCTGCTCATGCAAGTTTTCCTGTCGTGCGGGATAAGAGATTGTGCAGCCGGACCAGGTCGACGCGCTCGCCGGTTTCGATCCGGGCATACTCGGCCTTGAGCTCGGCGAGATCCGATTCGTCGATCCGAGCGTTGTCGGCCAGAAGATCCCACGCCGGGCCATCGTCCGGCGCGAGCGACAGGCGCTGCCGGATCAGCGCGAAGAAATTCTCGAACAGGCGTCTGCCAACGGTCTGGGGAGTGGCGGCGCCGGCCAGAAACTCCCCGGTCGTGCGCACGAAGGCCGTCACGTCGCGCGGCGCCCAAGGTCGTCGGGCGCACGCATGTGCTGCCACCCAAGGACGAACACCAGCCAGAGGGCGATCAACCAGAGGATCGTGCGATGCAGCCGGGGATCGCGAAAGAAGGCCTTGGCATCGTAATAATCGGTGACCCCTTGATCGGCGTCATCGAACCAAATCGCTCCCCGCGCCGCCCGCGACCACGCAACGATGTTCGATATCAGGCGGCCATTGTCGGCCTCTCCCAGCAGCCTGTTGCTGAACGGACTCGCGAATCCGACCACCAGAATCTGTCCCTTGCCCTGCGGTCGCAGCCAAAGCGCGGCGTCGCCCTGGTTCTCGGCCGCTGCGGGTCCGAGCGTTGAGCAAGCTCGAGCACGGCGGCGGAATCCATGCTCAAGGCCATCCAACGCGAAGCCGGTAGGGCGAGGCGGCAAGCACGGAGCGGACGTCCCGGAATAAGGGGCTTGGGCCCCGCGGAACGATCCGCAAGCGTTCAGCAGCCAATGTGGCGCGCAGCGCGTCGAGAATTCCGCCTCGGTCCGACGTGCGAGCGCCGCCGCCGGATTTGCCGTTCGAGGCCTCGATCGGCTCGAATCGCAAAAAAGTCATCCGGCTAGCTGCTCAGGAAGCTCGACCGGCGCTCAGCGCCCAGGCCGGGGTATCGTCCAAAGCCCGCGACCACGAGCGTATTGCCGCGCTCGATCCATCGCTCAAGGGCACTCAATTCGTCCGCACGCACGACCACCCGATGAGGAACCGTCGTGAACAGCACGTTGCCGGTCCCAACCGGCGAAAAAGCGCCGTCCTCGAGCCGCGTAAAAGGCTGTCGCAGCGCACGCACCGGCAGGTTCTGCAGGTTGAGCCAGCGCCATAGCGCGGCGTATCCGTCCTCGCCCGCATCGGTGCTCAAGGGCAGGGAGATTTGCGATTCGTCCGCTCCGGGCTTCGGCGCCATGAAGGCATAGAACAGCGCGAGCGCAGCGAACGCCAGCGCCAGTGTGGTCAGGCGATCCTTCATGCGCTGCCGGCTTGCGCGGGTTCGATATTCGCCAGCAATGCCCGCCCCTCTTCGAGGATTCGCTCGATCCGATCGGCGGGCGGATGCTCATCGCCGTAGAGAATCTGCTCCGCCAGGTCCGCTACGTCGGCGAAACGACCCCGCTGGACCGGATCGTCGAGTCGAAGCGATGCGCTGAGCTCCCGGTGAGTGAGATGCCGGTGATGCATCAAGCCGCCGCTGCGGACGAAGCGCGAAATCAACATGCGCAGCAGAATAGCAGGACGTTCGAACAGCGGCACGGCCTCGAGCGAAGCGGGCTGCAAGACCGTTGCGGGCAGCTGCGCGCCCACCGCCCCGGCGCCGGCAGATCCGCGGATCGATTGTGCCGCCTTGATTTCGCGATACACATAAACGACCGCCCCGACCAGCACCAAAGCCATCATCACGATCGTGAGCAGCGTCATCCAGTAGGCAGCCGATCCCGCTTTGCCCAGCCAGCGATCGAGCCAACGAGCGGCTTCCTCGCTTTTGCCGCCGAGGCGTGCGTCGAGCCACTTGCGAAATGCATCCCACAGCGAGCCGCTCTCGCGCGAGCGCTCGCCCGCCAATTGATCGAGGACTCTGCGAAGCGACGCTTCGTTCAGTGGCGGCGCGGGCATCGGGCGCTCATACCGATCGGCCAATGCGGCCAGGCCCTGGAGCGTCGAGGCGTTGATTTCGTGGCGGCGCTGTTCGCTCAATGAGTCCTTGAAGCCCACGGAGACGAGCGCGCCCTCGAGGCGGGGACAGCGAACGAGGAAATAGTCGAGCAGTTCGAGCCGCGGGGAGGCGAGTTTCGAGCAATCGAGAATGACGGTGGCCGCCGAAGCCGCCGCATCGCCTCGGCGTGCCGATGGCCCCGGCTGGATGGCGGACGGAGCGGCTGATGGAGCGGCTGATGGAGCGGTCGCCCGAGCGACCGACGGAGCAGCCGACGGAGCAGCGAAGGCGGCGGCGGCCGCCGCCAAGACCCCTACGACGATCCAGCTCGCCGCCCACATCGGCTCAATGCGCGGCAAGAGCCTCCACACGCGCCGCCAGGTCGTCGCCCTGATTTCGCAGCTTCAAGTCATGGTAGAGCGCCAGGCCGCCGGCCAGCGGCAGCGTCAGTACCAGAGCGCTGGCCGCGATGTTGAAGACCTGGATCAGCGTCATGACGCCCTGCGCCTGGAAGTGAAAAATTCCGACCAGCAGACCGGCGAAGAACGTCAGGATCATCTCGAGCACGATCGCCATGATGATGACCACCGTGACGACGATCGACGCGCGCCACCAGTGTCCTTTGATGAGCCGGCGGCTCTCGCTGAGCGAGGCGCCGACCCGTTCCCGATCGAGGATCAACGGAAAGCCCGTGAGCTGAAAGATGCCCCAGAGATAAATGCCGGGAATGACCAGCACCATGAGGCCGGCTCCGACCATCAGGCCAATCAGGATGAACGCTCCGATCATGCTCGGCAGCCGCTCCAAGCCGACCCGCAGCGCGGCCGGCAGGTCGGCCTGTCGGCCGGAACCCAAGTCGTTGATGATCACGATCAACGCCGCGTAGATCACCGCGTAGGCCAACAGGCCGACGAGGTAGGTGAGCCAGTAGGTGGGTGAGCTTGCAATCTGCATCATCGCCTGCAGACTCTGGGGACCGGGCTGGCGTGGCACCCGCGGCAGCAGCATGGCAGGCAGGCTGATGGCAACCGAGGCGGCGACGGAGAGCGGGAGCGTCTTGAGGAAAGACTCGCGATATAGGCGGACCGCATCATCGAGGACGCCGCCAATCGATTGAGGAGACGACGGACGCGTATACATGTGCTCCCTCCTGGACCCGTGCCACCCACCCCTGGGCCGATTCTGATCGTTGAAGGGGCGGTCCACAAGTCCCGCGGGGTCGCCGGACGCGCGGGGCCATGGCGGCCGGTTACCGATGGCGGGGCGCCCGGCGCTCCGATTTTGGGGCGCGTCAGCGCTGCTTCAGCGTCAGCTCGTCAAACGTTCGAGTCGGGGAACGATGCTTTTCGGCGCGACATGTAGTCGAGCAGCGCCTCGTCGATCGAGGGATCCATCGGCGGTGCCACGTACTCGGCCAGCATCTTCTTCCACAGCCCATTGGCGCGCTTCGACATATTGGTCGCGCCCTCGGCCTCCCATTGCTCGTAGCTGTTGTTGTCCGCGAGCGGCGAGCGATAGAAGGCGTTCTCGAAATTGGCCTGCGTGTGGGCGCAGCCGAGGAAGTGCTTGCCGGGTCCGACTTCGCGCATGGCATCGAGCGCCTGGCCGTTCGGCGACAAATCGACACCGGCGAGGAGTGTGTGCATCATGCCGGCCTGGTCTGCGTCCATCACGAACTTCTCGTAGCCCATGGACAGACCCCCTTCGAGCCAGCCGGCGGTGTGGAGCACGAAGTTGACGCCCGCGAGACAGGTCGGCAGCAACGTATTCGCCGACTCGAAAGCCGCCTGGGCATCCGGGATCTTCGACGCGCAGAGGCTGCCTCCGGAGCGAAACGGGATGCCGAGGCGGCGGGCGAGGGCGGCCATGCTGTAAAGAACCAGGGCGGGTTCCGGAGTTCCGAACGTGGGAGCGCCCGATTGCATGGAGATCGAGGAAGCAAAGCTGCCGAGCACCACCGGTGCGCCGGGATTGACCAGCTGCACGAAGGCCAGACCCGCCAATGCTTCCGCGAGCGTTTGCGCCACGGTGCCCGCGACGGTTACGGGCGACATGGCACCGGCGAGAATGAACGGCGTGATGATGAGCGCCTGATTGGCGCGCGCGTAGACCTTGGCGGCGCCAAGCATGGTCGCATCGTAGGTCATCGGCGAATTCACGTTGATCAGGTTGATGATGGTGGTTTTCGGCCGCCCGGTCTCGGGATCGGTGAGCTCGGCGCCGAACACGATGTTCGCCATGGCGACCGAATCAGCGGCGCGCTCGGGCGCGGTGACCGACCCCATGAAAGCCTTGTCGCTGTACTTCAGATGGCTGTACACCATGTCGAAATGCCGCTTGTTGACCGGCAGATCGACGGGCTCGCAAATCGTGCCACCCGAATGGTGCAGGGAGGTGGACATGTAGGCGAGCTTCACGAAGTTGCGGAAGTCCTCGATTTTCGCGTAGCGCCGCCCCTCGTCCAGATTGCGCACGAACGGAGAACCGTAAGCCGGCGCGAACACGGTGTTCTGCCCGCCGATGACCACCGAGCGCGCCGGGTTTCGCGCATGCTGCGTAAATTGCCGCGGGGCGGTCTTCTGCACCAGTGCCCGGCACATGCCGCGCGCGAAGTGCACGCGCTCGCCTTTCACGTCCGCTCCCGCGGCCTTCCAGATCTCGATCGCCTCCGGATCGTCCCGAAAGTCGATGCCGATCTCCTCGAGAATCGTATCCGCGTTCTGTTCCATCAACGTCAGTCCTTCCTCGCTGAGGACTTCGTAATAGGGGATCTTGCGGGTGATGTACGGGATCGAGGAGGATGCGCGTGCGGCCCGCGAGGCTCGCTTGGCGTCTCGGCCGCTGGGCCGCCGGGCGTGGGTGGTTGGCGCTTGCTGCTCGTCCATACGTCGCTCTCCGGACTGGGTTGCGGTCGCAATCGGCCGCCAGACGCGACGGCGGAGTGGTGTTATACCCGCAGTATGGTCACTGTCGGCGCAGGCGGCTGATCAATTTGCGTCATGGGCTTATCTTGATGCGCCATTTGGCCCCGGATGCCGCGCGCGATGGGCGGCTATTCGCCGCGTCTCGCGGCTCCGTCGAGATAGGACAGCAGCGTGTCGCGCGCAAATCGCTCGTCGATGAAGTCCGCGAGCCCCTCCATCACCTCATCGAGCGTGCGTGCCTCGGCGCCGAACAGCGCCTTGATGATGCGAGCAGATTCGAAAAGTCCGTGGGGATAAAGGGCGAGCAGCGGGCCCTGCTGCCAGCCGCCATTCCCCGACAGTACCGGCCGCATCGTCGCGAGGTCCGGATGCTCCGCGGCGGCCGCCGTCACGCCGTGATGAATCTCGTAGCCGTCGAAGTCGAGTCCGCTCAACGGCTCCCAAAATCCCTGCAGCCGGGATAATGAATAACGACCGTGGCGGTAGGTCTTGGACGGCTGGAACTCGGTTCGATAGGGCATGAGCCCCAGCCCGCGGGCGTTTCCCTCGACTCCGCAGGGATCGTCCAGCCGCTCGCCGAGCATTTGCAGGCCGCCGCAGATGGCGAGCAGGGGCTTGTCGGCCCCCGCGTGCGCGGCGATGGCGGCGTCCAGGCCGCGCCGACGGAGCCAGCCGAGGTCCGCGGCCACATGCTTGGAGCCGGGAAGCACCAACAGATCGGCCGAGGCCACGGTTTGCGGCTCCCGCGCCCAGGAGAGCGACACGCCGGGAATGTTCTTCAAAGGCGTGAATTCGTCGAGATTGCTGATGTAGGGATAGGCGATGACGGCGATCGACAGACCGGAACCCGATGGCCTCGCGTCGTACACCCCATCCTCCTCGGGCAGGCCGTGATCGCGCCACATCGGAAGCACGGCCGCCGTGGGAATGCCCGTGAGCTCCTCGAGCCTTTGGGGGCCCGGAGCGAGGAGCCGCTCGTCGCCGCGAAACTTGTTGAGCACGAAGCCCCGGACCAGCGCGCGCTGCGCGGGCGGCAGGAGCTCGACCGTACCGTAGAGGTGGGCGAAGGCGCCGCCGCGGTCGATGTCGCAAACGATGAGCGCCGCCGCCGCGCATGCTTCGGCGACGCGCAGGTTGACGATGTCAGTGGACTGAAGATTGATCTCCGCGGGGGAGCCGGCGCCCTCGATCACCACGACGTCGTGGCCCTCCAGAAGCTCCTCGAGACAGGCCTTCACGGTCGGCCATAGCAGCATCGCGCGAGAGCGCCACTCCATGCGCGTCAGATCGTCGCGCCGTTCTCCGAGCAGAATCACCTGCGATGCGGTGTCGCTCTCGGGTTTGAGCAGGATCGGATTCATGCGTACATCCGGCACTGCTCGGGCGGCGAGCGCTTGAAGATACTGGGCGCTGCCCATTTCTCCGCCGGCCGCGACCCGCGCATTGTTGCTCATGTTTTGCGCCTTGAAGGGCGCAACCTTGAGGCCTTGTCGTGCATACCAGCGGGCGAGCGCCGTTGCCAGAAAACTCTTGCCGGCTCCGCTGGTCGTACCGCACACCATGACGGCGCGCCCCTTCATGGCTCTTCGCGTGCGAAAAGGGCGGCGACGGCCGCCGGGCAGGAGGGGAAATAGGCGTGAAAATACGACGCGGTCAATGACCCTTCCCGATAGATGGGCTCGCCCTCCGTGCCGCGGGGGTGGCTCGAGGCGTGCGCGGCCGCGCGGAGCGGAGTCTCGAGCGCGGAGTAATGGAATGTGTGGCCGCGAAGCTCGCCGTGGCGGGTGCGCCACGACTGCAGGCCGAGTCCGGCGAGACGCACCTGCATGCGCGTGTTGCCCGGAAGGATCCCCGCCATCGGCCAATCGCGGCCGTCCAGGTCGCGGATCGACTGGGCAAGCGCCATCATGCCGCCGCATTCGGCGAGAATTGGAATGCCGGCCGCGTGGGCCGCGCGGATCGAATCATGAAACCGGCCGGCCCGCGCCAAGCGCTCGCCGTGCAGCTCGGGATAGCCACCCGGAAGGAATATCGCCTGCGCGGCCGCGGGCACCGGGTCGCCGGCGAGCGGAGAAAAGAAGGTGATCTCTGCACCCAGTCTGTCGAGGCATTCGATGTTCGCCGGGTAGAGGAACGCAAACGCCGCGTCCCGGGCGATCGCGATCTGCGTGCCGGCCAATCTGCGCGCCGCAGGCGTCCCGTCCGGCGGGCTCCGGTGGGGCTCGGATGCTGCCGCACGCGCGCACTCGGCCGCGGCGATGCTTCGCCAGGACTCCGGGTCGACCTGGATCGCCAGGCCCAGCGCGTCGAGCCGTTGGTCGAGATCGGGGCTTTCCGCCGGCGGCGTCAGGCCCAAATGGCGCTCGGCAAGCGACGAACTCTGCCGGGGCAGGGTTGCGATCAAAGGCACGTCGCGCAGGGCGGATCGGACCATGGCTTCGTGGCCATCGCTCGCGATGCCGTTTGCGATCACACCGGCGAGGCGGATCGGGCCGAAATCGCGAAGCCCCGCAGCCACCGCGCCGACCGTCTGGGCCATTGCGCGCACATCGATCACGGCCAACACCGGCAACTCGAAGCGGCGCGCGAGATCCGCGGTGGAAGGCGTTCCGTCGTAAAGTCCCATGACGCCTTCGATCAACACCGCGTCCGCCGTAGCCGAAGCCTCATCGAGCAATCGCCGGCACTCGCTCTCACCCACCATCCACAGATCGAGCACATGCACGGGATGCCCCGACGCGCGCTCCAAAATCAAGGCGTCGAGAAAATCTGCGCCGACTTTGAATATGCGCACGGCAAGGCCCTTGCGCATCAGGTGCCGGGCGAGCGCCGCGGTGGCCGTGGTTTTTCCCTCGCCCGAGGCGATCGCCGAGACGATGAACGCGGGTGCGCTCATGCGCGCTCGAGTGGTGCAGTCAGCATGGCGGCGATGTCGACTCGAGCGATGGGCGCCAAAGATGCGCGCCCCGATCCTCGATGACCTTCACCGGCGTCTCGAAGGCTGCCGAGAGCCAGTCTCCGGCGAGGGCCTCGGCGATGCTGCCGTGGCCGACGAGGCCCCGATAGCCCATCACAATGATGCGATCGGCGGCGAGCGCCAAAGACAGGTCGTGAATGGCGCTCACGACGCTGACGTTGCAGCTGCGGGCCTGTTCGCGCAACAGACGCACAATGTCTTCTTGATGCGGGGGATCCAGATGCGTGGTCGGCTCGTCGAGCAGCATGACCGAGGCCTCGACCGCCAGCGTGCGGGCGAGGTGTAATCGCTGACGCTCGCCTCCCGACAAGGTGGACAGCCGACGATGCGCCCACGCCAGCGAGCCCGTCGCCATCATGGCGCGGTACATCGTTGCTTCGTCCTCTTTTTGCCGATGCCCCAGCCATCCTGAGTGCGCGAAGCGCCCGAGAGCGACCACCTCCGCTCCGGTGAGATCCGTGACGGCCGAACTCTGCGCGAGCCACGCGATGCGGCGCGCCCGCTCGCGCCGCGGCCAGGAGGGCAGCGCCCGGCCTTGCAGAAAGATCGATCCGGAGCGAGCCGGCTCCAGGCCCGCGAGCGCCCGCAGCAGCGTCGATTTTCCACATCCGTTCGGCCCCACGATGCTGGTCCAACAGCCGGGCAGAAAGCCGATCGACAGACTTCTGATCACGATGTGCGCGCCGTAGCCCACGGACAAATCCCGGCATGCCAATGCCGGAGCGGCCCTGTCGACGGGCGCCGGCGGCTCAACCACGTCTGCTCCGCCGCCACAGCAGAAAGATCAGATAGGATCCACCCACGCAGGCGGTCACCGCGCCGACCGGCAGCTCAGACGGCCGGATCACCCAGCGACTGAGCAAATCCGCCGCTTGCAGCAGAGCGCCACCGCAGAGCGGCGCGCCGATCAACAGCTGCCGGTGGTTCACGGACAGAGTCTCGCGCACGATGTGAGGCGCGATCAGCCCCACGAAGCCTACTACGCCGACCTGCCCGACCGCGGTGGCGCTTGCGAGCGACACGATGCCGAGCAGCGCCAGACGCATCAGCGGCAACGACAGGCCGAGGGATTGCGCCGTGTCCTCACCCAGGCTCAGCGCATCCAGCCCGCGCCCCAGCAGAACCGCCGGCACGATGCTGACGCAGAGCGCGGCGCCGAGCAGCTCCGTGGACGACCAGCTCAAAAACCCCGTGCTGCCCAGGAGAAAGGATTGCATGCTGCGCCATATCTCGGGACGGCTCAGCACCAGCAGCTGAGTGATCGATCCAAGCAGAAAGGCGACTACGATGCCCGACAACAGCAGGCTTCGGGTCTCCAGCACGCCGCGCGTCAGGCTGACGGTGAGCAAGGTGGCGCCGGCCGCGCCCAGGCACGCGGCGCCGGTGACGCCGAGTCGGGCGGCCCAGGCGAGACCTTCGAATGAGGCATCGGCTGCGATCAGACTCAAGGTGACGCCGAGCGCGGCGCCGGAAGCGGTCCCCAGAAGGTAGGGCTCGGCCAATGGATTGCGGAAAACACCCTGGGCAATTCCCCCGGCGAGTCCCAGGAGCGCCCCGGCCAGCCAGGCCCCCAGGGTTCGCGGAAGCCTGATCTGCCACAGCACCACCGAGGAGTCCGCATCGGGTTTCAGAAGCCAGCCGAGCGAGGTCTCGACGCTCGATGTGCCGACGATGAGGCTGCCGAATGCCAACAGCAACGCGATGGCGAGACAGCAGAATACCCACACGAGCAGGCGATGATTGGCGAGCGCAGCCCGGGACCGGGTGCCGAGGTCCACGGCGAACGGAGGCGTCGCGCTCACGGCGACACCCGCGCCAGGCAGTCGGCCATCGCGCGCATTCCGTCCGCTATGCGCGGACCGCCATGCACGATGGTGTCGCGAATTTCCTGCGGGAACGAGCAAAACCGGTTTTCGCGCACCGCGCGGATCCCGCCCCAGCCCGGACGGTCCGCAAGGTGCGCGCCATCGGTGGACGACACGAAGATCACGTCGGGATTTTGCCGCACGACATATTCCGGATTGAGCTTTGGAAACAGACCCATGCCGCCCTCGACGATATTGCGTGCGCCCAGTCGCGTGATCAGCTCGCCGATGAAGGATTGCGGCCCGGCGGCGTAGGGACCCGGATCCACCTCGAAATACACCGAGGGGGCCGGGCCCTGCCGGCGTGCAATGGCCTGCTCGCCGATCGTCTGCACCTCGTCGTCGATCCGGCGGTTGAGCGCCGCCGCACGCTGCGGCACATCGAGAATCGTGCCGATGATCGTGATCACGTGGCCGACCTGCGCATAGGTTTGTGTGTCGAGCGCGAAGGATTCGATGCCGAGCTCGTGCAGGCGTGCCGTGATGCGCTGGGAGCTCGAGAGCAGAACCAGGTCGGGATGGAGCCTGACGATCGCCTCGATCAGCGGATCATCGAGGCCGCCGGTTTTCGGCAGCGCCTTGACCGACTCGGGCCAGTTCGAATAGCGGTCGGTCGCCACCAGGCGCCCGCACTCGCCGAGCGCGCATACGGTTTCGGTCAGGCCCGGAAGCAGGCTGATGATCCGCTGCGGCGAACGCGCCAGCGTGATCTCATGATGCAGATCGTCGCGCGCCACGATCGGCGCGGCGGTCGGGACTTGCGCCGCGCCGGCGCTGCGCAAGGTTCCGGGGGCGGCGATGGCGAGTGCGAGGCCGCAAGCGGGCGCGAAGGCCGCAATGCTGCGGGGGATGCTCATCGCCGCAGACCAGGACTCTCTCGCCCGAGCGCATTCATCGTGATCTCAACCTCCGCGCAGCCGCCGCGCGCACTCGGATACCGTGGCCGTATCATGGTTGGAAGATCAACGCGGGAAACGGGGGCGAACTCGCCCGTTCCGCACCGAAGTCGCCCACCGCAACGCGTGCCGTCTCGTCGCAGGTCGGTCTACGGGCTCGTGAATCGTGCATCGCGGCCGAGTCGCCTTCCCGCGCGTGATCACGCAGTGGCACGAAGACCCGCCTTATTCACCTACCGTTGCGGGGGCAGCGTCGGACTCATCCCGGAGGACCTCACCGACTTCCCGTTTCACCCATCGGCCGCGCGGTCGACGGACTCCTGAACGCGCTGCAAGTCTGCTCGTGTACGTCGGGCGGGTCAACGCTCGGGTTGCCGCAGCCCGGGCGGTTCATAACCGCCGATTGACCGGCCGCGCATTTTCCGGCACCTTACCGCCCACGCGACAAGTTCCCCTGACGGGGATTGAAAGGGAACTCGGGTTCAATGCCCGGGCTGCCCCCGCAACTGTGAGCGGTGTGCCCCGCATCTATCGGCCACTGGACTTTGCAAAGTCCGGGAAGGCGATGCAGGGACTCAAAGCCGCGAGCCAGGAGACCTGCTTGCCGTGGTCGCCCATCGATCAGCCGGGGTTATGCTGACCGAGAGGAACTTCCCTAGTGGCGACGGAGGAGACGGCGCGAGTGCGCCGGCCCGCGGCGCCGACCCCTCGATGCGGGAGATGCGCCCGGCACCGGTGAGCGAGCCCGTCATGAGCGTCGCCATCGAGGGAGCTGTCTTGAACAACCATGTCATTCGATACGCCTGCGCCGTCGCGCTGTGTGCGCCTGCCGCCTTGCAACTTGTCCACGCCGACCCCGATGCATCCGCCACCGCTACTGATTCGTCGCTGGATGAGGTGGTGGTCGTGGCCAACAAAACGCCGGAGCCCCTTTCCAAGGTGGGGAATTCCGTCACCGTCATCGATGCGGATGCGATCAAGGCGAGCCAGCTGCCGGTGCTGTCCGATCTTCTCGCCACCACGCCCGGTTTGAACGTGGCGCGCGGCGGCGGAGTGGGTCAACCGACCTCGGTGTTCATCCGCGGAGCCGAGAGCGATCAAACCGTGGTCGTCATCGACGGCGTGCAGCTCAACGATCCGTCGGAAGTTTCGGGTCAATACAACTTCGAGAACCTGCTGACGAGCAATCTGTCGAGGGTAGAGATACTGCGCGGCGCGCAGTCGACCCTCTATGGCAGTCAGGCGATGGGCGGCGTCATCAACATCACCACCGCGGATCCGGAAGACCCTTTCGGCGGCGGGGTCACGGTCGAGGGCGGTTCCCACGACACCGGCTATTTCAGCGGAAACATGGGCGGTAAGAACGATGCGCTCATGTGGAGACTGTCCAGCTTCTGGTACGGAACCAGCGGCATTCCTGATTTCGACGAGAGGTACGGCGGCACGAGGCTTTGCGCCAGTCAGATCGGCGGCGGCAGCGGCGAGGTGCGTTACGACGTCACACCGGATCTGCAATTCGATGCACGCGGATACTATGTCAATTCGCGCAGCGATTTCGATGGTTATGACACCCCCAATTTCACCCTGGGGAACGACAATGAGTACAGCAGGATCGATCAGTTCTTCGGATACGCCGGCTTCACGCTGCGCTCCCCCGACCGCACACTGACCAATCGACTCGATTATCAATACACGAGCACCGACACCCGCAACTTCGATCCGAATGCGCCTGCGAACGAGGGAAGCCCGAGCACGGAGACGTTCTACGGCGTCGGGCGCAATCAGCGCGAGGAGTATCTGGGAACCTGGGCGATCGAGCCGCGCTATCAACTGGTCGTCGGAGCGCAGCATGAACGCTCGACCATCGATACCGATTCGCCGGCGTTCGACTACAGCGGCCCCGATCCCACGCGAAACTACGACACAATAGACTCGGGATTCGCACAGCTTCAGGGCGAGGTTGTCTCAGGCCTCACGCTCACCGCCGGCGACCGCTACGACCGGCACGACGTATATGGCGGCCACTCGACCGGCGCATTTGCAGCAGCCTGGAGCTTGAATGACGGCGGGACGATCCTGCGCTCCAGCTTCAGCCAGGGCTTCAAGGCGCCGTCGCTCTATCAGCTCTACAGCAATTATGGAACTCTGGGGCTGCGTCCCGAGGCGGGCCAGAGCTGGGATGCGGGCATCGAGCAGCACGTATTGGATCAGCGGCTCGTCGCAACGGCGACCTATTTCCAGCGCTACAGCCGCGACCTCATCGAATTCTTCGATTGCCCCTCGCTCAACGACTGCCCGAACCCCTTCGGCGGTTACTACGCGAACATCGCGCGCGCCGCGGCCCGGGGCGTGGAATTGCAATCCACGTTGCGCGCCACGGACAGTCTCACTCTCACGGCCAATTACACGCTGACCGACACCGAGGACAAGTCGCCCGGCTCGGCAACCTTTGGCAACGAACTGCCGCGCCGCCCGAAGGAGATGGCCAACGCGTCGGCCGCGTATCGATGGAAGCTGCCGCTGACCACCAGCGTCACGGCCCGCTACGCCGGTCCGAGCTACGACGATTCCGCCGACCAGATCAAATTGGGCGGATATGTACTCGTCGACCTTCGCGCCTCGTACGCGGTCCTCGACCGATTGGAAGTCTATGCGCGCGTCGAAAACCTGACCGACAAGCATTACGAGACCGAGTACCAGTACGGGACGCTCGGCCGCGTCGCGTATGCGGGAGTGCGGGCGACCTTTTGAGCACTCACCTTTCCAAGTGAACCGCTGCTTCTGTATATCAGATGCAGCGGATCTCAAAAGAACGCTTTACCGAAGCCCGACGCCGTGTTCTGATCGGCCGCGCCGACGGGGGAGTTCGCCGGCTTCCAAGAAGAGTTCCGCGCAGGGGCCCTCTGCCGTCACCGCCGCGCTTCCGCGTCCTCCTTGGAACGAGCGCGCCGCGGACCCGCAAGGCTTGCACACCCAAGCTCCATCAGACGCCCACTCCCGGCAGCCCCAGCTCAGCGCGAGTCGTGATTCTTCTTGAAATCAATGGGTTGCGGAACCGAACCGACTCCACCCCTGCGGTGAGCTGGAAACCGCTAGAATCGCCTAATTGAACGGATGAATGGCAGTGAGGGGTGCCCGATGAGCGAGGTCGAAACCAAAGTAGCTCGCGGCGGTGCGCGTGCGGCGCGGCGTGCCGCGCGATCGGCGCCCTTGCCCGACAATTTGCGGCCGGTTCGGCCGGGCATGACCAGTGGCCGCTACAAGCCGCTGTCCGAGTCGGACGTGCTGCGCATCCATCACGCCGCTCTCGATGTGCTGGAAAACATAGGTCTCGCCGATGCGACGCCGAGCGGCATCGAGTACATGACCGGCGCGGGAGCACGCCTGAATTCGCAGGGACGGCTGATCTTCCCGCGCGCCCTGGTCGAGGATACGGTCGCACGCGCGGCGAGACATTTCGTGCTCCATGGCCAGGACCCCAAACATGACATGGAGCCGTGGGGCTCGCGCGTGTACTTCGGCACGGCGGGCGCCGCCGTGCACATCGTCGACGCCAAGACCGGTGTCTACCGGGATTCGACCACCAAGGACTTGTACGACATCGCGCGGGTTGTCGATACGCTGGAGCATCTGCATTTTTATCAGCGTTCGGTGGTGTGCCGCGAGGTCGCGACCCCGCTGGAAATGGACATCAACACCGCCTACGCCAGCGTGGCCGGCACCACGAAGCATGTCGGCACGAGCTGGGTCCAGCCTCAGCACGTCGAGGCCAGCCTCGAGATGTTTCACCTGATGGCGGGCGGCGAGGACAAATGGCGTGCGCGCCCATTCGTCAGCCAGTCCAATTGCTTCGTGGTGCCGCCGCTCAAGTTCGCCTATGACGCGTGCTTGTGTCTGGAGACTGCGGTGCGCGGCGGCATGCCGGTGCTGCTGTTGTCAGCAGGCCAGGCCGGCGCTACAGCGCCCGCCGCGCTCGCCTCCGCCCTGGTGCAGGAAGTGGCTGAATGTCTGGCGGGGCTGGTGTACGTCAATGCGATCAAGCCCGGCGCGCCCGCGATCTTCGGCACCTGGTGCTTCGTCTCGGATCTTCGGACCGGCGCGATGTCCGGAGGCAGCCCGGAACAGGCGCTCCTGTCCGCGGCGAGCGCGCAGCTTGCGCAGTTCTACGATCTTACGGGCGGCACCGCATCCGGGATGAGCGATGCCAAATTGCCGGACATGCAGGCGGGCTACGAGAAGGCTTACAACCACGCGCTGGTGGGCAATGCCGGCGCCAACTTGATCTACGAATCCGCCGGCATGCTCGCGAGTCTCCTCGGGTTCTCCATGGAAGGTCTGATCATCGACAACGATGTGATCGGCGCGGTGCAGCGGACCATCAAGGGGGTCGAGGTGACCGATGAATCGCTGTCGCTCGACACGATCCGCAAGGTGTGTCTGGAAGGGCCCGGCCATTATCTCGGCTCCGATCAGACGCTGCATTTGATGCAGCGTGAGTACATTTACCCGACGGTGGGCGACCGCACGAGCCCGAACGAGTGGGTCGATCAGGGAAGGCCGACGGTGGTGGAGCGCGCCGCGCGCAAGCTCCAGTCCATCCTGGAGAGCCACTATCCGACGCATATCCCGGACGCCGTGGACGCGGCCATCCGCGAAAGGCTGCCGATCCGCCTGCCGCGGGAGGCGATGCGCCCGCGGGGGTGAGCAGGCCCTCTAGGGCTGCGGCCAGAGAACCGGAAACAGCGAATGCGCCATTGCCGCGCCGGCGGGCAATTCCTCGGTGAGGCCCGGGAAATGCGGCGATGTTTTCCATGGCCGCGGCGCGTGGCGAATATCATCGCCGATGAAGCGCACCGACAGCACGCGGCGCCGTTGCATGCCGGTCACCCCCGGTGCACCGTGCAGCGCCAGCATATGGAAAAAAATCACATCGCCGGGCTCCAGCGCCCAGGTGATGATGGGAAACGCGTCGCGGTCGGCGTCGATGTCGGGCAGCTCCTCGAGACTTCCCTCCGGAAACCAACGCGCCTGGTTGTCGAGGAACGTGCGCGGCATGCGCCAAGGGCCCCGATGCGACCCGGCAATGAACTCGAGCGAGGATTCGAGCGGGACGGGATCGATGGGGAACCACATGCTCGCGCTCATCTTCCCGTCGATGTTGTAATAGGGCTGGTCCTGGTGCCAGGGCGTGCGTTGCCGCGTGCCGGGCTCTTTGACCAGCAAATGATCGTGGTGCAGCCGGACCGTCGAGGCGTTCATCAATTGAGCGGCCGCCGAGGCGGCGCCCGACCCGAAGATCAGATCGCGGTATTCCGGGATGCGCTGCCAGTTGCAGAAATCCTGAAAAAAGAAACCGGGGTCGTCCGGCCGGCTGGCAACTTTCGCGTTCGCGCTCGGGGCGCCGAGATTGCGCTCGATCCCGCGCTCGGCGGCGGCAATCTCCTCACCGGAGAACAAGCCGCGGATGCACACCGCACCATCGCGTGCGAAAGCCGCTCGATCGCCGGGGCCAACGTCGAAATGCTTCATTGCGGAGCTCCGTTGTCGAATGTCGCACGATAACCTATTGTAACTGCCGCAGCTTACCGGCACCGTTCGGGCCGCATCGGCGGGAGATCTCCATGAGCTACGAGCTTTATTATTGGCCGACGATCCAGGGTCGGGGGGAGTATGTCCGCTTGGCGCTGGAAGAGGCCGGCGCGGCCTATCGTGACGTCGCGCGCGAATCGGGGCGGCGCGGGGGCGTGGCCGCGCTGATGCGATACCTCGACGGCCGCCGGATCGAGAGGCCGCCGTTCGCGCCGCCGTTTCTCAAATCGGGGAAACTGCTCATCGCCCAAACCGCCAATATCCTTCAATATCTCGCCCCTCGGCACGGTCTCGTGCCGGCCAACGAAGCAGCGCGCCTCTGGACGCACCAGCTTCAGCTCACGATCGCGGACTTCGTGACCGAGATCCACGATACCCACCATCCGATCTCGAGCGGCTTGTATTTCGAGGAGCAGAGAAAGGAGGCGAGGCGCAGGGCGGCGGATTTTTTGAAGCGCCGCGCGCCGAAGTATCTCGGCCATTTCGAGTCGCTGCTCGCGCGTCATTCGTCCCGGGAGGGCTATGTGCTCGGCGCAAGATTGACGTACGTCGATCTGTCGCTGTTTCAGATCGTTGCCGGCTTGAGCTACGCCTTCCCGAGAGCGATGGCGAGGTCGGCGCGCCGGCATCCGCGCCTCTTCGCCCTGCATGAACGTGTCCAGCGGCGTCCGCGCATCGCCGCCTATCTTGCTTCGCCGCGCCGCATTGCGTTCAACGACGAGGGAATCTTCCGTCACTACCTCGAACTCGACTCCTGACGCACGAGGAGAGGGCTCGGCCGGCGGATCACCAGCCGAAGTCGATTTGCCGCGTATCGCCGATCACCGTGGCGAAGTCCAGACCGAGCGTCCCGAGAACCGGCTCCGCGACCGGCCGCACCTGCTTTTCGACGTAGTGTTCCCGATCGATCGGATGGGTCAGGTTGTCGAGAGGCTCCGCGCCCGCCGTGGTGACGACGTATCGGATCGACCGGCCGAGGGGCCGGCTCGACTTGCGGGCGGCGGCGACGTGCGGCGGGGTGGTTGCGGTGTAATCTTCGGTGCCCTTGCGCAGGTTCTTGTGATAAACGAGCTCGTCGTCGAGCTCTCCGTCGCGCAGCCGGGCCACGATGTCGGCCAGATAGGCATCCACGGGTTGATCGGTGAACAGCCGCTGGTAAAGCTCGCGCTGCACCCGCTTTGCGAGCGCGGTCCAATCCCGCCGCACCACCTCCATGCCCACGAACTCGACTCCCTCGGCGCCCTCGCGGGTCACCCAGCCTGCATAGCGCTTGCTAGCGCCGCGGGTGCTGTGCCGGGCGCGCGGCAGGAACAGCCTCGAATAGAGCTTCTCGAATTCGAGCTCGAGACGGCTCTCCCGGCGCCAACGAGATGCGATATAGCGGGCAAGATCGCCGTTCAGAGAGGCGGCCAGATCGCCGGCGCGGCGACGTGCGTCGATCGGATCGCCGCACGCCGAGCTGACGAACAAACTGTCGGTGTCGCCGTAAATGACCTTGAATCCCGCCGATTCGAACCAGCTCTTCGACCACAGGAGCATGTGCTTGCCCATGCCCGTGATCGAATTGGCGAGTGCGGGATTGAAAAATCGACACGCGGGCGTGCCAAGCACCCCGTAGAAGGAGTTCATCAGGATTTTGATGGCGTGCGAGGCGACCTCGTCGTGCCGCCTTTTGGCGGCTTCGCGGCGCGGGAAAAGCTCGTCCAGAATCCGCGGCAGAATCGCCGGGCCGCGCCTGAAGTTTCCGCCCGGCGTGTCGATGAGATCCTCGCCGGGCGCCACACCCGGCACGTAGCCGACGGGATCGATGTTGAAGGTCCGGATCAGGCTCGGGTACAGGCTCTTGAAGTCGAACACCCATACGTTGGCGTGCAGGCCCGCGTCCGGCTCCAGCACGTGACCGCCTTGCTGCGCCACATGAACCCGGGCGTCGCTCGCCTTCACGTTGGGTGCAACGATGCGTGCGCGCTCGAGCTCCGCCAGGTAGAGGAAGTCGAAGGAGGCAATGCTGGCGGCGACCCGGTCGGGCGTCATGCCCGTGAGCCCGCTGCGGGCGAAGGCGAGCTCCACGAGCCGGAGCTTCTCCACGATGCGGTACGCGAGACGGGCATCGGTGCGCGCATACCGGGCGAAAGCGTCGAGATCATGCTCGTAGTTGTGGATGATCTCGCCCAGGCGATCGCGCGCATCGCCCGCCACCGCCTTGCCCTCGCCGAGCACCTCGCGAGCCACCGCATCGAGGGAGTAGTCGTCCATGCGCACGAAGGCGCCGCGCAGCAGATCGATGCCGTCCAGCACCAGGCGTCCGGTGATGCTCGCCTGTCCACTGCCGAAATAGCCCTCGGCCTTGCGGATGCGCATCGGACCCGCCTCGCGTCCCAGGTGCAGAGCCGACCCGAGCCGCGCGGCGACGCGCTCGAGCACGCTCAGATCGAAGTCGATGATGTTCCATCCCGTGATCACGTCGGGATCGAAGGCGCGCAGGTGTTCGCTGAACAGATCGAGGGCGGCGAGTTCGCTCGGGCAGCGAATCGCGTTCGCCGGCATGGGGCGGCCGGCGGGGTCGATGATCAGCACCTCGTCGATGCCCGGCGCGAAAAGCGAAATCGCCAGCAGTCTTTCCGCCTTGGAGTCCGTTTCAATGTCGAAGGACAGGACACGCGGCTCGAGCGTTACCTCGGACGGGCGCAGCACCGGATTATGGAACACCTGCGCCAGGCTCCCGCCGCCCGCCAGCGGGGTTGGGCGTATCGACTCGCCGTCGATCTCGCAGCCGCCTTTGATGTCGCGCTCGATCAGATAACGCGTCGCGAAGCGGACGTCAGCTTCGAATGTCTCGATGCCGGCGCCGTGCAGGCGGTCGCGCAGGGGTGGGACGTCGGAGGGTACGTCGACGTCGATGCGCACCACCGGTTCAGCGCCGAATGTCCGGCGGTCGGTGGGTGATTGCGTGTCCGCGCGCAGGCGCAGGGCTTTTTCCGCATCGGCGGCGCGCAGGTAGAAGTGCGGTCGCTGACGATCGTCGCGGACGAGGAAGCTCTCGCCATTCTCGAGGCGCCCGTAGAGATGCACCACCGGCCGGCGGAGTCCCCGGTCATCGGGGGTAACCCGGTAGCTCGGCCAAGCCCGTGTTCATCCGGCAATTCGGCCTGGTCGGGCAGCAGCCCACGGCACCCGTAGCGACCGCGCAACCATGCGCGACCGCTCCGAGCGACACCTGCTACGAGAGGACCACCAATCCACCCGCCAGCATTCATAACCCGATCTCCATGGGAACGACGGTCGACCGCGTGTACATGCCGTATGGGGTCTCGAGCGAGAGCGTCGTGCAGATCGACGACCGTCTGAAGCTCATCAACGGCTGTCTCACCTCGGGTCCGAGTTCCAATCCAAATGCCTCGCCGAACTGCGCCAACAGCCCCACGCAGGCCGACTTGCTCTGGCCGCAGGTCAGTTGGATCACGATGAATCCCGAGAACAGCGCCCATAGCTCGATACCGATCTTCAACGTGCCTATTCCGGAGGAGCAGACGAACTACCTGAACGGTCAGCCGCAGAGCAAGAACCTGCTTTTCGTGAGCTCCGAAGGTACGGCCAATAATTGCTACGGACAGGCGCAACACGGTAGCTTGCCTGTAATATGAAGCCGCGTGTGATGGGCATCGCGGCATTGTGCCCCACGCCGGCTCGCTTATGTAGGACACCGGATGAGCCGGAGGCGCCGATGATTGTGCCGCAATGAGAAGCAATTCCAGACCCCGGCTGCTGCGATTCGCTACCCTCCGAGCCCGATGGATCTACTCTCGAGGGACGGATGGCGGGCCTGCCTGAAGAACAAGCAAAAAGCTACATCGTCAAATTGCTCACCGCCATGAGCCGGGCGGGGGGATCGGATTTATTCATCTCCAAGGATTTTCCGCCCAGCATGAAATTGCAGGGCCACATGCGCCCGCTGACCAATCAAAAGCTTTCCGGCGAAGTTGCCCGGGACCTCGCGTTCGCGATCATGAATCCGCGCCAGCGGGAGGAGTTCGCGAAGGAGCTGGAATGCAACTTCGCGATTGCCGTGCCGGGTGTGGCGCGCTTCCGGGTGAACGTGTTCATGCAGCAGCAGAACGCCGGCATGGTGGTAAGAACCATCACCAACGACATCCCGAACCTCGCCGACCTCGGGCTGCCCGCGACGTTGCAGGAAATCGTGATGGCCAAACGCGGGTTGGTCCTCGTCGTCGGCGCCACCGGCTCGGGCAAGTCGACCTCGCTGGCCGCGATGATCGATCATCGAAACCGCTCATCTCCGGGGCACATCGTCACGGTGGAAGATCCGGTCGAGTTCGTACACCAGTCACTGCAATCGCTCATCACCCATCGCGAAGTCGGCATCGACACGCATTCCTGGCACAACGCGCTCAAGAACACGCTGCGACAGGCGCCGGATGTGATCCTGATCGGGGAGATCCGCGACACGGAGACCATGGAGCATGCGATCGCCTTTGCCGAGACGGGACACCTGTGCCTCGGCACGCTGCACTCCAACAGCGCCAATCAGACGATCGACCGGATCATCAATTTCTTCTCCGAGGACCGACGCAAGCAATTGCTCATGGACCTGTCCAGCAATCTGCGCGCGATCATCTCGCAGCGTCTGATCCGGACCGAGGACGGCAAGGGGCGGCGCGCGGCGGTGGAGATACTCATCAATACACCCACCATTGCGGACAAGCTGCTCAAGGGTGAATTTCACGAAATCAAGAACATCATGCAGAAATCGAGGGAGCTTGGCATGATGACCTTCGACGCCTCGCTGTTCGATCTCTACAACGGGGGCGCGATCGGCTATGACGAAGCGATCCGCAATGCCGATTCCGCCAACGAATTGCGGTTGAACATCAAGCTGAACAGCACCCGGGGGGTCCCGGCGCCGGCGCTGCAGATGGCGGCCGGGTGAGCCCCCGGAGCCTCGCGGCTGGCCATTCACCGGCGGCCTCGGCATACTGCAGCTTCGACCGCCATGGGCCAATGCTTGATGCGCGACTTGAAAAATTGGACACCGCGCGCGAAGCCGGCCCGCAAAATCCTGGATGGCCGCTATTGCCGCCTCGAGCCCATCGAGGCATCCAGCCACGGCGAACAATTGTTCGAAGCGTCGACCGTGGCCGATGCCGCCGAGCGTTTCCGCTGGCTGTTCGAATACCCGCCGCGGACTCGTGAAGACTTCCGATCGTGGCTGGACAAGGTTGAAGCGAGCGAGGACCCGCTTGTCTTTGCGGTCGTCGACCGGGCGAGCGGCAAGGCGGCCGGGCGTCAATCGCTCATGCGGATCGACACCGCGAACGGGGTGATCGAGATCGGCGGCATCTACTGGGGTCCGCTTGTTTCGCGGCGGCCCGCTGCAACCGAATCCCTTTATTTGTTCGCGGACTACGCCTTCGAGGAACTCGGCTACCGGCGCTTCGAGTGGAAGTGCCACGACATGAACGAGCCGTCCAAGCGGGCTGCCGCCCGGTTCGGCTTCAAGTTCGAGGGGGTATTCCGCCAACACGTCGTCTTCAAAGGCGGAAATCGCGATACGGCCTGGTTTTCCATCATCGACGGCGAGTGGCCCGCGCTTCGCCGGGCCTATCGAGCATGGCTCGATCCCGGCAACTTCGACGCCGCCGGACGGCAGCGTCGGAAGCTCGGAAGACTTTAGAGCGGAGTTTGGAGCGATCTGATCCGAGTGGTTCCGCGGAACCAGCAGCAGCCGATCACGAAAATCGGCCGGACGGCCTGCGCGCATAAACGGCGAAAATATTTCAAATTTGCGGTGTAGTTACTGCAATCCACCGCACCAAGCACGGCGAGCCGAACGGTGTCATCCTTGAGGCTGGAGACCGCGTGCACACCCGTTCCGATGAATCGCGTCATGCTCGGACGAGCCGGGATCTCGCCGGATCGCTGCGAGGACTCGATTGGCTGAATTTCTTTCTGGCCGATGTACAAAGCGGCGTCGGTCCGTTCCTGGCCATTTATCTGGCGACACGCGGATGGAACGAGGCGACGATCGGCATGGTGCTCACGGGTGGAGGAATTGCCGGAATCATTACTCAGACACCTGCCGGCGCCATCGCCGATCGCCTGCGGTCCAAACGATCATTGATCGCCGGCGGCGTCGTTTTGCTCGCGCTGGGCGCCCTCATCATCGCGGAGGCTCCGTCCTTTTGGCCGGTGATGTCCGCGCAGACCCTGATCGGCGCGAGCTCCAGCGTCTTCGGACCGACCCTGTGCGCCATCTCGCTGGGATTGGTCGGCCGAGCATCATTCGATCGGCGCCAGGGACGCAATCAAACCTTCAATTCCGCGGGCAACGTGGTCGCCGCCGTCGCCATGGGGCTGATCGGATACTTCGTCTCCAACCGGGGGATCTTTTTCTTCGTGATCGCCTTCACTGTTCCCACGCTCTGGGCGTTGTCCGCCATCAACCCCGCTCGAATCGACTACCAGGTCGCCCGCGGCGCGGACGGACGGGCCGAGCACTCGGCGCCGGCCGGCATATTGGAGTTGGGAAGAAGCCGGCCTTTGATCATTTTTTTGACATCTGCCGTCTTATTTCATTTCGCCAATGCGGCGATGCTTCCGCTGCTCGGAGAGATGCTCTCCAAGGGTCATGGGCGGTCATCCATGATGTTCATGTCCGCGTGCGTCGTGACGACCCAGCTGGTCGTCACGCTCATGGCTTCCTGGTCGGGCCGCAAAGCGCACCAATGGGGACGAAAGCCGTTGCTTCTCTTGGGTTTCGCGGTCCTTCCGGTGCGGGGAGCGATGTACACCTTGACCAGCTCGGCAATCCCGTTGATCGCCATCCAAGTGCTCGACGGAATCGGCGCCGCGATTTTCGGCGTCGTATCGGTCTTGGTGATAGCGGACCTGACCCGGGGCACCGGACGCTTCAATTTCGCCCAGGGGGTGGTGACCACCGCCGTCGGAATCGGCGCGGCGTTGAGCCAATCCATCGCGGGGGGTATCGTGCACGCGTTCGGCTATCGAGCGGGTTTCTTCTTCTTGTCCGCAGTGGCATTGGCGGCGCTCGCGATTCTGTATCTTTTCATGCCGGAGACGCAGGACCGGCAGGATCATGGAGCCCTCGGCAGGGAATCCTCACATGCGTGATGTCGCGCAGCGTTCGTTGAAGTAGACCGTGATGAGCGGGCCCATGGCCAATTTCGCGACGTGGTCGATCTCGGCGCTGGCCGTGCTCGGCGTGATCGTCCGTCCCGGGAATCTGCCCGAGGCGTTGTGGGCGACCCTGGGTGCGGTCGCGCTCGTGCTGCTTTCCTTGATATCGCCGCCCGATGCGGCGGCTGCGGTTCTGAAGGGTACCGACGTCTACCTGTTTCTCGTGGGAATGATGGTGCTGGCGGAAGTGGCTCGTCAGGAAGGGCTTTTCGACTGGCTTGCGGCGCATGCGGTCCGCCATGCGCAGGGATCCGCGGCGAAATTGTTCACGCTGGTTTACGGGGTCGGGATCGTCGTCACCGTGTTCCTTTCGAACGACGCCACGGCCGTGGTGCTGACGCCGGCCGTCTACGCGGCGGCCCGACGTGCCGGGGCGCGACCGCTGCCTTATCTGTTCATCTGTGCGTTCATTGCGAACGCCGCGAGCTTCGTGCTGCCGATCTCCAATCCCGCGAACCTCGTTGTCTACGGAGCCCACATGCCGCCTCTGCGCAGCTGGCTCCAGCAATTCGGAATCGCCTCGCTGGTTTCGATCGGCGTCACGTTCATGGTTCTGCGCTGGACCCAGCGTCGGGAGCTGCAAGACGACATCGCTCGCGACGTGGAGGTGCCGCATTTGAGTGTCGGAGGGCGTCTGGCGTGCGGTGGCATCGCCGCGACCGGCATCCTTCTACTGATCGCCTCGGGCCTCGGCTGGCAACTCGGACTGCCGACCTTCATGGCCGGCATCGCGACGGCGGCCGCGATCCTCCTGCTGAAGCGCGCCCGCCCTTGGCCCGTGTTGAAGGAAATCTCCTGGAGCGTGTTGCCACTGGTGGCGGGTCTCTTCGTGCTCGTCGAGGCGGTACAGCACACGGGTTTGCTCAAGCCCGTGATGGAGCTGCTTGCGCGACAATCGGCCACGTCCGTGCATACGACGGCGTTCGCGGCGGGCGGCATCGTGGCGTTCCTATGCAATGCGATGAACAACCTGCCGCTGGGACTGCTTGCCGGTGCGCTCGTCACCGGGGCCCACCTGCATCCCGACGTCGCCGGTGCGCTATTGATCGGCGTCGATATCGGACCCAATCTTTCGGTGACGGGATCCCTGGCGACCATCCTCTGGCTGGTGGCGCTGCGCCGCGAAGGTCAGCAAGTCAGCGCATGGCGATTTCTCGCCCTGGGTTGCCTCGTCATGCCTCCTGCTTTGATTGCCGCCCTGGCGAGCTTTGCGTGGATCGTCCCGCGATGAAGAGCGAAGCCGGCGCCCGGTCGATGCTGACCCAACATCTTTCCATCCGGGATCCCCGGAGTTGCTACGCTGAACGGATGGCGCCGTCGAGAAGGTTCTCTGCATGACATCCGACCTTTCGCAGCTTGGCTTTCTGCTGTTCGTGTCGGCTCTGGTTGCCATGCTGACGCGTCGCCTGCGCATGCCCTACACGGTGGGTTTGGTGCTCGCCGGCATGGTCCTGTATTTCTTGCACATTTACATCAAATGGCGCCTCTCGAAAGAGCTGATTTTCAGCGTGTTCCTGCCGCCGCTGGTGTTCGAGGCGGCGCTGTTCATCGGGTGGCGGGAGTTCAAGAAGGACCTGCCCGTCGTATTGCTGCTTGCGACGGTGGGCGTGGCCGTGGCGGCCGCAGTGACCGCGGCCGGCATGCATTTTGCCCTCGGATGGGACTGGGGCAGCGCGCTCGTGTTCGGCGTGCTGATCGCGGCGACCGACCCGGTCTCCGTGATCGCAACCTTCAAAGAGGCCAACGTGCAAGGGCGTCTCAAGTTGCTGATCGAGGCGGAAAGTCTTTTGAACGACGGCACGGCGGCCGTCGCATTCGTGGCGTTGCTCGGGATCCTGGCCGGAAATGAACAGAGCGTCGCGGCGGTCGCCGGGACGCTCGCCGCCACCATCATAGGCGGCGCTGTCATCGGCGCCGTGGTGGCCGCCGGGTTCATGCTGCTCGCCGGGCGCACTCCCGATTATCTGGTCGAGATCACCTTCACGACGCTGGCGGCGTACGGCTCCTTTTTCCTTGCCGAGCGTCTTCATACGTCCGGCGTGCTCGCTTCATTGACCGCCGGACTGGTGGTGGGAAACTTTCGCTCCTCGAGCCTGATGACGGACACGGGACGCCAGGCCTTGGGTCCATTTTGGGAGTACGTTGCGTTCATCGCCAATTCGCTGATATTCCTGTTGATCGGCGCGCAGGAGGCTCAGCAGCATTTCAGCGGTTTGTGGGTGCCTCTGGCGACCGTCCTCCTGCTGGTGACCGTGGGTCGCGCGGCGGCGATCTATCCGCTCTGCGCGCTGTTCTCGCGCGGCCGGCTGAGGGTGGACGCGCGCCATCAACATGTGCTCTTTTGGGGGGGATTGCGCGGCGCCTTGGCACTGGCCCTCGCGCTCGCGTTGCCGGAGGATCTTCCGCACCGTGACCTGGTCATCACACTCACCTTCGCCGTGGTGGCCTTTTCGGTATTCGCACAGGGGCTGACCATCACGCCGCTGTTGCGCCGGTTGAAGCTGTTATCCGACGAGGCCGATCGCGATGCCCGCGGCCGCACCCAGCATCACCACCCATAGCGCGGAGGTGCGCCACACACTCAACAGCACGAAACCGAGGAGCGCGACGCCGAGGTCCACTGCGTTCTTGACCGAACCTGTCCAAACCGGGTTATAGAGCGCCGCGGCGAGCAGCCCGACCACCGCCGCATTGATCCCGCGCAGGGCGGCGCGAGCCCCCCTGCGGGCTCGGAGGGCGCTCCAAAATGGCAACGTGCCGACCAGAATCAGCATGCCCGGCAGAAAGATCGCGATCAGGCCGAGGGCGGCGCCTGCGAGGCCATGGGGGGAGGGTTGTGCGACGGCGCCGAGAAAGGCGGCAAAGCTGAACAGGGGGCCCGGGATGGCCTGCGCGGCGGCGTATCCCGCCAGAAAGGTGCCGTCGCTGACCCAACCCGGGGTGACGAACGCATCGCGCAGGAGGGGCAGGACCACATGACCGCCGCCGAACACCAGCGCGCCGGAGCGATAGAATGAGCCGAACAGCGCCACGCCCGGCCCGCCTCCCAGGCGCTGGGCCGCAGGCAGGCCGATCAGCAACAGACCAAAAGCCGCGAGCGATAGCATGGCGGTCCTGCGGGATACGGGGATTGCCCTGACCGGCGGCTCCGCGGGGACCGATACACCGTCCCGGCAAAGCCAAAGCCCGATGAGGCCGCCCCCCACGATGACGGCGATCTGAGCGTTCCAGGAATTACTGAAAGAAATGACGAGCGCGGCGGCGGCGGCAATCGACGCGCGGGTGAGATCCGGGCAGAGCGTGCGCGCCATTCCCGCAACCGCTTGCGCGACGATGGAGACGGCGACGAGCTTCAAGCCGTGGATGAGGCCGATCCCGATCGGCCCGCTCAAGGCGGCGGCCCCATAGGCGAAAGACACGAGTGCGACAGCCGACGGCAGGGTGAATCCGGCCCATGCTGCGAGCCCGCCGGCATACCCCGCGCGCATCAGCCCGATCGAGAATCCGACCTGACTCGATGCGGGGCCGGGCAGGAATTGGCACAGCGCCACCAGATCGGTGTAGGCCGCATCGTCGAGCCAGCGGCGGCGTACCACGAACTCATTTCGAAAATAGCCGAGATGAGCGATCGGGCCGCCGAACGACGTCAAGCCCAGCCTCAGAAAGATCCGAAGAACCTCGAGGGATGCGGGCTCACCCATACCGCAGAAGCGCCATGAAGCCGGCCGCCGCGGCCAGACCGGTGAGCCTGAGGAATTCGCGGCGGTCGATCGAGGGCATCGATGCGGCACCGGCTCAGTGGTGCAGAAAGCGGCGAAGCACGTTGGACGTCACGCGGTCGATCATCGCGTCGCGGCGTAGCAGAGCCGCCACCCATTCGCAGCTCCCGGCATGAAACACCTCACCCCGGCCGCGGGGGAAATGCACGATCATGCCGGCGCCCCGCTTGATTCGGTCGACGGCGGCATCGCCGTCCTCGCCCAGCATGATCTCCGCGACGAATTTCGCGTCCTCGTCGGATAGGAATCGATCATCGAAGGCGAGATTGGTCGTCTCCTCTTTCAGGGACGACAGACCGAGTCCGAGAATGCTGAGCCCATCCGGTGCACCGCTGGTCTCGCTCGGCTCCGGCAGTCCGTCGCGAATGACGTAATCGAGACCGTCGACCTCGTATCCAAATGCGTGACCGTCGGCCCCGAGCAAATCCCCGTAGTACAGGCCGGTGCCGTCGAACGCCCAATGTTCGGGCCGGTAGATCGGAAAGCCGCGCACGCCGCGCGGGGCGCAGCCACCCCAACCGGCATACAGCCCCCGGGTTGCGTTGAGCCCGAAAGTCATGGCGCCCGGCCGTCCCGTTTCGCGCGCTTCCCATGATCCGGTCGTGCGCGAAGGGTCTGCGGAGCGGTACACGGGATCCTCCGCACGTGCGCGATATTTGTAGCAGACCTGGGATTTCCCGCCGCCTTCGAGGCGTGTCTGCCACATGAAATTGCCCGCGAAGCGCGCGATGCGTCCTCCCCGCTCGACATAAGCATCGACGCAATCGCGCATCTCCCAGGTCCAGTATTCGTCGTGGCCGACGCAGACGATGCAATCGTAGCCGTCGAGAATTTCCGGGTTGAACTGCAGCTCATGCTGGCTCGCCAGATCGACCTCGAAGCCTGCGCGCTCCGCCCATTGAAAGAAGTGCCTGTCGTAGCTGGCCCAGCCGGCGGAGGCATATTTGTTGCAGTAGCCGTTGGCAAACGCCCATTCCAAGTGGGGATAGCGGGGCGCGGTTGCAGGCGGCAGGGAAGTTTCCAGCGCAACCCGTGGCGCGTCCTCCGGAAGAACGACAAATCCCCGGCACCAGGGACGCTCGATGCTGACCGTGGTTGCGTACTGGTTGCGTTTCGGCCCGGTGATTCCCTGGTAATGATTCGAGCCGCCCCAGGTGTTGTAGGCGGTCCAAGTCCCCGTTGCCGCCACCTGGAGGATACGCCGGGGCTTTCGGCCCGGCGTCGGCCGGACGATGAGGAGGTGATGGGCGTGGATCGGGGCGCCGTCGCGACCCTGCGCCGTCAGGATGATGCGATAGGCGCCGGAGGGCCAGCGCTCACCGATGCTGAATTCCAGAGAAGACTCCCAGCCGCAGCCCTGGACCGAGCATTGGTCCGGCGTATCCTGCCACCGCGCACCGGCGACGGTGCGTTCCATCATCGGTGTGAGGGTCGCGCCATCCCGGAGAACCGACAGCTGATACCGGTCCGCGCTCGAGCTCACGTGCAGACGCACCGTGCCGCCGCTCGCATAGGAAAAGGCATCGGTGTAGCACCAGATCTCGCCGCGGGCGCCGAACATTCCGGGATAATCATAGCGATGCCCGAAAACCGCTTCGCGGCGTTGTGCGGGGGTCAGGCCGAAGTCAGGAATATCGGTGATCATCTTTTTTTTGACTATACTGCTCGGCGATGATCGAGGCCAAAGATTTCCCGTCGCGATGAGCTCTTCCGTGAGACGCAGCCGGCGGCGGCCGGCGCAGATCGAGCAGCACACAATCTATCAGATCCCGCTCGACCAGCGGCACGGGAAGGCGCGTCATCTGTTCACGCTCTGGCTGGGCGCGAACATCAACGTATTGACCGTCGTCACCGGCGCGTTGGCGACGACGCTGTTCGGCCAGTCCTTCCTGGCGGGCAGTATCGCCATCGTCGTCGGCAACCTGGTCGGCACGATTTTCATGGCGCTGCATGCGGCCCAGGGCCCGCGGCTCGGCGTGCCGCAGATGGTGCAAAGCCGGGGCCAGTTCGGGGCCCGGGGCGCCGCCTCCGTGGTTGGACTGGTCGTCTTCATGTACGTGGGATATGCCGCGACCGCATTGGTGACCGGTGGACAATCGCTGCATGCCATACTGCCCTCGGTCAGCGAGCCGGCGTGCATCGTGGCGATCGGCCTCGTCAGCCTCTCGGCGGCGATTTACGGGCACGATCTGATCCATGTCTGCACGCGCATGATGACGTACGTCGCCGGCGGTGCGGTGTTGTTATGCTACGCATGGGTGCTCATCGTCCATCCCGTGCCGGAGACATTCCTCACGCAGGGGAAGTATTCCCCCGTCGGCTTCTTCGGGATGGTCTCCATCGGCGCGTTTTGGCAGCTTTCGTACGCCCCCTACGTTTCCGATTACTCACGCTATCTTCCGCCCGACACCGGCCCGCGCCGGGCATTCTGGGCATGCTATTGGGGCAGCGTGATCGGGGCGGTCATGCCGATGATCTTGGGTGCGCTGATCGGACCGGCAGTCGTGGGAGGCGATGTGGTCCAGGCGATCTCGCAGCTGACCGGCCGCGCGAGTACGGCGATCGTGCTCCTGTTCGCACCGGGTGTGGCCGTCGCAGGCGCGATCTGCCTGTATGGAGGTGCGCTGGCGGTGATCACGCTGATCCAGACGTTTGCGACCAGTTGGCGCGCGGACTCGCGTGCGCGGGCGCTGATCGCGACGCTGATCTTCGTCGCAGCGCTCCTGATCGGTCTGGTCGGTGCGAGGAATTTCCTGCCGCTTTACGGGCGCTTCAATGAGATATTGCTCTATGTGATGGTGCCGTGGACCGCCGTGAACCTGGTGGATTATTACTTGATCCGTCGCGGATCTTACGATGTGGCGTCTTTTTTCGCCGCGGACGGGGGCGTCTACGGTAGATATAACATGGCGGCCCTCATCTGCTATCTGCTGGGCATTCTGGTCCAGGTTCCGTTCATCGCCAGCGACGTTTACACGGGTCCAATTGCCCGCGCCATGGGCGGTATCGATTTCTCCTGGATCGTCGGGCTGCTGGTCGTCAGCGCGGCTTACTATTTCGCCCGGCGCACCCATTCGGGGGCCGCGCACGCCCGGGCATGACCTGGACAAGCCGATCCTCGATCTGGCGTCGTTGCTGCATCCGGTCCCGCTGGATGTGTTTTTTTCGACTTATTGGGAAAGAAACTGGCTGTTGGTGCAGCGCGGTGACGCCGGCTATTACCAGGGACTGCTCACGAATCAAAATCTGGAGGAATTCATCTCCTTCTCGGATGCGCGATACCCGGCGATCATGCTGGCTAAGGACGGGGCGTTCTACCCGCCGCAGGCGTATTGCGAGGACGTCAAAATGGGCCAGGTGACATTCATCGGAGTGCCGAATCTAAAGAAACTGTCGGCGGAATACGCCAAGGGTGCAACGATCGCGCTCACGTCGTTGGACCGACATTGGAAGCCGTTGGGCGACCTCTGTTTGAAGTTGGAGGAACAGCTCGATCACGGGGTGAAGACAAACGTCTATCTGACGGCCGCGCACACGACCGGCTTTCCTCCTCATTACGACACCCACGACATATTGGTGCTGCAAATAGCCGGAAGAAAACGGTGGCGAATCCATGAGCCCACCCTCAAGTTGCCGGATATCAGTCAACCATGCGAACCCCAGAGCTTCAGTCCCGGCGCTCGGCTCACGGAGGTCGAATTGCGAGCCGGGGACCTGTTGTATCTGCCGCGCGGCTACGGGCATGCGGCGACGACATCCGATAGTCACTCCGCGCACGTCACGGTTGGCATCCATGTGTACACCTGGGCGGGCGTGCTGAAAGAGGCGGACCCGTCTTGCGTTCGCGTGGAAGAGCTTCGCAAGTCGTTACCGCCGGGCTTTGCCAGCCGCATCGAGCTTCGGCCGGCGATCAAGGAGCAGTTGCGACGCATGGCCCCTGCGCGCTTGACGGACGGCGATCTCGATCGAGTACTGAGTTCAGCCTTGCGCATCGTGAATCAGTCGCGTCGGCGCATGCCAGGGCGCTTTCGTGCCGACGTGGCGGTGATTTCGGCCAACTCCCTCCTGGAGACACCACCCGACGGCCTATATCACTTCTCGCGACACGTCGACGGGCCCAATAATGCCGCCGTGCTCACGCTCGACTTCGAGGGAAATAAATATAGTTTCCCGACGCAATTGGAAGGGGTGCTCGAGGCAATGTCCCGTCGCCGACGATTCCGCCTGCGGGACCTGCCCGGGGGGCACAACAACGAGGCGCTCGTCGGTCTCGCGGGCTACCTTCAGAACATTGGATTTCTGACCTCGATCGGCTGATCGGCCGCGGGCGACAAGGCAAAGACCACCAGGGACCTCGCGGTCACCCCATACTGATCGCCCGCCGCCCCTTCGAATGCTTCGGCCTGCTCCGTGACGTTGGTATCGAGAACCATCATCCACGAGCCGCCTCCGCTCGCGACGGGCAGGGTGAATTCCACAAAATCGTGATAGGCGTTCATCGCGATGAGCAGCGTTGCCTCGGTGCCGCGTTGGCGCACACCGGACGGCCGCGCGCGGCCGTCGATGAGCATGCCGAAGCAGTGCGCGACCGGATCGTTCCAATCGGATTGCTGCATTTCTTCGCCCGCAGCATTGATCCACGTCAGATCCTTGACATCCAGTTCCTCGTCGTTGTCGCCCGTGAGGAAACGATTACGGCGCAAAATGGGATATTTGTGCCGAAGCTCGCACAGAGTTCGGGTGAAGCGCAGCAGTGCTAGACCGGTGTCGGAAAGGTTCCAATCGAGCCAGCTGATCTCATTGTCCTGGCAATAAGCGTTGTTGTTGCCCCGCTGGGTGCGGCCGACTTCGTCGCCCGCCAGCAGCATCGGCGTGCCCTGCGAAAGGAGCAGCGTCGCGAGCATGTTGCGAATCTGACGCTCGCGCAGCAAGTTGATCTCCGGATCGTCGGTGGGGCCTTCGGCCCCGCAGTTCCAAGAATGGTTGTCGTTGCTGCCGTCCCGGTTCCCTTCGCCGTTCGCGTCGTTGTGCTTGTCGTTGTACGAGACCACGTCGTTCAACGTGAAACCGTCGTGTGCGGTCACGAAATTGATGCTGCACCAGGGCCGGCGGCCGAGGCGATTGAAAACCTCGCCCGACGCGGTCAAGCGCTTGGCCACCTCCGCGACCGACGCGCTGCCCTTCCAGAAGTCCCGGACCGTGTCGCGATAGCGGTCATTCCACTCGCCCCAACCGGGAGGAAACCCACCCACCTGATAGCCGCCCGGGCCGCAGTCCCACGGCTCGGCGATCAGCTTGACGGTACGCAGCACCGGGTCCTGATTGCAGGCTTTTAGAAATCCGCTCTGGTTGTCGAAGCCGTTGGGCTCGCGCGCCAAGATCGTGCCGAGATCGAAGCGAAAACCATCGACATGCAGTTCGTTGACCCAGTAACGCAAACTGTCGGTGACCATCTCTATGACCGCCGGGTTCGACAGATTCAACGTATTGCCGGTGCCGGTGTCGTTGATGTAATACCTGGGCTCGGGCAGCAATCGGTAGTAGCTGGCGTTGTCGATCCCCTTGAACGACAAGGTCGGCCCGAGCTCGTTGCCTTCCGCGGTGTGGTTGTAAACCACGTCCAGGATGACTTCGAGTCCCGCATCGTGGAAGCGGGCCACCATCTCCTTGAATTCCCGCAGGCACTGGTCGGGTGCCGAGGCGTAGCGCGGATCCGGAGCGAAAAATCCGATGCTGTTGTATCCCCAATAATTCTTGAGGCTGCGCTCCAGCAGATGGCTGTCATCGACGAAGGTATGCACCGGCAGCAGCTCGATGGCGGTAACGCCCAACGATTTGATGTAATCGATGACTTCTTTGACGCCGAGACCCCCATACGTGCCGCGGAGATGATCAGGGACGCTGGGATGAAGCTTGGTGAACCCCTTGACGTGGGCTTCATAAATGATCGTGTTGTCCCATGGCAGCCCCTTGGCGCGCGGTTTGCCATGCCAATCGAAGTTGGGATCCACCACCACGCACTTGGGCATGAAGGGCGCGCTGTCGCGGTCGTCGAAGGACAGATCCGCGTCCGGTGCGCCGACGGCGTAGCCGAAGCACTCCGATGACCATTTCACCTGCCCGATATGCGCCCGGGCATACGGATCGAGAAGCAGCTTGTTGGGATTGAAGCGGTGGCCGGCGTTCGGCTCGTACGGCCCGTGGACACGCAGTCCGTAGACCGAGCCCGGGTGCACATAATCCGCTTCCGGCGCGCCGACGGAGTATCCAAAGCACTCCGATGACCATTTCACCTGCCCGATATGCGCCCGGGCATACGGGTCGAGAAGCAGTTTGTTGGGATTGAAGCGGTGGCCGGCGTTCGGCTCGTAGGGCCCGTGGACCCGCAGTCCGTACACCGAGCCTGGGTGCACATCGGGAATGTACCCATGCCAGATGAGATCCGTATATTCCGGCAGCACGATGCGCTCGGTTTCGGTGCCGCCCGCGGAATCGAATAGGCAGACTTCGACCTTGGTGGCGTTCGCGGAAAACAACGTAAAATTCGTACCCTTGCCGTCCCAGATTGCCCCGTGCGCTTCCGAGCTGCCCTCGCGGACGCGGGATTTCTTCATTATTTCAGCCACTGAGGTCCTTCGGATTCGTTTCGGCGGATCGCCCGCGAGAATGCCATGCCTGACGCGACGTATGCAGCGAGAAACGCCCAACTTGTTGTAGCCGTGCGCCTACGCCAATCACCTCCCAGTGCGCCAACAATCGCCGAGCTTTACGGGCCAATCACGGACCTATACCCTGGCCTCGCCACTGACCGCAACGATCGCATCATGTCCGCACCCCATTCCTCCGGTTCCAAAGCCACGATCCGCTCTGAACCTCCTCCGGCATTTTTGCAGGGTGGCGGCGAAATGGGGGCCTTGATGCGCGCGCACGATTGGCGTTCGAGCTCGCTGGGAGACCCCGCCGACTGGCCCGCAGCGCTGCGGACCGCGCTTGGCGTGATTCTGAACACCGGGCATCCCATGTACATCTGGTGGGGTCCGGAACTTCTGTGCTTTTACAACGACGCCTATCGGCAATCGATCGGGCCTGAACGTCATCCCGGCTCACTCGGAAGCCCCGGGCGGGAAGTCTGGGACGAAGTCTGGGATATCATCGGTCCGCAAATCCATCAGGTTATGTCAGGGCGTGGCGCCACCTGGCAAGAGAATGCCCTGGTTCCCATCACCCGCAACGGGCGACGCGAGGAGGTCTACTGGACCTACAGCTACAGTCCCATCGTCGATCCATCATCGCCCAGCGGCGTCGGGGGGGTACTGGTGGTCTGCGCCGAAACGACGGCACACATCGTTGCGGCCCGACACGCGGCGCAGGAGCGCGAGCGCCTTGCCCAGCTTTTCGAGCAGGCACCGAGCTTCGTCGCGATTCTGCGCGGCCCCGAGCATCGATTCGAGCTCACCAATCCGAGCTATCAGCGCTTGATCGGACATCGCAACGTGATCGGTTACACGGTTGCGGAGGCGTTGCCGGATGCCGCGGCCCAGGGCTACATCGGATTGCTCGATCGGGTTTACTCGAGCGGGGAGCCGTACGTTGCGAACGGCGCCAAATACGCGATGCAGCTCACGCCCGCTCATCCCGTCGACGAGCGCTACCTCGACTTTGTCTACCAGCCCCTCAAAGACCCTGACGGCGCCGTCAACGGAATTTTCGTCGAGGGCATCGATGTGACGAGCCGCACATTGAGTGACGCGGCGCGCCGCGACAGCGAGGAGCAACTGCGGCTTGCGACAGAGGCTGCCGAAATCGGCCTATGGGACGTTGACGTGGGGTCGGACCGGCTCTTTTGGCCGCCGAGCGTCAAGGCGATGTTCGGCATCTCCGCCGATCGAGCCGTCTCGATGCGCGATGACTTCTTCCCCTGCCTGCATCCGGACGATCGAGATCGCGTCACCGAGGCCTTTGCTGCCGCGCTCGACCCGGAGCGGCGGGCCTTGTACGACGTTGAATATCGAACGATCGGCAAGGAGGACGGCTTGGTTCGCTGGGTCGCCGCCAAGGGACGCGGTGTCTTCGAAGGAGATCGTTGCCTGCGCGTCATCGGAACGGCCATCGACATCACCACCCGCAAAGCCGCAGACGCCGAACTGCAGATGCTGAATGACCGCCTCGAGCAGCGTGTCTCCGAAATTCTGGCCGAAAAGCAGGCCGCGGAGGCTCATATGCGCCAGGCGCAGAAGCTCGAGGCCCTCGGGCAGCTGACCGGCGGGGTCGCGCACGATTTCAACAATCTGCTGATGATCATCAAGGGAGGCATCAGCCTGGTGAGGCGTCCCCTGATCGAACCGGAGCGGCGGCAACGGCTGCTGGCGAGCATGGAGCAGGCCGCGGATCGGGGGGCTGCCTTGAGCCGCCAGCTGTTGGCCTTTGCCAGACAGCAGCCCTTGCGGATGGAGTCCGTCGATTTGCGCCGGCAGATCGAGAGCATGCGTGAACTTCTGGATCGATCGTTGCGGGGCGACGTGCAGGTGAAGACCGAATTCGAGAAGGACCTGTGGCCGGTGGAAGTGGATCCGGCGCAGCTCGAATTGGTGATTCTCAACCTGTGCGTCAACGCCCGCGACGCGATGCCGAACGGCGGCATCATCACCATCGCGGCCAGGAACCAATCGAAGGGGCCGGAGTCGGGCACGACCGGCGATCTGGTTGCGTTGAGCGTGATCGACCCCGGAACGGGAATGCCGCCGGAGGTGTTGGAGCATGTATTCGAGCCGTTCTTCACCACCAAGGAGATCGGCAAGGGTTCGGGATTGGGGCTGCCGCAAGTTCATGGCTTCGCGCTGCATGGGCGGACGTGAAGACGAAGTCGGGTGGGACAGGGGACAAAGTCACGCTGTCGTTACCACGAACGCAGGCGAGGCCCGCGACCGTGGCGGCCGCCCCCCCGTTGGAGGGCGCGAGCCGAAGCGTGGAATCGATGGGTTCGATTCTTCTCGTCGAGGACGACAATGAGGTGGCGTCGCTCGTCACCGAAATGCTCCAGGAACTTGGCTATCGGGTCACCCGCGCCGCCAGCGCGCAATCGGCGCTCGGCGCTCTCGCGGACGGCCGCGAGATCGATGTCGTGTTCTCCGACGTGATGATGCCGGGGGAAAAAAATGGCCTGGATCTGGCCGCCGAAGTGTCCCGGCGCCGCCCCAATCTGAAGATCCTGCTGACGACGGGGTATGCCGCCGGATTGATCTCGAATCCGAGCAAGGATGTGCATGTGCTGCGCAAGCCCTACGATATCCGGAGTTTGGACGTTGCTCTTCGCACGGTTCTCGCTGGAAAATCCCCGAAATAAAGATGCCTCACCCGTTCCGGTCGAGAACTCATTTCCCGCGGAGCTTGTTATGGATATCGGTGGCTGCAATGGCGCTTTCCGCCGCCGCAACCACCACTTGATTCAGCCCCCGCACCACGTCGCCGGCCGCGTAAAGGCGGGGAACCGAGGTTTCCTGATGGGCATTGACCTTGAGGGCTCCCTGCTCATCGAAGCCGGCATGAAGCGATCGGGCCAGATGATTCTGCGCGCTGCAACCCAGCGCTAGGTAAACCACGTCGAATTGCCGTTCGCCTTGCGCATGGGAGACGGTCACCCGGTCCTCATGAATGCGAACATCCGAGAGCTGTATGGAAATGCGCTCGATTCCGTCCGTGACGGGCGTCTCGGCGCCATCAGCGCCGCCGCCGCCGCCGAGACGCAGCAACGTGATTTGATTTGAATAATGCTTCAGGAATTTCCCCTCCCGTTCGCCCAGCGCGCCGTCCGAGATCACCGCGATGCGTTTATCGATCGCCTCGAAGGCGTCGCAAATCGGACAAAAGCGCAGAAGACTCCGCAGTACCGCTTCGGAAGCGCCGCCGATGGAGGGTAGATGATCTCGCACCCCGGTTGCCAAGAGCACGTACCGGCTACGAAGCGTTCCTGCGTCGGTCCGGAGGGAAAAGATGCCCTTTTGGAGGCTGAGCCCCGAGACATGGTTGTGCCGGATTTCGGCACCGTATTTAACGGCCTGAAGGCGTAGATTTCGCAGAAACTCTGCGCCCCCGACGCCCGCAGTGAAGCCGGGGATGTTGTGACTGGTGGGAATCCATCGGGCGCGAGAATGCCCATCTTCCAGCACGATGCAGTGGCGGCGAAAGCGCCCCAAGTAAATTGCCGCGGTCAGCCCCGCCGGGCCGGCCCCGACGACGATCGCATCCTGAATATCCCGGTCACATATCATCGCTTGGAGAACTCCTTGCAAGACCGGGCGCATGCAGCCGCGGGCCGCACATGGTGCTACCGGCAGGAGAGGTGGCATCAAGGCGCATCGCCCTCGTATTCGTATCGGCGTCCGCTGACAGCAACTCGATTTACCCCCTCGTGATTTCCTACGGCCCGTCTGGGGGCAGCCACACTACGGCCGCCTCAGCCACCGACGACAACCGATTGCGACGCGGCGACCATGAAATGCCGCGCGCGCTGATACCCCCGGGCACGGCTTGACGTTACCCTGGTGACGGCCGCGTGGACTTTGGCGGTTGAAAACTATCGTTGCGGTGAACAGCAATGGCGTTGTCTCAATTGGGTGGTTGGATGACCGACGTTCGCGCTCTTCAGGCCCTCGCCGAGTATCTACAGGAGGAAACTGAAAAGCGCAGCGCAGCGCTGGCGCGCGCGCTTCACGATGATCTCGGCGGCAGCCTCACCGCGGCCATGATGGACGTGGCGTGGTTGACACGACACCCAACGGGCGGCGGCGAAGGGGCGGTGCGCCTGAACCGCATCGAGGGAAGTCTCACGAAAGCCATCGAATCGATGCGTTACCTGGTGGATGAGTTGCAACCGGCGCTCCTCGAGAGCATCGGCTTGTTCGTGGCGTTGAGCGCCCACTTCGGTCGCGAATGCCGCCGATACGGCGTTGAATACAGCGATACCCTGGTAGGGGCGTCGCCACCCGTCGAGGCCCCGTTGGCGATGGCAATTTTTCGGATCGCGCAGGGGTTTTTGCAGTGGATCCTGGAAGATGCGGCCGCGAACGAATTGCGGGCCCGGTATGAGGGAGATGCGGAGCGGCTGACCTTGCATTTTGTGGCGCGCGGCATTCGGACCGGGGCGATGCCGAGCCCAGGCAACGTCGCGCCCCGTCTCGCATCCATCGCTTTGCGGCTGCGCAAGCTCAACGGCACGCTGACGAGCGAAGTCAGCAATGACAGTGTGACCATCCAGGTGCAAATTCCCGCCCGCGCGTCGAGCCCGCAGATCGCCGCCTGAGCGGTTACCAGGGACGTTACCCAGGGGAAAATGATGGTTATGAGTTCATAACGTTTGAGACTAAGTGAGCCGCCGCTGGCCGGGATATCATGACTTTGGTGCAGCGGTTCCCTTGGAGATGATGTGTGGCATGCGGCCCTGAGATCGAGTCTTACTGAGTGGCTTCGCGGCGGCGGCACACCCGCCGACCAAGACGCCCTGCAGAAGATCAGCCGGGCATTTGAGTCGCTTTCGCCCGAGCAGCGCGTCGCCCAGGCCGTGGAGCTTCTGCCGGGAGCGCATGTGCTGACCTCGAGTTTCGGCGCCCAGGCGGCCGTGATGCTCCATCTCATCAACGCGGTCATCCCGAGGATTCCCGTGGTGCTGATCGACACGGGCTACCTGTTCCCCGAGACCTATCGCTTCGTCGACGAGCTCACCGGGAAACTCGGCCTCAACTTGAAGGTATTCCGCTCCGATGCCTCGCCGGCGTGGCAGGAATCCCGACACGGCAAGCTCTGGGACCAGGGTCTCGCCGGCATCGAGCAGTACAATCGAATCAACAAGCAGGAGCCCTTGGATCGGGCGTTGCGGGAGCTGGGTGCGGAGACCTGGTTTGCGGGGCTGCGCAGGGTGCAGGCCGCCACCCGGGCCCAGATCGAGCCCATCGAATTCAAGCGAGGGCGGTACAAGGTGCATCCCCTGTTCGATTGGACTGATCGCGACGTGGGACAGTACCTCGAGAAGCACAAGCTGCCCTACCACCCGTTGTGGGAGAAGGGGTATCTGTCCATCGGCGACTGGCATACGACGCGCTCGCTCGCCGAGGTGGACAGCATGGAGGAGCTGCGGTTCTTCGGATTGAAGCGCGAGTGCGGCTTGCACGAGGGCTGAGGGGCCTTCGAGAGAACAGGCTCACGAGACGAACAGGCGTTCGCTCACCAGGGCCAGCATGACGGCGATCAACGTGCGCGTGAGTTGCGCCGGCAGGCGGATGGTCGCCCGGGTGGCGACGATGACGCCGGGAATCGAGCCCACCAGCAAACAGGCGAGCACGCGAAGATTTACGTGCCCGAGGAGCGCGTGGCCCGCCGCCGCCATTGCCGTGATGGGCAATGCGTGGGCAATGTCGGTCGCCACCAGCCGATCGGACGGCAGACGCAGCGGGTATAAGGCCACCAGCACCGCCACGCCGAGGGCGCCGGCGCCCACCGAGGTCATGGTCACGCCCACCCCCAGAAACGCTCCTGCGGCGATGGTGAACGCGACTTTGTGCCGCTCCGTGCCATTGAGCCATGCAGCCGTGAACTTGAGGCCCAACCGCCGCAAGGGATCCTGCAAAAGCAGCGCCGCCGCAGCGAGCGCCAGGATCGCGGCGAGGCAGCGGGAAATCAGCTGATCCACGACGCCAGGCGGGCGGGGGTCGAACCAAAACCAGGCGATGACCGCGGCGGTGGCGGGAATGCTTCCGATGAGCAGTCGTCCTACGATGCGCCAATCGACCCGCCGGCTGAATCCGAAAGAGGCGGTGGCGACGAGTTTCGTGCTGGCCGAAAACATGAGATCGGTTCCCACCGCCACGGCGGGAGGCAATCCGAAGGCGAGCACCAAGATCGGCGTCATCAACGAACCGCCGCCGACGCCCGTGAGGCCCACGAGCGCGCCGACAATCAAGCCGCAGAGAGCGTAGAGCAGGGGATTGGTCATCGATGTCGGAGTGTACCCGGGTGCCGGCATCGCGTCCTGATGCCGATCGAGCATAAGCAAAGACCTCTCCGTGATCATCGCCGCCGCGGTTGAAAGCGCGGCGCCTCCTGGGCGACGTCCTCGATGGTCTTGAAATGTTCCGGGTGTCTCAGCAATGTGGCAGCCAAGCCAAGCGCCGCGCTCTCGCAGTCGGCGCGCACCCCGGCGTTCTCGATGCCGTCGAGATCGAGGACATGGGCGAATCCCAGGATGCGCCGGACCATCTTGCAGGCACCGAACCCGAGCATATCGTCGAAAAGCGTATCGACGAAGGCGCTGCGCGCCGACTCGAGTGCGGCGGCATCGGCGGTCGAGGCGAACATGGCCTTCGGAAACACATCGCCCGTGGGATTCTCGGCCCAGAGCGAGAGGAAACGGCTGCGAAACGTGGTCCAAAACACCTTCATCTGGTCGAGAATCCACGCTCGATGCGCCGATCGATCGTCATCGGCCGTCTCGCGGCCGAATTGCGAGTACCAGCTGAGCAGAAGATTTCCAAAAAACGCACCCAGATCGAACCCGATCGGGCCGTAGAACGCGAATTCCGGATCGATGACGCGAGTATCGGTTTCGGTCACCATCACGGAACCCGAATGCAGATCCCCGTGCAGCAGCGCCTGGGTCTCGGTTAGAAATTTCTGGCCGAAGCGTGCAGCCCGCACCTTGAGGAGCGGATCGCGTCGCAGCTCTGCCGCCGCCTCATCGAGCTGCGGCGAGGTGTGACGGTTGCGTGCGGCGTCGAAGTACGGCTCGGCAAAGATCAGATCCACCGTGATCCTGATCAACGGCTTGTTGCCCGCGAACAGCGCGACCCCGTCCAGCTTGCGCTCGAACGGCCCCGCCAGGTCCGAGGTATGAAAGCATGCTCGCGCCACGTATTCCCCGATATCGCGACCGACATTAGGGTAACGGCGTCCGGCGATCAGCCCCTGCCTGAGGATGATGTGCGGAGACAGCCGCTCCATGATCGTGAAATGCCGGCCGGCATCGTAGTGGTAGACGGCCGGGATGAGCCCGCCGACATAGGGTGCGACGCTGCGGAAATAAGCGTTTTCGAAATGGGCGCGTTCCGGCGACAGGGGCCAACCGGGACCCGCCACCCTGACGTAGGGCAGCGCCTGCTTGAGGCAGACGGACCCCAGGGGCCCGTCCACCAGGAACACGAGGTTGAGGTTCCCATCGCCCACTTCGCGGACACTCCAGCCGGCCGGGCTTCCGCCCAGCCGCGTGCGTATGGGGTCGAGACCCGCGATGAGCGGGGGCACACTCTGGATGTCCAGGATCTGATAGGCCGAATTCGGCTCCGCCATGGCTAATCCTCAGCGACCGTCCCGGGCAGCCGCCGCGTCCGGCAGGTTCGCTCCGCCAAATTCCAAGCCGGCATCGACCGCAGTCTGTCTTCCGTAGGTACGGAATTTCTCGATGACCCGCTGCATCTCGTTGTCGTCGAGAACGCGGACCTGGCCGAGCGTCAGCGCTGCGCAGTATTTCGCGGCCAGGTCTTCGACTTCGCCGGCAAGCGACAAGGCCTCCTCGAGGTGCCGCCCGAGGGCGATGACGCCATGGTTTCCGAGCAAGCAGGCGCGGCGGCCGTTCAACGCCTCGAGCGCCACGTCGGACAATTCCTGTGAGCCGAACGTGCGGTAGGGGGCGCAGCGAATATCGACACCGCCCGCGACCGCCACCATGTAGTGGAATGCGGGAATCGCCCGGCCGGTACAGGCCAGCGTGGTCGCCTTCGGCGAATGCGTGTGAACGATGGAGCCAATGTCGCTGCGTGCCCTCAAGATGTCGCGGTGGAAGCGCCATTCGCTCGAGGGGCGTCGCCGGCCGAACCAGCGGCCGTCCAAGTTCACCAGCGGTATGTCGTCGGGCGCCAGCTGTTCATAGGACATGCCGGTGGGGCTCACGAAGAAGCTGTGCACATCCCGGCGCACACTGATGTTGCCCGACTTGCCGTAGGTCAGGCCGCGGCGCGTCAGCTCGCGGCAGCCCAACACGATGGATTCCCGAATCTTCGAGTCCTCGCTCTTGCCGGGCGGAATGCTCATAAAGTTGCCCCTTGGTCGGGATACAGGCGCAGAAGCCCGGCCCTGCTCGCCGGGCATACGCCCCGCTCGGTGATCAGGCCGGTCACCAATCTTGCCGGTGTCACATCGAACGCCACATTCAGAGCCTCGCTTGCATCGGGCACCACCCTCACCGTGTCCAAACGGCCGGATGCCGTCTTGCCGGTCACATGCGTGAGCTCCGCCGGCGAACGTTCCTCGATCGGAATCTCGCTGCCATCGGCGAGCGACCAATCGATCGTGCTCATTGGCAGCGCCACGTAAAAGGGCACGTCGTTGTCGCGTGCGGCCAGCGCCTTGAGGTAAGTGCCGATCTTGTTGCAGACATCGCCCGTCGAGGTGGTCCGATCGCTGCCGACCAGCACCAGATCCACCTGGCGCCGCTGCATGAGATGACCACCCAGGTTGTCGGCGATGACCGTGTGCGGCACCCCGTGCGCACCCAATTCGAATGCGGTCAGCGAGGCGCCCTGGTTGCGCGGTCGGGTCTCGTCCACCCAAACGTGAATCGGGATCCCGGCATCGTGTGCGAGGTAGACCGGCGCGAGCGCGGTTCCAAAGTCCACGCACGCGAGCCAGCCGGCATTGCAATGCGTGAGGATGTTCAGGCGGCGGCCATGCGGGCCTGCGGTCTCGCGGATGAGCGCGAGGCCGTGAGTGCCGATCGACCGGCATTGTTCGACGTTCTCATCGCAGAGGCGGGCCGCCTCGCGGAATGCGGCGTCCGCGCGTTCGGGGAGCGGCACCGAAGCGAGCGTGCTGCGCATCCTGGTCAACGCCCAGGCGAGGTTGTAGGCCGTTGGGCGCGTTGCCTTCAGTGCCTGCGATGCCCGCTCGATGCACTCGTCGGACGGGTCGGATCGGACGGCGAGCGCCAGCCCGTAGGCCGCGGTCGCCCCGATCAGGGGCGCACCCCGCACGACCATGGTTCCGATCGCGCGCGCGGCCTCATCGAGAGTGCGCAGATCGACGGTGGTGAACTCGAAGGGCAGGCGGGACTGATCGATGACGCGCACGGAGCCCGTGCCGGTCGGCCAGATGGTGCGATAGTGAGTGCCCGAGATCTTCATGTAGTCTGCGATAGACTACTACTACTCTGGGCCGTTGCAATTGGAGTCACCATGACCAAAGGATCGAGCTTGCTGATTGCGGCCTTGGAGAACGAGGGCGTCGACAGAATCTATGGTGTTCCGGGAGAGGAGAACCTCGACGTCGTGGAGGCGATCCGGCTGTCCTCCATCGAGCTGGTGCTGACGCGCCATGAACAGGCCGCCGCGTTCATGGCCGCAACCTATGGCCGGCTCACCGGCAAACCCGGCGTGTGCATCTCCACGTTGGGGCCGGGCGCGCTGAATCTCACGACCGGCGCGGCGTATGCTTTGCTGGGCGCCATGCCCATGATCATGATCACCGGCCAGAAGGGAATTCTGTCATCGAGGCAGGCTCGCTTCCAGGTGGTGGATGTCGTCGCGACGATGAAGCCGCTGACCAAGCTGTCGCGGCAAATCGTCTCGGCCGGCATGATACCGACCCTCGTGCGGGAAGCGTTTCGCGTCGCAGAGGAGGAGCGGCCCGGGCCCGTGCACCTGGAGCTTCCCGAGGACATTGCCGCCGAGACCTGTGAACACGTCGCGTTGGTGGCGCCTCACCCGGTGGAATTGCCGGTGGCGGGAAAGCAGGCGCTCGATCGCGCAGCGCAGCTGATCATCAGGGCCGAGCGACCGCTCGCCATGCTGGGCGCAGCCGCCTCCCGACCGCGCTCGACCGCCGACATCGCACAGTTCGTGCTGCGCACCCGGATACCTTATTTCACCACGCAAATGGGCAAGGGCACTGTGCCCGGCGGTACCGAATTGTACATGGGGACCGCCGCGCTCTCGGAAAGGGACTACGTGCACGAGGCGATCGATCGCGCCGACCTCATCATCACGATCGGTCATGACACGGTCGAAAAGCCGCCCTTCATCATGGGTCCCGGCGGACCTCAGGTGGTGCACGTCGGCTACCAGCCCGCCAGCGTGGAACAGGTGTATTTCCCGCAGACCGAGGTGGTCGGGGACATCGGCCCGTCGCTGCGGCTTCTCGCGGATCGCGTCGAAGGCAAGATCCCGCACGCAGGCGCGCTCCTGCCGCTGCGGGAGGGCATCCTCGCTCATATCGCGGACCGCGCCACCGAAGAGCGCTTCACACCGCAGCGTCTCGTGCACGACATCCGCCAGGTGATGCCCCCCGACGGCATCCTTGCGCTCGACAACGGCATGTACAAGATCTGGTTCGCCCGCAATTACCGGACCCGCGTCGCCAATACTCTGCTGCTCGACAACGCGCTCGCCACCATGGGGGCGGGGTTGCCCTCGGCCATGATGGCGGCGATGCTCTATCCGCAGCGCCGTGTGATGGCGGTTTGCGGGGACGGCGGCTTCATGATGAACAGCCAGGAGATGGAAACCGCCGTGCGCTTGAAGTTGAACCTGGTGGTGCTGGTGATCGAGGACGGTGCCTACGGCATGATCCGCTGGAAGCAATCCGTGGATCGATTTCCCGATTTCGGCATGACCTTCGGCAACCCGGATTTTGCGAGGTATGCCGAGGCCTACGGCGCCCGCGGGACCCGCGTCGATGCGATCCGCGATTTCATTCCGGTGCTGGAAAGGGCATTCAGCGCAGGTGGCGTACACCTCGTTGCCGTGCCGATCGATTATTCCGAGAACGAACGGGTACTGGTCGAGGAGTTGCGCAAGCGGTTTCCCGGGCGTTAGGACTTCGCGCGAAAGAGAGTTAAGCCGCCGGCCGCTCTCGTCGCAGCAATCTCACCGGAGGCCCAAACAGCCCGCCTGGGCCGGCTGGCGTCGTATCAACCGGGAGCCTCAACCGGTTCACCGCTGCCGCGGCGCGAGAGCCACGTGCCCACACAAATGAGGAGAATCGACGCGACGATCACGAGCGTTGATACCGCATTCACTTCGGGGGTGGCCTGCCGGCGCAGAATGGACCAAAGCGTCATGGGCAACGTGTTCTGACGCCCCGTCAGCAGGTAGGTCACGGCGATTTCGTCGAAGGAGATGGAAAACGCGATCAGCATGGCGCCGAACAGCGCCGGCATCACGCCCGGCAGGGTCACCTTGACGAGAACCTCCCACTCGGTGGCCCCCAACGTGCGTGCAGCCTCTTCCGTGCTCTTTTTCATGCGTCGCAGGCGTGCCGCCACCTCGGTGATCGTCACGCACATGAGGCCGGTCCCCTGTCCGAGCATGATGGTGTACAGCGAAAGCTTGAGGTGGAGTGCCATATAGAAGAGCAGGAGTGCGACGCCCGTGATGACGCCCGGGAGCACGATCGGCAGCAGCACGATGCGTGCAAACCAGGCCTTGCCGGGAAACTCATAGCGGTCGAGCGCGATGGCTGCCGGCAGTCCGAATAGAGTGCTGAGAGCCACGACGCCGAGCGCAACGTAAACGCTGTTCCAGACCGACTGGAGCAGCCGATCGTCGTCGAGCAACATCGTGTACCAGCGCAACGTGAAGCCACGAAAAGGCAGGCTTGTAAACTCGCTGTCGTTAAAGGAGAAAACCGCCATGACGATGAGCGGGGCGTAGAGAAACGCGAGCACGGCCCATCCGAGAGTCCATGCTTTGCGACGGCTGCCAAGTTCGCGCATGGGTGCTGTTAGAACCGGGCTTGTGAGCGGTGTTCGAGGGAGTGGGCGACCGAGATCAGCGCCGTTCCGACACCGATCACGACGATGCCAATCGAAGCGGCCATTGGCCAGTCGAATGCGACGCCTAACAAGTTGATGACGACGTTGCTGATCATGATGGCATTCGATCCGCCGAGCAGCGCCGGCGCGATGAAGTCGCCGGTGGCGAGGGCGAACGTGATGATCGCGCCGGCGATCACGCCGGGGAGGCTGAGCGGGATGATGATCCGGGTGAGCGTCTCGAAGGTCGATGCGCCGAGGTTGCTGGAGGCCTCGATGATCGAGGTCGGGATGCGCTCGAGCTGAGCGTAGATCGACAAGATCGCGAACGGCGTGAAAATGTAGATCAGCGTCAACACGACGCTGAATTGGTTGTAGAGGAACAGCGTCAAGGGCTCGTGGATGAGGTGCAGCTGGATGAGCAGCGCGTTCAGGAGGCCGTTGGTGCCGAGGATGGTCTTCCAGGCATAGGCCTTGACCAGGTAGGCGGCCCACCAAGGCACGATCACCAGCAGGTAGATCAGGAACTTGGCGCGCGCGGTGCGCGTATGGAAGGCCAAACAGAAGGCGACCGGATAGCCGAGCACCGTGGCACCGAGGGCGGTCAGAGCACCGATGCGCGCGGATTTGAGGAGCACCGACAGGTATGGCTCGGTGCGGAACACTCGGATCAGGTTCGCAAGCGAGAAGCCTGGCTTGAATGTCATGTACTCGGTCGAGCCGAGGCTGTAGTAAAAGAGCAGACAATACGGAATCACCATGAACACGGTGAACCACAGCAGCGGCGGGATCAGCCAGATGAGCAACTGGCGCCGCTCGTGCCACGGGGTGTGCGCGGCAGCGCTCATCGTGCGGCTCCCGGTCCGGGGCTGATCACGCAGACCTGGGAAGGTTCGACGAGAACCTGCGCCTGGTCGCCGATATCGAGCCGGGGGGTGCCGCTGGCATCGAGCGCCGTCAGGCGCATTGCATCTCCGGCGAGCTCGAGTTCGTAGCGCACCTTGTCGCCGAGAAAGAGGCGCTCGGTGACGCGCGCCACGAGCCCCCCTTCGGCCAATGAGGCCGCCGGTCTGAGACGCAGCTGCTCCGCACGGATCATCACGGTCACGGTCTGGTGGGCAGCAAGGTCCGCAGGGCCGTTAACGAGCGAAATCCGCGCCCCGCCGGGCAATTGCAGCGCGAAGCCGCCATCGCCCTCCTGCACCGTGCCGGTGAGCACGTTCGCCGTGCCGATGAACCGCGCAACCGCCTCGCTCCCGGGATGCGCATAGATTTCCTCAGGCGTTGCGAGCTGCAGCAGTTCCCCGCCCTGAAGCACGGCGACGCGGTCGGACAGACCCATCGCCTCTTCCTGGTCATGGGTCACGTAGATGAATGTCTTGCGCAGCTCGCGGTGCAGGCGCTTGAGCTCGATCTGCATGACCTTGCGCATGCTCGCATCGAGCGAACCGAGCGGCTCGTCGAACAGCACGATCGGCGGGTCGGTC
>CAVVKU010000021.1:0-110000 GCA_963748995.1 uncultured Gammaproteobacteria bacterium | reverse complement strand
TATTCCCGGTCACGATAGGGTCGAAGCGCCTTCTCGAGCTTGACGAGCTCGTGGCACGCGCCCCGTCGCGGTCGTTCCGCAGTCGTGGCCAATCGTCGCTGTGAGACTGTCGATCCCTTCCACGGCGACCATGAGGTCGATAGCCTCGGCGCGACTCAGCGTGCGCACACAGGCGCCCCGGTGCATCGTGCGCGACAGCACGCCGAGCGCATCGAGACGCCGGAAGGCCTCGCGCACCGGTCCGCGGCTCAAGCTGAGCGCCCTGGTGAGATCAGCCTCGATGAGGCGGTGCGCGGGTACGTATCGGCCGGCCAGTATGCCGGCGGTGATGTGATTCACGACGCGGTCCGTCGAAGAGACCTCTTCCTCCTCGCCGCCGCCGGACGTGCTGTCGCCAGCTCGCCGTGAAGCGGATCCCAGTCGTCCTTGCATCGATCGTCCCCAATCTGCCGCCCTCAACTCAGGAGCCAGATTGTCCTACAACTCTGTCGGCCATATCAATAGACAATCCGATTGCCCGGCGTTAGCATCGGGTCTCCGCCGCGGGCCCAAGGCGTCGATTTCAGGACGCTCCCCGCGGGAGCTGCGGAATACCTAAGGGACCACGGATGAATTTGCAGACAGCGAAATCGACCGAGCTCGACGTAAGGCTGTTCATCGATGGTGCCTGGCGTGCGGGGTTCGACGGCGCACACGACCGATCGCCGACCCGGCAAGCGGAGAGGCTGCCGGGCGTGTGGCGATGGCGGACGATGAGGACCTCGAGGATGCGGTGGTGGCGGCGGCGCGCGGATTCGCCCGGTGGCGTGCGACCCCGCCGTTCGCGCGCGCCCACATCCTGCGCGAGGCAGCGACTCTTCTAGAGACAGCAAGCGGACGTTCTGGCGGCTCAGCTGGCTCCCGAACAAGGCAAGCCGCTCGCTCAGGCCCGCGCCGAAATCCTCGGATCGGCGGACACGTTCGATTGGTTTGCTGAAGAGGGCAAGCGCTGTTTTCGGGCAGGTCATTCCGGGGCGCAGCACGGCTGTCCATACGCTGACGCGCCTGGAGCCGGTCGGCGCGGTGGCGGCGTTTTCCCCTTGGAATTTCCCGGTCTCCAGGGCGGCCAAGAAGCTGGCCGCTTCACTGGCTACCGGCTGCTCGGTCATTCTCAAAGCACCAGAGGAAGCCCCGGAGCCTGCGCCGGGATGGTGCAGGCGCTGGCGGATGCCGTCCTGCCGTGCGGTACGCTCGGCCTTCTGTACGGCGAGCCCGCACGAATTTCCGAGTTTCTGATCTCGCATCCCACCATCCGCAACGTCACGTTCACGGGATCCGTCGCCGTGGGCAAGGCGCTCGCCGGGTTCGCCGGCCGGCACATGAAACGCGTCACGATGGAGCTGGGCGGCCACGCACCAGTGATCGTCTGCAGCGATGCTGATCTCGCGCTCGCGACCGAGGAGCTCAACGCATGAAGTTCATGAATGCCGGCCAGGTGTGCCTTGCGCCGACACGCTTTTTGGTGGCGCGGCGGTCTATGCGGAGTTCCTCGATCGCTTCAGCCGAAGGACGCGGGAACTGCGCGTAGACAGCGGCCACGCAGCGCAGGTCGATATGGGGCCGCTGGCGAATCCGAGGCGTGTCGAGGCGATGGACGAACTGGTCGGCGATGCGCTGCGCGCCGGCGCCAGGGTCGCCTGCGGGGCGCGACGCCTGGATCGACCCGGCAACTTCTATGCTCCCACGGTTCTTTATGATGTTCCGGTCGGTGCGAAGGCGATGAACGAGGAGCCGTTCGGGCCGCTGGCACTGTTCCGCCCGTTCGACGAGTTGGAGGAGGCCATTGCCGAGGCCAACGGCTGCCGTACGGGCTCGCCTCGTACCTATATACCGCTCGCTCGCCACCGAAGCGGCGGTGACCGAGCGGCTAGAGGCGGGGATGGTGGCGGTGAACCGCGTGTTCTCCTCGACGATCGAAGCGCCATTCGGCGGCATCAAGGAATCGGGCTATGGCACCGAAGGTGGCAGTTACGCGATCCGCAATTTTTTGAACGAGAAGATGCTCAAAAGGTTCGTCGGCTAGCTGCGTTACTTGTGCACTCGCTAACACATCAATGATCGGGCCATACAGAGAGACAAACAATGATCAGCCATGACTCTGTCAGCACCCAGGGACAATCCATCGGCGCGCGCGTCAAACGATTCGTGCGCGACGTCATCATCCCGTTCGAGCGTGATCCTCGCTGGACGAGCCACGGGCCAAGCCTGGATCTGGTCGCCGAGATGCGGGCGCTTGCGCGCAACGCCGGGGTGATGACGCCGCATATGCCCGCCGGCCGGCATCTGTCGCACCGCGACACTGCGCTCGTACTGCGCGCAGCGGCCTCTCGCCGCTCGGCCCCGTGGCCGTGAACGTCGCGGCGCCGGATCTGGGCAACATGTTTTTGCTCAGCAAGGTCGCTTCACTGGAGCAGCAGGCGCGCTACCTGCAGCCCTGCTCGAGGGGCGGGTGCGCTCCACGTTCATGATGACCGAGCCCGCCGGTGAAAACGGGTCAGGCTCCGACCCCTCGATGTTGATGACCGTTGCCGAGCCGGTTGGTAACCAATGGATCATCAACGGTCGCCAGTGCTTCAGTACCGGCCTCGACGGCGCGAGCGTCCCGTTCGTCATGGCGAAAAGCGATCTGGGCGCGACGATGTTTTCGGTCGATCTTCCTCAAACCTGCAATTCGCATCGAGCGCGTGCCGCACACGCTCGACTCGTCGATGCCGGGAGGGCACGCGACTTCGCGGATTGAGAATCTGCGCCTTGACCGCGAGGCCGTTCTCGGCGAGGCGGGCAACGGCTTCAAATATGCACAGGTGCGGCTGTCGCCCGCGCGGCTGACGCATTGCATGCGCTGGCTTGGGGCCTGCACTCGCGCCCAGGAAATCGCATCGGAGTACTCAGTGAAGCGCCAGGCGTTTGGCCGGACGCTGATCGACCATGAGGGCGTCGGCTACATGCTCGCCGACAAGCGGATCGAGCTCAAGCAATGCGAACTTCTGATCGATTGGTGCGCAGGCATACTCGATGCCGGTTCGCTGGCGACGCTGGAGTCATCCATCGCAAAGGTCGCCGTTTCGGAGGCGTTGTTCCGGATCGCCGACGCTGCGTCCAGACCATGGGAGGGAGCGGCGTGACGCGCGATACCATCGTCGAGCAGGTGTTTCGCGAGGTGCGGGCGTTCCGGATCTATGATGAGACCTACCGAGGTTCACAAGTGGTCAATCGCCAAACACATCAAGCGCGAGACGCTGGCGAGACTCGCCACATAAGCAGACCGCTCGAAGGCTTTCAGGTGTTTGACCTCAGCCGCGTGTTGGCAGGCCCGCTCGTCGCGCAGATGCTCGGCGATCTCGGCGCCGTGGTGATCAAGATCGAGAAGCCCAGTGAAGGGGATGACTCGCGCACGTACGGTCCGCCCTTCCTCTCCACCCCGGACGGTCAGCGGACGCTCGAATCCGGTTTTTATCTTTCCGCCAACCGCAACAAGCGCTCGGTGACGGTTGACCTCGCCACCGAGGCCGGACAGGACTTGGTGCGGCGCCTGGCCGGTAAATCGGACATCGTGGTCGAGAATTTTCGAGTGGGCAGCCTTGCGAAGTTCGGTCTCGACTACGCCTCGCTCTCGGCGTTCAATCCCCGGCTCATCTACCTGTCGATCACGGGATACGGTCAGACCGGACCCATGGCCAACCGCCCAGGGTACGATGCAATCTTTCAGGCTTCCGGCGGCCACATGGCCGTGACCGGCTCCGCCGATGATCTCGCGGGCGGGGGCCCGATGCGAAGCGGGCTTAGCATCGTCGATATTTTGACGAGTCTATACGCCGCGGTCGCGGTTCTGGCTGCGATCAGCCATCGCGATCGGTCTCCCGAGGGCAAAGGACAGTACATCGACGTTGCCTTGCTCGATTCGATGGTGGCGACTTTCAGCCACCGGGGTGTGCAGTACCTGATCTCGGGCAGGGCCTCGCCGCGCCGGGGCGACGTCGGCGCCGGCGGTTCGCCGTCGGGGGCGGTTAGGTGCGCGGATGGACTGATCGTGTTGACGATCGGAAACGACTTGCAGTGGCGGCGTTTCTGCACCGCGATCGGCAATCCGGGACTGGCGAGCGACCCGCGCTTCGGCACGGCCACCCGGCGCATCGAGAATCGTGAGGCGCTGTCGCCGGTGCTCGAGCCGATGTTCGCGGCCAAGGGCAGGGCGCACTGGCTCGAGGTTCTGCAGATCGCCGATATACCGAGCAGTCCGGTGAACGAGCTTCCCGAGGTTTTCGCCGATCCGCAGGTCCGTGAGCGCGGCATGGTCGTCTCGGTGCCGCACCCGCTGTCGGGGATGCTCGAGCTCATCGCCAATCCGATTCGATTCTCCGAAACGCCGATCGTTCGTTACGAGAGCCCGCCGACGCTCGGTCAGCACACCGATTCGGTGCTCCGGGAACTGCTGGGGGTCGGAGAGTTGGAGCTGCGCGCCCTCAAGGATGCCAGGATCATCTAATGCAGTTACACGGGACGCGACCCCGAGTTGCGCAAGCGGTTTCCCGGGCGCTTAGGATTTCGCGTCCGGCGCCAGCAGTTGCGCGAGCGCGCGATAATCGGTCTTGCCGGTGCCGAGAACCGGGATCTCGGATATTTCACGAACGATGCGAATGTTGTGCAAGCCGGATAATCCGGCCTCTTGAATGGTCTTGTTGGCCTGCGCGCGGTCCAATGGCCGTATCGTGAACAGGACGAGTTCCGGATGCTGATCATCCGCGGTGGGCAACACGGCCAAGGGCGCGCCTTTGTCGTCCTGCCGGGCATAAGCGCGCATCAACACGTCTTCGATCGCCGGGAGCGACACCATCTCCCCGCCTATTTTGACGAACCGCTTGAGCCGCCCCATGAAGGTCAGCCGGTTTTGATCGTCGGCTTTGACGAGATCGCCGGTCCTGTACCAGCTCTCACCGCGGAAAGTCTCGAAAGGCGAGGGGCCGCTGTAGTTCAAATAGCCCCCGAAAATACTCGGGCCGCGGAGCAGCAACATTCCGGTCCGGCCGGGAGGCGCGGGCTGCCCGGTATCCAAGTCCAACACGAGCGCGGTCACCGAAGGCAGTGGTTTGCCGATCGTTCCCGGTTGGACGTCATCCTCGCGCGTGACCGCCACGACCGGGGAGCATTCGGTGATGCCATACCCCTCCAGGATGACGGCCTTGGGACAACGGCTCTTCAGGGAATCATAGGTTTCCCGCGGACATTTCTCCGCGCCGGTCACGCACAGCCGAAGCGAGGCCAAATCGGCCCCTGCGCTCGCGCGCACGATGTTCGCCACGAAGGTCGGCGTGCCCAGAAGGAGGGTGACCCGGTACTTCTCGATGATCTTGGCGAGCGCCGAGACCTCGTTCGGGTTCGGGTGGTGCACCACCCGTACGCCCGCGAGGATCGGCAACAGGAGCGTGCCCATCAGGCCGAACGAATGAAACGGGGGCAGCAAGCCCAACATGCGGTCGCTCTGCAGGATCTCGAAGCTGGACAGCGCATCGCGGATGTTCGTCAGGAGATTGAGATGGGTCAGTGGAACCGCCTTCGGCAGGGATTCCGATCCGCTGGTGAAAAGCACCACCGCCGTGTCGGTCGTCGTGACGCGCGCAAGGCCCCGCCACGAGAATCGTGCGCGAATCGCCGCGGCAAGCTTCTCGACCGGGCGAAGCGTGCCGGTCAGCTTCTCGAGTGAAACGAAGCGGTCGTTGAGCCCGCCAAGATCGATGCCTTGGGAGGAGAGGCGACGCAGAAGCAGTTCCGCCGTCATTATTTTCTGGATTCCCACCATTTCCAGGCCCAGCTGGACCACGCGCGCGCCGGCGGTCCAATTGATCATCACCGGCGTCTTCCCCGCGAACAGCGTGGCGAGATAGAGCGTGTCGGCGGCGACCGAGGCCGGCAGCATGATCCCGACGTATTGTCCGGGAAGGGCGGCGATCCGGCTTCGCAGGGCGAAAATCGCGGTGACCAAGTCGCGATAGGTGCGGGTTCCCTGCTGTAAATCGGCCACGATGACTCGTCCCGGGGAGCGGCGCGCCTGCGCGAGAAATACCTGCTGAATCGTGTTCCCGGCCGGAATCCGCAGGCGTGAGTCGCCCTGGTTTTGCAGCCACGCAGCCGATGGCGCGCGTATCTGCACATCGAAGGACTCGGCCGCCGCGGCTCCGCATGCCGCCATGACCAAATCGCCCACGGTGCGCACTGCTTCCACGCCGGGGACCGATACGGCGAACTCACGCTCGAGCCAGAGCAGAATGTCGGTGATGGCCAGGCTGTCGAGCCCAAGATCCCGCGCGAGCTCCTGCTCATCCTTCAAGCCGTCGATGCCGGTCGCATCGCGCAGGCGCGCCATCACGATTTGCCTCGTTGCCGCCGGCGCATCGTACGCGGACTGTTCTGCGGCCAGCGTGGGTTCCGGGATCTCGTGCGAGCCGCCTTTTTCCCAGATGCTGTATGGAACGTAGAGTGCGGGCTTCGCCTCATGGTTGTAGAACCGGTCCAGATAGCTGTTGAGCTCCACGCGTTGGCCGTGGCGTGGAAGATCATCGGGCTCCGCGAGCTCGATCTCAACGTGCCGCTTGGGCGCAAAAAATATTGCGCTCGCCAGCAACCCACCGAGATGTCCGAAGAGGCCATCCTTCAAGCGAGGTGGCGAGCCCGAGGCCCATCCGAAGCAACTTCCCCACAGTCCCTTGGTTCTCACCAGGACCACCCGGATGCCCGGCAGCTCGGAGATGATGCGGTGGGCCGCGCTGACGCCCCCCAAAGTCTCCAATCGATGGTGCATCAGCCGGCCCGCCGGATACAGCAATACGTTCTCGCCGAGTCTCAACGCCTGTATGCAGAGGTCGATCGATCGCTGTACCGCTTTCACTCCGCCTTCATCGAGCCCGGACAGGACGGGGACACGCAAGGTTCCGAGCAGTTCCGCGAGTTCCCGGACGACCGGCAGATCGATCTGATCTTCGAGCGCCAGCGGCCGGATCCCGAATTTCCCATGCAGATGCGCCAGCACGATGACGGGATCGATCAGGGCGGGATGGTTCGGCATGAAGAGAATGCCCGGCGCTTCCGGGTTTCTTGCAATGGCCGCGCCTGTTACGCGCACGCGATATCGCAAGGCAAGGATGCGCCTCGCGATAAACGCCAAGAGCTTTGCGGGCCAGGATGCGCGGCCCGGAAGTGAATGTCTCATCGCACCCGCAGTATAACCGTGCGGTCCCGCGATCGCGGTCGAACTAGAGAGCCGATGTCACTCCTCGGAGGAATTCGTGGGGGGCGACCCGCGCTCCTCGATGTCGAGCAGGGCGCGGTCCATCGCGATTCCCGAGCCACGTGTTTCGACGCTGACTTCCGGCAGCCCGATGTCCTCGGGCCCGAGGTCATCGAACGGTCCCATCCAATCTTCCGGCTGCTCGCAGTTTTCCAGGCTTCTGGCGGCCCAGTCCTCCATCGAAGTCTCTTCCAGCGATCCATCGGCGTACTGCGTCTCGATCAAACGATCATCCGCGTCGATGCTGACAACTTGAAAGAGATTTCTGGATTCCCGATCGAGGTACCATTGCCCCGGTATTGCGGCGATGCGACTGATCATATCGGCCCCTCCGTAAAAATGCGCGGATCCTGTACCGCCGGCGCGGGATGCTTCACGTCCTGCCGGCGCTTTTTCTCGTGATCCTCGAGCTGCCGCCGCATCGACTGAAACGCGTCACGCACGGCGACGTACGGATCTTCATGAGAATGCCTTTCGGGGTGCTCATGCTGCGCGATGAGATGGGTACCCGGGGTCGTGACCTCGATGCGAACCTCGTAGACACGCCCTTGATGGCTGTGTTTGTGCGGAAGCGCGATGACCACGTGGCAATGAATGATTTCGGCGTTGAACTTGGACAGGCGCTGCGCGAGCTCCCGGATGCGCGCGCCCAGAGACCGCCGACGGCTCGATATCTCGCCAAGTGATCCGGATTGACAGAGGCATGGTTTCGTTCTCGTGATCAATAACAGCTTTGATTCCAGGAGAACTATTCCGCATCGCGGCGCTTCGGACAATACGGGATATCCGCAGCGCCGATGCACGGCGGGGAGCGGCCGAAGCATCATGGAACGGCGAGGGGATCACTTCATGGCGCTGGGAGTGGGCATCAGGCTAGGTGGAAACGCCTATATCCACAACCATGCCCCTCCAATATCCTTACGGAAGGATCCCTATGGCCGGGGGCGGTGAATGATAGTGTCCTTGTTGGCAACCATTGGTCCGTCAATGCATACCAAAGCTATCGCCCCCGCCCCCAGAGTGCGAATCCTAGACCGGGTCTCTCGAAGCTTCGTGGCGCGGATCGCCACAATTTGGCGGATAGTGACAGGTTGCCATGCTCCTGAGAACTGAGTCGCAATCCGCCTAACGACATGCCGCTACCGAAAAATCCACTGGCCGCCCATCGCGCATTTTCGGCATCTACGGTTGCCGATCTGCATGCCGCAGTTCAGACGCACCTGGGAGCCGAGTGTGTCGATGCACCGACGGAGCGGCCCGTGTCCGCGGTTGCCAACGTGTTCCGGATGCCCTGTAGTCAGCTGTGGTTTTGCTCCTATGGTGCGCCGGTCGAGATTCGATTCGGGGACTCGGATTATTTCCGCGTCCAATTTCACCGCGCCGGCATCGGAAGCACCCGGATCGGTTCCCGCACCCTGCCGATCGGGCCCGAAGAGGGGTGCATCTCCCATGCCGCGGCGACGCTGTCGTTCGGGGCGGGATTTCAGCAACTCGTGTGGCGCGTCGACCGGTCGGCCATGAGCAGGAAGCTCGCTGCACTCACCGGAGTCCCGTCCGCCCGGGTTCTGGAATTCGAGCCCGCGCTCGACCTGCAGCTCCCGCGCGCCAGGGCCCTGCTCGGGATCTTCCACAGCCTGGTGCACGGCATTTCAGGGTCTCCCGTGCCGAATCGGTTCCTGCTGGCTGAATTGGAGCAAGCGATGATGGTGTCCCTGCTCACGCATGGCACGCACAACTGCGACTCGCACCTGAAGTCGTTCGTCGCCGGGGGCGCTCCGTGGCAGGTGCGACGGGTCGAGGAATTCATAGAGGCCCATCTCGACAAGCCTTTCGATATCGAGGTCGCGGTTGCGCTGACGGGCGTCGGTGCCCGAACCATCTACCGGGCGTTCAAACGATATCGCGGCTACTCCCCGTCGGAGTTCTCCAAACAGCGGCGCCTGGTGAAGGCTCGCGCTTTATTGAGTGACCCGTCGATTCTGCGCTCGATCACGGAAATCGCCTACGATTGCGGCTTCAACGACTTGAGCCATTTCAGCCGGGATTTCGCGGCAACGTTTGGCGAAAGCCCGAGGTCGGTGCAGTCGGCGCGCCATCGGGCGCCGTCTCGGCCCGCTCCCACGAGACGCGGGCGCTAGTGCGATGACGCCTGCCGAACTTGGATATACGATGCCCGCCGAGTGGGCGCCCCACGCCCGCTGCTGGATGGCCTGGCCGAAACGCGCCGAACTCTGGCGCGGGCATCTCGCAGGGGCGCAGGAGGACTATGTCCGCGTGGCGCGGGCCATCGCGGCTCACGAGCCGCTCACGATGATCGCGGATCCTGCCGATGCGGCGGAGGCGGTGAGGCGCTGCGGTCCCTCGATCAAGGTCGTGTCGATGGCGATCGATGACTCATGGCTGCGCGATGCCGCACCCACCTTCATCGTCGATCGGGCGGGCAAGCGCGCGGCCGCCGCATTTACCTTCAATGCCTGGGGCAACAAGTACCATCCACATGACCAGGACGCGAGCTTGGGAGGGCGCATCGCCGAATTCACCCAGGTGCCCCTCTTCCGATCCAAGCTCGTGGTGGAGGGCGGCGGCTTTCTGTCGGACGGGGAAGGAACGCTGATCACCGCCGAGACCTGTGTGCTCAACCCAAATCGCAATCCCGGCTGGAGCAAGGCAGAGGCCGCGGCCGAACTTCGCGCCATGCTCGGCATCCAGAAAGTCATTTGGCTGCCTGGGGATGTGACGGATACGGAGACGGACGGACATGTCGATGGCTATCTCGCGTACGTGAAGGCTGCCACGGTTCTCTGCGAAGTCGTCGCGGATCCCGCGGACCCACGCTATCCGATCATGGCGGAGAATCGAAAAGTCCTGGAAGGGGAGACCGACGCGCGCGGGCGTCGATTCGAGCTGTTGCCGATCGCGGAGGCGCCGCGCTCGGCGGTGCCGGCCGGCCAGGACGGATTTTGCCGCTCCTACGTCAACTTCTATCTCGCCAATGGCGCCGTCATAGCCCCTGCCTACGGGATCGTCGAGGATTCCGCCGTGATGGAGACCCTGCGCCGCGCTTATCCCGGGCGATCAATCCTGCCGGTCGCTCTTCACGACCTGTTTCGTGGGGGCGGCGGCATCCACTGCATCACACAGCAGGAACCGGCCGCACTCGTTTGACGCGACCGCTTATTTCACCTCCGCGCCGGGCACCGACAAGCGGGCGTCGATGATCTTCTCACCGCGGAAGAGGAACGCGTAAGTCCTGAATCCGATGTATTTTTCGCGGGAGTCCTGCGTGTTGAGCGTGGCTTTGACTGTCCAGCCGTAGATGCGTTTTTCGTGCAGCAGAACGGCGCCGGCGAGCTTGTCGACGTATCCCTGCTCCGGCTGGGTGATCTCGCGGTATTGGACGGCTTCCGGATGGTTCAGGCGCTCCTGGAAATACTGTCGGATGGTCTGCTCGTAGTTGATGGGCGCATCGCCGTATTTCGTAACCGGTGCCGGTGCCGGTACCGGCGCCGGCACCGCCGCCGGCGGCGCCGGCGGCGGCGGCGGCGCGGGACGGGCGGTGGCTGCGGGACTGCGCTCGGAGGAGCGGTTTGGACGATTGCGGGCCCCACAGCCGGGGGGGCGCCCGGGGATTCGTCCAGGTTCCAGGCATCGACGGTGCACTTCCAGCTACCGTCGGCCTGTTTTCTCCATATCTCGAGGCGGCGGCCCCGACTCGACGCCGATGTGCCTTGCGAATCGGAGCGCAGTTCATAGCTCTCGATCAGGGAAGCCACATCTGCCGATCGGTCGACCTGCACGTCGATCGGGCGCGATGCCATCGACAGATGGGGCGGCGCCAGAAGTCGCATAACGGCCTGGCGTACGGATTCCTTGCCGCTGGCGAGTTGATCCTGTGGCAATCTCACGATCGCATCGGCGGCGTAGAACGACATCCATGCATCGACGCTGCGCGTGCTCGCCACTGCGGTCCAATCGGCGTCGGCCTTGCGCACCTCGGCTTCGGCAGCCAGCGGGTCGCCCGCGACGCCGGCCGCAAGGCTGGACGCGCCCACACAGACGGACGCGATGGTGAGAAACGCAAACGACGGCAGCGGCCCTGGTCTCATTTTGGCTCCCGGAAGCAAGTGCGCGGTGCAGGTTCTGGGAAAGTCTACAGCAGAGGGGGGCCGCGTGACATCAGCGGGGGCTCCGGCTGCCGGCGGCCATCCGGAATCGGAGCTGCCGTGTCCCGTCAAGCGACCGGCAAAGTGAACGAAAAGCGCGCGCCGCCGCCCGGCCGTTGGCTCGCATCGATTCGACCGCCGTGGGCTGTGACGATCGCGCGGCAAATCGACAACCCGAGGCCGGCGCCTCCCGCGCTGCTTTCGTCGCGGCCGCGATGAAACTTTGCAAACAGCTTCTCCAGATCCTCGCCCGGAAGACCCGGACCGGTGTCCTCGATGCTGACCCTCACGAATTGGTCCTCGAGTACCGCGTCAACGGTGGCATGGGTTCCGGCCGGCGTATGCTTCGCAACGTTCTCGAGCAGATTGGTGAACACCTGCAGCATGAGGGCGCTGTCTACATGCACGGGCGGCAGGTCGGTCGGAACGCGGGACTCCACCGGATGATCAATCAGGCGAGCGCCGAGCCGCTCGAGCGCCGAGCTCACGAGATCGTCGACCATCACCCAATCGAGCCGCAAGGATAACTGCCCGCTCTCCAAGCGCATCAGATCCAGCACATTGGATATGATCTCGGTCATCTCCCTGGATTTGGTCTCGATTTGTGCGGCCAGGGAGCGGCGCGCTTGCGGATCGAACGTCATGGTGGGATCGCTCAGCGCGCTGCTTGCACCCGTGATCACCGCGAGCGGGGTGCGCAGGTCGTGCGAGATGGACGCGAGGAGGGTGTTGCGAAGCCGCTCCGTTTCCGCGGTGACGCGCGACTGTTCGGCCTCATCCTGCAAGCCGGCGCGCTCCAGTGCGAGCGCAATCTGGGCCGCAAAAGTCTCGATCAGGTGCCGCTGCTCGGGCAACAGCAGCCGGCGCCGTTGGGTTGGCTCGACCGCCAAAACCCCGAGGGTGCGGTGGCTTCCTTTGAGCGGCAGGTATTGCGCGATCGGCGGCCGGCAGCGTGTCGGTGCCGAGGCCCGCGGGCGCTCCGTTATCGTAGACCCATTGCGCGATCGACCGATCCGAGCCCAATAACGAGCCCACCATGGGAGCGCTTCTCGGATGCTGCAAATGACCGCCCGCATCGGGAACCAGCACCACCGCACGGCTGGCGAAGGTCTCCCCCACATGTCTCACGGCGACACGCGCCAGGTCCTCGAGGCTGCGGGTCGCCGCGAGCTCGCGGCTCATCGCATATAGCAACGCGGTACGGCGCTCGCGGGCACCGGCCACTCTGGTTTGAGCCCGGACGCTCGCCACCAGCGTCGCGATGATCAACGCCACCGCCAACATGACGCCGAAGGTGACCGCATATTCGAAATCCGACACCGCGAAGGAGAAGCGCGGCGGGACAAAGAAGAAGTCGAACGCCAGGATGTTCGCCACCGCCGCGGCGCTCGCGGGACCCCGACCGAGCCGCAAGGCGGCAATCGTGGCGCCCAGCAGATACACCATGACGATGTTGGTCAACGCGAAATAGGGGTACATGACGGCGGCAACCGCGGTGCAAGCGAGAGTGATTGCGATGGCGGCCCAATAACGCGCCCAATTGAATGGGTGGGGCACCACGACCTCGGCAGCGGGCGGGCTTGCCGGGCGACGAGGGGCCCCGACGGGCAATCACCGACAGATCGAATCCGCCGCCGGCGCGTACCAGCTTCGTGGCGGTGGAGGGCCGGAACAGCGCTCGAAGTCCAAAGCGCCGCGGCTCTCCCACGACGATCCGGGTGATGTTCCGAAGCTGCGCGTACTCGCACAAAGCGGCGGATGCGGACGGGCCGTCGAGCGTAACCGTCTGGGCTCCCAGCGACTCGGCGAGCCGCAATATATCGACGCGACGATTGCGCGAAGCTTCGCCCAATTTGAGCATCGCCGGGGTCTCGACCGACACCACCAGCCACTCGGCATCGAGGGCGTCGGCGAAGCGCTTTCCCACCCGGACCAGCTGCTCGGCTTGATCGTCGAGGTCGACGGCAATCAGGAAGCGATCGCGCGCCAACCAGGGACGCGAAGAGCGCTCCCGATCATAGGCTCGGGCCGCCGCGTCGACCCGGTCCGCCGTGCGCCGCAGTGCGAGCTCGCGCAGCGCCAGAAGGTTCGGTTCGCGAAAATAGCGCCGGGTCGCCGCCGTCGCATGCGCGACGCTGTAGACCTTGCCGGCGTGCAATCTCGCCAACAGGTCGCTTGGGGGCAGATCGATGAGCTCGACGTCCTCGGCCTGGTCGAAAATCCGGTCGGGTATGGTTTCGCGTTGGCGTATGCCCGTGATGCTCGCCACGACGTCGTTCAGGCTTTCCAAGTGCTGAACATTGAGCGTGGTCCAGACGTTGATGCCGGCGGCCAGAATCTCCTCGATGTCCTGCCACCGCTTCGCATGGCGCTGTTTGGGAAGCCCATCCGCGACATTCGAGTGGGCCAACTCGTCGACGACCAGTATCGTGGGGTGGCGCGCCAGTGCCGCGTCGAGATCGAACTCGCGGCGCGTGATGCCTCGATATTCCACCTCGAGCGGCGGCAACTGTTCGAGACCGTCCACCAGGCGTTCCGTTTCGAGCCGGCCGTGCGGCTCCACGTATCCGATGACCAGATCGACGCCGGTGGCGCGTGTGGCGCGTGCGGCCTCGAGCATGGAATAGGTTTTGCCGACGCCCGCGACGGCGCCGAAGAAGATTTTCAGACGCCCGCGCCGCTCCGCTGCTTCATGGTGCTTGAGCGCTGTCAGCAATTCATCCGGATTGAGGCGCTCGTCCCCGGACATCAGTGCAGCGAATCGAGCGCCAGATTGAGTTCCAGGACGTTGACGATAGGCTCACCGAGAATGCCGAGGAACGGCCCGGTCTCGTGCTGCCTGATGAGCGATTGGATGGCCGCCACCGGGAGATGGCGCTCCCGGGCCACGCGCGCCGCTTGGTAATCGGCCGCAGCCCAGCTGATTTCGGGATCCAGCCCGCTCGCCGAGGCGGTTACGAGCTCGATCGGAATGGGCTTCGCATTGTCGGGATCGGCGTCGTGGATCAGTTTCACGTTTGCTTTGACCGCATCGAGTAAAGCCGGATTGAGCGGCCCGAGGTTGGATCCGCTGGATGCCAGCCCATTATACGGCTGGGGCGAGGTGGCGGATGGCCGGCCCCAGAAATACTTGGGGTCGGTGAATTTTTGGCCGATGAGCCGGGAACCGATCAGTGTCTTGCCGGCATAGATGAGGTTCCCAGCCGCCTGCGAGGGAAATAACGCCGATCCCACGCCGGTGACGACGATCGGATAGATCACACCCAGCAATACGGTCAGGGCGATGACGAGGGATACGGCTGGGCGAATATAGCGGCTGAACATCACGGCTTCCTCAGGTCAGTCCGACGGCGGAGAGCGCCAGGTCGATGAGCTTGATGCCGGGAAAAGGGACCAGGATTCCACCGAGCCCATAGATCATCAAGTTCCGACGCAGCAACACCCCGGCGCCGAGCGGCCGATACTTGACCCCTTTGATCGCCAGCGGAATCAGCAAAACAATGATCAGGGCGTTGAAGATCACCGCGGACAGGATCGCCGAGTTGGGGGTCTTGAGGTGCATGATGTTGAGCGCCGCGAGCTGCGGGTAGGTGGAGGCAAACGCCGCCGGGATGATGGCGAAGTACTTGGCCACGTCGTTTGCGATGCTGAACGTGGTCAGCGAGCCGCGGGTCATCAGCATCTGCTTGCCGGTCTCGACGATTTCGATGAGCTTGGTGGGGTTGGAATCGAGGTCGACCATGTTCCCGGCTTCCTTTGCCGCCTGGGTTCCGGTGTTCATCGCCACGGCGACATCGGCCTGTGCGAGCGCGGGGGCGTCGTTCGTGCCATCGCCGGTCATCGCCACCAGGCGGCCCTCGGCCTGGTGCTTGCGAATCAGGGCGAGTTTCGCCTCGGGCGTCGCCTCGGCCAGATAATCGTCCACGCCTGATTCCGCGGCAATCGCCGCCGCGGTCAACGGATTATCTCCGGTGATCATGGTTGTCCTGATGCCCATCTGGCGCAAGCTGGCGAATCGCTCCTTGATGCCGCCCTTGACGATGTCCTTCAGCTCGACCACTCCGAGCACCCTGCCGGAGTCCGCGACGACCAGCGGCGTGCTTCCTTGTTTTGAAACTCTCTCCACGATGTCGACGACGGCTTGAGGAAATGGCCGCCCTTGTGCCAGCACGTAGCGCTTGATGGCATCGGCCGCGCCCTTGCGCACTTCGCGATCGCCGAGGTTCACACCGCTCATCCGGGTCTGCGCGGAGAACGCCACGAACTGTGCATTGAGTGCCTGGATGTCGCGCTGCCTCAGGTTGAACTGTTGCTTGGCGAGCACGACGATGCTGCGGCCCTCCGGTGTCTCGTCCGCGAGCGAGGCCAGTTGAGCGGCGTCCGCGAGCTCCTCGGAGGTCACCTGCGGCGCCGGAAAGAAGGCCGATGCCTGCCGGTTTCCCAGGGTGATCGTGCCGGTTTTGTCCAGCAATAAGATGTCGACGTCACCGGCGGCCTCGACGGCGCGGCCGGAGGTCGCGATCACATTCGCCTGCATCATGCGGCTCATGCCCGCAACGCCGATGGCGGACAGGAGCCCTCCGATCGTGGTGGGGATCAGGCATACCAACAAGGCCACCAGCGCCGTAATGGTGATGGGGGCGCCGAGCTTCGCGGTCGCCACGCTATAGAGCGAGAAAGGCAGGAGCGTCACGATGACCACCAGGAATACCAGCGTGAGCGCCACCAATAGAATGGTGAGGGCGATTTCATTGGGGGTTTTCTGGCGTTTTGCGCCCTCTACCATGGAGATCATCCGATCGAGGAACGTGTCGCCCGGATTGACGGAGACCTGCACGATGATCCAATCCGACAAAACCCGTGTGCCACCGGTGACCGAGGAGAAATCGCCTCCCGACTCGCGGATGACCGGTGCCGACTCCCCCGTGATGGCGCTCTCGTCGACCGACGCCGCGCCTTCGATGACCTCACCGTCCACCGGGATGACTTCTCCCGCCTGCACCCGCACCAGATCCCCCTTGCGCAGATCCGCGCTCTGCACCTGTACGGTTGCGCGCGATTCGAGGCTCGGATCCGGTCAGCTTGTTCGCCATGACCAGCTGACGCATGTCGCGCAGCGTCGAGGCCTGCGCGCGGCTCCGGCCTTCTGCCAGCGCCTCCGCGAAGTTGGCGAACAGCACGGTGAAGGCGAGCCATATCGTGATGGACAAAATGAACGAAGTCGGAGCCTCGCCGTGGCCCGCAAGCGCCTGAGCCAGCAACAGGGCGGTGACGAGCGTACCCGCGTACACGATGAACATGACGGGGTTGCGCACTTGAGTGCGGGGATCGAGCTTCTTGAAGGTCTCCAGCAGGGCGGGACCCAGCAGCTGGCGATCGAGGAGTGCCAATGGTTTGCGCGTCATGATGTCAATGTGCTCCGGAGAGCATGAAATGTTCGACCACGGGCCCGAGCGCGAGCGCCGGGACGTAATTGAGGACCCCGATCAGCACGATGGTGCCGATCAGCAGGCAGGTGAACAGCGCGCCGTGGGTCGGCATGGTGCCCTCGGTCACCGGCACACGCTTCTTCGATGCCAGAGAGCCTGCGATGGCGAGTGTCGCCACGATCGGCCAGAAACGGCCGATCCACATGACGATGCCGAGCGATACGTTGTAAAACACGGTGTTCGCGGAGATGCCGGCGAAGGCGCTGCCGTTGTTGTTGCCCGCCGAGGTGAATGCGTACAGGATCTCGCTGAATCCATGCGCTCCGGGATTGAGCACTCCGGCCCTGCCGCCCTCGGTCATCACTGCGATGGCGGTGCCGATGAGCACGACCGTGGGGGTGGTCAATATGAAGATGGACGCGAGTTTCATCTCCCGCGCCTGGATTTTCTTGCCGAGGTATTCGGGCGTCCGTCCGATCATCAGACCCGCGATGAACACGCCCAAAATAGCGAAAATCAGCATGGTATATAGACCGGTTCCCACGCCGCCGGGCGTCAGTTCGCCCAACTGCATCAGGAACAACGGTACGAACCCGCCCATGGGCATCATGGAGTCGTGCGCGCTGTTGACCGCGCCGGTCGAAGTGCCGGTAGTTGCGGAGGCGAACAGGGCGGAGGCCGCGATGCCGAAGCGTGTTTCCTTGCCCTCCATGTTGCCGCCCGACTGGGTGGCTGTCGCCCCGGCATCGACACTCGCCGAAGCCGTCAGCGGGTTGCCGCCTTGTTCGCTGACGAAGGCCACGGCTGCGAGGGCGGCAAACAAAATCAGCATCGCGGCCATGAGCGCATAACCCTGGCGGCGGTCGCCGACCATGACGCCGAACGTATAGGTGAGCGCCAGCGGGATCAGCAAAATCGCCGCGATCTCCATGAAGTTCGACAGTGCCGTCGGATTCTCAAAGGGATGCGCGGAATTGGCGTTGAAGAAGCCGCCGCCATTGGTGCCGAGCTCCTTGATGGCCTCTTGCGATGCGACCGGGCCCATGGGCAGGGTCTGGGTCTGGGTCGTCACCGACTCGGTGACCGGGTTGCCCTTGTCGTCCAAGAGTGGCTTGCCCTCGCTGTCGGTTTTCGGGTTATCGAAGGTGAGCTTTTCGATCGTGGTCGCGTCACGGTAGGAATGCACATTCTGGATCACGCCTTGACCGACGAGGGCCACCGCCAGGAGCGCCGCGAGAGGCAACAGCACATAGAGCGACGATCGGGTGACGTTGACCCAGAAATTGCCGATGGTGGCGGCGGATCGCCGGATGAAACCGCGGATGAGGACGATGGCGACCGCCAAGCCGGTCGCGGCAGACAGAAAATTTTGGACCGCGAGGCCGGCCGCTTGGGTCAGGTAACCCATGGTCGACTCGCCGGAGTACCCCTGCCAATCGGTATTGGTCACGAAGGCCATGGCGGTGTTGAACGAAGAATCGGCGCTCACGGCGGAAAAATGCTGGGGATTCAAGGGCAGCCATTGCTGCAGCCGCTGCAGCGCGTAAACCACCATTGCGCCCGCCAAATTGAAGACCAGCAGTCCGATGGTATACGTCGACCAGCCGGTTTCCGAGCGGGCGTCGATCCCACATGCGCGATAGATCCACCGCTCCAACGGTGCACCCCATCGCAGGGCGAAGTTGGGCTTCCCCTCCATCACATCCGCCATGTAGATCCCGAGCGGCCTTGCGCAAAGAATGACGAATGCCAGAACCAGAGCGCCGAGCAGCGCGAATTGCAGTGGGGCGCTCATGTCAGAAGCGCTCGGCCCTGACCAGGGCATAGAGCAGATAACACAACAATAGCAGCGCCAAGACGCCGGCAAGAACGTAGGGGATGTTCAAGAGCCGTCTCCCAGCCGCCCGATGGCCAGCGTGAGGCCGACGGAGGCCATGAACAAGCCGAGGATCACGAGCAGGTAGATGATATCCATGGTTCCAATCGCTCAGAATTTGACCAAAACGCCGGCACCGTAAACCACCTCGCGGGTGCGAAGATCCGGGAACCAGTCCCCTGCATCGCACTGGCCGGTGACGGAGTTGGCACCGCCTCCAACGCAACTTGCCGGCGATCCGTTATTCCCGCCCGGCGGCGTCACGCCGCCCGATCCCGACCAGTACGGCACGCTCGAGTGCCGGAACGTCGCCTCCGTCCACCAGGTAATCCAATCCTTGGGCATGTACTGAAAATTGAGCTGGGAATCCCACTGGAGGAGCTTTTGGCCCGGCGCCTGCGTGAAGTACGGCGAACCGGTAGCCGCGCTTGCCCCATTGATCGGCGGGGTCAGGGCCAGATAGCGACCGGGGTTGTCCATGAAGCCGCCGCCGACGGTAACCGCAAATAGATCATTGTGAAACCAGGTGCGGTCGTAGAGCATCATGCCGAAGAAGCTCTCCTTGTTCTTTCCGCTCGAGCAAGTCACGCCGCCGCCGTATTCGCAGCCGATGTCGACCGTATAGCTGAACGCCATTCTGGACACCCCAGCGCCGCCCTGGCCGTGCGCGTCGTAATATTTCACCTCGATGCTATCGTCCTCGTGAATGCGCTTCACCCGCGACCAATCGACCGGTCCTCCCGCACCCACATACGAGCCCACCGCCGCGCTGGGGTTGCCGCCGTTTTGCGGCTGACAAAGCGTATCGGTGGTTCCAGGCGATCCGCCGGCATTGTTCGCCTGGCAGCTCAGGTTATCCTGGCCGATGGAATAACTGTTGAATACCAACTTGAGCGAGTCATTGGGGATCCACAGAATCTGGCCGCCGAATCCCGGCTTGCTGTTGAACTTGGCATAGGACTGCCAGCCGTTGATGAGCCAGGGCTCGATCTTCAGGTTCTGCGTCGGCCACCATTGGACGCGCAGACCGTTGAAGAACCACGGTGTGTTGGATGAGACGAACGACGGCTGGTAGGTCCAATTGTCATAGTTGTAATAGCTGAACAAACCGATATACGAGACGAATACGCCCACGTCGACATTGAGGCCGTGGTTCACATCGAAGTGATATCCGGCATTGGCTTCCGAGAAATACCGGTAGGCATCCTGCAGATCCCATTGGCCCACGGCGGAACTTGCATCGTTGCGCGGTGTGGTGGTGGCGAACATGCCGAACATCGAAAGAAAACGCGCTTTGACATTCTCCCAGTGGAAGTCACCGCCGAAGCTCACCTGTTCGATCTGGAACTCCCCTGAGCGAAATTCCTCGGTTGAGCCCACGATGGTGTGGTCGACCGGGTGGTTGCCGCTTTGCACATAGTTCATGTCCAAGCGGATCTCGGGCGTGAAGAACTTCGTATCGAATATCGGTGCGTGCTCCCGCGGTGTGCCGTTCATCCAACCGACATAGCCCACGTCGGCCCACGGGGTTTGGGTGTCCACGTCCGGCGAGGGAGCGGGCGCCTGCAATGCCTCGGGAAACGTCGGAGCGGCGCCCGTGGCGCCGGCGCCGGCGAAATCGTGGAGCCCGGCGACACCGCGACCCGACGACACCGTGGGCGAAGCTGCAGGTGCCGGAGCTGACGCCAGTACCGGCGCCGAGGCCGGAGTCCGGGGGGTGGCGGGAACAGCCATTGCGATGTCGTGACGCGTAGCCTTGCTGGCCACCACGCTGATATCAGGGACCACGACATCCGGCGCGCCATCGGCGGTCACCGTCAGAGACCATGATCCGGGGGGGACATCGGCGAACGAATAGACGCCGTCGCTGCCCGATATCGTGGCGCGAATGCCGCCACCCTGGCGAACTGCGGTCACGGTGGCCCCGCCGACCGGAGCTTTTGCCGCATTCGTCACAATGCCGACGATGGTACCGCGTGATTCCGCGATGGCGGCAGCGGGGGAGTCTTCAGCTCTGACAACCGGCATCGCCAATCCGATCGATGTGGCACACCAAACGACACTCTGCAGGTACTTCGCCATTCTCATATCGTCACCCTGTCCGAGCCCGGCATCTTGAATAAAACCGCTGGCTTCCCACGGAGTCCTGTCGCAGCGACTCGCGATGCTGCTGCTCCGAGGCCAGCCTGGATCAAAACACCGAACGATGAATTGGTTACTTGGTTTCTCGAGTTCCGTCGGTACTCGACGTCAATGCGCGCAAGATATAGAAAGCGATGTTAAAAGGCCGTTAAAAAAGCGGCCCTGTTGTGCTCATTTGCGCATCTCCGGGGACCATTGTCGACGATCCACCCCGCAGATCCATACGTTGATCTACTCAAATAAGTGCGGGGAACCTCACGCCGGCCGACGATCGCGGGAAGATGCGGCTCGCTAGTTGACGGAGCTCCCCATGGGCGCTTCCTGATCCAGCATCAGACGATAGCCAAGTCCGAGCTCGGTCAGGATATGCTTGGGTCGACTCGGATCCGCCTCCAATTTGCGACGCAAGCTGCCGATATACACCCGGAGGGAGCGTGAATCGTCACGGTCCGGCCCCCATACCTCCTTGAGGAGGGTGGAGTGCGTGACGATCCGTTCCGGCTGGCGCGCCAGGGCGGAAAGAATCTTGTATTCGAGCGGCGTCAGATGTATTTCACCGCCATCATCCCGAGTTGCGACACGCTCGCTCAGATTCACGGAGATGTTCCCGAGCCGCAAGACGGCCATCGGCAGATAGCCCCGAACGTGCCGGCGCGACACCGCCCGCACCCTCGCCAGAAGCTCCGGAGCACTGAATGGCTTGACGACATAGTCATCCGCACCATTCTCGAATGCGCCCAAGCGCTGAGTCTCCGCCGTGCGCGCCGACAGCACGACGACGGGCATGGCCGACCAAGCTCGAATGCCCCGGATCACCTCGACGCCGTCGCGATCCGGCAAGCCCAGATCGACGATGACAACATCGGGATTGTAGAGTCGCGCATCGTGGATGCCGCGGGCGGCGGTGTCTGCGACCACCACCCGATATCCGTTCGCCTCAAACAGCATTCGCAATACGCTCTGAAGCGCCGGATCGTCTTCAACGATCAGCACGAGGTGCATTGCTTCGGTCATGCTGCGTACGCCGCTAGGGCTCCCCGAGCGAGTCATTTGCCAACCGATCGTACCGTACCACGCGCGGCGTTAAAACCCCGCAAAGATTTCGACGTGCTGCGCCTCGATTTCGCACTCAATTTCTTAACAGCAAATTAACAGCTGCTTATCTCATAGTTGAACGCAAGGGGTTGGCATAGAAATACATTGGGAGAGAGGACATGCGCCCCCGGGGATGGACTCAGCTGCGTCGACTTTGTTTCTCGGCGTCCTTTTGGCCCTCGACGTGCAAGCCCAGGAGACGAGCCCGACCGGTGCGGAGGGTCCCGCTCTCGAAGAAGTCATAGTGACGGCCTCGAAGCGCGTCTCGACCCTGCAGGACACGCCCATCAGCATCTCGGCGGTCAGCGGAAGCGATCTGCTGGCACGCGGTGTCGCCTCGCTGGCTGAACTGGCCCAGGGCACCCCCGGCGTTTCGATGAAAAGCGAAGGTCCGAGTCAGACGGAGATCGAGATGCGCGGCATGACCTCGAGCGGCGGCAACTCCGCGACGGTCGGCTTCTATCTCGATGACATTCCATTGAATGGGCCGGCGAGCGCCCAGAACGGTCACGTGGTGATCGATCCGGACCTTTACGACCTCAATCGAATCGAAATTCTGCGCGGCCCGCAAGGCACGCTCTTCGGATCGGGCTCGATGGGCGGCACCGTGAGACTGATCAGCAATCAGCCGGTGTTGTCGCAATTTCAGTCGACCGCACAGAGCGTGTTGTCGGGTACGGAAGGCGGCGGATTCAACCACAAGGACAATCTGATGGTCAACCTCCCGCTCATCGATGACACGCTGGCAATACGGCTGGTGGGGACCGAGGATTACACGAGCGGCTGGATCGACCGCATCGTAGCCGACCCTTTTCCGCTGGTCGGCGGAGACCCGCTCGGCACGGTGCGCGGTAACGTCCAAGGTGCCCCCATCGAGAAGCAATACCCGGGCTCAAATGCCTATCAAATCTACGCGGCGCGCGTCACTCTGCTGTGGAAGCCGATGGACGAGCTGTCGGTCACGCCGTCGTTTTTCCACGAATCCAGCACTCAAAACGGCATCAGCGCCTACGACAGCGTTCCCGGCACCGAGACGCACTATCAGCCGTTCGACATCGCCGAGCCGCTCACCGATTCGCTCACCGCCTACAGCCTGAATGTGAACTACAGTTTCCCGATGTTCGATCTGACATCGAGCACCGCGCGATGGACCCGAAACTCCGCCCAGGTGGAGGAGGCGAGCGAGGCTTTCAACAATCCTCTCGAAGCCATTGCGTATAACTACAACTATGGTCTTGCGAATCCCGGATATTATGGTCTCGCCGGCACCGGCCCGGAGCACGGCATGGAAGACGACCCTTCCCATCAGTTCAGCGAGGAACTGCGATTGTCCTCGACGGGGCATGGGCGCGCCAGCTGGGTTGCGGGCCTCTATTACAGCGACTTCTACTCGTTGTGGGGCTTCAACGGGACGACGCCCAACTATTCCGCGTACATGGATCTCGGCACCCTCGCGCCGGCAACCACGCCCCATTGGTTCGATGCCTATTCGCCCACCACGCTCAAACAGCATGCGGCGTTTGGCGATGCCACCTATGGGCTGACCGACGCGCTCAAGGTGGACGTTGGCGGGCGTGTCAATCACTACGACTACCGATTCTCCTCGTGCCTGAGCGGCTGGGGATCGGCCAATGGAGCCGCGACGCCCTCGTGCTCCGGCCTCATTGCGCTTGGGTCGACCAGCTTCAACCCAAAACTCAATCTCTCGTACACTTTCAGCCCGGAGATGATGGCGTATGCAACCGTGTCGACCGGCTTCCGTCCCGGCGGGGGCAACGCGGCCTATCCGACCACCGGCGCCGCGTGGGGCTCGGCTTTCCGGCAGCAAAATTATACGAGCGGCAAGTGGCCCTCCACCTACGAGCCGGACCGTGTCCTGAGCTACGAGCTCGGCGAAAAAGCGAGGTTCCTCGATCAGCGCGTCACCTTGAATGCCAGTGTCTACTACGAGGACTGGCGACACGTCCAGCTCGAGGCCTACCCAAACGACTGGGCGCTCAACATCAACGGCGACCATGTCTCCATCTACGGCATGGACATCGACCTGCTCGCCGAACTGGGGGCCGGCTTTCGCGTCGAATTCGCCGCGGGCTATCTCAATGAATGGCTGGATGGCGGCCCCCACTGGGTGATTGCGCCGATCCACAAGATGCCGGAGGTCGCGCCGGTGAGCGGGACCGTGGCTCTCAGTTATTTGAAGCCGCTCAGCAGCTCCTACGTGCTCACGGCTCGATTGGACGGTTCCTACACCGGCTCACGGTACTCGATTTTTTTCTCGAATCCCTACGAGTTCACCGGTACGTACCGGCAGTTGCCCGGGTATGGTCTGGCGAACGCGCGCGCCGGCGTCAAATTTCGTGAATCGTGGAGCGCCACCTTGTTTGTCAACAATCTGACCAACAAGCGCGCGCGGCTGGAGAGCATGTTCACGGAAAATGAGCCGCAACCGGATTTCACTCGCATCGAAACCAATCAGCCGCTCACGGCAGGAGTCGACCTGACTTACCGCTTTTAGCGGCATTTTGCGATGGGCAAATTCGCCTCGAAGCGCAACCCGCTTCCGGGAACGCTGTGGAGTTCGAACGTGCCTCCCGATAGCTCGGTCCGCTCGCGCATTCCTTTCAAGCCGAATCCCCGGACGCATCGCCCGAGATCCGTGCCGCAGCCATCGTCGGCCACCGACACACGGACCTGGCTGTGGAGCCCCCCGTTGGACCGCACGAGCGAGATCTGAACGTGGCGCGCGTTCGCATGTTTGTAGATATTCGTGAGGCCCTCCTGGATCAATCGATATGCGGTCAGGTTCAATGCCTCGTCGAGCCCATTGAAGCTGCCCTGCGCGTGGAAGCCGAACTGCGTGCCCGGCAGCCGACACCGCCACTGATCGATGGCGTGCTCGACCGCGGCCACAAGGCCCAATTCATCGAGCGCCACCGGCCTCAGCCGCGCGATCATCTCACTCACCACGCCGTGCAGGTGATCGACGGAGCGAACGATGGCATCGGAGGCGTCGAGGGCGCCGCGCGAATCACCGGCCGCCCCGTCACGGAGGGCGACCGCGTCGAGCTTGATCGCGTTGAGGTACTGACCGAGTTCGTCATGCAGTTCGAGCGCGAGGTGCTTGCGATCGGCTTCCTGGATACGCAGGGCTTCTTTGGCGAGTGCGCGGTTGGCTTCGAGTGCCTCCTCGAGCCGTGCCTCCGCGGTGCAACGCGCCCGGATCTCCTGGCGCGCCTGCCGGTTGCGGCGCCAGGCAAGCCATATGAGACCCATCAAGAGCGCCAGCATGCCGATCGGGAGCTCATCGACTTGCAATCGCTCTTCCCCGCGAGTGAGGGCATAAAGCGCCTCGCTCCAGTTGAAGTGGGCCGACAGCGCGACGGTGAGCGCGGTGGCGATCAGTACCACGAGCGTGTCGCGCCATGGGGAGGCGTGGGTCACGGGGGATTGGTCTGTGGTGCGGGTCATCAGGGTTGCGAGAGTGTACCTCGGCGCGTCAGTCAAGTCCTTCGCAGGGCGTCGTCTGCATCCGTTCTTGAATTCCTGGTTGTGGGCCATATTAGGCGGGTCAGCCGCGAACGACCGAGTGGATCATGCCGACAATCAGGGACCCATCGATCAAATTTCCCGTGAGGTGTCCCCACTGTGGGGCAGAAATTATCGGCGAGTTCCCGGTGGCGGAGGTGGCGGGAGCATTGCTGTCGAGGAATCAGGAGTTGCGTTTATACGCCCCCTGCCATCGGCATTATTGGAGCCCCAGCCCGTTGGAGCTGAATCAGATTCGCCAGTACCTATGGGCCTGGCTCAACGGATCCACCTACTGACGGCGTCGCCGGTTCCTGGTGTGCGCCGGCCGGCCTGGTCGGATGGCGGGCCTAACTGCTCTGCAGCGGCTTGGAGACGGACTCGAGCGATTTGCCGGCCGCTTCCACACCCATGAAGAACTCGACAATGGCGCCCGCCAGCATCAAACCGGCGCCCAGCAGATAACCCATCATCAGGTGCGATTTCGATCCGCCGGCGATGAGTGCGCCAAACAAGGCCGGGGCGCCGACGCCACCGATCAGAGTCCCGAGCGCATAGAAAATCGCAATGGCGAAAGCGCGGATCTCGAGCGGGAATATTTCGCTCACGGTCAGGTAGGCGGCGCTCGCGGCCGAGGACGCCACGAAAAAAATCGCGGCGAAGCAGATGATCAGGCCACGCAATCCGAGGGAGCCCGCGCCGAACAGCAACGCGCTCGCGGCCAGCAGGACGCCCGCGGCGCCGTAGGCCGCGGTGATCATCGGCTTGCGGCCTACGCGGTCAAACAGCAGCCCGAGAAGCAACGGTCCGAGAAAGCTCGCGGCGGCGAATGGCAGCAGCTGCATCGGCAGTTTTGCGTCGGGCACATGGAAGAACTTCTTGGCGACGAGGCCGAAGGTGAAAAACACCGCATTGAAAAAGAATGCCTGTGCGACCATCAAGACCAAGCCGAGCAGCGACCGCTTGCGGTTCTCGCCCAACATGTTGCGAAAGATGTCGCGCCACGGCGTGTGATCCCGGGGTTTGATCTCGAGCTTCTTGCCGTCGACGGGCGGCAGGTCGTGGTGCCCCTTGGACACCCTGGCCTCGATATCGCTGACGATGCGCTCCGACTCCTTCTCCCTTCCCCGCAGCATGAGCCAGCGCGGGCTTTCGGGGACCGCCAAGCGCAGCAGGAGCACCGCGAGCCCGAGCGTTCCTCCCACCGCGAAGGCGAGCCGCCAGCCCCAGTGCGGGGGTACCGCGGGATTGCCCATCAGGTAGAACGCCGCCAGCGACCCCAGGATCGCACCCATCCAAAAGGTGGCGTTCACCATGAGATCGACCGCTCCGCGAACCTTGGCGGGGATCAATTCATCCACGGCTGAATTGATCGCGGCATATTCACCGCCGATGCCGAGCCCCGTGAAGAAGCGGCAGACGAAAAACATCATGGCATCGACCGAGAGTCCCGTGCCGATGGTCGCGACGGAGTACGTGGCGAGCGTGATCAGAAACAGCCGCCGGCGGCCCAGTCGGTCGGTGAGATGCCCGAAAAACAAGGCGCCGAGGACCGCCCCGGCGAGATAGGTGGTGGCGGCCGCGGCCACCGCCTGATCGGACAAGGAGAGGCCATCCTTGCTTTGGAGAATGCCAGAGAGCGACCCGACCAGGGTGACTTCCAAGCCGTCGAGTACCCACGAAGTGCCCAGCGCCGTAATGATACGAACGTGCCACGCGGACCAGGGGAGCCGGTCGAGACGCGCGGGGACATCCGATTCGATCACGTGGCTGCAGGCATTCATGCAGGCGATGGCCTTCGATTTGGTCCAGCGGGGGAGCATGGCGGGGACGTCGCCGGAGGAGTGTCATCGCCGGCCGCCTGATTGGGTCAGAATTGACGGCGTCCCTCGACTCTGTAGGAAAAATCCGTCAGAAGAATGCGACACACCGGCAATATTGCGCGCCGGCATCATGCCTCCTTCGAAGAGCCCCAATTCGAGGTCGTGAAGCATGGCACTTCAGCAAAGCATTGATCGGCTGCTCCAGGGTTGCGCCGCTCGCGGATTGACGCTGGATGAGTTTCTGGCGCTGCCGGCACACGAGATCGTCGAATTCGCGCAGGCCTTGGGAATTGCGCGGGCGGATCTTCAGGATATCTGCGGGCTATTGATGCGGGAGCTGGATGCAGTCGAGGTCGAAATGCTCGAGCGGGCTTCACCGGCCCGGGAGTTCGGCCATCGGACCCGCTTGGAGTAACCGCGCCGCGGCCTTGGATCAACGAGCCGCACGCTTCATCCGAATCGCTTCGCGCGTGCTCTGGACCCTGATCGCGGGCGTGTGCGCAATCTGGGGCGGCTTTGCGTTGTGGTATCAAGCCCCGGGCGGGCGGGCACTGCAGGCCGTCGCCGTGGTTCTGTGGGGTCTCCTCAGTCTTGCCATGCTGGCCGCGCCGTGGCGGGGTCGTGCGATGCTGGGTATCGTGGGCTTCGCGCTTTCATTTGCCGTGCTGGTGATCTGGTGGCACCTGCTCCGGCCGTCGAATGATCGTATCTGGGCGGATGATGTCGCCCGCATGGTGACGGGTACGGTCGAGGGCAATCGGGTCACCCTGCACGACGTTCGAAATTTCGATTGGCGCAGCGACACGGATTACACGCAGCGCTGGGAAACGCGCCGCTTCGACCTCGACCGCCTCGAATCGGTCGACATGATCATGTCGTATTGGTCCGGTCCGTCAATCGCCCACATGTTGATGTCGTTCGGGTTTCGGCGGGGGCGACCATGTGGTGTTCTCGGTGGAAATTCGACCCGAAAAGGGCGAGTCCTTCTCGGAAATTGGCGGTTTCTTCGATGAGTTCGAGCTCAGCATCGTCGCTGCGGACGAGCGTGACGTGATCCGGGTCAGGACCAATGTGCGCGGCGAGGACGATTATTTGTACCGTCTCAACCTGCCCAAGCAAGCGCTGCGCGCGTTGTTCGTTGCCTACGTCGACGAGGCGAATGAGCTCGCCGTCACGCCGCGCTTCTACAATACGGTGACCGCCAACTGCACGACGCTGGTCTACCATATGATGAAGCAAATCGTGGGTTACCTTCCCTGGAACTTTCGGTTGCTGCTGACGGGATACCTCCCGCGATACGTCTACCGGCTCGGCGGCCTCGCGCCGCATTATTCGTTTGAGGAACTTCGGTCCCGCGGTCGCATCACCGCTCGCGCCAAGTCGGCCGATCGCAGCGAGAACTTCTCCGTGGATATCCGAAGAGGCGTACCGGGGGTCGAAGCGTCGCCCTAGCACGGGCAGCGGCCGGCTCCATACGGCCACTGTCAATTCGAGGTTCGAAGCTGGGCCTTGCGATTCACGAACTCCCAGACCTTCGAGATCACGACCGATCCCTCGCCGACCGAGGAAGCCACGCGTTTGACCGACGCCGCCCGCACGTCGCCCACGGCGAAGATGCCGGGTTGCGAGGTGGCGAAGGGGGAGGTGGGTGCACCCGCATCGGATCCCGTGATGACGAATCCCTTGTCGTCGAGCTTGACGAGCCCCGACAGCCATTCGGTGTTTGGAGAGGCGCCCACCATGATGAACAAGGCCCGGGAGTCGACACGGCGCGTTGCACCGGTTTTTGCATTACGAATGGTCACCGCCTCGAGATGATCTGCGCCATGCAGAGCGGTCACTTCGGCGCCGAATTCGATCTCGATTCCGGGGTCTGCTTCCAAGCGGCTGGACAGGTAGCTCGACATCGAGGCGGCCAGCGACGATCCGCGGACCAGCACGCGCACGCAGCGCATCGAGCGGCTGAGGAACATCGCAGCCTGACCAGCGGAGTTGCCGCCGCCGATGATGACCGCGTCCATGCCCCTCGAATAACGCGCTTCTATCTCGGTCGCGGCGTAATAGACACCCGCGCCCTCGAACTCTTCCAGCCGATCGATCGGGAGCCGCCGGTACTGCACGCCGGTCGCGACCACCACCGCGGTGGCCCGGATGCGCTGACCGCCGTCAAAAGTCGCACAGAAGCTCTCATCCGCAAGGCGCTCCAACTGCACGACCCGCCGCGGCATGGCGAAACGTGTCCCGAACTTCATCGCCTGGATCTCGCCGCGCCACACCAGGTCGGCACCCGAGATGCCGGTCGGGAATCCCATGTAGTTCTCGATTCGGCTCGAGGTTCCGGCCTGACCTCCAATGGCGGTATCCTCCACGACCAGCGCCCTCAAGCCTTCGGCCCCGGCATAGACCCCGGCGGCGACGCCCGCCGGGCCGCCGCCGACGATGAGGACGTCGAATGATTCGTCGTCCCGGAAGTCCAGATTGAGCCCGAGAAGCCGTGCGACCTTGTCCGGCGTGGGATCCGCCACGACCACGCCGCGCCCGAAAATCACCGCCGGCTGGGCGGCGGCGATGGAACAACTCGCGGCGATCGCCTCTGCTTCGGGGCTGCCCAATGTCAGCGACCGATAGGGGATGCGATTGCGGCTGGCAAACGCGGCGATGCAGCGTATCTCGCGGTCCTCGTCTTCGCCGATCAGCTGAAGACTGCTGTCCCGCTCATCGAGTTGGCGCCGGCGTCGAGCGGAAAAGACGCTGATGATGATGTCCGACATCTCCGGGATCCTGGACATCAAGGTCAACATCGTATCTCGCGGCACGTCGATCACCCGGGTATCGCGAACCGTGCGCAGCGACATCGACCAGACGCCGCCGCTCAGGAACGAGATCTCTCCCATGAATTGAGTGGGGCCGAGCGTGAAAGGCAGATGGCGTTCATTGGTGTAGGGGTTGACGACCTCGATCTCGCCATCCTCGATATATATGAAGCGATCCGCCGCTTGACCGGGCAGCGCGACGAACTTACCCGCGGGATGGGTGACGACCTTGCCCGCGGCGCGCAATGCCTCGACGTGCGATTCGGCCAGCGGGGTGCGCTGCATCTGGCGCAAGTCATAGCCTATGGTCTCCATGCTCAGCTCTCAGCCCGGGCGCCGCATTCGCGCAGCCGGGCTCTATCCCTTGGCTTCGATCCACGAAACCACCCCCGTAGTTACGTCATGCATCGCGGCGACTATCGAGAGCCCGCCGCCACTGACCGCATGTGCAAGGACTTCGCTTCGCGACACCAGTTGCGCCGCCGCATCCTGAGCGTTGCGCTCGCTCACCCGCTGCACGAAGGGCTTGTTCTTCGAATTTCTCGCACCGCCGGCATCCTCGACCTCCGAGACGGCCGGCCGGATGTTCTCGAGCGCGGCGGTCAGATTGCCGAGCTTCACATCATCGATCGCGCCTTTGACGGCGCCGCAATCCGAATGGCCCAGCACCACGATCAGCTTTGCTCCGGCCACGTGGGTTGCGTACTCGAGGCTGCCGAGAATGTCGGTATCGACGAAGTTTCCCGCGATCCGGACCGCGAAGATATCGCCGATGCGCTGATCGAAGACGAGCTCAGGCGAGACGCGGCTGTCCATGCATCCGAGAATGGCGGCGAACGGTGCCTGCCCGTGGGCCGTGAGCCGCACTTGCGGCTGAGGGTTGCAATGGATCGTGCGGCCCGCGACGAAGCGGGCGTTGCCCTCTTTGAGTCGGGCGATCGCATCGGCCGATGTCGTCGCGCTCTGCTTTTCCTTGTTGAAAACGGCGCAGAGTTCGTCCGCGCGCGCGCCGATGGCGCCAAGCCCAAGAGTTCCGATTCCGAGCAGGATGGTTCGTCGTGTAGTCATGATGACACTCCCTTAGTCGGCTGAGCGCAAGGCGACTCGGCATGAACCCCAACTACCAGCCGGCCGGCCCGTAAACGAACCCGAATCCCGGCGCCCCCCAAGGACCCCAGGCCTCCCAGTTCCAAGCCGTGTCCGAATAAGTCTGAGCCGTCATCAGCTGCTCGTCGGCCAAATGCTGCTGCAGCTGATTTGCCTTGTATTGATTGTAGGCTTGCTGAGTACCCACGTAGAGACACCCGCAGACCAGCGGATCGGCATACACGTAGTGGACCGAATCGCCGTTCACCCGCTGGACGAACTGATGGGCGGGAAGCCGGTTCAGCATCGCAACCCTCTCGGGCGTATTGGCGGGGCGCACCACGAATCCGGCGGCTGCCAGATTATCCTCGTTATGGGACACGAGGGCGCTTTGCGATTCGCACGCGGAGAGCGCAAACATGAACATCACGGCTGTTCCGATCAGATGGCGTTTCATCCCTTCCTCCTTACCCGGCGGGTCGACTCCGGCGCGGCGCCTCCGAGGGTGGACGCGGTCCAAAGCGCAGTTTATATTCAAATTGCGGATGGGAAAATCTTAACTCCGCAGGGATGATAGCGCTGCACGGCTTGCTGTTGCCGGTTGGGGCGCGATAAGAAAAGGGAAGGGTCATGTCGACCGAGAACCGAATTTCCAAAGCGCTCGCGGCGCTTCTGCCCGGCGGAGCTTTGGGCGCTTCCATCCTGCTGGCACTCAGTGCGCCGACCCTGACCGAAGCGAGATCGGTTCACGGCGGCCGATGGCCCGGCCCCCGCGAGCGTCTCGGCGCGGCTCCTCGCGATCCGGGCGGCGGTATCCGGAATGCAGGGTCCTCGGCATCTTCCGGTTCCGCAGAGCCGGAACCCGCCGATACGGGACGCCTCGAGCCGACCTGGTGGGGCAACGGCGGGTGGGGGCGCTGGCGCCACGGCTGGGGAAATGGCGGCTTTGGCTGGCCCAATTGGCACAATTGGCACAACTGGGGCAATGGAGGTTGGGGTAACGGAGGATGGAACAACGGAGGTTGGCACAACTATTGGCACAACTGGTAACCGCCGATCCTCATGAGCGAGCCGACAGTCCCAGGCGCCGAGCATCCGAATCGTCGTGGTCCAACCGACTCCCTTCTGCAATATCAATTGCCGCTACTGTTACCTCCCTCGGCGTGCGATACGAGGGTAATTCAGCCGTCCACGGTGAGGGCTCTATTCGAGCAGGTGTTCGCCTCAGGGTGGGCGAGTGACGAGCTCACCGTCATCTGGCACGCCGGCGAGCCGCTGGTGGTGCCGCCGGCCTTCTACGAGAGCGCATTTCAGACCGTTGCCGGATTGTGCCCGGAGTCGGTGCACGTGCGCCATTCATTGCAGACCAATGGCATGCTGATATCTTCCGATTGGTGCGACCTGTTCAAGCGATGGCACGTCGGACTTGGCGTCAGCATCGATGGGCCCCGGCGTTTCAACGACGTGCATCGCCTCACGCGCACCGGCCGCAGCACCTTTGACCAGGCCTTGGCGGGAATCCGGCTGCTGCGCCGCGAAAACGTTCCGTTTCATGTCATCTCCGTGTTGTCGCAGCTCAGCATGGATGCCCCGCAAGAGCTTCTGGACTTCTTCGAGGCCGAGGGCATCGAGGATGTCTGCTTCAACATCGAGGAATCGGAGGGCGCGCATGTGTCGGAACTCCTCGCAGGAGAGGCGCCCTCAGCGCCGATTCAGGGAGTTCCTCAGCAGCTTCTGGCGGCTCGCCCGCCAAGGCGACAAGATCCGCTTCATCCGCGAGATCGATGGGATGCTGCCGCGGGTGTTCCGGCCGCAAGTTGACCCGATCGGGAACGTGCAGGTCGAGCCGTTCAGCATGCTGAACGTCGACTGCGAGGGCAACGTATCGACATTTTCCCCCGAGCTTCTCGGCCTGAAGAGCGCCGTTTATGACGACTTTGTGATCGGCAACATTCACGGCGCGTCCCTCGAGGACATGCGCCGCGGATCGGCATTTCTCGCCCTTTCCCGCGACGTGGCCGCCGGAGTCGACGTTTGCCGCCAGACCTGCGAGTACTTCTCGGTCTGTGGCGGGGGCGCGCCGGTCAACAAGCTGTTCGAGAATGGCGGCTTCAACACCGGCCGCACATCTTTCTGCGACCTCACCCAGAAAGTTCCAATCGACTTGATTCTCGAGGCGTTCGATCGTCTGGAAATTCAGCTCGAGGACGGCGAGGTGAAGGATGTTTTACGACGTGGGAAGCCGCACGCGCAAGGAATCGGAGTTCAGATGAGTTCCTGACCGAGCCATTAGGGAGAGTTTCTATGATCGATCTAAAATTCTGACCGCACTGCCATCCTTGCTGGTCGCGCTGACGCTGGTCTCCACCGGCCTCGCGCAGGATCAACAAAAAGGGCCCGGCCCGAACGACTATGCCAATGGGCCGCGCGGCCCGCAAGGCGGTCCAGAATCCGGCGCCGACACCAGCGCGCCTGTTCTGCACATCAAAAGCGTGGAAATCATCCGCAGCGCCCACGCCCCGATCATCGATATCGTCCGCGTCCGCGCCATCGTCAGCAGCGCGGGATGGGAGGAGGCGGAGCTGATCCCGCTGAGCCGGACGGTTCCGGCCGATGGCATCTTGGAACTGATCATGGTCGCCCGCGCTCCGGCTGAAGCCTCTGAGGCCACCGGGTTCGAGGAGGTGGAGGCAATATTTCCGCTGGAGGGCAATCACCCTTTCAAAGGCGTCAACGTGCACAGCGCGTCCGAGTCGGTGGGCGTCTCCCAGCTCCCCGGTTATGCGGAGGGGAAGTCGACCGGCGAGGATTGCGCCAAATGCATCGGCAAGACCCTGGTGGCCAAGGGCGCCGCAGCGCCTGCAGGCAAAGCAGCGTCCGAACTGGTGCGTGAGGAGCAACTTCCGGCGGCGACTCGTATCGTTCGACCGACCGAAGGAATTCCGAGCGCCGACTCCAATCCCAATCGGCTGACCCTGATCGTGAACAAGGAAGGAAAGATCACCGCGGCGGTTTGGGATTGACCGATGTCACGGCTCGAGAGGAGGTTGTCATGAGGGGATGTCGGTGGCCGATATGCGCGGTGGCGATTCTGCTCGCCTCGTGCGCCAGCGAAATCGTCAACAATGCCAATAATCAATGCGCCAATCTGCCCTGGCATGGCTATCCGATCGACGGGACCCCGGTACGGCTCATTCCCTGTGTGGGACGCCCGGGCGAGCAGTGGAACATCAAAAACGGTCAGATCGCGGGCGTCGGTGGGAGCTGCATGGACGTGGAGGGCAGCAACGCGGCGGACGGCGCCCGGGTCATCGGGGTGAGCTGTAACGGCAGCCCCAGCCAGCATTGGACGATGGCAAACGGCCAGCTGGTGGGCGTCGGCGGCAAATGCCTCGATGTCGCCGGCGGCGGCATGCGTGACTTCGTCCCATTGGTCATCACAACCTGCAGCGGGGCGCCCAGCCAGCAATGGTCGCTCCATTGAGCCTGGCGTTACGGGGTGCCGCCCGGTGCTGAGCTTTACGGGGAATCTGATCATCCTCTCGTTGACGATGGCCGCGTCATGGGCCTTCACCGTCGCAATGAACCGCCTGTGGCCGGTTTCACGCCGATACACGGAAAGCGATCTGGTGGGCTGGCAACTGAGCGTGCTCGGGACCACCTACGCGGTGACGCTCGGCTTCATGCTGTACACCGAATGGGGAAACTTCAGGGCGGCCGAGCTTAACGTCGAGCTCGAAGCGAACTCTCTGCGCAACATCTATCGTCTGGCCCAAGGGCTTACGCACGATCGATCCACGATCGAGAAGCTGTCGATTGCTTATGCGACCGACGTGATCGAGCGGGATTGGCCCGAGATGGCGGCCGGGCGGATTCCCGAAGAAAGCCACGAGGCGAATGAGTATTTGTGGAAAGCGCTGTTGTCAGCCGACTTGCAAACGCCGCTGCAGCTCGCCGCGCACGATCATGCGCTCAGCGAGCTCAGCACGTTGACCCAGCATCGCCGCACGCGGATTCTGGACAGCAAATACCGGCTTCCTGCGATCTTCTGGTGCGTGCTGTTCGCCGGTGGGATTCTCACCATCATCTCCGTCTCGGTATTCGGATCACGTCAACCGAGGATTCATATGCTGCAGGTGCTCTCCCTGACATTGCTCCTGACGCTCGTCATGCTGGCGATCGCGGACGTAGACAGGCCCTTCCAAGGGTGGGTGCATGTCAGCGACTACTCGTTTCGTCGCGCCCTCTATACGATGCGAGAGATTCCGTGAGGGCGGGCTCCACGATGCGGCGGCTTGCCGGTCTGCGCGTCGCGATGTGCGCGGCGCTCGCGGCGGGATGCACCACCACGTTCGTGGCGCCCCCGGATCCCACGCCCGTGCTCGGCGCGCAGCTCATGTCGGGGGCCGGAGTGGCCGCGTGCGCCGATGTCCGGGACGGTGCGACCGCTGACGGTACGCCCGTCGTTCTGTTCCAATGCCACGGCAGCCCGAGTCAGCGCTGGTTCATCGGGCGCGGTCAGATCGCGGAAAACTTTGGCAGCTGCCTCGACGTGCAGGGCAGCGCAGGCGTCGAGGGCGCGGCCGTCATTCTCGTCACCTGCAACGGGCGGCCAAGTCAGCAATGGCGAGTAGTCGATGGGCAAATCATCGGCGTCGGCAACAAGTGCCTGGATTCGCAGGGCGGCGGCAGCGCTGATTTGACGCCTCTCGTCCTGTCGCAATGCCGGCCGGCGCCGAGCCAGCTTTGGACGATCCAGTAACGCAAGGCCCGCGCAAGGGCGAGATCAATCAACTCGGGGAGAATGATCATGGCCAAGGCATTCGGGATAGGATTGCTGAGCACCGTCATTTTTCTGATGAGCGGCTGGACCGCGTCGGGGGCGGCCCAGATCGTGATCACGAACAGCGTCGAGTGCGTGGATATTCCCCATGGGCAGGCCGTCGATGGCACACCCGTGTCGCTCTTCAACTGTCACGGCAGCCCCAACCAGCAATGGACCATTGCCAACGGCCAGATCACCGGCATGTCCGGCGTGTGTCTGGACATCATGGGCAGCGCCCCGAATGACGGGGCGCAGGTGATCATCGTTCATTGCAATGGGCGGGACAGCGAGAAATGGACGCTTGCGAACGGCCAGATCGTCGGGCTCGGCGGTAAATGCCTCGATGTGTCGGGCGGCAGCGCGCAGGACCATGCCGCGCTGATCATATCGAGCTGCTCGTCGGCATCGAGCCAGCAATGGTCGATCCAATGAACTCTCAGCGCCGCTGAATCGCCGCCCTCAATGCGGCGCTGAGCGCGTCACCGTCATACGGTTTGCGCAGGAAAACGGCTCCCGGGATGCCGCGAGTGGTGTCGTTCGGATCGTAGCCGGAGGCGAAAACGATGGGAAGCGCGGGCTGATATTTCAGGGCACGAGCGGCAAGCTCCGCGCCCGACATGCCCGGGATGGACAGGTCGGTCACCATCACATCGAACCGTTGTGTCTCGAGATGCTGGATCGCTTCCGTGCTGTTGCCCGCTTCGGTCACCGAGTGTCCGAGATCCGCCAATATCGCGGCCGTGCACAACCGGATCTCGGCATCGTCCTCCACCAGGAGCACGCGCCAAGGGGTGCGCGGTGCCGCCGCCCGGGCGTTGCGCGCGGCGGTCGTTCGACTCAGATTTCGCTGCTGCTGATTGCGCAGCACGTGTCGAATCTTTCGCGCCAGGGCGTCGCGGCTGTACGGCTTGCTCAACAGGTCGATACCGTCATCCAGACGGCCGCCGTGCACAATCGCGTTCTCGGTGTAGCCCGGAAGTGAACAACACCGCGATATTCGGAAGCCGCTCGCGCGCTTTGCGGGCGAGCTCCGGGCTTCGCAGGGTCCCCGGCATGACCACGTCGGTGAACAACAGATCGATCGTGACGCCGCTCTCGACGATGGCCAGCGCACTCTGCGCATCTCGCGACTTCAGCACGCGATATCCGAGGTCCGTGAGCAGATCGACGGCGGTGCTTCGAACCTCGTCATCGTCCTCCACGACGAGCACGACCTCCGTCCCGCCGCTGACGGTTTCGGCCTCGATGTGGGTCTCGACATCCTCCGGCTGCCGCGAGCGGGGAAGGTACAGCCTGATCGTGGTGCCTTGGCCCATCTCGCTGTAGATCTTGACGTGTCCGCCCGACTGCTTGACGAAGCCATAGACCATGCTCAGGCCGAGCCCCGTCCCCTGCCCCTCGGGCTTGGTGGTGAAGAATGGCTCGAACACCCGATCCATGAGATCGGGCGGGATTCCGCTGCCCGTATCCGTGACGGCGAGCATCACGTACTGGCCGGGGACAACCTCCGCGTGCTGAGCGGCGTAGGCATCGTCGAGCGAGGCGTTTCCCGCCTCGATGGTGAGCTTGCCGTGCCCGCTCATTGCGTCACGTGAATTGATGGCGAGATTCAGCAGGGCATTTTCCACCTGTGCGCCGTCCACGTACGTGGTCCACAGTCCGCCGCCGATGATCGTTTCGATCTCGATCCCTTCCCCGATCGCCCGGCGGAGCATGTCGCTGATATCCCGGATCAACCGCCCCAGATTGATCACCTTCGGGGCGAGAGGCTGGCGCCGCCCGAATGCCAGCAATTGGGAGGCCAGTTTCGCCCCGCGATCGAGCGCCGTGATGGCGGTGGCCAATCGCTGTTCCCCGCGCAGGCTTCCGCTCACGTCGCGGGTCAAGAGTTGCAGGTTCCCGCCAATGACCTGGAGGACATTGTTGAAGTCGTGCGCGATGCCACCCGTCAGTCGACCCACGGCCTCCATTTTTTGCGCCTGGCGCAGCTGCGCCTCCGCCTCGGCCTGCTCGGCGATGGCTGCCCGTACCCGGGCCTCCAAAAGCTCGTTCGTCTCCCGCAGTACGCGCTCCGCCTCCCTGCGTTCGGAGATATCGATCACGGAGCCGATATAGCCGTGAAACTCCCCATCGTCCGACAGCCTTGGAGCCGCGGCGCTCAAGGCCCACCGGTAATCGCCCTCCCGATGACGCAGACGGTATTCGGCTCTGAACGAATCGCGGGCGGCGGCGGCATCGAAGAAGGTTCCATGCGATGTTCTTCGATCCTCCGGGTGCAGCATCTCCCAGACCCCCTGGCCCAATGCCGCCCCGACCGCCTGCCCCGTAAACTCCGACCAGCGACGGTTGACGTACACCACTTCGCCCTTCTGATCGGTCATCCACATGATGACCGGCGAATTTTCCGCCATGTTGCGAAAGCGGGTCTCACTTTCGAGCAGCTCGCGAGTGGCCTCGCGCCGCAGCCGCGCCATCGCCAGATTGGCGGTAACGCGCGCGATGAGCTCCCGCGCCGAGAAAGGCTTGGTGAGGTAATCGTCGGCGCCACCCTCCAACCCGTCGATTCGGGCATCCTCTCCGGCGCGGGCGGACAACAGTATCACCGGCAGATCGCGCAATGCCGGATCGGCGCGCAGCTCGCGGAGCAACCCGAATCCATCGAGCCGCGGCATCATCACATCGCTCAGCACCAGATCGGGTTTTCGCTCGCGAATCAGATCGAGAGCCGACCGGCCGTCCTCGGCCACATCGACTTCCCAGCGCGTCGCCAGGAGCCGCTGCACATAGGCGCGCATGTCCGAATTGTCGTCGACGATCAGCACGCGCGCCCGTGGGATGCCCGCGCCGATCGGCGGTGCGACGTCCGTCTCGATCCGCATCAGCATGGAATCGTCCGATGCGGGAAGCTCGGGCAGCCAACGGAGCACTTCCTCGACGTATGCCTGCGCGCGCGTCGCAGCCGACGCCGGTGAGCGGGTGGCCCCGATCAGCTGTGAGGGTACATGCGCGGTGCCGAACGGCAGTGAGACCGTGAACGTCGTGCCGTGGCCTTCCTGGCTCTGCGCCTCGATGGCGCCCCCTTGCAGCTTGACCAGTTCCTGCACCAGCGCGAGGCCGATGCCGGAGCCTTCGAACGAGCGGCTCCTCTGGCCCTCGACGCGGTGAAAGCGCTCGAACAGCCTGGGGATCTCTGCGGCGGGGATACCGACGCCCGTATCGCGAACGCTGACCTTGGCAAGCCGCTGGTCCTCGGAGGTGCCCACCTCGACGGTGATGCCGCCGCTGAAAGTGAACTTGAATGCGTTGGACAGAAGATTGAGGATGATCTTTTCCCACATATCCGGGTCGACATAGGCCGGCTCGGGTAATGGGGGACAGACGATCGAGAGCCCGAGTCCCGCCCGTTCGATCGCCGAGCGGAACGTGGAGGCGAGCTCGGCGGTGTACTTCGACAAGTCCATGGGCTGAAAGCTTGCCTCGACGCGTCCTGCCTCGATCCGCGAGAAATCGAGCAGCGTATTGACGAGCCTCAAGAGGCGCAGGCTGTTGCGGTGCGCGGTCTGGATGTGGGCGCGCTGAGCGGAAGACAGTCCCGGCGAACGATCGTTGAGGGCGTCCTCGAGAGGCCCGAGCATGAGCGTCAAGGGCGTTCGGAATTCGTGGCTGACGTTCGAGAAGAATTGTGTCTTGGCGCGATCGATCTCGGCCAGCGCCTCGGCGCGCAACCGCTCCTCCTCGTACGCTTGGCCGCTGGCGATGGCCGCGGCGATCTGACCGGCCACCAATTGAAGAAAGCTCTGATAGCTCTCGTCCAACAATCGGAACGGATTCAATCCGACGATCAATAATCCAGCGCGATCGCCTTCGCCGATGGGGATGACGACGGCCTTTCCCGGCGCCTTCGGCCAGGGGCCCTGCGGCAGCGGAACTCCGACGGCCGGCATATCGACGACCTGCAGTCGTTGCGGGCCCAGCGACCGGGTCGAGCCGCCACGGAAATTCACTGCGCGCGTCCAGATGCCGGGGGGCCGCGGGGTGGGTTGGATCGATCCCCGAGGTGGCTTGCAGCGTGAAGCCCGAGCCGTCTCCGTCCGGCATATACAGGAGCGCAAAGGGAAGGTCGTGGGCATTGGATGTCAGTTGAGCGGCTGCGCGCTCGCAGATTTCGGCCTGGGCACGCACATGCGCCAAGGTCGTGGCCAGGTCCCGCAACAGCGCCAGCTGGCGCTGCCCGATGACGCGTTGAGTGTCATCGCTGTTCGCACAGATGATGCCGCCGACGGATCCGTCGTCGTTCGGAATGGGGCTGTAGGAGAAGGTGTAGTAAGTTTCCTCGGGGTAGCCGTTGCGCTCCATGATGAGCAATTGCGCTTCGACGTACGTTCCCTGGTCTCCGCGCATGGCGGTGTCGAGCATCGGTCCGATATCGCCCCAGATTTCGCGCCAGACCTCGGAGGTCTTGCGCCCGAGCGCCCAGGGATGTTTCCCACCGATGATGGACTTGTACGGATCGTTGTAGAAATAGAGCAGCTCACGACCCCAGCCAATCCAGATCGGCTGGCGCGAGGTGAGCATGATCCGCAAGGCCATGCGCAGGTTTTGCGGCCAAGTATGCGGGGCTCCCAGCGGGGTCGCCATCCAGTTGAATTCACGGATGAGCTGACCGAGTTCTCCGCCGCCAGAAAGGAACCCAATATCTTGAATTTCCTGTTTTTTCTCGGCGTTCTGCGTCAAAGGAATCCCTGCACGGCCGTCATTGGAAGGCGGTCTATCACCGGCGTTATGATCATCCCGCGGAAATCATAACCGGGAGCCGGTATACATTTCGCGGCTATCTGCGCGCAGAGTGAAAATGCGATGTAGGACCATCCCGACGGAGCGCGTCGGTCGATTCTGACAGCGCGTGCACGGCCGGGGCGCGGGCGGCTGGGTCAGCGGGTGGCTGGGTCAGCGGGCGGCTGGGTCAGCGGGCGGCCACGGGCCGTTGGTCGGTATAGCTCGCATCCAACAGTCCGCGTCGCCGCATCTCGGCGAGAATTGCATCGCGCCGGGTTTTCGCGTCGCTCGCCTTGTCGGGCCGGGAGCGGGTGACTTCCTGCGCCGTATAAGGCGCAAAATCCGCGGGCAGCCGATCGGCGGAGAAACGCTGCAGTATCCAGTTGAGCAGACGCGCCGCCGTCGCATCATCGAGCCGTGACTGCGCGAGGCCGGGCACCTGGATCAGATACTCCCGCCCGAGTTGGGTGCGGACGAACAGGCCGGCATCGTGCAAATCGGGAATCTCGACCTCCGGAACGCCGCGTCCCTGGGCGCCGTGGCAGCCTGAACAATTGAGCGTGTACACCGTCAGCATGGGCATGTCGGCGCGCGCAGTCGTGGTCAGGCCGAGACAGGCCGCGGCCGGCAACAGGCGGCGCAGCGCCCCCTGAATCATGGCGAGCTCTGGAGCGATTGACGCAGGGTGCGGGTAGCGGTTGCGACCGGATTGGCCGCGCTCGCGGCGGCCACGTCCTCGGGCGCTATTGGCCTGGCGGCCTCGGTATCGCCGACCGCATTGAAGGTTCCGAGAACGTAATTGATGACGGCCGCGATCTGAACATCGCTCAATTCGGCACGAAAGCTCGGCATCATTCCGTTGAATTTGTGGCCTTGGGTGTCGATGGGACCGATCATTCCGGACACCAGGATCTGGGCGAGGTAACGCTTGCCGTCGGCGCTGCGCAGGTAGTTGGCGAGCGTGCCCGCGAGCGGTGGGGCGACACCGGCGGCGCCCTGAGCGTCCTCTTGATGACACAGCACGCAGCGTTCCTTGAACAGGGCCTGTCCGAGCTCGTTGGCGGCAAACGCGGGGCTGACGGCGATACCGAGCGCAAACAGGCAAGCCATGGCGGTCGCGCGCATGGATCAGCCCGCCACGCCGACGATGATCGACACGGTGCAGTGATAGGAGGCTGCGCCGCCGTTGGCCATGCACCAGTTCACGTCGTTATGGACTCCCATTTCATAGCCGGGACGCTCATTCAGGTTCGAGCTGCAATAGCATTGTCCGCAGGACGAGCGGCCACAGCAGTCGTTGTAGCTGATCAAGTAGTCCTTGCCGTCCTTGCCGTTGTGGCAGGTGCCCACCCAGCTCACCTTCGATACCTCCGTGCCTGGCGGACACTGCGATCCCGTCCCGCCACAGCACGAGCAGAGCTGTCCATCCATGGCGCAGTATTTCCAGTAGTCGCATTTGGCGGGGTCCATTTGATGCGGATCGGTGCTCGGCTTGCCGAAGGTGCGGTCGATGGGAAGGAGCGGTGCGATCGCTGCGCCGACGGCCAGCCTTCCCAGCAAGGAGAGCACTCCCCGGCGCGAAGACAGCATCGCCAGTTTCCGGGTCGCCGTTTCGACGGTTTCATCAAAGAAAGACATCATTCCTCCCAAACGTCGCGTTCAGCGCTTGTGGGTTTTGGCCCGGTATTCCTGCAGGGATGCGACACCCATTTCCTGCGCGATCAACAGGCTTTCGATCTGCTCGCGGTTGTTGACCAGGCCCTTGGCGCTGATCAAGCCCGCGGGGCCGACCACCACCGCATACGGGAGCTTGCTGATCCGGAACGCCATGCCGAGATCGGTGGACAGCACGTAGGGGAACGGCATGAGTCTCTCGCGCTGATAAAAGCGGGTGTGCTCATTGAAATCCCCGTCGCTGGCGAGCACCACGTCCAGCGTCGTGCGCTCGTGCTGGCTGAGCGAGCGCAAGATGGGCAGCAGCTTCTTGCACACGGGACAGGTGGGCGAGAGGAAGAACAGCAGCTGGCTGCGCCCGGTGGCGGCGCCCACGACGACTTCGCCGCCCCCGAGCGAGGGCAATGTGAACACCGGCGACGCCTCGCCCACTTTGGGCCCGTGATCCATGGTGAGCGCCCCGACGGGGGTCACCCGTTCATTGAGCATCCCGATCTGACGAGCGAGCGCCAAAACGGTGAGCACGAGCGCGATATTGGTGATCCAAAGCAGCACATTCGACATGGCGAGCGCGGTCATGAAAGGCTCCTCGAACTCGGCACACCGAATTGCTGGAAGTTTCTCATCAACTGATTGGCTGCGAAGTACAACGCGATGAGGGCGGCGGACGCACAGAGGACTCCGATCGCGGTCATGCCCCCGATCGTCGCCCGAGTCGGCGTCCCCCAGGCGACGACGAGCCCGGCCATGATCCCGGCATTGCGCAATACGAGGCCCTTCGAGAGCGTTTGTCCGCTGACGCCGCCGCATCCACAGTCGATCGACACGCGTCCGCGGGCGATATTGAGCACGATGGCGGCGGTGAATGATGCCATGAGGCACAACCCCAGCGCGGCGCCGGCTCGACTCGGCACGAGCAGCGCGGCCGCGGCCGCCAGCTCCAGCGGCGGCACGGTCCGCGCGGCAATCACCGACAGCCAGCGGGGCGCGATGCGGTATCGCTCGACGATGCCGGCAAACACCGTCCAATCGCGCATGGCGTGGATCGCAGCCAGCGCGAAAATGGCCGCGACCGTCAGTCGCGAGACCTCACCCAGCATGAACGATGCGGCCTGGTCATCCATGGTCTACTCCACCCAGAGCGGTCCGCCCCCCTCCAACAGGTCAGGTTTGCTGGTGCCGAGGAGCTTCAGCGTATTGCCATCGTATCTGGAGATGGATCCCTGAATGTCCGCCGTGACGTTGACCGTGAAGAGCAGGGGGTGCGCCTCCTTGCTGACCTGCAGGTAATTGGCTCCGGCGGATTTGGCCCTACCGGTCACTTCGTGCCTGGCGACATCCACCTTCCAGATTTCAGCCGCCGGGGTCTTATGGCTGCCTTCCTGGCCGTCCGGATGCATTCCGAGATAGAGCTGGCCGTTGGAGGGACTGTACGCAATATTGGCGTAGCCGCCGGGCCTCCAATGCGCCGCCTGCTCCCTGGCGCCGAGGAAAGTCCAAGGCGTCTCCTGCGCGGCAACCTCTTCCGAGAAGTCGATGACGTGCACATTCCCGAGGAAGGAGAGGAAGATCGTTTTGTCGCCCATTTTCACGCCAGAGATGAAGAGAGCATCCTTCTCGGGATCGAACAGCGTGGCGCTGCGTCTACGTCCGGTCTCCTTTCCGGCCGCGTCGAAGTCGACCGTCAGCGCCGCGCCATCGCCGCACAGCGTGGAGAAGCGGCCGGCCACTTTCGGGGAGACATAGATGCCGAAGCAGCCGGCGGTCTGTATTTCGGACAACAGGGCCCTGGTCGCCAGATCGACGATGGAAACCGAAGAGGCCGGTGTGGCGTTCTGCACCATGAGGTACTTCGCCCCGGCTGATTCGACCAGGAACACCGGATACTGGTTCGACATGGCCCGCTTGCTCAGCAGGATGGTTTCGCCATGGGGCATCAGGTTCGTGGTGTCGTAGTATTCGAGCACGTCGGTTCGCGTGCCGTGATCACCCCGCGAGAAGAACGAGGTGGCGTCGAACAAGGTCTTGCGGTCCGCCGAAATCGAAAAGCTCCCGAATGATCCGTTGGTCAACTGGCCCAAGACGGAGAAATCATCGCCATCGATGACGCGGATCTTGCTATCGACCGCGTGCGCCGGGGGTGTCTTGTCCGCAATGTACAGGCGGTGGCCATTGTCGGGCTTGAGCTCGACGACTCCCGGATGTTCGATGGGCAGGTCCGCGAACGCTGCGCCGGCCGAGAAATACAGCACGGCCGCGGTAAACGCGCTGCGTCGGGTCCCGATGTTCATCCATGCGCTCCTCGCCGAGCATCAGAACGCATAAGTCAGGTCAACGCCGACCGTGAGCGGCTGATTGGTGATCACCCGGTTGAACGAGGCGTTGGTCAGCGTGAGCTCGGTCATGTTTTCCAGATAGGCCTGCTTGTTGAACACGTTGTTCGCGAACAAGGCCGCACCCCAGCCCGTGCCGGAGTGGATGCCGGCGCGGACATTGGTCAGGTCATAGGACGGAAGCGGTGTCAGCTTGCCCGTGCCGAAGCCCGGCGGGAATGTCAGATCGAGGCGCGAGGCGACATAGGTGTTTTCCACGCGCGCCGTGAACTGATACTTGTCGGTGAGCGCGTGCACATAGGTGAGATTGAAATCGCCCGTATGGTCCGGAACGTCCGGCAGCTTGTTGAAGGGCGTGATCGTATAGTGTATTCCCGGGGTCAACGTCGCTTGAGTGTACCCGCCGGAGGCGCCCAGCTCGAACCCGGCGCCCAGCGCGACACGGAGCTCGAGCTCGCCGCCGATGATCTTGGCATTGCCTCCGTTGTCCTGCAGCAGATAGTCGTTGGGCAGTTCCAGGAGCTGCACATTGGTCCATCTCTCGTAGTACACGCTGGAATTGATGGTCATACGCCGATCGAACAGACGCGCCTTTTCGCCGAGCTCGTAGCTCCATAGCGTATCGGGCTTGTAGCTTGTCGGCCATACGCCGTTGGCGTACTTGAAGGGAGTAACCGACAGCGGCACGCCGCCCGGCGCCCACAAGGGACCGGTGGTGGGTAGGGGCTGGTTGGCGCCGCCGGGACGGAAACCCTTCGCCGCCGTCACGTACACCATCAAATCCTTGTTGAACTCATAGGCAAGATTGAACTTGGGGTTGACGCCATTATCCGATTGCGACACGGTCTCTATCGAGGGCGTCGCGCCGCCCAACGGCGAGCCCCAGCCGGCAAAATGATCGTAGAAGTGATAGTCGTAGGCGTACCAGCGCAGGCCCGCGGTGGCCTTCAAGTGATCGGTAATCGCATAAGTGCCCTCGCCGAAGGCGGCATATTGCGAGATCTTGGTCGGATTCGTGAGATTCCAGATCGCGGGAACGGTGGCCGGCCCGAATGTGCCGAGATCGACGTAGGCCGACGGGTTCTCGACGGCGGTGTACAGATTCCACGTCGATTTGAATTGGCTGTAAAAAAGACCGCCGACCCAGGTGAGGGGACCGCTGCCCGATGAGGCCGCTCTCAATTCCTGGCTGAATTGGCGGGAGGGATCGGTTTCCGTGCCCTGGACGGGACCGGTGCCGCCCGGCAGATAGAACCCGATGGTGCCCGGCGCGTTGATTTCCACCCCCGATATGGGGTTGTTGAAATTCTCGCTACCGTCCTGGGATTGGACCGACGTCCGGGTCCATTGCGCGGTGACCGAGGTGATGTCGAAGGATTCGAACTTGTAATTTCCGGTCAAGCTGTAGACCGCGATCTTGTCCGAATACGGCTCTGCGACGTTGAACGGCTGATAGTGCGCCTCGGTGCCGGGATTGCTGTCGAAGGCGCTTGGCCCATCCTGCGTGATTCTTTGGAAGAACACCGACGGGGTGATGGACAGCTCATCCGTGGGCTTCCAGAGAAGCGTCACGCGTGCGCCGTACAAATGTTCCGCATTCGATCCCGGATATCGAGCCACGACCGGCGCAGCCTCCACGTTGCCGCGGGTCGCGCCGCCATTGGTCGGCAGCGGGAACGGGTCGGCGACGATGCGATCGATCCAGCCGCTGGTGTAAGCCTCAGATCCGACGATTCGCAGCGCCAATCGGTCATTGATGATCGGAAGGTTGAACATGAAATTGTCGTTGTGATTGAAGCCGCCGCCGTCGGTGCCGGACAGGATGCTCTCGACACTGGCGTGGGACTCGGTCAGGTTCGGCTGGTTGGTGATGAGCTTGACCGTGCCGCCCATTGAGCCCGCGCCGTACAGCGTTCCCTGCGGACCGCGCAACACCTCGATCCTATTCAGGTCGTAGAGGGTCGGATCGATCACGACCTTGCCGTTTTGTGCGCCGGCTGGCGCCGTCATCGGCACATCGTCGAGATAGAACCCGACGGTCGCTGAATTACCGCCGCTCGAGGTCATACCGCGCATCTCCACTTCGGTCTGGCCGGGGCCGTTGCTCTTCAGCGATACGCCCGGCGTTGCCGCCGCGAGCGTCGAGACATCGGAGATGCCGCGATCCTGCAAGTCGGCGCCGCTCACCGCGGTGATGCTGATCGGTGTGTCCTGAACGGTCGAGACGCGCTTTTGGGCGGTCACGATGATCTCGCCGAGCGTGGTGGTAGTGTCCGCAGTCGCGGCGCTCTGGGCGCCCGCTGTACTGGCAAAGGCGAGCGCCGAGGCGGCGAGAAGCGCTGAGCGGGGTCGCTGAAGTTTCATCTTTGCTCCCTTTATTTGTAACTTGTTAGTTACTTATAATCAAAAATAACCGACAGTGTCAACTGCGGGCGATACACTGCAACGGCCGGCAGATCGGACGGATTTGCGGAGCCGCAACAGTGCGGGTACAAATACGCGCAGTCGACGCGAGCGCGCATCGAATCCAAAGGCCAAGAATAATGCCAATGAGCAAGTCCCCGGCGGACGCACCGAAAAGCCGCCGCCCCGGCAAGAACCAGAGGCAACGCGACCCGACAACGCGCGATCCGGAGTCGACCAGCGCGGCAATCCTCGCCGCGGCGGTGAAAGAGTTCACCGAAAGGGGTTACGAGGGGGCCCGGGTCGACAACATCGCCGATCGCGCAGGCGTCAACAAGCGCATGCTGTACCATTATTTCGGCAACAAGCAGGCCCTTTACGTCGCGGTCCTCGAGGGGAGCTACACCGCCATCCGCTCGGCGGAACATGGCCTGCACCTGTCCGACCGCGACCCCGTGGACGGCATCACCGACCTCGTTCAATTCACCTGGCGATATTATCTCGCTCACCCGGAGTTCTTGAGCCTTCTGAATACAGAGAATCTGCACCGGGCCAAATTCCTGAAACGCTCGGCGCGGATCTTCGAGCTCAACTCGCCCCTGATCGAGCGAATCTCCGTGCTGCTCAGGCGTGGCGCGGAGCAGGGCGTGTTCCGGGAAGGGCTCGACGCGGTGAAGGTGTACGTGTCGATCGCCGCCCTCGGATTCTTTTATCTGTCCAATCGCTGGACCCTGTCCACGATCTTCCGCCGCGATTTATTGGCGAAGGATGAGGTCGAGAACTGGGGCCGGCACATGGTGGATGTTACCTTGTCCTACCTGCGCCACCGTTGATCCCTCGGCGAAGTTGACACCGCGACTCAACGGCGATTATAAGTAACTAACGAGTTACAAGTGGGGAAGTTATGGCGGTTCAGCGGCTTGGGCTTATCATGCATGGCGTGACCGGTCGGATGGGCTACAACCAGCACCTCGTCCGCTCGATCGCCGCCATCCGCTCCTCGGGCGGGGTGCTGCTCCCGAACGGCGACCGCGCGATGCCCGATCCCATCCTGGTCGGCCGCAATCCGGAGAAGCTCGCGCAAATCGCGAGGCTTCACGACATCCCGCGGCACACGACGGACCTCGACGCAGCCCTGGCCGATGCGCAAGACAGTGTGTTCTTCGATGCCGGCTCCACCCAGATGCGGGTTGCGCTGCTCGAGCGCGCAATCGCGGCCGGCAAGCACATTTATTGCGAGAAGCCCGTTTCGGAGACGCTCTCGGAGGCGCTGCGGGTGGCGCGGCTCGCGCAGTCGCGGGGCATCAAGCACGGCGTCGTGCAGGACAAGTTGTTCCTGCCCGGACTGCGCAAGCTGCGCATGCTGCGGGAGGCGGGCTTCTTCGGTCGCATCCTCTCGGTCCGGGGCGAGTTCGGCTACTGGGTGTTCGAGGGCGACCTTCAGCCCGCGCAACGCCCTTCCTGGAACTATCGCAAGGCGGACGGCGGGGGCGTCATTCTCGACATGCTGCCGCACTGGCGATACGTGCTCGACAATCTGTTCGGCAAGGTCAAGGCCGTCAGCTGCCGCGGTGCGACCCACATCGATGCGCGCATCGATGAGCGCGGCCGACGCTACCATGCGGATGCAGATGACGCGGCCTATGCGACGTTCGAGCTGGAAGGCGGCGTCATCGCTCAGATCAACTCGTCCTGGACGACGCGCGTGCATCGCGATGACCTCGTCACCTTTCATGTCGACGGCACACATGGGTCGGCCGTCGCGGGCCTCACCCGCTGCGTCACCCAGCATCGGGTGAACACACCGCGTCCCGTGTGGAATCCTGACGAACCTCAGACCATGAAGTTCATCGAGCAATGGGATGCAGTGCCGGATACCGAGTTCTTCGACAACGGCTTCCGTTTGCAATGGGAGGCTTTCATCCGTCACGTGATGGCGGATGGCCCCTGGCACCATGACCTGATGGAGGGTGCGAAGGGCGTGCAACTCGCCGAGCTCGCCCTGCAAAGCTGGGCCGAGCGCCGCTGGATCGACGTTCCCGCCCTGAGCCCGTCCTGAGCGGATCACCCCGATGACGAGTGTGCGTCTCCCCATTCCCGGCGGCCGTGTCGAGCGCTATTCCGTCAAGAATGCGCCTCTGCCGGCGCCCGGCGGCCGCGCGGCGCCCCCGGCATTCAACCGGGTCGCCTACGCCGCTGCGCACGTCGTCGTCGATCCTCTGGCGAACGGCGATCCGCAGCTCGATGTCGCCATCGACTGGGACGCGACCTTGCGGTTTCGCCACTATTTGTGGGACCTGGGATTTGGCGTGGCCGAGGCGATGGACACGGCGCAGCGCGGCATGGGTCTCGAATGGCCGGATGCGCTCGAGCTCATCGGGCACACGTTGGGCGAGGCGAAGGGACGGCCCGGCGCCGTCGTGGCTTGCGGTGCGGGAACCGATCATCTGAAGCCCGGCGAGGCGCGCACCCTGGAAGATGTGATCGACGCGTACGAAACTCAGATCGAGGCGGTCGAAGCGCTGGGCGGCCGAATCATTTTGATGGCGAGCCGCGCCCTGGCCGCTATCGCCAAGGGGCCGGAGGATTACCATCGAGTCTACGATCGCTTGTTGCGGCAGGTTCGTCAGCCCGTCGTGATCCATTGGTTGGGGGAGATGTTCGATCCCGCTCTGGCGGGATACTGGGGGGCGGCAGATCATTTGCGGGCGATGGAAACCGCACTCTCCGTCATCGCCGCCCATGCCGCGAAGATCGATGGCGTGAAGATCTCGCTCCTGTCCAAGGAAAAAGAGATCGTCATGCGTCGGCGCCTGCCTGCCGGCGTGCGCATGTACACGGGAGATGACTTCAACTATGCCGAGCTGATCGAGGGCGACGAGCGCGGGCACTCCGACGCGTTGCTCGGCATATTCGACGCGATCGCACCCGCCGCATCGCTGGCGCTCGAGCGGCTGGCCGCAAACGATCAAGCGGGATTTGGCGAACTGCTTGCGCCGACGGTTCCATTGTCCCGGCATATCTTCATGGCGCCGACCCGCTACTACAAGACGGGAATCGTGTTCCTCGCCTACCTGAACGGACTGCAGAACCACTTTCACATGATCGGCGGTCAGCAGTGCGCGCGCTCCCTGCAGCATCTTGCGGAGCTGTTTCGACTCGCCGATGCCGCGCGCGTGCTGCGCGATCCGGATCTGGCGGCTGAGCGGATGGCAACCGTGATGGCCCAGGGCGGCATCGGCCGTGACGGATGAGCGTGCGCGGGCTGTCCCTCAATTTCGCGACGGTCCGACCGCAGTTCGGTTTCGCCGCCGCCGTGGACGCATGCCTGGCGCAGGGCATCACCGCGATTGCGCCATGGCGCGATCAGGTCGAGGCGATCGGACTTCACGAGGCGGCGAGCATCGTCAAAATGAACGGCCTCGAGGTCACGGGCCTTTGTCGGGGCGGCATGTTTCCGGCCACCGACAACGCCGGGCTGGCGGCCGCCATCGATGACAACCGGCGGGCCATCGACGAGGCGGCCGCGCTCGGCGCCGATTGCCTGGTCATGGTGGTGGGCGGCCTACCGGGGACATCGAAGGATCTCTCCGCGGCGCGCGGCCTCATCGCCGATGGGCTCGCAGCCGTGCTCCCTCACGCTCGCGCCTGCCGCATGCCGCTCGCCATCGAACCGCTGCATCCGATGTATGCGGCCGACCGTGCCTGCGTCAACACCCTCGAACAAGCGCTCGATCTGTGCGATGCGCTCGGCGCCGGCGTGGGTGTGGCCATCGATGTGTATCACACCTGGTGGGACCCGAAAATCCGCGCTCAGATCGCACGCGCGGGTCGCGACGGCCGGATCCTCGCGCACCATATTTGCGATTGGCTGGTTCCGACCCGCGATCTGCTTCTCGACAGGGGCATGATGGGAGACGGGGTCATCGACCTGAAGCAGTTGCGCGGGGATATCGAGCAGGCCGGCTTCCGCGGTCATCAAGAGGTGGAGATATTCTCGGCCGAGAATTGGTGGAAGCGACCCGGCGAGGAGGTCATCGCCACGTGCATTGAGCGTTTTCGGACCGTTTGCTGAAACAGGATTTGGAGGAGTACCGCATGAGCTTCGAATCACGCAATCCGGCGACCGGAGAGATCATCGAGAAGTATCCGCAACATAGCGCCGCCGACATCGAGAGCTGCCTCGCGCGCACGTGGTCCTGCTGGAAAAGCTGGTCGGGCGTACCGCTCGCCACGCGAACGGCGTTCTTGAACCGGCTCGCGGTGGCGCTCGAGGGTCGGGCGGATGAGTTCGCCCGCCTGATCACCCTGGAGATGGGAAAGCCCTTCGCCGAGGCGCAAGCCGAGGTGAAGAAGGCGGCGTCGGGGGCCCGGCATTTCGCCGAGAAGGGCCCCGAATACATCGAGCCGCAGCCCATCCCCGGCACGCAGGCCCAGGTCATCTACCAGCCGCTCGGGCCGATCCTCGGTGTGATGCCCTGGAATCTGCCTTTCTGGCAGGTGCTGCGCTTCTTCATTCCCGCCGCGCTGGTGGGCAACACGGTCATCGTCAAGCATGCCGAAAACGTCAAGGGCTGCGCACTCGCGCTCGAACAGTTGGTGCGGGACGCCGGCGGTCCCGACGGGCTTTACGTGAATCTGATGGTCGATCGCAAGGCGCTTCCTGCCATCGTTGCCGACGATCGTATCCGGGCCGTCACCGTCACGGCGAGCGTCGCGGCCGGGCGCGCGATGGCCGCTCTGGCGGGGCAATACGGCAAGAAGGCCGTCCTGGAACTCGGCGGCTCCGATCCCCTGATCGTTCTGGACGATGCGGACCTTGGCAAAGCCGTTCAGCTCGGGGTGACTTCGCGCTTCTCCAACAATGCGCAGAGCTGCATTGCGGCCAAGCGCTTCCTGATTGCCGAATCGGTGTTCGAGGAATATTCGTCCCGCTTCGTCGAGGCCGTGAAGGCGATCGTGGTCGGCGACCCCATGGATCCGTCGACCAAATTCGGACCCCTTGCGCGCAGCGACCTTCGCGACACCGTGCATCGGCAGGTCAAGGATGCCGTCGCGCAGGGCGCCCGGCTGCGCACGGGCGGAAAATTCATGGCGGGTGCCGGGTACTACTACGAGCCGACGGTCATCACGGGACTGCGCCACGATGCGCCGATCGTCGCCGAGGAATGCTTCGGTCCCGTCGCCATGCTGTTCCCGTTTGAGGATGATGCCGAGGCGGTCCTTCTTGCCAACGCGACCGAGTACGGGCTTGGCGCGGCGGTGTGGAGCAAGAACCTCGAGCGGGCACGCCGGATCGCGGCGCAAATCGAAGCAGGCGCCGTGTTCATCAACGACTTCGTGCGATCCGATCCGCGGGCACCGTTCGGAGGGGTCAAGAATTCCGGCTTTGGCCGTGAGCTCGGCGCATTGGGCGCCCGCGAACTGACCAACGCCAAATTGGTCTGGCAGGGGGCCTGAGCCCGAGATATCAACGTGGCAGCCAGACAGCAGCAGTACAACGTGGTGATCGCCAGCTTTCTCGGCTGGACGATCGATGCCTTCGATTTTTTCCTGCTGATTTTCGTGATGGCTGACATTGCGAAGGAGTTTGGCTCGACGGTGAAGGTGGTGAGCTGGGCCATCACGCTGACCTTGGCCTTGCGGGTGGTCGGCGCGCTGCTGTTCGGTCGGCTGGCGGACCGCTATGGGCGCAAGCCGATTTTGATGCTCAACATACTGCTGTTTTCAGTGCTCGAGTGCGCCTCGGGCTTCGCGCCGACCCTGACTGTGTTTCTCGTTTTGCGGGCGCTATTCGGCATCGCGATGGGCGGCGAGTGGGGCATCGGGGCGAGCCTCACCATGGAGTCCATTCCGGCTCACTGGCGCGGATTCGTGTCTGGACTCCTGCAATCCGGTTATTCCTTCGGTTATCTCCTGGCTGCGCTGGCCTTCGGGGTGGGATTCGGTACGCTGGGCTGGCGCGGTTTGTTCGTGATGGCCATCCTGCCCGCTTTGCTGGTTCTGTACATACGAAGCAAGGTATCCGAGAGTCCCGGCTGGCAGGCATCGCGCGACAGGGCAGTCGCTCCCGACGCGCCGGGGCCGGCGCGCGGCTCGCACATCAGGCGTTATGTCTATGCCATCGCCCTGATGGCGGCGGCTGCGACCTTCAGCCACGGCACCCAGGACCTTTACCCGACCTTCCTGCGCGTTCAGCGCGGCTTTTCCGTGCACGAAGTCTCGGCGATGGCGATCGTCTACAACATCGGAGCGATATTGGGTTGTCTTTGTGGCGGCACGTTATCGCAATGGTTGGGCCGCCGTCGCGAGCTGGCGTTGGCGGCCCTTTTGGCTCTCGCGCTCATGCCGTTTTGGGCCACCGCCTCCAGCGCGCTCTCGCTGGCGGGAACGGCATTCTGCATGCAATTCCTCGTCCAGAGCATGTTTGGAGCCATGCCCGCCCACCTCAACGAAATTTCACCACCCGGATCGAGGGCTACTTTTCCAGGCTTCACCTATCAGTTTGGCAATTTTTTGGCCGCCGGCAACGCGACGATTCAAGTCGCTCTCGCCGACCGGCTGAGCGTCGACTTCGGCGTGGCCATGGCTTGGGTCGCCGGGGCGGGCGCCATCGCGCTTGCGCTGTTGGCAAGGTTTGGCCCGGAAGCCCGGGAAATTCGTATGAGCGCACCCGCGCAAGTGTGATTTGACCCGCAGATTACCCCGTGCTTCCCCGGGGTTCGTTCAAGGCGGGGGCACCCCGGCCGATCTGTAGATGGATGCCACTAAGCGTTCATGCATGGATGCGGGACGGGTCGAGTGCGACTAAGAATCAGCTATAAAATCGCTCTGCTCATCGCGCTCCTGATCGTCGCGCTGGGAATTGCGCAGATTGTCGTGGCCACTCGCCTGCTGGTCCCGAGCTTTGACGCCCTCGAGCGCGAGAATGCCCATGTGGACATGGACCGAGTCGCGGACGCCTTGCACGGCGAGATCGATCAGCTTGCGGCGACCACCCGGGATTATGGCGACTGGACGGAGCTCTACAGATTCATGGACGATCGAAACTCAAAAGGGGTCCCCGCGCTCTCCCGACAACAATTCCACGACCTCAAAGTCGACGTGCTCATTCTGTTCGATTCCGAGGGAAGGATCGTATGGTCGCTTGCATCGGCGCCGGGCGCGTCGGCCCCCTTCGCGCTAGATCCATCCGCGCCCCCATTTTTCGTCGCCCGCCTTCCCTGGCGCACGGCGCTGCGAACGGGCGCCAGCGGCGAAGGCTTGTTGAGCACCGAGGACGGCCCGCTGCTCGCGAGCATTGCGCCCATTCTCGACGGCAATGGGGGAGGGTCCTCCCGCGGGGGCGTGCTCCTCGGCCGATACTTGACGCCGGCACAAATCGGCCGCATCGCCGGGCAGGCCCACGTGACGGTGGGGCTTCTCGCGACAGGCATGCCGGAATCCGGTGCGCTCCACATCCAACAGGATACGCTGGTCGAGCGCGACGGCGTCACCGAGATCTACCGGACCCTCCCAAGCGTCGATGGCCGGGCGAGCTTCACGCTGCGTGCGACGGTGCCCCGTACCATCAGCCGGCACGGCCGACGAATCGTGATGTTCGCCACTCTGTCGCTGACCGTGATCGGCACCCTCATTCTGGGGTTGCTGCTCATCACGCTTCGCCGCCTGGTGCTCGCGCCGCTGGCGCATCTCACCGACCATGCCATCGAGATCGGCCGGCACGACAACGTGGCGATGAGGCTCAATATCGATCGTGGCGACGAGATCGGCGTGCTCGCTCATGAATTCGATCGAATGATGGAGCGTGTCGAGGCGGCGCGGCGGGAAAGCGTGGAACGCTCCTTCGAGGCGGGAGTGGGCGAAATGGCGAGCGGAGCGCTGCACAACATCGGCAATGCCATGACGCCTTTGACGGTGCGCATCGAGGGTCTGCGGCAACGGCTGCGAGCGGCTCCCGCCGCCGACGTCGAGCCCACGATCACCGAGCTCGCCACGAGCCGCACCGATGCGGCCCGGCACGCGGATTGCGAGGCCTTGCTCGGGCTTCTCGCGCGCGAATGCGCGAAGGTGATCGTGCGAAGCGAGGAGGAGCTCGAGATCGTCCGCCGTCAGGTCGACGATTTAAAATTATTGCTGGCCGAGCAGAAACGGTTCGCCCGTCGTGGTCCCCTGATGGAGGACGCCTCCATCGAGGAACTCGTCCGCCTGGCGGCCGATGTCATCCCCGAGGAGCTCCGCGCCGCCATAAGAATCGAGCTCGATCCCTCGGTCGGGCTGCTCGGCAGCCGGCGGCTCCCGCGCATTGCCGTCCAACAGGTCCTGCAGAATGTCGTGCTGAACGCCGCGGAGGCCATCCGCGAGGGCGGACGGGGAAGCGGCATCGTGCGAGTGAGCGCGCGCGAGATTGGCGGCCGCGACGGCGGCAAGGAACTGCTCGACCTCACGTTCACCGACGATGGCGCGGGGGTGGCGCCCGAAAACATGCCGCGGCTGTTCGAGCGCGGATTTACCACGAAGTCCCAAGTCACCCATTCGGGATTCGGGCTGCATTGGTGCGCCAACGTCCTGAATGCCCTCGGCGGAGCGATCGAAGCCACGAGCGAAGGCGTCGGACGCGGTGCCTGCCTTCGGGTGCGAGTCCCGTCGCATGCGCCGCAAAACGACTGCGCCCGGCGGGCGGCTTGAGCCGGGTATGCCAACCAATCACAATTTGATCCGGGTTCTCATCGCCGACGACGAGGCGAAGATTCGCGACGCGTATCGCGAAGTGTTCGAGGACCCGAAATTGAGCTCGAGCCGCACGATGATTCAGAATCTTCGCGACAAAGTGCTCGGCGCGAGCCAAACCGATCCTTCGGCGAAGACGGATGCCTCGCGCCGCACGCGATTCGAGCTGGTCTTTTGCGATGGGGCGGAGAGCGCCGTCGCCGCGGCGACGCAGGCCTGCGGCGCGAGCCGTCCTTTCGCGATCGTGTTCCTGGATATGCGCATGCCCCCAGGCCCGGATGGTCTCTGGGCCGCGGAGAAGATCCGGGCCCTGGATCCCGAGATCGAGATCGTCTTGTGCACGGCGTACTCGGACGTGGATCCATCCGCGATTGCCGCCCATCTACCGCCGGCCGACAAGTTGTTTTACATCGAAAAGCCGTTTCACCCGTTCGAAGTGCGTCAGATGGCCACGGCGCTCGGATCCAAATGGCGCGCCGAACGCGACCTGAAGCTTCTGGCCTATTTCGACACCCTGACGGGGCTGCCGAACCGGGAAAGCTTTCGGCGGCGGCTGATCGGCATGCTCGACGCGGCGCGATCAGCCGATCGCCCGCTCGCGATGCTGTACATCGATCTGGACAACTTCAAGCGCATCAACGATACGCTGGGTCACGGCATCGGCGATGAATTGCTCTGCGTAGTGGCGGAACGGCTGAGAACCTCATTGCGTGCAACCGAAGAGAGCGCCCGCAAGGGCGTGCCCGCGGGCCGGTCGGTACTCGCGCGGCTCGGCGGTGATGAGTTCGCCGTGCTTCTCACGGACCTGGCCACTTCCTCCGACGCGGGCCTCGTTGCCCAACGCATCATCAATTCACTGCTGAAGCCGATCAAGCTCGACGGTCACGAGATCCTGATCACGCCGAGCGTCGGCATCGCCGTCTCTCCGGCAGACGGCACGTCCGCCGAGGAACTCTCGCGGCACGCGGACCTGGCGATGTACTTCTCGAAGCGCAAGGCGCCCGGGCAATTCGCGTTCTACGATCCGCTGATGAGCGCCGGCGCGCTGCAGCGGCTGACCATGGAGACCAAGCTTCGCGGCGCGCTCGAAAGGGATGAGTTCTCACTCCAGTACCAGCCGCAGTTCGATCTGCAGACCGGGCTGATCGCCGGCGTCGAGGCGCTCCTGCGATGGACCACGCCGGACCTCGGGGCGGTGCCGCCCTCCGAGTTCATTCCAATCGCCGAGGCCACGGGCATGATCTTTCCGATCGGCGAATGGGTGATGCGCACGGCATGCGCCCAGCAGCGAGCCTGGACGGATGAAGGGCTGCCGTCGATCCACATGGCGGTGAACGTGTCGGCGTGCCAGTTCATGAGTGCCGATTTCCCCTCCCTGGTCTTGACGATCATCCAGGACACCGGCATCGATCCGACCGTACTCGAGCTCGAGATCACCGAGAGCGCGCTCATGAACGATGAGGCGCGATCGATGAAGACGCTGCAGGAGCTGAAAGCGCTCGGCGTCATGCTCTCGATCGACGACTTCGGCACGGGATACTCGAACCTGGCCCGGCTCAGAGAGTTTCCCGTCGATCGGCTCAAGATCGACCGCTCCTTCGTGGCCCACATCGCGACGCGCAGCAGCGACAGCACGATCGCAGAGGCCATCATCGCGATGGCCAAGACACTGAAGCTCGACGTGGTTGCCGAAGGGGTCGAGGATTTCCAGCAGCTCCTTCGGCTGCAGGAGCATCAATGCCACCTGGCGCAGGGGTACCTGCTCAGCCGGCCGTTGCGCCCCGCGGATGCCCGGCAGCTTCTCGCGCGGCTCGCGGCGCAGATGGAAGGAACCCGCACGCAACGCCTGCAGCGTCTCATCGGCTAGGGGCGCAGCATCGCTTTTGCTGCGGATGCTGCAAAGCACACTTCGCAGCGGCCTGTGTGCGGGTAGAATGGCGCATGGCCAAAAGAAAGCAGGAAGTGGTCGACGATCTGCTCGACGCGCTCGTCTGGATGCGGCGCAAGGCTAAAAAGCACGAGCCGGTCGACGATCTCGTGGATGCTCTGATGACAATGCGCCGGAAGGCGAAGAAAAAGCTCGCGGTGCGCAAACGTAAGACGAAGCGCAACTGACCGGAGCCCGCAACCGGCAGATGATCAGGGATTGGGGATGGGAGGCGAGGGAGGCGGTGAGGACACCGTCACCAGATCGCTGAGCCGCACCCGGCCGCGTTGGGTCAAGATCGAGACACCCACAGCCTCCGCCGAATGCGCTTCGAGCATGCCCCGAAACTGATATTCGGCGGTGTCGTAAATCGTGAGAATACCCCGCGATTCAACGGCCAAGCGCCGGTTCTGGGGGAAGTAGGCGTAGCGCATGTCTGCCGAGGTCCCGCTGGTCGAGGCGATGCCCAATTCCGTAGGCCAACTGGAATTCGACGCCACTTGCAGAGGACGGAGGGTGCGTACGTTGTAGGGTCTGCTCATCACCCGCCATTCTACGCCGGTAATTCATGCGGGGATGATCCGAATGATGCCCGATCGCATCGCATCAGCTTATTTGCGCGGAATTTGAATGGACTGCAGGTACCCGACCAGTTGATCGATGAATTCCGCGACCCGCTGGCGGCGTGTGGCATCTTCGCCCTCGTATCCATAGAACTCCCATCCCCAAACGGGCATGTCCGAGGAGCCGTGCGCGCGGGGCATCGATCGCCCATCGATCATCCGATGCACTGCCTCGGGGGAGAACACTCCGCCCGTGCGTCGGGCAAGCAGCGTCAGATCGGCGGGGCGCCGCTTCAAGCTCGGTGCAACCGGGCCGTCACCATGGCCCTCGACACCGTGACAAGGCGCGCAAAACGACTTGTAGAGCTCCGCGCCGGACATGTCCGGCGCCTCGGCCGCCGGACACCTCGACGCGAATATCGATCCCAGGATCGCGAGGCCACAGATGCTTGCATATGAGCGCATAGGATAGTTCCGTTTTGCGAGGCGCTAATCCTGCGGGGCCGCCGTTGTCCCGCGCACCAGCAACACCGGGACCGGCGCAGTGCGTACGATGTACTCCGCGTCGCTTCCCATGACCAGACGGCGAATGCCCCGGCGCCCGTGGGTGCCGATGACGATCAAGTCCGCGGGCCATTCGGTTGCATACTGCGTGATGGCGGCCCCCACGGACCCCATCGGTGTCTCGACGCATTCGGTGACCGCCTCGATCCCCTGGCTGCGCGCGATGCCCGCCGCCTCATCGAGAATGCTGCGGCCCTGCTCACGGAGCTCGTTCAGCAATCCGCTCCATTTCGCGAGCCCATGGCGGCCATCGGCGACCAGATAATCATGCACCACGTAAATCAGGCGCAACGAGGCACTCAGATCGTTCGCGAGCAGGACGGCGTGCCGCAAACCGCGCAGACTCGTTTCGCCGCCATCAACGGGCACCAGGATCTTCTTGTACAACAACCCGCCTCTCCTCGTCGGTTGCAAAATCATGGTACGCCGGGCCGCAGGCAACGCCATAGGTGAAAGTGCGTAGCGGCAGCGCCATCCTTTTGAGGTCGAAAGCCCCAAAGGCGGGACCTTTGGCGGATAATCGCAGGCAAAATGGCGTAGGGGCACTCATCAATCATGGGCACATCAGCAAATCAGCGCGCGAGCCTGACCGACGCGCGCTCGCGCCGTCGCCGCCGTGCCCAGGTCGGGTTGCTGGTGGGCTTGGGCGTATTGCTGGTCGCCGCGGGCACCGTGGCCTCCTATACCGTCGATGCTCTTTGGTTCGAGTCTTTGGGCCTCGGGGCCGTGTTCTGGACACGCCTGGACCTGCAAGCGGCGATCTTCGTGGTTTTTGCGCTCGTCACCTTTCTGGCCGTTTACGGCGTATTCCGGGCGCTGGTGCCAGAAGCGCTCGGTCCCCTGATAAGAAATTCGATTTTGATCAATCGGCAGCGATTGACGCTGCCCATCGACGCCATTCAGAAGCTCATCGGCGTGGCCCTGTCGCTGGCGGCCGCGGCCGTGGCGGGAACCAGCATGATGGGGCGCTGGACCACATTGGCTTTGTTCTGGGAAGCGCCGCGCAGCGCCTCCTTGCCGGATCCGATTTTCGACAGGCCCCTCGATTTTTACCTGTTTACGCTGCCCGCTTTGCAGCTCATTTCCGGCTGGCTGTTGTCCCTTTGCGTGCTCGCGTGCCTGATCGCCGCCGGCTTCGTCCTCCTGAGCGGCGGCACCAGCATCTGGACGCAGCGGCAGATTGCCGGGGCACCCGTGAGGCTCTGGCGCGGCTTGTCGATCAGCCTGGGCGCGCTTTTTCTGATGCTCGCGGTGCGCGCCTACCTGGGCCGTTACGAATATCTCTTCCAAGACGGCACCGTCTTTTCGGGGGTCACCTACACGGACGCGCACGTCACGTTGGGCGGAACCCTGTTGATCTGCGTCGTGCTCGCCGCCGGCGCCATCATGGCCTGGATCGCAGCCACGTCGACGCCGCGCCCGCGAATGCTGGTGATGGCGGCCGTTCCGGTCGTTGTTTGTTATCTGCTTCTGGCCGCGGTGCGCTGGTACGTCGGCGGGTTCATCGTCGCCCCGAATCAGCTGGTGCGGGAGCGTCCCTTCATTGCGCACAATATCGAGATGACGCGGCGAGCCTACGCGCTCGACCGTATCGAAACGCACCCGTTTCCGGCGGAAACCGGAATCGAGGCGGTGGAGCCGGCGAAAAATCAGACGACGCTGGGTAATATCCGGCTCTGGGATGCGCGCGCGCTCCAGGATACGCTTCGGCAGATCCAGGAAATCCGGACCTACTACGATTTCCCGGATATCGACATGGATCGATATGAGATCGACGGCTCGGTCCGGCAGATGATGCTGGCCGCGCGCGAGCTCAACGTCGACAAGCTGCCGCAGAGCAGCCGCAATTGGATCAACGAAAAGCTGATCTATACCCACGGCTACGGCGTCACGATGAATCCTGTCAATGGTTTCACGTCCGAGGGACTGCCCACGCTCATCCTCAGCAACATGCCGGTACAGAGCACGAGCCCCGGCCTCACCGTCACCCGTCCGGAGATCTATTTCGGCGAGCTCACCGATACCGATGTGTACGTCAAGACCCGCCAGAAGGAATTCAATTACCCGCAGGGCGATGCCAACAATCTGACCTCCTATCAGGGGAGCGGCGGTATCCGGCTTGGCGGCTGGCTGCGCCGGACCCTGATTGCCTTCGATCGCGGCGACCTCGCCAAGCTGCCTTTCAGCGACGATGTGGATTCGGAGAGCCGTTTGCTGATGCGCCGCAAGCTGAGCGAACGCGTGCAGGAGATCGCGCCGTTTCTCAGGTTCGATCCAGACCCCTATGTGGTGATCAGCGATGACGGCCGGATCTATTGGCTGATGGACGCCTTCACGACCTCCGACGCCTACCCCTATGCGCGCCGCATCACCGTCGGCGGCGAGAGCATCAACTACATCCGCAACAGCGTGAAGGTGTTGATCGACGCCTACACCGGACAGACGACCTTCTACGTGTTCGATGCGCACGATCCCGTCATCGCCGCCTATCGGAAGATATTTCCGAGCCTGTTCGCGGACGCGACCGCGATGCCGGCCGACCTGCGAAAGCACGTCCGATATCCGGAATTGCTGCTGAACGTGCAGGCCGCCGTCTACGGCCTGTACCATATGACCAATCCCGATGTGTTCTATAACCGGGAGGATCTATGGACGGTCGCCTCGGGTGTCGGCTCGCCCGATCAACGCCAGGAGGCCAGCGAGCCGAATTTCGTGCTCATGACGCTCCCCGGCGAGCGCGCGAGCGAATTCATCGCCATTCTTCCCTTCACGCCGGCCAACCGCAACAACCTGATCGGCTGGATCGCGGGCCGCAGCGACGGCGAGCACTACGGCGAGGCTCTGGTCTACGATTTCCCGAAGACCAAGCTGATCGACGGGCCCCTCCAGATCGAGGCGCGCATCGATCAGAACGCCGAGTTGTCCGGCCAGCTGACGCTATGGAATCAGCAGGGCTCGCACGTGCGCCGCGGCAGCCTCATCGTCATCCCCATCGGGCGGGCTCTTCTGTATGCGGAACCCATCTACCTGCAGGCCGAGCGCAGCCCCATGCCGGAGCTGCGGCTGGTGGTGCTGGCCGTGCAAGATCGTCTCGCGTACGGGCCGACTTTCGAATCGGCCATGGCCGCGTTGTTCGGCACCGCCCCCTCCATGCTCAGCGCGCGCGCATCGACAGAAGCTGCGGCGGCACGGGCACAAAGCCCCGCGGTCGGCGCGACTCCGTCGGGCAAGGAGGCCTCAATCGCCGAGGCCGCCCGTGACTTTGCCGATTATCAACAGCTGACCGCCGCGGGAAAGCTCGCGGAAGCGGGCGAGAAGCTGGAGGCGCTGAAACGCATACTGGATGCCCTTCAGGCGGAGCACCATTGATACGACGGCGTGTCGCTTCGGATATATACTTCGGTCGCAAAAGGTAAACGGCGGGCGCATGGCCGATATCGAGTTAGTCAAACCCCATTCGCTGACGGTCGTGAAGGCGAAGGCGCTCGTGCAGAAGGCCGCCGACGCGCTGGCGGCCGAGTACGGTCTCAGCAGCGAATGGCGCGGCGATTCCCTGCACTTCCATCGCTCGGGCGTGGATGGCGAAATGCACGTGACCGATTCCGAAATCCGGCTCCATGTGACGCTGGGGTTTTTGCTCAAGGCGTTCAAGAACAAACTGCTCGATCAGATCGAGCGTAATTTCGATCGCTTGCTGGCTCAAACGGGCGAAGCGGCGCGGGAATAAGCCTGCGGGCACTTTTTGGCGCTTGCCCCATGGTGTAATATACTACTCCTATCTAATTAGTCGACATTGATCCTCATGAAACTGACCGCTCGTAGTGAATATGCGTTGCTTGCGTTGGTGTACCTCGGGCGGCAGAAGCCCGAGGATCTCGTCTCCGCGGATAGCATCGCGCGTGCCCAGGGTATCCCGCCCAAGTTTCTCGAGCAGATCCTTTTGACGCTGAAGCGGGCGAAGTACCTGCGGAGCACCAAGGGACAACGCGGGGGATATCAGCTCGCGAAGCCCGTGGACGCTGTGACCCTTGCCGAGATCGTCCGCTTGTTCGATGGGGCATTGGCGCCGACCGAGTCCACGAGCCGGTATTTTTACCAACCGTCGCCGATCGAAAGGGAGCGCAGACTCCTGCGGGTGTTTCGCGAAGTGCGCGATCTCGTGTCGAATCGCCTGGAGGCGGCGACGATTGGGGACATGATTTGATGAATTTCCGATGCGCAATAGTCGACTAAAACAATGGGAAAACTAGGCCACCGTTGAATCACATACTGGAGTTTCCATGATGCACGTCGCCTCCCGGTGCCCGTCGATCGACACATTTCTCGGCGAACTCGACTCGCTCGGAGCGAACATCACGGGGGACGCGGTGGTGGAGATGCTGGTGCGAAGCCGCCTGGGCATCGATGATGTGGCGCCGTACGTCACTCCGCAGGCAGACACCTATTCCCGCCGCCGCGTGGCCCGAACGGAGGCCTATGAAGTGCTGGTCCTGACATGGCTTCCGGGACAGGGCAGCGGGGCCCACGATCACGCGGGCTCCGTGTCCGCATTCAAGATTTTGAGCGGAACGGCGCACGAGACCCGATTTGCCCGGGCGTGCGACAGCCTGGTCGATCCGATCGGCAGCCGCGAATTGCATGACGGTGAAATCGGCCTGGATGCCGGTGATGTGATTCACGCGGTCCGAAACGACCGCGCGAGCAAGGAGCCGCTCGTGAGCATTCACGTGTATGCCCCGCCCATTCCCGAGCTCCGGGGGTTCACGTCACGGGCCGCAGAGGAGGTGCCGGCAGCCGCGTTCTTGCGCCGGCGGTTGCCGCACGCACCCGTGGTGGCGATCGTCGGGGGAGGCTATTCCGGGGCGATGGTTGCAGCTCACCTGATGCGCAAGGCTGCGCACGCCGATCAGCCCCTGCACGTCGTGATGTTCGATCGGCAGACTTCGATCGCCGAAGGAGCGGCGTACCGGACCCCCGATTCCAGTCATCGGCTGAACGTCCCCGCCTCGGGGATGAGCGCCTTTCCCGACCGGCCCGATGATTTCTTGCGCTGGGCGAGCGCCCGGGACCCGTCCATCGGACCGTATACATTCCCGCAGCGTCACGCTTACGGTGAGTATCTGCGCACGACGTTCTTCGAGGCCGTCGAGCGTGCGGGCGCGAAGTGCAGCATTGAGATTCGTCCCGAAGAGATCGATGTCGTCGATCGCATCGATGATGGCTGGCGAATTCGCTGCAGCGGGAGCCCGCGTCTCGAAGCGCGGGTGGTGGTGCTGGCGACCGGACATCGTCGGCCGCTGGACCCTCTCCATCAACGCTGGTCCGGTTCGAGGGCACGCTATATTGAGGATCCCTGGTCATCGCTAGCACTGAGCGCCATCGAACCGAACGAGTCCGTCTGCCTGCTCGGGACCGGTTTGACCGCCATCGAACGTCCTGCAGAGCCTCCTGCGCCGTAGACGCACAGGCGCCGTCGTCGGATTCTCACGCCGCGGCGTATTGCCGGCTGCGCACCGGGAGACGGCGCTGCCGCTGATCGACCCGCTGAGGTGGCTCGAGCCCCTGTTGCGCCCTGATGGACGAATCACGACGCGTTCCCTCACCCGACAACTCCGTCGTGCGATTCACGCAGCCGAAGCCGGCGGCCAGGATTGGCGGCAGGTCGTCGACGGCCTGAGACCCCACACTTCGACTATCTGGCGGGCACTGCCGAGTGATGAAGGAGGGCGCTTTCTGCGTCACGCGAGAGCATTTTGGGAGGCGGCGCGCCACCGAATGGCGCCGACGGTTGCGCGGGAGGTCAGCGGGGCGCTCGATGCCGGCATCTTCAGGACGGCAGCGGCGCGGGTGATCGCGGCGCGCGGCGCGCTGGACGGCGTGGCACTCACGGTGCGTCGCCGCGGCGCGCCGGCGCCCGAGGTGCGCGAGTTCGACTGGATCGTCAATTGCACGGGCCCCGGTTCCGGACAGGGCACGGGCCTTCCTCCGGTAATCGCAGGGCTCATCGGGGCAGGGTGCTTGGAGGGCGACCCGTTGGGATTGGGAGTGCGCAGCACTCCCGAAGGCCTGGCCATGGTGAGGGATCGAATCATCGACAATCTCGTCGTGATCGGCTCAATGCGTAAAGCCGACGAGTGGGAGTCAACGGCCGTGCCGGAGTTGCGTGTGCACGCCGCGCTTGCCGCCGAAGCGGTTATTCAACGCATCCTGCAGCCCCACTAGCCGGGCGGAAAGCGCTCGCGGCATGCGGGACAAAGTGCGGGCCTGATATTCGGTGCGACCTGTCGCACCCACTCGGGGACCCAGTGCCAACTCGACGGTTCAGCCTGGGATTGGACGCGTCGGCAATTCACGCACTGGGTCATCAACTGCGTCTCGTCGGTGTATACCTGGGCGGCCGGCGGCATGGTCACGCGGTCCATTTTGGCGTGGGGTATCTCGAAGCGCAGCGAGTTGACGACGATGAATCCCCGGCCCTTGGCTCCTCTCACCGGGTAGACCTTCATGAGAAATCGCCGATGCAGCTCGGCGCTCGAGCATTCATATTCATGCTGTCTCGGAGCGGAGCCTTCGGTGAGAGAGGCCGCGGTAAAAAACGACAGGTACCAGGTCTTGAGACACTCGGGAATCGCGTCGAGAGTCGATCGTCCGATGGTCCAGGCGCCCGGAATCGCCTGCTCGGCGCCGTTCCGGCGCGCGAAGGAGAACCAGGCAGGGTTCATGTAGGCCAGCGTGAGATCGGACCAAACACCGTACACGGTATGGGGATGATCCTCGAGGAGATGGAGGTAACTCGAGGTGAGCAGGGCGCCAAAAGCGCTGTCGCAACGGGTCTCGAGGGGCCGCTCGGCGGCGATGTCGAGTGCGTTGCCCGGTGATTCTTCGCGGCCGGGACCCCGGCTCAGCAGCTCGGTCATGTCGCGCAGCAACAGGTTGACGTCCACCGGTTTTGGCAATATGCGCTCCGCGACCCGACGTGCGCGCTTGACGTGCTGATCGGCAATGTCTCCGGTGAGCATGATCGTCGGCGGCTTGTATCCAAGCGACAGGGTGATCTCCGAGACGATCTCGTCTCCCGTGAAACCCATCGGCAGGTTGAAATCGCAGAGGATGAGATCGGGGCGCACGCCGCACTCATTGATCTGCTGAAGCGCCTCATCGCGTGTGGTCGCGCCGACCATCTCGTAACCTTCGAGGCTCAGCAGCATGGCCATGGATCGCGCGATGCCGGGATCGTCCTCGATATGCAACACGGTGATGCTGCCGGCTGATGGGGCCGCGGGGCGAATTGCGAGCGGCGTCCTCTCGGCGGGCCTCTCGATGGCCACACCGCGAGGCACCTGCACCGAAAACGTGGAGCCTTCACCTATTTTCGATTGGATGGAAACGGTGTGATCGAGCAGCCGACATATGGTCTGCACGATGGACAAGCCAAGTCCGACACCCTGACGCTGATCCCGTTCGGGGTTGTCGACCTGATAGAAAGCCTCGAACAGGCGCTGCAGATGCTCCTCGGAGATGCCGGGGCCCGTATCGACGATGTCGACATAAAGCTCTGCATTCTCGACGCGCACGCACAGCTTGACGCAACCGCGTTGGGTGTACTTGATCGCGTTGCCAACCAGATTGCGCAGGATGACGGGCAGCAGCATGGGGTCGCTGCGCACGAACTCGGCCGATCCGTCGATCGTCAATTCGAGCGACTTGCTGCGCGCCGCGTAGCTGAATTCGGAGCGCAAGCGCGGAAGGATCTCATCCAGCGAGAAATCGCGAATGACCGGATGGATGGCGCCCTGTTCCAGGCGGTTGATGTCGATGAGCGCGGAGAGCATCTGGTCCATGTTGCGCACCGCTTCACCGAGCAGCTCGAGCTGCGGGGTGCACCCCGGGTCTTGCACGACGCGCTCCAACATTGCCTGTACGCTCCAGATCGTCTGCAGAGGCTGGCGCAGGTCATGGCTCGCGGCAGCCAGAAATCGGGATTTCATTTCGTTCGCCTGAAGAGCGGCGAGGGCTTCCGTGACCAACCGGTCCTGAAGTTGCCTGCGGTCGGTCACGTCGCGAACAGCGGCGACCACGAGCGGACGGTCGACATCGTCCACCGGGCTCAAGCTGATCTCGACCGGAAATTCGCTGCCATCGCGTCGTTGCCCGAGCAGATCCAGTCCCGCGCCCATGGCGCGAGCTTGCCTAAGGTCTGCGTAACGACCCCGGTGAGCTATGTGCCGGGTGCGCAAGCGCTCCGGCATGAGATCTTCGATGTTCCGACCGATCAAATCATCCGGGGCATACCCGAACAGGGCGAGCGCACGTGCGTTCGAGTGCCGGATCGTGCCGAGCATGTCGACAATAAGCATCGCATCGGGTGCGGCCTCGAATGCGCCGCGGGCGAGATGGAGCGGGAGCTCGACCGAAGAAGTGGTGCTATCGGGCATGCGATTCACTCCTGTAGCGGTCGCGGTACCCGCTGGAAATGCGCCTGTAAAAATCGCCTGCCGGAGCCTCAGCTGAAGAGAGGGGAGTTATCGATGTAGATGCGATAGACCGAAATGAGCCTGCCGCGCAGCTCGAATACGTCGGCGAATGGAACCGTGATCGCGGAGCCGTCGTGGCGAAGGTAGGTCACTTCCCCTTCGCAGGCCACCCAAGCGTCGCTGCTCCAGGTCCGGATCAGCCGATGGCTGCACGAAGCGATGGCGGCGAAAAAGCCGCCCACGGCGGCGCGGATTGCATCGCTGCCAACCAACGTGGGCGCATTCCCGAAGCGAAACTGCGCATCGGGCGTCAGGAGCGCAACAAAGGCTGCTGCATCGCGTGCATCGATGACCGCGAACACGCGCTGCCACCACGCATCGTCGGGCGCGAACTCGACAGCCGGGCATTGCGTCGCCGTAAATGCCAGGCCCGTGTTGCTAGCCATGTTTGGCCTCGCCGCTCAAACATACGGCCGACTGGGTGCAGTCCGCGCAGCGCCCCGAGGGCATCAGCTGTGGGTTGAGGCGCGGCTCGGCGCCGAGCCACAACAGGATATTGGCCAGAACGCAATAACCGGTGGCGGCAAACCACACCATTGCGCACCCGACGAAACCGGTGAACAGCGTCCACCACGGCGAGTAGGCGAGCACTAGAATCGATGCGATGCAGATATTGATGCCCACGGTGAGGTAGATGCGCCGCTCGAGATACCACTTGTCGGTTTGCAGAAAATAAAGGTTTCTGCGCGTCGGCGTTTTGGAGCCGAGCATAGGTTCAAAGCCCAACATCTGGAGGATGTTGCCGATCGGGCAGAAGCCGGTGAACGCGACGTTGATCGAGACCAGGCCGGTGGCGGTGACGCCCAAAATCCAGCGCGGATCGACCAGCGCCGCCAGGAGGGTGCTGCCCAGCAGAACGAACCCGGCGATCAGCCAGACGGTCCGTTCGATGTACCAGCGGTGTGTCGGGACGATGTAGATTCCGGTGGGGGTCGTCATGCGGTCGATTTCCTCGCGTCGGCGGAGCGCCTGGGGTGCCGTGAGCATGTATTTAACCTCATTTGCCCGGGATCGTAAGTGCGTTTCCGTACAGAACATTACCGCCCTGATGTGTTTACCATCGAGCGATGGCGTCCCTGATCAAGAAAACCAGCGGCGCATTGCCCGTCAGCTGCGGCGAGGCGTTCGATCTCGCTGCCGACATCGAAAGCTACCCGAGTTTCCTGCCGGGGTGGATTTCGGCGCACATCGTGAGGCGCGAATCCGACGTCTGCTGGGTCGACCAGGTCATCGAGTTCGGGCCGCTTCGGCTGGAATTCTCATCCCAGGCCGTGCTGCATCGTCCGGAGCGCATCGAGGTCACCTCGACGCAGGCGCCTTTCCGGCAGTTCAGCCTGACTTGGCTGTTCGAGGCGCTGCCATCCGACGCGCTGACTTTTGGCAGTTGCCAGGTCAGCGTCATCGCTCAAATCGAGACGCAGTCCGGGCTCATCCAGCACCTCGTCGATAGCGTCCTTCCATCCGGCCTCGACGACGTGGTTGCCGCCTTCGAGGCGCGCCTGCACCGCACTTAACCTCTATCCCTGGAAAGGAGCCCGCCCGCTCAGCCGGCGAAATTCGACAGGATGGCTGCGACCATGGTCACGCAACCGAGGGCGTGGATGGCCAAGGTCAATTCGATGCTGCGCTTCAAGCGTGGACGCGCACCTGGCTCGCTCGACATGCCAAGCACCGCGCGCAGACCGAGACACGCGAAAATGACCGCCGGCAGCGCGTACCACAAGGGCAGTGCCCGCGTTAGGATGGCCGCAGCCGAGGCGCCCAGGGACACCGCGACGAGGCTGCCATATAACCAGCGCGCGCCGCTCACGCCCCAGCGCACCACCAACGTGCGCTTGCCGGCACGGCTGTCTGCGTCGATATCCGGGACCTCGTTCATGATCAAGATCGCTGCGGCCCACGCACTCACCGGCAAACAGAGAAGGACTGCGCCGGTGTCGATGACGCCGGCCTGCAGCCAAACGCTGCCGAGCACCGGCAGCGCGCCGAAGCCGACCGCCACCGTCGCCTCACCGAGACCGCGCCCGGACAACTGCACGCCGGGAAGCGAATAAAGGATGCCGAGCGCAAGCCCGGCGCAGCCCAGCCAGATCACGCCGGGGCCGCGCAATACCGCGAGCAACGCACCGAGCAGGAGCGCGGCAACGCCCAAACCGATCGCGAGGCGGGTCATCTGCGCTCGCGACAGAAGCCCCGCCTGGATGAAGCGCGAGCCGCCGGTATAGGGGTAAATGTGCTCGATGTTGCCGGCATCGGCGCCGGTAACGTCGTCGCCGACATCGTTGTAGACATTCGCGCCCGCCAGCGTGAGCACCATGATCCCGAGCGTCAGCCCGAATTCAAGGCCGTCGAAGCGGTGATAAGCGGCGCCCGCCCAGGCGGTGCCCACCGCCACGGGCGTCACGGCGGCGATCATGAAGGGAGGGCGCGTGGCGAGAAAAGCACGGCGTATGGCCGCCGCCTTTCCCGGTGCCGCGAGCGCCGGGGACGGCCCGTCGATCGGCCGGTGTTCTCGGACTACCCCGTCATGCATGGTCATTTCGAGGCCTGCGGCTTGGTGCCGTCGCGGCCGAATTGATAGCGCACGGTGAGAGCAAACAGGTTCACGTTGTCGCCAAAAGGCTGAACGCCGAGCGCGAGGAGATTGGGTACCGACGAGGGCCCCACGCCATCGAGTGCCCAGTCGTTGGAGCTGTAGGTTTCGCGCACATAGCGAACATGGATCTGCATGGCGGAAGTCCACCGGTAGGCCAGGTCGAGCCGGGTGGAATCGAGCTTGGTCCAGTTTTGCGGAAAGGCCTGCTGCAATCCGCCCGCCGTGGTGTCGGTATTGTCGTACGAGGGCGCCAATAGATAGTCCAGGGAGAGTGTCCATCGCTCCTGCGGAACCCAACGTCCGCCGGCACTCAGATTCCAAAAGCGCTGAGCGTCCCCGGCGAGCCACGGGATCGTATCGGGTCCGCTGTAGCCGCTCTGGAGATTGAACAGGCGCTCGTATCCGCCCTCGATGTATGCGCTCAGCGTATCACGCGGCGTCCAGGTGAGATTGGTCGACCCACGCTGCTCATGGACGCTTTGCAGGCCCAACGGCGATGACCGATAGTCGTCCTTGGCGATGGAGCCCTCCACCGACCACGTCAGTGTGGGGGTCACGGTCCATGCGCCGGTGAGCGTGTAGAACACCCGGTCTCGCGGCGCGTAGTTGTATTCGCGGATCAACGGGCTTTCATCGGGGGGCAGCGCGGCCGCATCGAAGGAGGAGGCTTTGCGCAGACCATTGCCGATCTTCAGAGTGATGCTCAAAGGTGCGATCGGCGTGATCGTGCCGCGACCCCAGCTTTCGGCGTTTTGAGTCCAAGTAACCACCTGGCCCGGTCCATAGTGGATGTCATCGAGTTTGCCGCCGACACCGATCTTGATCCAGTGCGCGAGCACATAGTCCGCGCCGCCGTCGAGGCGTACGCGATCCTCGCTGTAGCGCGGCGTGAGCGCCGTGCCGCCCGGGAACGTGTCGGTGACGACGTAGGGAAGGGTGAGCGGCGAGGTCTTGTCGTCGTGCCCGTCATACGTGGCGTTGCCGCGCACACTCAGCTTCGACAGGGGCCGCGACGCCAATCCCAGCGCGTAATGGGAGAGATGCACATCGCCGTCGAGCGAATCGGGGGTTGGAACCTGCGCACCGGGCAGCGCGCTCACCGGCAGGAATGCGGCATTTTGCTTGAGCGTGCCGATCGAGGCGGTGAAGGTCAGAGTGGTGCGCCACGGCAGCTGCGCATTGCCGGCGGCGGAGAGCTGCTGCAGCGTGTTGCCCGGCGGCGTCGCGAGCTGTCCGAGCGTCGAGCCGGGGACGATCGGCAGGTAGGGGTTTGCGAAAGTAAGCGAACTGTAGTCGTCGTCGAACCATGATCCCAGATAGCTCACGCGGACACTCGCCTTGCGCCCGGCCCAGGCGACGCCGGTCTCCAGAGAGTTCGTGACGTAGTCGAATGGCTGCGCCAGTTGCACCGCCTCGGTCAGGAAGCTTGCGCCGGTGAGTCCGCTGCCATCGTGCTCCTGGCGGCGAAACTCGCCGAACACCGTCCAGCTGGGACTCGCGAAATACCGGCCGAGCAGCGCGACCGTGCGGCGTTCCGACTCGATGGTGACGGGCGCGAGGCTCGTGCCGAGCAAACCCATGCCGGCGGTTCCGCCCGCCGACACCCAGCCGGCCGGCAGTCCCAGGGTCGAGCCATTCGCCCGGTACGGCGTTGCGCCGGTGTCGTAGAGAATATTGGGCTGGCCGTCGTAGCTCACTCGCAGGTCGTAGCGCCCTTCGCGTCCGCCCTCGACATAGCCATCGCGAGAGGCGAGCCCCAGCCGGTCGAGCTCGTAGTTCGCGTAAGAGCCGTCGTCGTTGCGATACTGCCCGGAGGCGGCGGCATCGGCGTATGCACCGCCGTGATCGATGCCCGTATAGCGCCCGAAGGTCGCGTTCGCGCCGCTGGCGCCGAGCACGCCGAGCTCCGCGTCGCCCGAATAACCCTGCGCGAAGGGACATTGCGTGCACTTCCAGCCGCCCGTGTCCGCGCTCGGAGGGTCGTCGGCCAACGCGCCCGACGAAGCTAATGCCGCGATGAGACCTGGAACGAGCCAGTTGGATCGGTTGAGTTTCATGGAGTCGCCTACCGCATGAACGCGCGGCCGGACGGATGGTTCGAGCCGTGAATCTGCGAATGACAATTGATGCAGCCGCCGGCGAGCAGGAACGCGCTCGGGGCGCCGCCGCCCGCCAAGCCTTGCGGCGTATTGACCATCGATGGGTGGCCCGCGCCCTCGTGGCAGGTCTGACAGAGAAACGGAGGCCGCAACTTGAGGAGGGCCGGCTGTACCGAACCGTGCGGGTTGTGGCAGTTGGTGCAATCCTCCGCGACCGGCTGGTGTTCCCACAGGAAAGGCCCGCGATACTCCGCGTGGCAGCTGGTGCAGGTCTCGTTGACCGTGTTCCTGACCAGCTGGGCGGGCGCCGTCGAGCCGTGTGGCGAGTGGCAGGATGTGCACGCCATCTTGCCCTCGCGCAGCGGATGCCTCGACAGCTTGTCGAGGTCCGCGTGCTCGGCTTGGTGACAGCCGGCACAAACTTCGATCTGGCCGGCTGCGGTCTGGACCGGATCCTTGGCGGTATGCAATTGATGGCAGCTCGTGCACGCGACATCCCCCGCCGCATGCGCACTCGAGGCCCAATCATGCGCTGCGTTCGACTGGTGGCACCCCAGACAATTCGCGTTCTGCTGCTTCACGGTCGAGTGGGACTTGGGTCCGAAAGCGATGATCTTGGTGGTATCGCCCATCGCATCGACATGCGCACCGCCGGGCCCGTGGCAGGCCTCGCACTGCAGCCCGCCGTGGCCGAACGGCCCGCGCGGATCGCCCGGGCGCGCGTGCTTGGTGTGAAAAATGGCCATCACGCCGGGATTGCTGGCATGGCATCCGAGACAGGTGTCGGCTCCCTGCGGGCTGTAGGCCGAGGCCGCGGCATGCGCGGCGTCCTTGTCCGGGACAGCAGCCGACCCGACGTGCCCCATCCCGCCGAGCAGCAGGACCAACACAGTGGCGGCGCTGCGCTTAACCCGGGTCATTCAGTTCACCGCGGTCACGATCACTGGTAGCTCGCGAGCTTGTGGACGACGGCCACGTCGGCCACGCCCCCAGCACCGTGACAAAGCGCACAAGTCTCCGTGGAGGCCGGGTTGAGCGCACCGGTGGCCGTCTTCGTGGCGCTGAAATTACCGCCGTTCTGCGTCATATGGTTGATGGCCGTCGTATCGGTGTGACAGCTCGAGCACGCTGCGGAGTTCGGCGAGATGACCACGTCATCGGTCAAGATCTGGCGGTTGTTGGCATGGATCGTCGTGCCCTGCATCGCCGTCGTGTCCGGATAGTAAGTCCCGCTGTTGTGGCAGGCCTGGCAGTTGCCGAGGCTTGCATTCCCCGAACTCGGGTACAGCACCTGGAAGGTGGTCGCGTTGCCGCCGTACGAGCAGATGGTCACACCGGTGGTGCCATAGGCGTACGGGTCTCCGGAGGCATGGATCTTGTGGATCAGGACCTTGAAGTCGATGGGATTGTCCGGAGTGCCGACTGCACAGGCGCCGGAAGCGGCCGTGTGCTGGACCGCATCCGTGGCATTCGGGTTGTGGCAGGAGGCGCACAGATTGATGTCGTCGGTGCGGTTCTGGCCGTGCAAGGTCAGCACCTTGTGGCACGTATCGCACTTGGCGATGTCGACGATCGCCGTGCGCGGCACCGGAGTCGGGTCGGTGATCGCATAGGTGAGACTGGCGCCCTGAACCCCGAGTTCGGCGGCGGTGGTGCCGGTCGCGACCGCATTGGTCATGCCCGAAATATTGGGCAGCGTCACCACCGCGCGACCTTCCAGTGAGGCGACTCCGGAGCCGGTCATGTTCGCGGGGATGGGGATGGTCGCGGGCATGGTGAACGAGCCATCCGCGTTCTTGATCAGGGACGGACCGCCGGCCTTGAAGTTGATGGCCACGGGCTGATTGGGTGAGCCGGCGCCCGGGCCCGTCGCGCTGCCCGAGCCGACGTTGTTGAAGTCGATCGTATTCCACGCAATGTCGAGATTCAGGGCCGATCCCGCGGCCTGAAACGGCCCGGTTGTGCTGGTGATGTCGTAGGGCGCATTGCTGTTGGTGGGGTCCGTCACCTTGATGGTCGCCACCGGGGTCTGGCCGGGCGCCGTATTGGTGATGCTCACCACGGTGTACTGGAATTTCGCGATGGCCGCGTCCACCGGCGTGTGGTGCGCCGCCACGACCTGCAGCGCGCCGTTGTCGATGGTGCTCGCCGGGCCGTGACAGGTGGAGCACTGGGTGTCGTTCGCGACGATGTTCGCGCCGCTGTGCCCCTCGCCCGTCGTGAAGTTGACGTTATCGTGACAGGAGCCGCAAGCCGCGGCGGAGGGCGCGCTCGCAAAGTTGCCCGCCTGGGGCGTCAGCGGGTCGCTCGTATTGTGACACGTCGTGCAGAAACGCTGGCCCGTACCGGACACGGCCGTGTTGTTGTTGCTGGCATCGGCTTGCGGATATGCCACCGTCGAGTAATCGCTGATCGCATTGCCGTAGGCGAAGATGTAGTAGTTGCTCTTGGTGGTGCCGGTGCCGGTCACGCTGGGCAGATCCTGGCCCATGTGGATCTTGTGGAACATCACCTTGAAATCGAGCGTATTGCCGCTCGAGGGATCGAGCGAGCTCGGGTTGTGGCACATCACGCAGTACTTGATCTCGGTGCGCGCGCCGCCGTGCCACTCGAGCACCTGATGGCAGTTCTTGCAGGTCTGGTCTTCGACGATGTCGTACTGGGTGATGCCCGTCGTCGCGCCCGACGAGGGTTGAAAGGTGTAGACGGGGCTGTTCGCCGCGATCGTCGTGCCGGCCGCATTGGTGACGCCGCGAATCTCGAAGCCCACCCGGTGGGTGAGTGTCGGAACATAGGGGACGGCGGGGTCGGCCGACAGGTTCTTCGCGAAGGTGTACTGATACGTACCGTCGCCATTGTCGACGAAGGTCCCGGCCGCGCCGGCCTCGATCGTGCCCTGCGGTTGCGGCTTGGTGCCGACGACCGGATCGGAGGGCGTGCCGGCGCTCGTCGGCGCGGGAGTCGCTGTCGTATAGATGTAGTTCTGCCATTGGCTGGACACCAGAGGAGCCGGCGCGACGGTCTGCGGCGGTACGGCCGCGAGCTGGGTACCCGGCGGCACGAGCCTGGCAATCGCGAAGTACACCTCACCCGCCGTCAATCCCGAGAGCGGCTCGCCGCTCTCATTGACCAGCTGAAATTTCACCACCGGAGTGGCCGGCGAGGTGGCGGGGACAGTCACGCTGGTGATGGTCGCGGTGATCGACGCCGCCGTGGTCAACGCCGACGCGCTCCCTGAGCCCGTGGGGCCGGTCGGGCCGGTGGCGCCCGGCGCTCCGTTGGCACCCGCGGAGCCGGTGGTGCCGCTGCAGGCCGCCAATAGCGTGCACAGCAGAGTCATTCCGGCCGCGGCAGCGCCCCAAGAGGTCCGGCCTGACTCGCGAATCCCGTGCGCACTCTGCATATCGATCTCCCTCAAGGACGCCGACGGTCCCCTGGATCCGCGGGGAGGTGGCGACGAGTTCAAACAATGGCGGTTTCGAGACGAAGTTAATCCGCAAAACGTGCGCGGTCTGTACGTAAACGCACAGAGCATGAGTGAGGCCGGCCTGTAACATCTTTTACACAGAAGCATGCGCATGGTCGCAACGAGAGGTTCACAGTGAATTCGCCGGAGCCGGTGGGTGGAGGTTTTTTTGCGTGGCTCTGGCGCCGTCCCCGGCGTTGGTTCCTGCTCGGCATCCCGGCGGGCGCGCTCGCGGCATTCATCGTCGGCGTGATTTTTGCCGGAGGTGTGGTCGGCGGTCTCAAGCTGACGGAGACCAATGCGTTCTGCACGTCGTGCCACGAGATGCAGCCGGCCTTCCAGGAGCTCACGCAGAGCGTGCATTATTCCAACGAGTTCGGCATCCGGGCGGGCTGCGGCAACTGTCATGTGCCGCCGGGATTCTTGCCGGGTTTGTGGCGTCACGTTCGCGCCGTCACCGAGCTCTACGGTCACTTCAGCGGCGAGCTCGACACGCCGGCGAAGTACGAGGCTCATCGACTGGAGCTTGCACAGAAATTTTGGGCGGAGCTGAAAGCAAACGACTCCGCCCAGTGCCGCAGCTGCCACACGCCGAGCGCGATGGCGCTGGCCAAGCAGCCGCCGATGGCCGCCGACTCGCATTCCTCGATGGCGAAGAGCGGCATGACCTGCATCGACTGCCACAAGGGTGTGGCGCATACGGCGCCCCAAGGCAGCTGAGGCGGCGGCATTGCCGCTGGCAGCTCTGCATGGCCGCCGCCGCTGCAAGGCGGGTCGCTATTGAATCCTTTGCGGCGCGCGGCACCCCGATCGCGAGCGCCCGACGACATAGCCGACCGAGGATGCGCAGGATCTCGCTGATCCTGAAATTGATCACGCGTCGCGGCCAGAACAGCTCGCGCTTGTCGCACACGGTGGAGATGCTGAAGCGGGTGATCTCTCCCATCAGCGCGTCATCAGCTGCTCCGGGGCGGCCCGCAGCCATCCCCTGATCGAGCCGGGCGCGCAGCGCACGGGCCTCGGCGATGCCCTTGGCCACCCCGAGGCCGCGCCGCGCGGAGATCCGGCCGTGTTGCATTTTCAGCTCGTTGAGCCGCTCGGCCGCATCATAGGTGGCGTCGACCAGCTCGCGGCGCGTCATCCATTTCGTCTCATAATTGAGGATGTGCTCCCAGCTCGGCTGGAGCAGGAGCTGGCGGTGCTCCTCCAGGGTGCGGGCGAACAGGCGGTAGCCGAAACGCTCGGGCTCCTCGAACCCCCGGCTGCCGGGATCGATGAAGGGCCCCATGGGCGAGATGAAGCAGGACAGACGCTTGTCTCCCAATTGAAACAGATGACCGCAGTATTCGACCGTCTCCCGCACCGAGGCCCGGGTCTGCGCCGGCAGGCCGATCATGAAAAAGACATCGATGCGCGAGCAGCGCAGGCGGAGCGCTTCCTTGAACAGCGCTTCCATCGCCTCTGTGGTATAGCCGGCCTCGCCTTCCTGGGCATCGCGCACCGACTGTTCGTGGCTTTCGGGGCTGAACTCCATGCTCCAGTGACGGACCGAGCGGTCGATGTCCTTCAGGAAGGAAGCCGGCGGCAGCGCAAAGAACTCGAACATGATTTCATTGGGGAAATCCGCCTCGCGCAGCCGCTCCAGCACCTCCGCTGCGTGCTCGGGGCCGGCCATGAGCAGATCGCCGATCAGCACGATGGGCGCATGCGAAAGGCGGCTGAAGGCGCGCATGTTGGCCACCAGACTCGCGGGGCTGCGAAAGACCGGCTTCTGCCGCTTCATCAAGTGGGTGCAACTGGTGTGCGAGGCGCCGCAGGTGACGCACTCGAAGGTGCAGCCCTTGACCGTGAACACGGTCGTGATGGGATTGCTCCACCAGCCGTTGAAGGGCAGCGTGCTCTCCAGGTCGCGGTAGCGCAGCACCATCTCGACCATGAGATCGGGCCGTAGATCGACATAGTCGAGGCTCTGCGGCACGAAGGTATGCGCATTGACGTGAACCCCGTGAGCGTCCTTCCACGTGAGATTGGCAATCCGGTCGACGGCCGCGCCGGTTTGCAAGGCCAGCAACAGCTCATGCAACGGCGGCTCGGTGCTGTCGCCGCGCAGCACGTAGTCCACCTGCGGATAGCCGATCAGCTCGCGATGGAAGTAGCTCGACGACAAGCCGCCGAAGATGACCGGCACGTCCGGATGCAACTCCTTCACGATGCGCGCAATCTCCAGGGCCCCGTGGGCGTGCGGCATCCAGTGCAGGTCGATGCCCACGGCTTTGGGCTTCTGGCGGGCGAGGAAGCGGGGCACGTCGAAGCGCCGGCTGTTCATCATGCGCAGCGCCAGGTTCACGATGCGCACGTTCAGGCCACGTTCGTGCAGGTAGCTGGATATGGTCGCAAAGCCGAGCGGATACATTTCGAATACGGTCGAGGAGGGGATGAGATCGCTCACCGGCCCGTAAAGAATCGCGCGCTTGCGAAAGTCGTAGACGCTCGGCGCGTGCAGCAGCAGCAGGTCCACCTCGGCGCGCGATGTTCTCATGGCGCTCGTCGAGGGCTACTGCACGCGAACCCGGATCAGCTCCTCTCCGTCCGGGTCGAGCAGATGTACCGCGCAGGCAAGGCAGGGATCGAAGCTGTGGATCGTGCGGAGGATCTCGAGCGGCTGCTTCGGATCGTGCAGCGTCTGCCCCTTGAGCGCCGCCTCGTACGGTCCCTCGATGCCGGCGCCGTCCCGCGGGCCGGCATTCCACGTGGTCGGCACCACGGCCTGATAGTTCGAGATCCTGCCATTGTCGATCACGATCCAGTGCGCGAGCGCCCCTCGGGGCGCTTCGGTAAATCCCACTCCCTGCGCATGAGCGGGCCAGGTCGAGGGGTCCCAGAGACTCTGGTTGAAGGTGGTCACGTCGCCCGCCTTGATGTTCGCCATGAGGGCGTCGAACCACTGCGGCATCACGTCGGCGAATATCTTGCATTCCAAGGCCCGGGCCGCCGTGCGACCCATGGTCGAGAACATCGCTTCGAGGGGCAGATCCAGTTGGGCGAGCGCCTTGTCGGCGAGCTGCCGGGTCGGCTCATTGCCGCTCGCATACAGCATGAGCACCCGCGCGAGCGGCCCCACTTCCATGGCATGACCCTTCCAGCGCGGCGACTTGAGCCAGGAATAGCTCGCCGAGGTGTCCAGGTGATCATATGGCGGCTTCGGTCCCGAATAGGCCAATTTCGTCTCGCCGTGGTAAGGGTGCAGCCCCGCCTCCTTGCCGCCGCTGTAGTCGTACCAGGAGTGCGCCACGAACTCCTGAATGTCGCCCTCCGCGTTCAGGTCGACCTCCTCGATGTGGGAGAGATCGCGGCCGAGAATCACCCCGCGCGGCACCAGGAAAGTCTTCGGGTCGGCGCTGCCCATGGCCGGGAAATCGCCGTAGGTCATGAAATTGCCGACGCCCTCGCCATGGCCGCTCTTGAACCAGTCCTTATAGAAGGACGCGATCGCCAGCGTGTCCGGCAGATACACCTCGTCGACGAAGCTTCGCATCCGCTCGATGATCGCCGCCACCCTCTGCAGGCCGACCACGTTGACGGCGGTGGTCGCAGTTCCCGGTCCGGTATGAACGCTGATCGCGGCGGGGGTGCCGCCGACCAGGAAGTTCGGGTGCGGGCTCTTGCCGCCGAAAATGGTATGCAGCTGCGCGACTTCGCGCTGCCAGGCGAGCGCGTCCAGGTAATGCGCCACGGCCATGAGATTCGCCTCGGGCGGCAGCTTGTATCCCGGATGGCCCCAGTACGCGTTCGCGAAAATCCCGAGCTGTCCCGACTCGACCAGTTTCTTGACCCGATCCTGCACGTCCGTGAAGTAGCCGGGAGAGGAGCGCGCGTAGCTCGAGATCGATTGCGCCAGGGCCGAGGTCGCCTTCGGATCGGCTTTGAGCGCCGACACCACGTCCACCCAGTCGAGCGCGTGCAGATGATAGAAGTGCATGACGTGGTCGTGCACGAATTGCGCGCCGATCATGAGATTGCGGATGAGCTGGGCATTGGCGGGAATGGTGTATTTCAACGCATCCTCGACCGCACGGACCGAGGCGATCCCATGGACGAGCGTGCACACACCGCAGATGCGCTGCGCGAAGGCCCAGGCATCGCGCGGATCGCGGCCCTGGAGGATGATTTCGATGCCGCGCACCATGGTGCCCGAGCTCGACGCCTGGGTGATCGCCGAGCCGTCGAATTGCGCCTCGATCCGCAAATGCCCCTCGATCCGCGTGACAGGGTCGACGACGACGGTCTCAGTGCTCATGTTCGGGTACCCACCCCACCAAGGTTCTTGGCCACAAGCTCGAGCAGGCTGTGCGGCGTCTTATCCCATTTGAAGTGGGCCCGGGCATCGTCGAAAGTGCGCCGGCAGTCGGAGCAGCTCGTGAGGAAGGTCCCGGCACCGGTGTCGTCGATCTCGCGCAATTTATTCTCCATCGTCCGGTAACGAAGCGGCGCCGCGCGCTCGATATCGAGCACGCCACCACCGCCGCCGCAGCAAAAACTGAAGCCGCCGTGATTCTTCAATTCGTTCAACTCGATGCCCATCGCCTTCATCAGCGCCCGCGGCGCCTCGGTGACACCGCCCTTGCGTACCAGCTGGCAGGGGTCGTGGAAGGTGGTCTTGCCGGTCCCGGCGTTCTGCAGTGTCAGCCGCCCGGCCTTGAGCTCGTCCGCGAGAAATTCGGTGACGTGGCGCACCTTGAAGGGCAGGGGCTTGCCGTACAGATCCGCCGCCTCCCAGCGCAAGGCGGTGTAGGCGTGACCGCACTCGGGCACCAGCAGGGTCTTGGCCTTGCAGGCGATTGCCTGCTCGATCAGCTTGAGGCTGATCTCGCGCTGCCACTCCTTGCCGCCGGCGTAGTAGCCGTAGTTCTCCGCGACCAGTCCGTCGCTGCGAAAAGTGCAGGAAGCGGCCAGATGCTGCATGACCCGCGCCAGAGCCGCCACCGCGCCGGGGTAATGCTCGATGTCGGTCCGCGGCACGCACAGCATGATCTCGACCTCCGGCTTGTCGAGCGGGATGTCGACTTCGAACCGTTTGCCGATGGCGAGCAATTGATCGCGATAAGGTTCGGCGCTTGGTTCGGGCTGCCCCGTGTCGCGCTGATGCGCCGCCTTCTGATACAGCTCCTTGGGGGCAAGGCCCGCGTCGAACATGGCGTGGCGCGCCTGCTCGATGAGCGCGGCGACATCGATGCCCATGGGGCAGATCAGGCTGCAGCGGCCGCACATGTTGCAGCTGTCGAACAACAGGTGCTGCCACTGCTCCAGCTGATCCGCCGTCACCTCGCGCTTCAGCCCGAACAGCTTGAACAGCGGAGCGAACGGGCTCGCCTCGCGCTTGTAGGCCTGTTTGAAGGGCTCCACCTTCCAGATCGGCGTGTACTGCGGATCCTCGGTGGCGATGTAGAAATGACAGGCGTCCGCGCAGATGCCGCAGTGGATGCACGACTCGAGCCGAAAAGCGCTGAGCGCGCCGACTTCCCGAACGAACCCCTTCATGGCGCCCGCGACCCGGGCTTCCGGGGTTCGCGCTTCCGCCGGCGCAAGATTGGCAACGAGTGCGCCCGCGATATCGCTCATGAGGTAGCTCCTTTGCGCGCCAGCACCGCGCCATTGATGGCACGGGAGGGGAAGATATAGAAGGCATGCATCAGCTTGCCGAACGGGAACCAGATGAGGAGCACATCGACGCTCAAAATGTGCAATCCCAGCAGCGTCTCGTAGCGCGCGCCGACGTGGGCGGTGGCGGCAAGGCCCGTGACCAGCACCGTCATGGTGATGAACCAGCTGAAGTAGTCGTCGAAATTCGATAGCATGCGCATCACCGGATTGGTCACGCGCCGAAACAGCACCGCCAGAAACAGCGTCAGGGTGAGCACCGAGATCACCGTGATCACGCTCGAGGGAAGGCCCGGCCAGACGATGCCGAAAAGGCTGCCGAGAAAGATGATGTGCGGGGTGAACAGCAGCACGACCGCGAACAGGCCGATATGGTAGCTGTAACCGAGCGCTTCGCCCGGGCCGGTGCGCGAGATGAATTCCGGGTGCGGCCAGGAGCGCGTGCCCACCGCGATGACACCGCCGGTGAGGAACTTGATTACCGAAGTGCGCGGCCTGCTCAGATCGCGGCGAATGCGCAGCAGCGCGAAGCCGACGATTCGCCACACCACCCCCAGGATGAAAATCACGAGCGCCACTTTCAGTGCCGGCCCGCGCGCGAAGCCCAATAGATCCATGGTCAACTCCCCTTCGGTTCGTTATCGGGCCCGTGTTCACTGCGGTGTTGGTGCAGGCGGCTCACGCCCGCCGCGGCCACCCCGAGCACGGCGCCCGCGGCAGCGGCGCCGCCCGCGACTTCCAACACCCGAAGGGGCGCAGTTTCGCCGGCCTTGCCCCAGGAGGCGGTCGACAGCGCCGAGTAGAAGCTGCCCTTGTCCCAGAAATTCGGCTCGGAGCAGCCAAGACAGCCGTGCCCCGACTGGATCGGAAAGCTCACACCGCCGTTCCACTTGAGCGTCGCGCAGGCGTTGTAGGTGGTCGGTCCCTTGCACCCGAGCTCGTACAGGCACCAGCCGTTGCGGGCTCCTTCGTCGTCGAAGGACTTGGCGAATTTTCCCTGGTCGTAGAACGGCCGCCGATAGCATCGGTCGTGGATGGTGTTGCCGAAGAAGGCCTTGGGGCGCCGATGTTCGTCCAGATCCGGAATCTTCCCGGTGCTGACGAATTGCAGCAAGGTCCCCGTAATCACTTCCGGAATCGGCGGGCAGCCGGACACGTTGATGATGGGCTTGTCGCCGACGATGGCGGTGACCGGCCACGCTTCAGTCGGGTTCGGATCGGCGAAGGGGATGCCGCCGAAGGCCGAGCAGGTGCCGACGCAGACGATGGCCGCGGCGCCCTTGGCCGCCTCGCGCAGGGTGTCCACCGCGCTGCGTCCACCGGCGGTGCAGTAGGCGCCGCCCGCACCGGTTGGTATCGAGCCGTCCACCACCAGCACGTATTTTCCGAAGTTATCCTTCATGGCCTTGTCGCGCGCCGCCTCCGCGGCCTCGCCGGCTGCTGCCATGAGCGTGTCGTTATAGTCCAGCGAGATGACATTGAAGATCAGGTTCTCGATGCTGGGGTTAAAGGAACGGGTCAATGATTCGAGACACCCGGTGCACTCCTGAAACGACAGGTATATGACCGAGGGCCGCGGAGCGTTGCGCAACTGGTCGGCCATGGCTGGCCCCATCCAAGGGGGCAACGCCAGGGCGGAGGCCACCGCGGTGCAGTATTGGATGAAGCCGCGCCGGCTGATGCCGTGCCTCAGCAGCATCTCTCCGACGGTGGGTGCGTCTTGCCGCTCGGCATTGGTTCGGGCCATATCGATGCTCCTAGCTCGGCCGCGTGGCGGCGATCGCGGTGATTTGGGCGTGCAGCGCCGCTGCCGCCGCGGCGATCTCTTCGGGCGCGGCGGCGAGGATCTGCGGCACCCGTGTCACTTCGAGGAACTCCGCGATGGGCGCGCCTTGAGGGTCGCGATGCTCCACCCACCAGATGCCGGCTATGCCCGTTTCCCGGATCGCCGATACTCCATGCGCAGTCACGCTCGCCTGCACCTCCCCCTCGCCGAGCGCGCGCTCGAGTTCCACCCGGTCCTGCGGACTCATGGGGAGGCTGCGCAAGTCGATCGCCGCGGCGGTGCCTGAGTCGGCGAGCCGTTCGAGGAGTGTGACCAGTTCCGTGAGGATGGCGGCGACGCCGCCGCCCAGGCCGCCGGCGGCGACCAGGCCGGCTGTGTCGGGCGTCATGCCGGCTGTGGCGGGCGCCATTCCGGCAGCGGGCTCAACGCGGACCGAAATGTCCTTGAGGCGCGTCACGCGGACTGCCACCGACGCAACAGGGCCGTCGCCTGCCGCGACGCCTCGGTCAGGGCCTCTGCCACCGGCGCCGAGAGCGTTTCGCTCCAATCGATGCGCTCGGGCTGGATGCACAACAGCGCCCGCCGGTGCGGGAGGCAATCCTGGAGCCGCGCCATGTCCAAAAGATCGATCAAACCCACCTCGTGGACGCTGCGCCGGCGGGTGCTCGTCAGGAAGCGATCCATGGCGGCGCCTTCGAACAGACGGATCGTTCCCGGCGCGCCGCCGATATTCGCGGCATCGAACACCAGCATCGAATGGGCCGCCTCCAGGTAGGGCAGCAAACTGAAGCTCAGCGTCCCGGCATCGATGAAGTGGGCCGCGACCTCACCCAGTTCCGAGCGCACCCGGTCGAGCAGCTGGACACCGGCGCCGTCGTCGCACAACAGCACGTTGCCGAACCCCAGAACCAGCGAGGATGCGTGAGCACCGCAAGGCGCAGGGCCGCCGGCGTCGTTATCGGCCGGGGGATATTCCCTCCGCTCTTGTCCGACGTCTGACGTCACATCCGCCCCTCGTGGTGTTTTGGCTCGATCACAGCAAAGCATCGTCCGGCCGTGGGGTCTGTACGCTTTCGTACAGACGGGGTCGGCGCCGCGGAGCTACGGTCGATCGGCGGTATCTGAAGGAACGGGTGAGAGGCGATTGCACGAGCTGTCTGTTTGCCAAGCGTTGCTCACGCAGGTGAGTGAAATCGCCGCCGGTCGAGGCGCGGCGGCCGTGGAGCGGATCGTGATCGAGGTCGGCCCGCTGTCCGGTGTCGAGCCGGCGCTGCTCGAGCGTGCGTTCACCGCCGTGCGCGCGGGCAGCTGCGCGGCCCATGCCGTGCTGTCGATCGAGACGCCGGGGGTGAGGATCCGCTGCCTGACGTGCGATGCGGAGTCGCAACCGGCGCCGAACCGCCTCATTTGCGGCCTCTGCGGCGGCTACCGCACCCGAATCGTGGCGGGTGACGAGCTCCGGCTGCGGCGCGTCGAGCTGAACGTGCCGGCGGCGGCCTGATAAGTTCGAGGGAAAACCGACCATGTGCAATACCTGCGGCTGCAATGTAACTCCCGGAAACGCGCATCTGGCGCTGGAGCGCGGCGGTTCCGCAACCGCGGTCGAGGTGCTGCAGGATCTGCTCGCCGCCAATGACCGGACGGCGGCGCACAATCGCGCGCATTTCGATGCTCACGGGGTTCTGGCGATCAACCTGATGTCCTCCCCGGGCGCCGGCAAGACCGCGTTGCTGGAGGCGACCATCGCGGCGCTTCGCGACCGGTACCGAATCGCGGTGATCGAAGGCGATCTGGAAACCGACAACGATGCGGCACGCATTCGCGCCCAGGGCGTGCCGGCGATACAGATCACCACGGGAACCGCGTGCCACCTGGACGCGGAGCTCGTGCACCGGGCGTTGCACGAGCTGCCCCTCTCGGGGCTCGACCTGCTGTTCATCGAGAACGTCGGGAATCTGGTCTGTCCTGCGAGCTTCGATCTCGGCCAGCACCTGAACGTCACCTTGCTGAGCGTCACCGAAGGCGACGACAAGCCGGCAAAGTATCCGGTGATATTTCGCGCCAGCGATCTCGTGGTGTTGAGCAAGGCGGATCTGCTGGACGTGCTGGATGACTTCGATCCGTCGCGCGCCGCGGCCTCGCTCCGGGCGCTCGGCCGCGACACGCCGATGATCATGACGGCGGCACGGCGCAAGCAGGCGCTCGACCCGTGGCTCGCCTGGCTCGAGCGGGAGCTGGCGCGACCCCGGGCGGTGGCGCGGCCGGGCGCGCTGGCGCCGATCTTGCGGCCGCGAATCGCCGCGGCGCTCGGAGCCTGACCCATGTGCCTGGCCGTTCCCGCGCGGGTCGTGGCGCTGTTGGGCGATCAATGGGTCGAAACCGAGGTCGGCGGGATCAAGAGCCGCGTCTCGGTCGCACTGATCGAGGAGGTCGCGCTCGGGGACTATCTCATCGTGCACGCCGGCTTCGCCATCACGCGCCTCGATGTGGAGGAGGCGGAGAAGTCCCTGGCGCTGTTCGATGAGATTGCCGCGCGGCTCGGGGGTTGCGCCGATGCGCTACATCCGCGGCTTCCGTGACGGCGCCGCGGCGGCGGCGTTCAAGGAGCTGATCGCGGCGGAAGCCGATCCGCGGCGCGAATATCACCTGATGGAATTTTGCGGCGGCCACACGCACGCCATCTTCCGCTACGGAGTGGAGGACCTCCTGCCTGACAATGTGCGTCTGGTTCACGGTCCCGGTTGCCCGGTGTGCGTGCTCGCGGTACCGCGGCTCGATGCGGCGATCGAGCTCGCGAGCCGGGACGGTGTGACGCTGGTGAGCTACGGCGACATGCTGCGCGTGCCGGCATCGCGCCGGAAAAGCCTGCTCAAAGCGCGCGCGCAGGGTGCCGATGTGCGGATGGCCTACTCGGCGCTCGAGGCGCTGGATGTCGCGGCCGCCCATCCGGATCGGCAGGTGGTGTTCTTCGCCATCGGCTTCGAGACCACCACGCCGGCGACCGCCCACCTCATTCTCGAGGCACGACGGCTGGGCCTGCGCAACTTCAGCGTTTATTGCAATCATGTGGTGACGCCGGCAGCGATCCTGAGCATCCTCGACGCTCCCGAGGTGCGCGAATGGGGGCGGGTGCGCGTCGACGGCTTCATCGGTCCCTCGCACGTGAGCGCGGTGATCGGCAGCCGGCCCTACGAGTATTTCGCCGAAGAGTATCAGCGCCCCGTGGTCATCGCGGGCTTCGAGCCGCTCGACGTGATGCAGGCCATCCGCATGCTGGTGCGGCAGCTCAACGAAGGACGCGCCTGCGTCGAGAATCAGTTCACCCGCGGCGTCAGCCGCGACGGCAACCTGCAAGGCGCAACGCCTGGTCGCCGAGGTGCTCGAGCTGCGCCGCAGTGTCGAGTGGCGCGGGCTCGGTGAGCTGCCGTACAGCGGGCTGGGCATCAAGGCGGCCTACGGCGAGTTCGATGCCGAGCGCCGCTTCGCCATGCCGGTCCGGCCGGTGGCGGAGAATGCGGCCTGTCAATGCCCGGCGATCATCCGCGGCGTCAAGAAGCCCACCGATTGCGCTCTGTTCGGCGGCGTCTGCACGCCGCGCAATCCCATCGGCTCGTGCATGGTCTCGGCGGAAGGCGCCTGCGCGGCCTATTACAAATATCGCCGCGGCACGATGCGGGCGGCCGGCTGATGCGCATCCTGCTGCTGGTGCACTCTTTCAACAGCCTGTCGCAGCGCTTGTACGTCGAGCTCGAGCGCGATGGTCACGAGCTCTCCGTCGAGCTCGACATCCATGATCGCGTGACCGGCGAGGCCGTCGAGTTGTTCCGGCCGGACGTCCTTCTGGCGCCGTTCCTGAAGCGCGCCATTCCGCGCTCGATCCTGCGACGCCAGCTCTGCCTGATCGTGCACCCCGGGCCGCCGGGCGATCGTGGCCCATCGGCGCTCGACTGGGCGATATTGCGGGGGCTGGATCACTGGGGAGTCACGGTCCTCGAGGCGGTCGAAGAGCTCGACGCGGGACCGGTCTGGGCGAGCGCGGCGTTTGCGATGCGAGCCGCAACCAAGAGCAGCCTGTATCGAAACGAGGTGACCGAAGGCGCCGTGGTCGCAGTGCGTGCGGCGCTCGCCCGCGTGCAGGCCGGACTAGGACCGCTGCGCAGCGCCGATCGCGGCCCAGGCCGCGGCTGGCAGCCGCTCGTGCGGCAGGCGCAGCGCGCGATCGATTGGAGCGAGGACGGCACGGCGACCGTGCTGCGCAAGATCCGTTCCGCCGACGGCTTTCCCGGTGTCGAGGATTTCCTGTGCGAGCGCCGCTTTCGGCTGTTCGACGCGCGGCCGGAGCCCACCTTGAGCGGGCCGCCCGGGATGCTGATCGCGCGGCGTCACGGTGCGATCTGCCGCGCAACCCGGGATGGTGCGGTGTGGATCGGCGAGCTGGAGCCCATCACGGACTCGAGACGAAGTTTCAAGCGTCCCGCCGTGGTGGCGCTCGGCGCGCTCGCCGAGGCGCTGCCCTACGCGCCCGACGATCCGATGCCGCCCAGCGATCCGGGTGAAGGGTGCGCGGTCGATGTCGGTCGGATGGCGAGATCCGCTACGAGGAGCGCGGCGCGGTCGGCTATCTGCATTTCGATTTCTACAACGGCGCGCTTTCCACGGCGCAATGCGAGCGGCTGCGCGCCGCTTATGCGCGCGCGCGAACGCGGCCCACGCGGGTCATCGTGCTCATGGGCGGGGTCGATTTTTGGTGCAACGGCATGCATCTGCACTGCATCGAAGCGGCCGCGAGCCCGGGCGATGCCTCCTGGGACAACATTCGCTGCATCGACGATCTCGCCCGCGAGATCCTCATGACCGACACGCATCTGACGGTCGCCGCGCTGCAGGGAAACGCCGCCGCCGGCGGTGTATTCCTGGCGCTCGCGGCCGATCGAGTGCTCGCGCGCAGCGGAATCGTGCTCAATCCGCACTATCGCAACATGGGCAATCTATACGGCTCCGAATACTGGACGTACCTGTTGCCGCGCCGCGTGAAGGCCGAAGCCGCGCAAAGCCTCATGGCGCGAAGGCTCCCGCTCGGTACGCCGGAGGCCCGCTCGATCGGCCTGATCGACGACTGCGCCGGGCCCGACACGCCCGCGTTTCGCGCGCTCATCGATACGGTCGCGGCCGGGCTTGCCAACGGCTTCGAGCGCGCCTTGGCGCAGAAGCGCGAGCGGCGGGCGCGCGACGAAGAGGTGCGTCCGCTGGAGGATTACCGCCGCATCGAGCTCGAGCACATGCGGATGAATTTTTACGGCTTCGATCCCAGCTATCACATCGCCCGTCATCGGTTCGTCTGCCGCACGCCGCACGGCTGGACGCCGCTGCATCTCGCGAAACACCGCCGATCGGCGGCCGCAGTGCCGCGGGAGCCGGCGAGCGCATGAGTGCGGCGCTCGAAGGCGATGCCGCCGCGGCAGCCCCGGCGCCGGCGCACGGGGCGCAGCGTCTGCGGGTCGGTGGACGCGTGCAGGGCGTCGGCTTCCGGCCGTTCGTGTATCGCCTCGCGCGCCGCCTCGAGCTCGGCGGCTGGGCGCGAAACCACGGCGGCGAGGTCGACATTCTCGTCGAGGGACCCGCGCATCGGCTGCGGGCCTTTCGGCGCGCATTGTTGTCCCGAGCGCCGCCCGCGGCCGCGCCGCAGCTGCTGGATGCGCGGCCTGCATGCCCGGAAGGGCATCACGAGTTTCGCATCCTCCCGAGCACCCGGGACGGCCCATCACGGATCCATATCCCGGCGGACCTGTTCACCTGCGACGACTGCCTCGCCGAGCTCAACGATCCGCGCGCGCGGCGCCATCGCTATCCGTTCATCAATTGCACGCAATGCGGGCCGCGCTACACGCTGATTCGCGCCATGCCCTATGACCGGGCGAATACCACCCTCGATCGCTTCACGCTGTGCCGCGACTGTGCGGCGGAGTATGCCGATCCGATGGACCGGCGCTTCCACGCGGAGCCGCTGGCGTGCGAGGTGTGCGGCCCGGCGCTCTCGTGGCATGACGGGCGCCAGCGGATCGGCGGCAACGCGCCGGCGCTCGCGGCCGCGGTGGCCGCCCTGCGCGACGGCCAGATCGTCGCCGTGCGCGGTGTCGGTGGCTATCATCTTCTGTGCGATGCGCGCGACGAGCATGCCGTGGCGCGCCTGAGGGCGCGCAAGGGTCGGCCGGCGAAGCCGCTGGCGGTCATGCTGCCGTGGAGCGGCCAGGACGGGTTGGATCACGCCCGAACGCTCGCGCACTTGTCCCCGCTCGAGGCGGCGGCGCTCTGCGACAGCGCCCGCCCCATCGTGCTCGCCGAGCGCCTGCCCCAAGCGCCGCTCGCGCCCTCCGTCGCGCCGGGGGTTCGGGAGGTCGGGCTGATGCTGCCGTACAGCCCGCTGCACCACCTGTTGCTCGCGGATTTCGGCGCCGCGCTCGTGGCGACATCCGGCAACGTGAGCGGCGAGCCGGTATTGACGGAGCCCGACGAGGCACGGACGCGGCTTGCCGGCGTGGCCGACGGCTTCCTGGATCATGACCGCCCGATTGCGCGGCCGGCGGACGATCCCGTGGTCCGGGTGATCGCGGGCGCCGTGCGCGCCGTACGTCTCGGGCGCGGCACCGCGCCGCTCGAGCTCAACTTGCCGCAGCGGGTTCGCGCGCCCGTGCTGGCGGTGGGGGCTTACCTCAAGACCACGGTGGCGCTCGCGTGGGAGGATCGTGCGGTGGTATCGCCGCACATCGGCGAACTTGCGAGCCCGCGCGGCCGGGCCGTATTCGCACAAGTGGCGCGGGAACTGCAGGAACTCTACGGCGTACGCGCGCAATGCATTGCGCACGATGCACATCCGGGCTTTCCCAACACACGATGGGCGCGCGACTCGGGGCTGCCGACCCAGCCCATTTGGCATCACCATGCGCATGCGGCCGCCGTGGCAGGCGAATATCCCGCTGACGCGCCGCTGCTTTGCTTCACCTGGGACGGCATGGGTCTTGGCCCGGACGGGACGCTCTGGGGCGGCGAGGCGCTGCTCGGGGTGCCGGGAGCCTGGAGGCGCGTCGCGAGCTTCCGTCCCTTCCGTTTGCCGGGCGGCGAGCGCGCGGCGCGCGAGCCGTGGCGTTGCGCGCTCGCGCTATGCTGGGAATGCGGACAGGCGCGGCCGCAGGCCTCGGCAGGGGATTCGCACGGCGAGTTGCTCCGCGCCGCCTGGGAGAGCGGCCTGAACGCGCCGGCGACGACCGCGGTCGGGCGCCTGTTCGATGCGGCTGCCGCGCTGCTCGGCGTTTGCTCGAACGCGAGTTACGAGGGCCAGGCGCCGATGCGGTTGGAGGCGTTGTGCCTCGAGCCGGCGCCGCCCGTGGCGTTGCCGCTCGCGCAGGACGCGAACGGCCTTTGGCGCAGTGATTGGGCACCGCTTGTGGCGGCGTTGCTGGATACGCGCGCCGACCCGGCCGTGCGCGCATCGACGTTTCATGCCAGCCTCGCCCATACCCTCTGCGCCCAGGCGCTCGCCGTGCGCGAGGCGAGCGGCGTGTCGCGCGTGGGCTTGAGCGGCGGAGTATTCCAAAACCGCACCTTGAGCGAGCAGGCGCGGTCGCTCCTCACGGCGGCCGGTTTCGAGGTGCTGATGCCCCGGCGGCTGCCGGTCAACGATGCGGCGATCAGCTTCGGTCAGTTGATCGAGACCGCGGCCTTGCAAGCGCTACACTGGGCGCCGCTGAGCCCGTGACCCCAACCGGAGGATTTGGTGCGCACCCCTGGATTTCGCGACACCCATATCAGTCTCGCTCACGGCAACGGCGGCCGGATGATGCGCGAGCTCATCGACGAGATATTCGCGCCGGCGCTCGCCAATCCGCAGCTCGACACCGGCGCCGACGCGGTCGCGCTGCCGGTGCCGGAGGATCACGACCTGATGGTGACCACCGACGGCTTCACCGTGCAACCGTTGGAATTTCCCGGGGGCAATATCGGATCCCTGGCCGTGCATGGCACCGTCAACGATCTCGCGGTGAGCGGCGCCGTGCCGCGGTACCTGACCCTGAGCGTATTTCTGGAGGAGGGTTTGGAGATCTCGGTGCTGCGCCGCGTGGTGCAGGGACTGGCCGCTGCGGCGCGCGAGTCGGGCGTGGCCGTGGTGGCCGGCGATACCAAGGTCGTCGGTCGGGGCGACTGTGACGGGATCTATCTGGCGGCCACCGGCGTCGGCTTCCGGCCGCGCGGCGTGGCCCTCGGGCTCGCCCACATCCGCCCCGGCGATCGTATTCTGGTGAGCGGCCCGATCGGCGAGCATGGCGCCGCCGTCATGCTGGCCCGCCAGGAATTCGGCCTGCGCGGCGAGCTGCAATCGGATGCGGCGAGCGTTCTGGCCCAGGCGCAGGCGCTGATGAGCGCACCGGACCTGCATTTCATGCGCGATCCGACGCGCGGCGGCCTCGCGACCGTGGCCCACGAGGTCGCTCGATCGACCGGCCTGACCGTGCGCCTGTCGGAGGCGCGCATCCCGGTCAATGACGCCGTTCAGTCGGTGTGCGAATTGCTGGGCTTCGATCCGCTGTATCTGGCGTGCGAGGGACGCGTGGTCGCGGTGGTCGGGCAGGAGGGCGCGGCGACTGCGCTCGCGGCGCTGCGCACCGTCTCGCCGCAAGCCGCATCGATCGGCGAAATCGTCGAGACCGGCGAGGGGGCGCCCCAGGTCGTGCTGGCCACCGCTTTCGGCGGCGAACGCTCTCTCGATGAGCTCGAGGAGGATCCGCTGCCTCGAATCTGCTGACTTTGCGTGCGGTATCGAACAGACATGGAGCCCCGGGCGATGGCCTCATCGGCGCTGTGTCAATCAACGAAGGCGCGAGTTGGAACCTATGAAAACTGCCCGGATCATCGCTGCTGTAACCCTCCTTCCCTGCCTCGTGGCCTCGATCGCCGCCTCTGCGGCGGATAGCGCGGCGGGTCAGAAGACCTTTGCCACCACCTGCGCGGGCTGCCATCAGCTCAAGAGCTACGCCGGCAAGTCGGACGCCGAGCTGGAGACGGAGTTGAAAGGTATCGTCGGCGGTACGGTCAAGCACCCGAAGAAGCTGACCCTGAGCGCCGACGACATCTCGAACGTGGCCGCCTATATCTCGAGCAACGAACCAAAATAATCCGCGCGGCGGCGATGGGGCCTTAGGCAATCCGGCCTTTCGGGAATCACGGATGGTGTCCGCGCGAATTTCTTCCGACACTCCGGGCTCGAGGGGTCGGATTCGTGCGGATTACCCATTTGCGTGAGGCCTCGCCATACGGCCCCGTCGCTCGAAGCCCCGGGTGGGTATGGCATGATTCTCCCTTCCCCTCCCAAACGGGTGCAATGACGAGGCAGCACATGTCGAATGCGTCGCTGGCGGATTTGCGAATCCGCGAATTGCTCGGCCTGATCAGCAGCAACAGCGTCAGCCCGGGAGCGGGCGCCGCCGGGGCCCTTACGCTGGCGCTTGCGGCGGCCTGCGCCTCCAAAGCGGTCTCGATCACGTTGAAGCACTCCCCTGATGACGCTCGTCTCGCCCCGGCGCTGGCGGCACTGGAAAAGATCCTCGGCTTTTCGCTGCAGGGAGCCGATGCCGATTCCCGGGCATTTGCAGATTTTTTGGCGCACAAGGATCCGGCCGGGGCCGCCGAACTGATCAAGACAGGCGAGGCGATGGCTCATCTCATCGACGCGCTGGTGGCGATCATCGATGATTTGGAGTCGCACGTCAGATCGAGCATGACCGGCGACTTGATTGCGGCGAGGTCGCTGGCCCGCGCCGCGCGTACGATTCAGTCGACGAACGAAGCGGAAGCCAAAGAAGAACAACGCGCCATGACCGCCCGCCCAGTCGAACGCCCCTGCAGGAAGGCTGAAGAATACCTGAAATGCGTCCAGACGCGCCCGGCCGCGGGCGTCTTCCGGGCTCGCTCAGCCATTGTCGGGTGGCCTGTCCATATCATTGAATGCGGACAGCTTGTTTACGCCGAAGGCATGCCGCAGGGAGCGCAATTCGTCGCGATGTAACATCGCCAATCGACTCAAAGTGCTCAGGCCTTTCGTCGACAGCTTCACGTGTACTTCACGACGATCGATGCGGCCGCGCTGCTTGACCACCAACCCGAGATGCTCGCATCGCGAGACCAAGGCGACCACCCCATGGTGCTTGGCCTGAAGCCGTTCGGCGAGTTCCGCGATCGTCGCCCAATCGCGCCCGGGAAAGCCGCGCAGATGGAGCAGGAGCAGATACTGCAGCGGCGTGATCCCGGCGCGGCGGACGGCTTGTTCGCTGAAGCGCAAAAAGCGCCTGATCTGGTAGCGCAATTCCGAAAGCGCCTCGAAATCCTGCTTGGTTGTCACGGGAAAATTATATCATCTTGTGATATTCTTGAGCCGCATGGGAATGGTTGGAAGCAATCCGGCAAAGGCTCAGGCGGGCGGAGCCCGCCCGCGCGTGCCGTCGCGCCTCGGCGACTACTCGATCTCGCCACGCATCCTGATCATCGGCGCGTTGGCCGCGGCGGTGGGCGCCGTCTCGGCGGTGGTGGCGGACGGCCTGTTGAAGCTGATCGGCTTGATCACGAATCTCGTTTTCTATCAACGCATCGCGACGGGCTTGATCGCACCCGGTGCGAACTCTCATGCCTGGTGGTTGATCATCGCCGCGCCGGTGGCGGGTGGATTGGTGATCGGCGTGATGGCGCGCTTTGGCTCAGAAGCGATTCGAGGGCATGGCATGCCGGAAGCGATCGAGGCAATCCTGCGCGGCGGAAGCAAGATCAAAGCGCGGGTCGCGCTGCTCAAGCCGATCTCGGCCGCGATCGCCATCGGTACCGGAGGGCCGTTCGGCGCCGAAGGCCCGATCATCATGACGGGCGGGGCGTTTGGTTCCCTCATTGCGCAAACTCTGTCCCTGACGGCCGATGAACGCAAGACGCTGCTGGTGGCAGGGGCGGCCGCGGGCATGGCGGCGACGTTCAACGCCCCGTTGGCATCGATCTTGTTGGCGGTGGAGCTCTTGCTGTTCGAATTTCGGCCGCGGTCCTTTGTGCCGGTCTCGATCGCCGTGGTGGTCGCGACGGGACTTCGTTGGCCGCTCCTCGGCACGGCGCCGATTTTCGCGACGGACCATGCGCTGCCCGCGCTGGGGCTCCTCGACATTCTTCTGTGTGCGGCGGCGGGTATCGTTGGCGGCTTAGTTGCCTGGTTCGCGACTTCGTTGGTGTACCTGTCCGAGGACGCCTTCCGAAAGTTACCCATCCACTGGATGTGGTGGCCGGCGATCGGCGGGCTCATCATCGGTGTCGGTGGATTATTCGAGCCGCGCGCACTCGGAGTGGGGTACGACGTGATCGGGGACCTGCTCTCGGGCCATGCGACTGAGCGTTTGATTGTCGGGATTCTGGTCGTCAAGACCTTGATTTGGAGCTTGTCGCTCGGCTCCGGTACATCGGGCGGCGTGCTCGCGCCCGTGTTCATGATCGGCGCCGCGCTCGGGGCGCTGCTTGCGCACGTGCTTCCCCCGGTGGCCCCGGGGTTCTGGGCTTTGATGTGCTTGGCGGCTGTGGTGGGCGGAGTCATGCGCAGCCCCTTGACCGGCGTCATATTCGCAATGGAGCTCACCCACCAGTGGGACGCGGTGATGCCGTTGATCGTGGCATCGACCGTCGCATTCCTCCTGTCGGTCCTGATCCTGAAACGCTCGGTATTGACCGAGAAGGTTGTCCGCAAGGGAACCCATTTGACGCGAGAGTATTCGACCGATCCGCTGGAGGTTTTCCTCGTGGGGGAGATCATGCCGGCCAGCTTTCTATGCTTTCGCCCAGACTCGACGCTCGACGATGCGATCAGGCAAGCGGGCGGCGGGTGGAGCGGTTCAGGGGACCGGAAGCTCGCCCATAGCCAGCGGCTCTACCCCGTTCTCGACGCTCGAGACCGTTTGGTGGGACTGCTCACCCAGCACCAGATGATCGGCGCGAGATCAAGGCCTGCGTCGCAACCGCCGGTGCTTCTCGCCGACGTGATGGTGCGTGAGCCCATTGTCGGTTATGCGGATATGACATTGCGCGAACTTGCCAATTGGATGGCTCAAAATCAAGTCTCGAGCGTGCCGATCGTCGACCGACAGGATGCCGGCCGTGTGCTGAGCGTCATGTCGGTGGACCAAGTGCTCGAAGCGCGCCTTCGCGATGTCGACGAAGAGCATAAATCCGAGCGGGTGCTGGATATCATGCAAATTCGTGCGATCAGAGGCACGCGCGTCATTGGCATCAACGAAGACGCCGGCTGATGCCCACTCGGATCGAGCCGCTTTCGCCTTCCGCCGGCTGGGATGAGGTTCGAGGCTGGCGCAAGCTCGTGAGAAATGAGTTGCTGCGACGCAGGGCCGGCTTGTCGGTCGATGCGCTTCGAGCGCTCAGCGAGCGCGCGTGTGCCCAATTGCTCCGGGCGGTGGACTTGCAGGCCTATCCCGTGCTCGGCTTTTGCTGGCCGATTCGCGGCGAATTCGATGTGCGAGGGATCGCCAGGCAACATCTCGCCTCGGGCGGCCGGGTGGCCCTCCCCGTCATCGTGCAAAAATCCGCTCCCGTCGAATTCTGGAGCTGGCATCCGGGGATGCCGATGCAGAAGGGAATATGGGATATCCCAACGCCCAAGGAGCGCGAGGTGTTGACGCCCGATGCGGTCCTCGTCCCGCTGGTTGGCTTCGATGAATGCGGATTTCGGCTGGGTTATGGCGGGGGCTATTTCGACCGGACCCTTGCCGCGGCGGCCGTGCCGCCGTTTGCGATCGGCCTGGGTTCCGAGGACGCTCTCTTGCCGACTATCTACCCTCAGGCGCACGACATTGCCATGAACCTGATCGTGACGGATCAACGCGTCCATCGCCCCGCCTCCGGGGCTTGATCCGCGAAGTCATGAGCCGAAGCGTTTGGTGAGCGTGAACCTCGCCATGAGGGGTTCGAGCGGATGCTCGTGGACATCGGCGACGCCGGCAGCGGGCTCTCCTGCGAGCCGATCGACGTACCAAAACATGGCCGAGTAGGCATGAGTGTTCAACAGATTGTAGATGCCCAACGAGGCGCTCCAGCCGGACCCGAAGGCATAGTGGGCGTCGAGATTCCATTCTCCGAATCCCTTGCCGTCGACTTGACCGAGCGCGGCCTTGGTCGGGGAGGCGGCGCACGGTGTCCCGAAATCGTGCTCCGCGGCCGAGTCGACGCAAGGCCCGGAGGACAGTGGGTAGTTCCCGAGATAGCGGTAATCGAGACCCCCGCTCCAGCGGCCGAGATTCATGAGATATAGCGCCAGCGCACCGGTGGCGAGCGGTGCATCCGTGATGTACTCGCCGAGGTGTCCCGTGCCGTCGTCGAACGGACGGGTAAAATGGGTATGATCACCCGAGTAGCTGCCGTAGAGCTCGAGATACCGATTGATCTGGTAAGTCACGTTGATCTCATAGCCGTAACGGCGGCTTGGCGGCCCGGCGGCGTCCTGCCCCAGATCCGGATCGATGATGGTCTCTGACTGCTGCCAAAGATTGTAGTAGGCGAAGGTCAAGGAAAGGTTGGGCCTTGGGTTTGCGCGCACGCCGATCTCCTGGCCCTCCTGTTTCGCCAGGAGCGGGGTATGCGGCAAACCCAGGTCAATGCTGGTAGCCTGATTGACGCCGCGGATGTCCGCGCTGTGGAACCCTCGTCCCGCGCTCAGGTAGAGCTCCACTGCATCGGCCGGTGTGAAGATCAAGCTCGCTTTGGGCTGGGGGAGTACCTGACGGGCGGTGCCGCTGTTGCTGTATCCGCCGTATCCCGGCCCGCTCTGCTCGTGCAACGCAGCCAAATAATCGATGTCGGTGCCATGCTGATAATCGGCTCGAAATCCGAGCACGCTGCGAAAGTGCGGACTCCAGCGGGTGGTTGCCTGCGCCCAGGCGGCGCCGGCAAACAGATACACCTGATCTTCGTTGGAGAAAGATGGAGGATCATCCGCCGCCGGCAAAGGCACGCGATCCAAACTCGGCAACCGGCCGACATAGACGAGGTCCTCGCGCGTCAGTGCCCCGACGGTGATCACATTGGGGATCGAGCCCCACGTGACCGGCAACGTGTAGCCCGTCTTTGCGCCGAACGCGCGGCGATTCTCGAACTGGTCTTCCTGATCGCCGTGAGCCGGATCAACCAAAAAGTGCGTGAAGTCGTTCCACAAATGCAGTTGGTTGTCGATGAAAAACGCGCTGGACGTGAGTTGCCCATCGCCGACGGTCGCATGATCGCTGAACGAGAGGCTCGAGCGCCATGCGCGGCCGCCGTCGGTGGGATCGAGCGTTCCGAAGCGATTGGGAACCAGGCCCTCGGTGATGGCCCGGATCGGAATGTCGGTCGTGTTGGTCCAGAGCTGGTGATACAGCATGGCCGTGAGCGAATAGCCGTTTCTGTCGTCGCCTTGACTGTAGCGCAGCACAAAGTTCTCTTTGCGCGCATCATCCGGCGTCACGAAGGGGCCATCGTAGTGCTGAACTTCGACGGCCGCCAACAAATTACCGTGGCCCATGGGCTGCGAGCCCGCGCTGAAAAGGCGCTGAAATCCCAGCGAACCCAGGGTCGCGGACAGCTGATCTTCGATCGTGTCCCGATAGCCCACCCGCACCGAGCCGACCGCGCCGAAGTCGCCCACATCGGCATAATAGGGGCCCTTGGTGTAGCTGAGCTGCCCGGCAAGCTCCGGGATCATGAAATTGAGATCCGTGTATCCCTGACCGTGCGCATGGGTCGGCTGATTGATGGGCATGCCGTCCACGTAGGTCTCGAGATCCGTGCCGTGGTCCAAGTTATAGCCGCGCAGCAGATATTGATTCGCCTTCCCCTCTCCGCTGTGCAAGGTCACGATGAGGCCGGGGACGGTCTCCAGCAGCTGGCCGGGGCGGTACTGGGGCGCCAACTGAAGCTCCTGGTCATCGATCACGCCTTCGCTCGCGGTATCCGCGGTTCCGAGCAACTGCAGCCGCTGGGCGGTGACCGTGATTTCCCGCAGTGACGCGGGCTGGGAGTCTGCCGTGTCGGTGGTACTGGGCGAGAGCGTCTCGTCGGCGTGACCCGCGGCGCAAGCCAGGCCGATGAAAAGGGTATTTGCGATAACCGCGTGCCGCGAGCGTTTGATGGTGGCTCAGCTCAACACTTACGAGTTGAAGCTCCTCAGCGCACCGACGCACAAGGCGATGCCGATCAGAGAAATGGCGGCGGCGCTCAGCACGGGCACGAGATGCGCCCAGCGGGCGCCGGCGGTCGGGCTCCGAAAGCGATTTCGGGCGTAAAGAAATGCGAGTCCTACCACGGTCAGAGTGATGGCGAGCCCGATGCTGAACGCGACCACCAATAACATGCCGTATGCGGTCTTGTTGAGTGCCACTGCGGCGAGCAACAAAACCATTGCAGAAGGGCAGGGGACCAAACCGCCGGACACTCCGAGGGCCAGCAGGCTCCGCCAGGAGATCTTTTCGCCCGCTGCACCGGGCGGCAAGTGCGAGTGCATGGGGCCGCCACCGTGAGAGTGCATCGTGGTGTCGACGAATTGCGCGGTGGGCGCGAAGATGAAACCGCGTGCGCCCACGGGAGCTGCGTCGGATTGTACGAAGCGAAAATTGCTCGATCGAGCGGGCGTCACCTTCCACAGCGCTTGACGCGCGGCGCGGCTTCGTTGCACGAGCAATATGAGGCCCATGCTCAACACCAGCACGGCCGATGTGAGGCTCAGAATGGGAAACAATCGCTCGGGAACGACGTACCGCGACGCATACAAGGTCGCGAATCCGAGAGCGAAAACTCCGATCGTGTGCGTGACGGTGACGGTCAAGCCCAGGAACACGGCGTGCCGGGGCGTGCCCCGCGAACCGACCAAATAGGCTCCGACGATGGTTTTCCCATGGCCCGGCGACAATGCGTGCACTGCGCCGAGGAGCAGTGCACCCAGCAGCGCCAAAAGAGCGACACCCGGTCTCACGTGCGGGCCCGATATGGTGTCCACGAGCTCGCGGGTCCGATACGCTATCCATTCGCTCTGCGAGCCGGTCGCCGATGTCGTGCGGGGCGCCGGTGCGCTGAGCAGCGCCGCCGCAGCGCGGTTACCCCGTCGATCGGTGAGCAGCACGGCGCCCGGGGGTGCGGTGGCTCCAAACCGCAGGTGTATGGTCCGTTCATCGAGCGGACCGGTGGCCGGAAGCGACTGCAAGGCTTCAGAAAGTCCGCCGGTCAGCGACGTGCTGTAGGCATCGGTATCGTATACCTGAAGGCCGGGCGCGGGCCGAACGACGATCTCGTGCCAACCCATCCGGCCGGCATAGTTTCGATTGCTGAACTCGAGACTCCGAGGCGCGTCCGGCGCCGCTGCCGGAAGCGCCGCTCCCAGGTCGACATCGATCCGCAGCGAGAACCCTCCCTGCTCGGTGGGCAGGCTGGTGGCCCAATGGGTCGCGTGCAGGGGAACTTTCGAGCCATTCACCACGAGCTCGAGGCCCTGCGCCAGGGCCGGCGCGAGTCTGCCGACGTATGCATCCCGCTCCGCTTGGGATGTGACGCCATCGCCGTTGGCATCCGCGGAATGCAGCTCGCTGAGTGCGGGCAATTGCCCGAAGACGACGACGTAATGCACCTCGGCCGTCCCGCTCGTCGAGCTGGATACCGCAGTATTGATTGATGGTGAAATTGCCGAGCAAGCTCGCCACCGTATCGCCAAGACTGGCCCGCGGAACCGCGACGGCGGTTGTCAGGAGCAATGCAATAAAAGCTCGCCTCAGCCGGAGCATGGGATCAGAGGCAACGCGTCATTCGGCGCTGCGAATGCAGATGATCATGCGAGTGCCGGGAACCGTCCGCATGGGCGTGGATATGGATGTGCGGACCCACCTGCAGCGAAGTGCGCTGCTCCATACGGCCAAGTTTCCAATAGGCCACCGATAGCGCCCACGCGAGCAGGAACATGCCGACGATGACGTAGCCCAGCACACCGAAGTCGAGCGCTGCAATCCTGTCGAAGAACGGGCCGCGAATCTGCAGAATCCCGATGAGCACCTGGAGGAGCTCGATGGTGCCGATGACCAGCGCCACCGCGACCGACAATCCGGTGGTGGTGATGTTGTAGAAGATTTTGCGCAAAGGGTTCAAAAAGGCCCAATCGTAGGCCTTGCACATCAGAACCCCGTCGGTCGTATCCATGACGGTCATGCCGGCAGCAAACAACAGCGGCAGGCACAGGACGGCGGCCAGGGGTAAATCGCCGGCGGAAGCGCCGGCGGTCATGGCGAGCAGCCCGACCTCGGACGCCGTGTCGAATCCCAAGCCGAACAGAAGTCCCAAGGGATACATCTGCCAGCTGTGATTCATGAGCCTTTGCAGGCGACCGCCGAACAGTCGATTGAGCAACCCCCGCTTTTGCAGCAGCGCCTCGAGATGGGCATGACTGTGGGATCCCGATTTGGCCTTTTCCCAAACTTTCAAGATATCGAGCAGCACCAGCAGATTGAGGACTCCAATGATCCAAAGGAAGGTGCCCGAGACGCCGGCGCCGATGATCGATCCCAGGGTTTGGAGCTGCGGCAGCGCGGTTTTGACTGCGGTCGCGGCGAACGCGACACCGACCGCCAGGACAACCACCACCGTGGAATGGCCCAACGAAAAAAAGAACCCGACCCCCAGCGGCTTGCGCCCTTTCTGCAACATGAACCGAACCGTGTCGTCGACCGCTGCGATGTGGTCCGCATCGAAGGCATGGCGCAATCCAAACATGTAGGCGACGAAGCCCAGCCCGACGAGCTGGGGGTGGCCCACCGCGTAATGCAGGTACGTTCCCCAGCCCACCACGTGCAGGAGCCCTATGAACCCGTATAGCAAGGCGAGGCGGGACCATTCGGCACCCGAGAATAGAGTCCGCCGGAAGGGACGGGCGGCGGGTCGGGCAACAAATTCAAAGTTCGACACGGGTTGCGCTTTCGTCAAGGGGTGGTGAACGGGTATACGATGCGGCCTCTTCGCCGGATGCAGCAGAACCACTGCTGGGCGCATCCGACATGCAGCCAGGCGCGTATGCCTTCTATGCCCGCACTCTACCAGGCAAAATGCCCAAGCTATCAGGGATGCTGATTTTGATGAGCCGTGGCGGCGCTGCCACCCTTTGGCTGTGCGCTCCTCTGCGCTACCGCCGGGGCGATGGATAACAACCTGAACGTGCCCAAAGCGCCGTTTCAGGCGCCCTACCTCCCGTCGAGCGATAGCGAGGTACTTGCAGGAAGTCCCCTCCACTGCCGATCCCGCGGTCCTCAAAATGCGGGTCCTGCGTACCGCGTTGGATGCCGCCCCCCACGATCTGACCGCAGCGGAGCGACTCGCCGACGCGTATGTCGACTATAGCCGGCAGGTGGGCGATGCTCATTACGCCGGATATGCCGAAGCAGTCATCGCCCCTTGGGTGCAGGCTGCGGTGCCGCCGGTCCCGGCACTGGTCATTCAAGCCACCATTCTGCAATACCGGCATCAGTTCGACGAGGCGCGGGCGCTGCTGCACAAAGCGCTCGAATCCGACCCGCAGAACGCCCAGGCCTGGCTGATCCTCGCGACCCTCGATATGGTCCAAGGCGACTATCAGGCGGCCAAGGGGGACTGCGCCCGGGTCGCGAACGGCGCGGGCGCCGAGATCGGGTTGGCATGCTTTGGGAGCCTGCGCTCCTACACCGGCCAAGCCCGCCAAAGCTTGGCGCTTCTGCAGCAAGTCGAGAGTTCCGGGCGGCGAGGAGCTGCAGGCTACCGAGCATGGGTCGAGGGCCTGCTGGCGGAGAGCGATGAACGGTTGGGGGATTGGCCGGGTGCCGAGAACCATTATCGGGAGGCTCTGAAACTTCAGCCTCAGGACAATTTCCTGCTGGTGGCGTATGCGGATTTCCTGCTCGATCGCGGTCGACCCGGGGAGGTCCTGCCGCTGCTGGCCGATCACGCGCAATCGGATACCGCATTCCTGCGCCTTGCGCTGGCCCAATCGCTCCTGCACAGCGACCAGACTCAGCGCTACACCTGGATCATGGCTGCACGGTTCGAGGCGCTGCGTCTGCGCGGAAGCGAGTATTTTGGCCGTGAAGAAGCTCGATTTGCCCTGCAGCTGCAGCACGACCCCCACACCGCCTTGGATATGGCGCTGCGCAATTGGCAGGTGCAGCGCGCGCCCTGGGATGCCCGGGTGGTGTTGGAAGCCGCTTTGGCGTCCAAGGAGCCACGAGCGGCCTCGCCGGTGCTCGAGTTCTTGAAAAAAACACAATTGGAGGATCCCATCCTCGAACCCCTCGAGCGCGCGCTGCGCGCGCAGCTGGCCGCGTCCGCCGGAGAGGGCAAATGAGCCGTTGGATGCCGGCAGGCTTTCTTCTCCTGGGGGCTTTCGCCGTGCTGAGCTGCCTCGTCAACCCCGAGAGAGCGGACGCCCACTCGGCGAGCGACGCCTATCTGACGTTGACGGCGGAAGCATCCCCGGCGACCGCCGAGAAGGCGATTCACGGTCAGTGGGACATCGCGCTGCGGGATCTGGACTTCGTGTTGAAACTCGACGATGACGGCGATGGCCGGTTGACCTGGGGAGAAGTCCATCGCCATCAAGCGGCCATCGCGCAATACGCGTATCAGCACATCGCGCTCGACGGGGGGCCCGGCAACGCCTGCCGGGTCAAGCCGGTACGGCAACTCATCGATGCTCACGCGGACGGAAGCTACGCCGCATTGTTCTTCGATGCGTTCTGCGCGCGGCCCACCCAGAAAATCACGCTGCATTACACGCTGTTCTTTTCGATAGATCCCTCCCATCGCGCCATCGTGGTAATGCATCGCGGCTCGACCGTCGCGACGGCCGTCCTCTCGCCGCAAAACTCGGCGATTGATCTTCCCCGCTGAAACCCTGCATCCAAAGCGCGGCCGGCAACGTAGACCGTTGGTCATATTCCCGACCCTGTTTGCAACCACTTCCGGAGGGGATTTCAATGAACAAATTACAACCGGTAGGCGCCATGCTGCTGGGCGCTTCGCTATTGCCTTTATATGCGCTCGCGTCGAGTCATCGCGAGGCACCGGAGATCGCGGGCCTGCCCCGCGTCGATGGAACGGATTTTTACATGTTCCGAAGCTACGAGCCCGGACGCAGCAATTACGTGACCTTCCTCGCGAACTACATTCCGCTTCAGGATCCCGAGGGCGGCCCGAATTTTTTCAATCTGGACCCCAAGGCGGTTTATCAGATCCACATCGATAGCGACGGCGACGCGGACAGCGACATCACGTTCTCCTTCAATTTCGCGACGACCTTCAAGAAATTGGCGGTGGACGCGGGCGGCAAGGAGATCCCCGTGCCGCTGATCAACATAGGGCCCATCAGCGACAGCGGTGCCAATCTCAACGTGAGCCAAAGTTATTCGATCACGGTTTCCAAGCAAGGCTGGGGCAGCGGTCCGGTGCAAAATGTGACGAGCGGCGGCACTCGCTTCTGGAAGCCCGCGGACAACATCGGAAATAAATCGATTCCCGACTATGCGGCCTATGCGAAGACCTTCATCTATGACGTCAGCATCCCCGGCTGCAGCGGTGCGGGTCGTGTGTTCGTGGGCCAGCGCAAGGAAGGATTCGTCGCGAACCTGGGAGAGATCTTCGATCTCGTCAATCTGAACCCCGTCGGTCCCCGTGACGGGCAGCCCAATGCGCTGTACGACAAAAACGTCACTTCCATCGCGCTCGAGGTACCCATCAGCTGCCTGACGGCAAAAGGTCAGACGGTGATCGCCGCGTATACCACCGCCAGCGTTCCCGATGGAGATGGGTGGATGCAGGTTTCACGCCTCGGCATGCCGCTGGTCAACGAGCTCGTGATCGGTCTGCCGGACAAGGATAAATTCAACCACAGTCTGCCCAAGGACGATGCGCAATTTCTTCCCTATGTGACGAACCCATCGCTACCGGTATTGCTGCATGCCCTATTTGGCAGCGCCGCCGAGGTGCCGGGCACGCCGCGCGATGATTTGGTGGCGGCCTTCCTGACGGGCGTCAAAGGACTCAATCAGCCTGCGAAACCCGTTCCGAACGAGATGCTGCGGCTGAATACGGCGACTCCCGTGACGGCAATCGCCTCCCAAAACGATCTCGGGGTCCTGGGCGGCGACGATGCGGGCTTTCCGAATGGTAGGCGCCCCTACGATGATGTGGTGGACATCACCCTGCGGGTGGCCGAAGGCGCCCTTTGCGGCAAGATCGGAAATTGCGGCTCCGAAACGACGGACCCCAACAAGGGAGCGCCGTACACGGATGGTGCGCGGGCGGCCGGCCCTGACGCCGCGAACCTGCATCTCGGCGGAGCCGTCAAGGCGACGGACACCTATCTCGGTGTGTTCCCTTATTTGAACACACCGATTCCGGGTTCTCCGAACGGGCCGAATGGTCTGCCCGGCCCGACCGGGTTGTCACCGTAAGGTTCGTTCGAGCGAGCTCACACCAGGCGAGTCCCGACGAGGCCCGCCTGGGTGGGCGCCCGGTGGGCGACCTGTGGCCGGACGTGGGCCGGCATCGCGCCGACTGGACGTTTAGGCGGATTTTCTTCGCGTGGCCGAGTCGATTTGCGCGCGCGCCGTTTGAGGCTGCTCGCGGTAGTACGAGATGAGCTTCGTCAGGCTTTTGGCCTGCTCGGTCATGGCCTGCGCGGCGGCCGACGCCTCTTCGACCAACGCTGCATTCTGCTGCGTCACGGTCTCCATCGAGGCCACCGCCTTGTTCACGTGCTCGATTCCGCTGGCCTGCTCGCGGCTCGCGTTGGCGATTTCCGCCATGACGCCCGTCACCTTCTTCACGCGCGTGACGATCTCTCCGAGCACCTTGCCGGATTCGTCCACCAGCTTCGCGCCCTCGTCGACCTTGCCGACCGAATCCTGAATCAGCGCTTTGATCTGCTTCGCGGCAGCGGCGCTCCTCGAGGCGAGGTTGCGCACTTCGGAGGCCACCACCGCAAAGCCGCGCCCGTGCTCGCCGGCCCGCGCCGCTTCCACGGCAGCGTTCAGCGCCAAGAGATTGGTCTGAAACGCGATCTCGTCGATCACTCCGATGATATCCGCGATCTTCTTGCTTGCGGCGTTGATCTCGCTCATCGCCGCTATTGCGGCACCGACTACGCGGCTGCCCCGCTCGGCCTGCTCACCCGCCGAGGCCGCCAGGTCGCTCGCCTGCCCCGCGTTCTGGGCGTTGTTCTTCACGATCGCCGTCATCTCCTCCATGGAGGAGGCGGTTTCCTCCAAACTCAAGGCCTGCGCCTCGGTGCGCCGGCTCAGATCCAGGTTGCCGCGGGATATCTCCTCGGCGCCTTCGTGCACTTCGAGCGAGGTCTTCTTCAAGCTCGTGATCACGTCCATCATCGCCTTGATCATCGAATTGACCGACTCGGCGAGTGTTCTTAGATGGCCCGACTTGTCATCGAGCTTCATGCGCGAGGTCAAATCGCCTTCGATGGCCCGCTTCAAGACGTGCTCGGTCTCCGCGACCGTCGTGGAGACGCCATCGATCAGCCCGTTGATGCTCTCCGCAAGCAGCGCAAGATTGCCGGTCTTGCCGGTCGTAACGATGCGACGATCGGTGGCGCCGGCCAGAACCGCGCGAATGATGTCCTGGGATTCGTGAACGGCACGATCGAGCCGCCGAGCCTCCTCGATGATCGGAGTGATCTCGCTTGCGAATTTGACCACCTTGAATACTTTCCCGTCACGGCCCAGGAGAGGATTGAAACTCGCCCGTACCCAGACCTCCCGTGCATTCTTGCCGATGCGCGCGAATCGCCCCTGTTCGTGTTGCCCCGCACGCAGGTGCTGCCACAGGTCGCGATACTCGGCACTTTCGCGCGCCACCGGCTCGACGAACAAGGAGTAGGACTTGCCCTGAATCTCGGCCAGCGTATAGCCGAACATCTTCAGATAGGAGGGGTTGGCCGTCAGGACCGTGCCATCCATGTTCATCTCGAGGACGGCCTGCGACTGGTTGATCGCCGAGTACAGAGCTTCCAATTCCTGCAGGCGCGCCCCGTCCTCTCGGGTGACGAAGGCGGCCGGCGGGGTCCTGAAAAAGGGGAATTTCATTGCCGCCATCCAAGCTGCCGCCACAGTTGAAACTGCATGACTCTCAGTAATCGGCCGGGGCGGCGGAATCTTGAAGGGAATGCTCGATGCATCGACGCAGTGCCCAAGCCCGCCTGGGTGGGCCGGCGGCGTGCAAGATCACACGCCTGGCCAGCCTATGGATTGGCGAGCAGCGCGCGCGTGAAAAACACCGGCTTCTTGTGGTTCCGAAGCTGATACATCTGGGCGGGCCTGTTTGCGCCCTGCTTGCGCCTTGCGACCTCCTCGAGCAAATCGGTTGCCAGCATCCGCGTCCGGAAGGATTTCTTTTCGATCGGGCGGCCGAGCAGGGCCTCATAGGTTTTTTGCAATTCGGTGAGCGTGAATGCCTGCGGCATGAGGAATGCCGGCAGCGATGTGTATTCGACCTTGCCGCGCAGGCGAAGAATCGCGGCCTTCAAAAGGTCGGCGTGATCAAACGCGAGGCTCTCCCGAACCCGCGCCCCTTCCACGGCAATCCAGCGGGTATCGCTCGCGTTGCCACCGGCGCGCAGCTTGGCGTCGTCCGCGGACATCAGCGCGAAATACACATGGGTCGCGGACCAGCCGCGGGGGTCACGCTTTGCACCGCCCCAGCTGCCCAACTGTTCCAGGTAAGACGGATCGACGCCGGTTTTATCTCGAAGCTTGCGCCGGGCGCAGGCCTCGAGGTCCGCGTCGCGGCCGATATCGACGAAGCCCCCCGGGAGCGCCCAAAGACCGGGAAACGGCTCCGCGGGCTCGTTCGATCGTTGGACCAGCAGGACGTGCAGCTGCGTCTCGAACACCGAGAAAATCACCACATCGACCGTGGTGAGCGGGCGGGGGAATGTTGGAACAGAAGACATAATTTCGCCTCGTCTCGTGACCAGTGCGCCGATCGGCGTGCAATTGAATTCTACCTTAGATAGTGGTACTGTACCACTTAGTTAGTGGGGAAGGCCCACGAACACAAGGAGAAGAGCATGTTCGGAGTCAAATTCATCAAAGCACAGCCGACCACCTACCTCATGGCCTTTAAGCAAGGCAAAGCGGTTAGGCAGGGCGCCGGATTGTCGCTGCTGTATTACTCGCCGACGACCAATCTGGTCGCGGTGCCGATCAACAGCCGGGACGTGCCGTTCATGCTGGAGAAGGTCACGGCGGATTTCCAGGTGGTGCGCGTGCAAGGACAGGTGTCCTACCGTATTGCAGAGCCGGTCAAGGCAGCGGCCACGCTGAATTTTTCACTGAATCCGACGGGCAAAAGCTATGCCTCGGACGATCCCGAGCACCTGCCCCAGCGCATCATCGCCGCCGTGGAAGTCCTGGTGCAGAGCCTGGTGCAGGGCACCGAGCTCAAGGATGCGATCCGCGGCGCCGCCGAGTTGGCAACCGGTATCACCAAGGGGCTCAAGGCCCATCCCGAAGTGCTTTCCTTGGGCATCGAGATATTGAGTGTCGCGGTGTTGGCGGTAAAGCCGACCCCGGAAACGGCCCGCGCGCTGGAAGCCCAGGCGCGCGAGGCGTTCCTGCGGGTCGCCGACGATGCCGTCTACGCACGCCGCAATTCTGCGGTCGAGCAGGAACGGGCGATCAAACAAAGCGAGTTGGATACGGAAATTGCCGTGGAGGAAAAGAAGCGGACCATCAGGGAAACCCAGATCGATGCCGAAGCCAGCGTGCGACGCAAGAAGCAGGAAATCCGCCAGAGCGACATCGAAGCCGACATCGTCGCGGAATTGCGCCGAAGTGAATTCGTTCAGGCGACGGCGGCCAATACCCGCACGCTCGCGGAAGCGGAAGCGCATCGCATTGGCGCATTCACCCAGGCCATTCAGACGACGGATCCAAGGATCATCCAGGCGCTCGCGGCCATGGGCATGCAGCCGGGTCAGTTGATCGCGCAGGCCTTTGGAGGCATTGCCGAACGGGCGGAGCGGATCGGCCAACTGAATATGTCGCCGGATTTGCTGCAGGCGCTCATGGCACCGACCGTCCCCCGGGAGAACGGCCGTGAGCGATCCTGATCGCAAGGTCATTCTGGTCACGCGAAAGACGCGCCTGGAGGAGCTGGTGAATCGGCACCTGACCGCTGAACAGGCCAAATTCTACGTGCAGCACCTGGGGGCGGATTTTGGGGACTATGAGGCGGAGGATGCCACTTACCATCGCGCCGCCCGGATCGTCATCGATGCGTTGGAGCGCCGCTGCAGGGTTCAGGCGATCGATCGCAGGTTTTTGCCGACGTTTTTATTTGGACCGCAGGATATCGTGGTTGCCCTCGGGCAGGACGGGCTGGTGGCGAACACGATGAAATATCTCCACGGGCAGCAGCTCGTGGGGGTCAATCCGGATCCGTGTCGATACGATGGGGTGCTCCTGCCGTTCGCCCCCAACGACATCAAGGCGATTTTGCACGAGCTGATCGTTTCGCGCCGCCCGGTCAAGGCGGTGACGATGGCGCAGGCGACCCTATCGGACGGCCAGTCGCTCTATGCCGTGAACGATTTGTTCGTCGGGCCCAAATCCCACACCTCGGCGCGATACGAAATTTCGCTTGGCGTGCAAAAGGAGACCCAATCTTCCAGCGGTGTCATCATTTCCACCGGCCTGGGATCCACGGCATGGATGCGCAGCATCCTCACGGGCGCGGCGATGCTCATGCAGGCGCATACGACCCAGCGTGGCCCTGTGGCGTTCAAGCCAATACCGTGGGACGCACCGTATCTGAGCTTCGCGGTGCGTGAGCCGTTTCCAAGTGTTGCGACTCAGACGACGCTGGTAGCCGGCAAGGCGGCACGCGAATCTCCGCTGATCATCCGCTCATTGATGCCGGAAAATGGGGTAATCTTCAGCGACGGAATCGAGAGCGATTTTCTCGAGTTCACCTCCGGTGTCACTGCGAGCATTTCAGTGGCGGACAAGAAAGGGCAACTGGTGCACTAGGGTCGAGCCCGATCAAGCGCAGCGGGAGCCTCAGCTCAACAGGGCGAATACGAGGCAGCCGACCCCACCGAGGGCGAGCAGTGCATGCAGCACCACGACCACCCAAGGATGGTGTTTGCCGCGCAGATGATAGCTGAGGAGGAAGAACCCTCCCAGAGCGGCCAGAAAAAGAACGCCGACACCGTACTGAATCGCGGCGACGCCGGTCGCGAGTGATACCCACAGCGCCAACACGAGCGCCGTGACGGCGAGAACCCCGTGCCCCAGCGCAAGAGGCATCCAACGCCTCGCTCCTTTGAAAATGCCCACCGCCATGACGAACCCGCTGAGCGCTGCGTACATAAATAGGATAACGGAAGCAGTCAACATTCACCTGCTCCCTGAATGGCGCAGACTGACGATTGATCGTCGCCGCCGACGAAAGTTCGCATCCTCGAGGATTCCGTCAATATCCGCGAGACGAGATGCGCCGACCGTCCGAATCGATGAGAATTGGAAATTGGAGCATCCGGTCGATGAGTTCATCGTCGGTCCAATGAGCATCGCCCAGACGCAGCTGCGCATAGGGCGTGCCGTTCTCCCGCAGCAGCTCGCGTGGGGTCTCTATGAAAGTGTGCATTCGGCCATATTCGCCGCAGCACGACCAAAATGGAAGAGACGTGGATGTCGGTTTCGTGGCCGCGGAGGC
>CAVVKU010000020.1:0-208224 GCA_963748995.1 uncultured Gammaproteobacteria bacterium | reverse complement strand
TAAACGAATAGACCAGGGATTCCTCGAGGGGCGGTGCGGTCGCCGGGGTGTTGCCCAAAGCTGCCGTGCCGAGGAGCAAGGCGAGCAGCGCCACGAGTGGCGTGAACGATGGGTGCAAGAGATTTTTCATGGTGTTCTTTCCGGGCGGTTCACCGCTCGTTCCTTCCGTCGTGCGTCGCGGCCCTTCCGCTTGCCTACGGAGATATGTGCAAACTAGGTGCGAAACCCCTCACCGCTCGGAAAAATGATTCCCAGCACGGCGTCGCCCCGGAATATGTCACACCACTCGCCGCCCACCGCTGGCTCGCGAGCAGCGCATGCCGATTGACGCGCCGAACGGTCACGAATAGGCTAAATTCACAAAAAGAAGAGGGATCATGTCGATACCCTCGGGCGAGATCAGCGGGTTATTGCAGCAATGGGTCAAGGGGGACCAGGAAGCCCTCGATGCGATTGCGCCCGCGATCTACCAGGAGCTGCGCCGGCTCGCGCACTTTCACCTGAAATCCGAGCGGGCGGATCACACGCTGCAGAGCACCGCGCTCGTGAACGAGGCGTTCATCCGGCTGATCGGCAGCCAGCCGGCGGCGCTGCAGAATCGGGCGCACTTCGTGGCCATCGCCTCCCGCTTGATGCGGCAGATTCTCGTGCAATATGCGCGCAACCGAGGCGCCGGCAAACGCGATGGCGGATGCCGCATTGCGCTGGAGGACATTGCCGAACTGCCTATACCGGACCACGCCGAACTGGTTGCGCTGGACGATGCCCTGACGTTGACCCGGATCGATGATCGCCAGGGCACCATCGTCCAAATGAAATTCTTCGGGGGCTTGTCGTCCTCCGACATTTCGACGGTCCTGGGGATCTCGCTGGCAACGGTCGAACGCGAATGGTCCACGGCGCGGTTCTGGCTGCGTCGCGAAATGCGGCGGGCGGCAGGCCATGAGCTCCGCCAGCTGGGCACGCGTCAAGGACCTGTTGTACGAACGGCGTTCCTGGACCCGGAGTCACGCGCCAGGTTCCTCGATGAGGTGTGCGCAACGGATGCGTCACTGCGCGCCGAACTTGAATCCTTGCTATCGGTTGGCGACGGCATGAGCTCCGAGTTCCCGCGCTCGCCGTTGACCGGTGGCTTTGCACTCGACTTCGATCCGCCGGACGCAGCGCCGCTTGCGGCCGGTCAGCTGTTCGCGCACCGATTTTTGCTGATCCGCGAACTCGGCCAGGGCGGTATGGGACAGGTATGGCTGGCCGAGCAGATCGAGCCGTTGCGGCGCCAGGTCGCCTTGAAACTGATCAAGGCCGGCATGTACGACGAGACAGCCGTGCAGCGCTTCCGGACGGAGCGTCAATCGCTCGCGATCATGGATCATCCGCGATCGCCAAGGTGTTCGAGGCCGGCGCGACACCGCCGGGACAGCCTTACCTGATCATGGAATACATACCCGGCGTCCCGATCACGCCGTTCTGCGACGAACACCGACTCAAGATCAGGGAACGCGTGGCGCTGTTCGTGCAAGCCTGCGATGGCGTGCAGCACGCGCATCAAAAGGCGATCATCCATCACGATCTGAAGCCCGCCAACGTCCTGGTCGCGCACATCGACGGCAAACCCGTCCCACGCATCATCGATTTCGGCTTGTCCAAGGCGGCATCCTCGGGCGCGCCGCAGGAGCAGCTGTTCACCCAATTCGGCCAGTTCCTCGGAACGCCCGGCTACATGAGCCCCGAGCAGGTGGAACCGGACAAATTCGATATCGACACCCGCACCGATGTTTACTCCCTCGGCGTGATTCTGTACGAACTTCTGACCGGCCTGCAGCCGTTCGAGATCAAACGCAGGCAGCGCCCCTCGCTCCATGAATGGCTGCGGCAGCTGCGCGAGGATGAGCCGCCGCGCCGGAGCGGCAAAGTTCGCTCCGACCGCGAGACATCGACCGAGAGCTCGGCGGCGCGCGACACCGAGCCGAAGCAGCTGGCCGGCGAGCTGCGCGGGGATCTCGACTGGATCGCGCTGAAGGCATTGGAGCGCGACCGCGAACGGCGTTACGGCACGCCGGCGGAGCTCGCCGCCGATCTGCGCCGCTATCTGCGGCATGAGCCGGTCTTGGCACGCCCGGCCAATACGGTCTACCAGATCGGCAAATTCATCCGGCGCCACCGTTTCGCGGCGGCCGCTGTCCTGGCAATCACGGTTCTCGCATTGATTGCATCCGGCGCGGGAATCGTCGCCGTTCGCAAACAACGCGAGGCGCAATTCCAGGCTGCACAGGCACTGCGCGCGCAATCACGGCTATTGACGCAGGCGGCGGCGCAACGGCTCAAGGACGCGGACGTGACAGGTGCGCAGGACATCATTCTGGAGGTGCTCACGAGTCCCGCGTTCAACAGCGCGCGGGCCGCCGCCGCCATCAGCGTGTTTCAAGACACCCGGGCGGCGGACAGCCAGCTGGCGGTGCTCTCGGGCCACGAGGACCGCGTCAATTGCGCCGCCTACTCGCCGGACGGCGCGCGCATCGTCACGGCATCGAGCGACAAGACGGTGCGCATCTGGGATGCCGATACCGGTGCCCAACTCGGGCTGCTGTCGGGTCATCGGGGCGCGGTCTTGAGCGCCTCCTACTCGGCCGACGGCGGCAAAATCATCACCGCTTCGTCGGACAAGACGGTACGTCTCTGGGATGCGCGCAGCGCCGCACTCATCGCCGAGTACTCGGCACCCGATGTGCTGCCGATTGCGGCGGCGCTGTCGCCGGATGGCACGCGCATCGCCGTCGCCTCCCTGGACAAGACCGCGCGCATCTGGGATGCGCGCACCGGCGGGGAAATCGCCGCACTGCGCGGCCACGACGATGCCCTGCAATCGGTTGCGTTTTCGCCGGACGGGACCCGGCTGGTCAGCGCCTCGCGCGACAAGACCGCGCGCATCTGGGACGCACGCACCGGCGCCCCGCTGCGAGTTCTGAGCGGGCACGACGGCATGGTCGTGTCGGCCGCATATTCCGCGGATGGCACTCGGATCGTCACCGCCTCGAGCGACAAAACCGCGCGCGTCTGGGATGCGCTGACCGGCGCTCCGCTGAGCGTGCTCAACGGACACGTCGATCGGGTGTACGTTGCCCGTTTTTCGCCCGACGCCAAGCACATCGTGACGGCGTCAGACGACAAGACGGCGCGCATCTGGGATGCGCGCAGCGGCAGCTTGGTGGCCGTGTTATCGGGACACCGCGGCTTCGTCAGAAGCGCCGCCTATTCACCGGACGGCGCCCGCATCGTGACCGCATCGGACGATGGCACGGCGCGCGTGTGGGAGGGCCGCACCGGGACGCAGCTCGCCGTGCTCAGAGGGCATCGGGACGGCGTTGCCTTCGCGAAATATTCGCCCGACGGCAGCCATATCGTCACGGCCTCGCTGGACAAGACCATCCGCGTCTGGGATGCAGGCACGGGCGCACCTTCGGCCGCGTTCGCAGGTGCCGGCGACTTCGTCATCACGGCCACTTATTCGCCGGACGGCCGGCAGATCGCCACCGGAGGATCGATCGACGGGACCGCCAGAATCTGGGATGCGAACACCGGGTCACCTCTCGCAGTGCTCGCCGGGCACCATGGCCCGGTCGAGTCCACCGATTACTCACCCGACGGCCGTTACCTTGCCACCTCCTCCTTGGACAGCACTGCGCGCATTTGGGATGCGCGGACCGGCGCGCCGGTCGCCGTCCTGTCCGGACATGCCCGCAGCGTTCTTTATGCTGCGTACTCGCCGGACGGCCGGTATCTCGCCACGGCCTCGTTCGACAATACCGCACGGATCTGGGATGCGCGCCGCGCAACGCCGCTTGCAGTGATATCGGGGCATGAGCAGGCCGTGTCCGCCGCCGTTTTTTCGCCGGATGGGAAGCGCCTGCTGACGGCCTCTCTCGACAACACGGCACGCATTTGGGATGCGCACACGGGTGCGCCGATCCTGGTGCTCGCGGGCCATGCCGGACCCCTGCAGTCGGCTGGCTATTCGCCGGACGGCAGGCGGATCGTCACCGCCTCTTCCGACAAGACCGCACGCATTTGGGACGCGTACAGCGGCCTGCAGCTCGCGGTGCTGCGCGGACATCAGGATTCCGTGCAATCCGCGGTCTATTCACCCGATGGCCTGCGGATCATCACGGCGTCGCTCGATAAGACAGCGAGGATCTGGGATGCGCGCATTTCCGCGACGCTGGATGCGCAAATCTTATGGCAGGCCTCGGCCGTCATCGATCCCTTGCCGGCGACGGAGCGCAACGAGCTGGGGTTGCCGCCGGATGCGCGCGTCCGCATCTGGCCTGCGACTGCGTCCGCCTGCGATCAGGCCGCCGCCGCCTTCTACGATCCGGATCGATTGTCACGCGGCACCGGGTCGAAGGATTTCTCGGTCGACATCGCAGCCTCCGCGTGCTCCGCCGAAACCAGCGACCCCGCACACGGTCCACGCGCCGACTATGAAATGGGTCGCGCATTGTCCGCCAAGGGGGATGCGAAGGCTGCCCAGCGCCGGTTCGAGACTGCATTGGCGGCGGGCTACCGCGCCGCCGGAGTGGATCTGGCCGACCTGCTCGTGCAGGAAAAGGCGGGCACAGAAGATACGGCACGCGCGGTGCTACTCTACAAGAACGCCTGGCAAGCGGGTGTGACGGTCGCCGCCTTCAGGCTGGGCCGGTTGTTCGAGTCTGGCGCGCCATCGGCCGGACCGGCGCGGGGGGATGCGGCCTTCCGGCCCGATCCCACCCAAGCCTGGACGTGGTTCCGGCAAGGGGCGAATGCCGAGGAGCCGAACGCGCTGGCGCGCTTCGCGGCGGTCCACGAGGGCGCGGCGCTCGCAGCAGCTGAGCAGAGCAAAAGAAATGCGCACCTCCTGCAGGCATTCGAACTCTACGCGAGGGCCGCAGGGCGCGCGCGCGAACAGGATTGGCCCGACGTGGCATGGAAGCACTGGCGCTATCGGCAGGCCTCGCTCGCGCGAGCGCTGGCGCAGCGCGGCCTGATGCAAAACGTGGCTGATGCTTACGCGGCGGCGACCCGGCGGCCGGCGCCGCGCTGAGCGCGCCGATGGGCGTTCAGGATCGATCTTCGCTGCGGCGGTTCAGCTCCAGGGTGAGCATGGCGCCGGCATCCGCGACGTTCGACTTCGCGCGATACATCAGCCGATCCGCCCGCCCCAAGAGCTCGGCAGCGCTGCGCCCATCGTCGGGGTACAGCGAGACGCCGACGGCGGCGGTCACTCGAAGCTCTTCGCCCGACAGCTTGCAGGGCAGCGCGACCAGGCGACCGATCGCCGCCGCCACATCCTCCGCCGCGCTTCGGCTCGGCACGCGGGGCAGGATCACGATGAACTCATCGCCGCCATACCGGCAGACAACGTCACCCGTGCGCGCCCGCGTCGCGATGCGCCCCGCAACCGTCATCAACAGCTCATCACCCAATGTATGCCCGAAGCGATCGTTGATGCGCTTGAAACCGTCGAGGTCGATGAACAGGACTGCGAATCGGTGGTTATGCGCGGCCGCCTCGAGAATGGTCTGGTCGAGAAGCTCGGTCATCCGTCTGCGGTTGTACAGACCGGTGAGGCCGTCCCGGTCGGCCAGCTTCAGCGCATGGGCTTCGCGCTCCTTGAGCAGGTCGATTTCGCGAAGCAATCGGGCGTTGATCGACCTCAGAGTCTCCAGTTCCGCTTTGGTCGAGGGCCGGCTGCGCCGTTCCGGTGACCGTTGCAGTGACCCTTCGGGTATCCCTTCCGACAGAGAGGCGGGCGCGTCCGCGGCACTGCATCGCAACAGCGAGGCGATCAGGGGTCCCGCCGCATCGTCCACGAGGTCGATGCCCGAGAGCCGCTCGATCCAATCGATGGTGGGCTTGCCGCTCGACGCCGAGCCGCGCTCACCGCGTTCTCTAGTTACCATAATATCGTGCGCCCCAATACCGCGGTCAAACCGCGCATTACCCACTATGTAAGATTACGCCTCCTGGGCGAAGTTGCGACCTGTCTCCCATTAAATTCGGTCAATCCGCCGGCGCGGTCGGCAGCTGTCAACCGTGTGGCGCGGCCCTCGTTGTCCCCGCATCATGCTGCAATCGGAAATCGCCGTTTTGCGATTCGGCCTGGGGGCGCGGCCGGGAGACCTTGCCGCGGCGGCTTCAGATCCACGCGCCTGGTTGCGTGCGCAGACGCTTGGTCCCGCGGAGCGCGCCGGCGTGACGGTGCTCGGGCCGTCGAATGAGATTTTCGAGGCGGTGCTGGCCGCGCGCGCGCAACGCCGCGAGGAACGGCAGGAGGCCGCCACTCCGGAAGCAGTGAAGGCTGCGGCAGCGATCCTGCGTGAGGCATACCAACCCCACTATCGCGCTCAGGTACTGGCCCGTGCGCAAAGCGCGGCCCTCACGATGCGGCCCTTCGGCGAGCGCCTGGTGCACTTTTGGGCCAATCATTTCGCGGTCTCTGCGGACAAGGGCGCGATCCATGGACTCGCGGGAACGCTCGAGAACGAAGCGATCCGGCCGCACGTGAACGGACGCTTCGTGCAGCTCCTCACGGCCGTCGAGCAACATCCCGCGATGATCGCCTTTCTCGACAATCAATACTCCGTGGGCGCAGATTCGCCGGCCGCACGACGCGCCGCCCTGCGTTTCGATGCATCAGCGGATCGGCCAAAGCGGCGCTTCGGTATCAACGAGAACCTCGCCAGGGAGATTCTCGAGCTTCACACCCTCGGTGTCGGTGGCGGATACCGGCAGGAAGACGTGACCAGCTTCGCGCAGATTCTGACCGGCTGGTCGATCGGCGGAGGCCGCGGGCGGCTCGCGGGCGGTGATCCGGGGAAATTTTACTTTCGCGGGGAGCTGCACGAGCCCGGTGCGAAAATGCTTCTCGGCAAGCGCTATGCGGAGCAGAGGTCAGGCCGAAGGCGAGGCGGCGCTGGCCGATCTGGCCGCCCACCCGTCCACCGCCCGGTTCCTGGCGACCAAGTTGGTGAGGCATTTCGTCTCCGACGATCCGCCGCCGGAGGCCGTGGAGCGCCTCGCTCGCGCGTACCTGAAATCCGGCGGCGATCTGCCGCAGGTGTACGCGGCGCTGATCGAATCGCCCGAAGCCTGGGAGCCGCGGCCGCGCAAATTCAAGACACCGGAGGACTTCGTGTTCTCGACCCTGCGGGCGCTCGATCTGACCCCGAGCACGCCGCAGGAGGTCATTCACGCCTTCGAGCTGATGGGGCAGCGCCAGTACACCCCGGGGTCGCCCGCCGGTTGGGCCGATACGGCGGCGAGCTGGGATGGCTCGGACGCGCTGATGCACCGAGTACTCTGGGCGTCGCAGACGGCCGACCGCTACCCGGGAGGGACGAGTCCGGAGGACGTTGCCGGCGCGGCACTCGGGGCCGTGTTGCGTCCGGAGACCCGCACGGCGATGCACCGCGCGAGTTCCGGGCCCCAGGCCCTCGCGCTCTTGTTGATGAGCCCGGAGTTTCAACGCAGATGAGCATGCACACCGCCCGGATTTCACGCCGCCGCTTCCTTCAGGCCACCGGCGCGCTCACGGCGGGCGCCGTCCTGCCGTCCGTTTTGTTCGCGCGGACCGGGGGCGAGGGGCGGCTCGTGGTCGTGATTCTGCGCGGCGCGCTCGACGGCCTCGCCGCAGCGCCACCGCACGGAGACCCGGACTACGCGCGGCTGCATCGGGAGCTCGCGATCGCACCTCCCGGGTCCGCGGATGGCGCACTCGGCCTCGACGCCACATTCGGCCTGCATCCCGGATTGCCGTTCCTGCACGAGCGCTACGCCGCGGATGAGCTGATCGTCTTCCATGCCGTCGCATCCCCGTACCGAGACCGCTCCCACTTCGACGGTCAAAACGTGCTCGAGAACGGCTACAGGCTGCCGCTCGGCAGCGCGGACGGATGGCTCAACCGCGCCATCGGCGCATTGCGCACGTCGCCGGCCTCGGCCGGGGTCTCGGCCGGGATCGGGGTCGGGGCGCCCGAACGGGCGGTGGCGATCGCGCAGAACGTACCCTTGATCCTGCGCGGCGAGGCGCCCGTCCTGTCGAAGTCGCCGATGGCCGCGCCGGACATGGACGAGGAATTGCTCGCCCGTCTCCAGGATCTTTACTCCAAGGACGATTGGCTTTCTGCGCGGCTCAGCGAGGCGCTGCAATCGGAGCACCTCGGCGATGCGTCGAGCGATGCGCAGGCGAGCGCGCCGATGATGACTTCGGGCCAAGGGCGCCGATCGAACCACGGCCGCCGCGCGCATGGCCGCCGCCGTCATGAGGATCGAGGGTGGCCCGGAAGTGGCCGTGCTCGAGGCCACGGGCTGGGATACTCACGCCAATCAGGGCGGCGCGAAGGGTGCGTTGGCTCAGCGCCTACGCGGCCTGGATGCAGCGCTTCGGGCTCTCGGCAGCGATCTCGGTCCTCTTTGGAGCCGGACGGCCGTGCTGGTGGTCACCGAATTCGGGCGCACGGCGGCAATGAACGGCACCCGTGGCACCGACCACGGCACCGCCGGTTGCGCCTTCCTGGTCGGCGGCGCCGTTCGCGGCGGACGTGTCATCGCGGATTGGCCGGGTCTCGGCGCCGCATCGCTCCTCGATGACAGGGATCTCAAGCCGACCTTGGATCTGCGCAGCGTGTTCAAAGCGGTGCTCGGCGAGCACTTGCGCATCGACGCCAAGACACTCGCCACCCGCGTATTCCCCGACAGCACCCAAGCGCGGACCCTCGAAGGGCTGATCCGCGCTTAGGTTCCTCGGAGGAATGTCCTACCCTGCGAACGGATCCGTGGTCGCGGACGACTCGGGAGCCAACGGCTGGTGCCCGAGATCCGTGCTCGGCGTCACCTCCGCCGCGAGTGCAGGCGCCGGCGCAACCGGAGCGACCGGCTTCGGCCGTGTGATCGAGCTCACGACAGGCTTCGGAGCCGCCTTCACCGGTGCCGCCTTTCGGGGTGCAGCCTTTTTCTTTTTCGGTGCAGCCTTCGCCACGGCCTTTTTCGACGCCGCTGTCTTCTTGGCCTTCTTGGCAACCTTCGCCTTGCTCGCCTTCTTAGCCGGGCGCGCTTTCTTCTTCGTTACGCTTTTCTTAGCTGCCGCGCGCTTGGCCTTCGCTTGCGGACGCTTCTTCCCTTTAGCCTTCTTCTTTGCCATGGTCAGTCTTCTCCTCGGAGTCAAATGCGGTCACCGTGAGAGTAGCCCCGAAAAAGTCCGCTGTCATCTGCGCGCGGTGCTGGAGTCGAACATGGGGATTGCGTAGGCTGCTCTCGTGATGCCCGACGACCCGATACGTCCTTTGAGCGATGTCTGGCTGAGGCCGAGACGAGTGTTCCGGGAACTCGCCACGGAGCCGGTCGGACGCTGGGACCTGTTGCTGGGAGCGGCGCAGGGCATCGGCAATTTCCTCGTCTTGTCGCGGCTCCGGGATGCGGGAGCGAGCTACGGCTTGGTCGAGATATTCGCCGCGGCGACGATGGTGGGGTCCGTTGTAGGAATCGTGGGGCTGTATGTCATGGGCGCGATCTATGCGCGTCTCGGGAGCGGGGGCGCGGCCAACCCGAACCTCAAGCGGCAGACGATTCACGTCCTCGCCTACAGCGCGGTGCCGATGGCGGTATCGCTGGGCATCTGGGTGCTGACGGCACTCATCGCGGCCGACGCCACCTTTCTTTCCGCGCCCCGCCCCGAGGACGAGGGCTTCATCACCATCCTGTTGGGCGTGCAGTTCATCAGTTCCGGGCTGCTGATGATCTGGAGCGTGGTGCTTCAAGTGATGGGGTTCAGCGAAATCCTCAAGGTCACGCCGGGAAAGGCCTTTGGCATCTGGGCACTCGGACAACTGGTGGGGTTTCTCGCGGGCCTGTTCATGGCCGTGCTATTGACCACCCTCATTCCGGCGCCCTGAGCGCCGCGTTTCATCCGGCGGCGGTCGCCGGGGACTTCGTCGCAGGTTCTTGAGCAGGTTCCCGAACGGGTTCCCGAGGTGCCTGGGCAGGCTCGTTGCCCATGCGCTCTATCACGGCTCGGGCGACGGCCGCCGCGGACGATCGGCGCGGCCGGGCGCGCGCCGGCTTGACGGCGGGCCTGGCCTTCTTGGCCGCGGGTGGCGCCTTCGGCCGGCGGGCGGCTTGGCTGCGGGCACCGATTTGAGCGCGGGCTTCTTGTTGGGCGAGCGCTTCTTGGCTTTCGGTTTGGACGCTGCGGCGGGCTTGGCCACGCGCTTGGGCGGCGTCCTTGGCGGCCTGCTTGTCGGCGGGCTTGGCGGCGGACGCCCCGTCGCGACTCGCGGGCTGGCCGGCCTTGGTGGAGGCTGCCTTGTTGCGCGCCGCCTCCGCGGCTAGAGCGCTTTGGGCGGCCTCGGCTTTCTTGCGCGCCTGCTTTGCGGCCTTCTTGGCGAGCTTCGCGAGCTTGCGCGCTTTCTTGAGTTGCGCCTTGGCCGAGCGCACCCGCTCTCGCGCCTCGTCGGCGTGTTCCACTGCCTTTCGGGCTTCGGCGCTCAGCCGCGTGACGGTAGAAATCTTTGCCACGGTTCGCTCCGGTTCTGCTCCAGGGCCATCGAGCTTAATCGCGGCCGAGCGGCCTGTCACGGCAACTCGTCGGGCAGGATGCGAAACAGGAACTCGCGGATGTCCGCCACCTCGGGCTGGCAGACCGAATGCGCCATGCGGTACTGATGCCATTCCACGCCGAAACCGAGCGCCTTCAACTGCTCACGGGAGGCCAGCCCCATCCCGATGGGCAGCACGCCGTCATCGAGACCGTGCGCCATGAAGATGGGCACCCCGGCATTGGCGGGCGCGCGTTCGGCGGCCAGGGTGCCGGCCAGCGGCAGGTAGCTCGACAGCGCGAGGATGCCCGCCAGGCGCTCGGGGTAGCGCAGACCCGTGTACAGCGACACCGCCCCGCCCTGCGAGAATCCGGCGAGCACGATGCGGCCGGCGGGGATCCCGCGCTCGACCTGTTTACGGATCAGGTCGGCGACCCGGGCGTCGGTGTCGCGAAAGCCGGCGAGGTCCTCGGCCGCGAGCCGGTCGAAACCGAGAATGTCATACCAGGCGCGCATGCTCATGCCGCCGTTGATGGTCACCGGCCTCACCGGCGCGTTGGGAAATACGAAGCGCCAGGCGCGCTCGCGGCGGGGCACGATTTCCGGGACCAGAGGCTCGAAATCATGGCAGTCGGCTCCGAGGCCGTGCAGCCAGACGATGGCGGCGTTCGGGTTGGGTGCGGTCTCGATTTCGATGGTTTGCAGCATAAGCCGCTAGCCTACAAGAACCGGCCTGCAAAAATCCCGCACCGCGTGGTTGACTGGGGCTGGATTTTTATGCAGAATCCGCGCAACTTTATGCAACCCCTCGGCCCATGCTCCCATGTTGAGAGGCGACACCGACACATCCAGCGCGCCCGCGCGGCGCATGGCGCTCGCGAAAATCATTCGCGAACAGGCCGTGGGACGCCAGGCGGAGCTCGTCGCCATGCTGCGCAAGCACGGTCACGCGGCCACCCAATCGAGCGTCAGCCGCGATCTGCGCGAGCTCGGCGTCGCGAAGCAGGGCGACCGCTACGTGCTGCCCGAATCGGCGAGCGCGGTGAAAAACGATTTCTCGACGCTCAAGCAGTTCGTGCGCGAGGTGAAGACCGCGGGCACCAACCTCACCGTGCTGCGCACCACGATCGGGGCCGCGCAGAGCGTGGCGGTGGCCATCGACACCGCGCGCTGGCCCGAGGTGATCGGCACGATTTCCGGGGACGACACGATCTTCATCGCAACCGCCGGGGCACGCGAGCAGCACAAGCTCGGCGAACGCCTGAACGGCCTTTTCGGACTTTAAATCTCTATGACAGCGACATATGCAAAGGGCGCCGAGCCCATCCTCCTGGCATTTTCCGGGGGACTGGACACCTCGTTCTGCGTGCCCTGGCTGAAGGACACCTACAAGCGGCCGGTCATCACGGTCACGGTCGACACGGGCGGCATCGACGCCGAGGCGGCCGCGGCGCTCGCGACGCGCTCGGCCCAGCTCGGCGCCATCGAACACCATCTGGTCGATGCGCGCGCATCCTACTTCGATCAGGTCCTGAAATACCTGATCATGGGCAACATCCGTCGCGGCGGGTCCTACCCGCTGTGCGTGGGAGCGGAGCGGGTGCTGCAGGCGCAGACCATCGCGCAGATGGCGCTGTCGCTCGGCACCTCGATGGTGGCCCACGGCTGCACGGCGGCCGGCAACGATCAAGTGCGCTTCGAAGTGGCGCTGCGCACCCTCGCCCCCGGACTCACCATCCTCGCGCCGGTGCGCGACCGGGCGTTCCAGCGGCCGGAACAGCTGAAGTATCTCGAGGAGCATCGGCTGCCGGTTCCGCCCTTCGGCGCGGCCTACTCGGTGAACCGGGGACTCTGGGGCGTGACCATCGGCGGCAAGGAGACCTTGACCTCGGCGGGGAGCATCCCCGAGAGCGCCTGGGTGCTGTCCAAGGAGGCATTCTCGAATCCCCGCGCGCCCGAGCGGCATACCGTGGGCTTCATCGCGGGCATACCCTCGAGCCTCGACGGGGCGAAGGACACAGCGGTGGCGATCATCGAGCGGCTCGAGGCGTTGGGCGGCCCCTACGGCATCGGGCGCGGCATTCATCTGGGCGACACCATCATCGGCACCAAGGGGCGCGTCGCTTTCGAGGCGCCCGCGGCGGAGATCCTGCTGACCGCGCATCGCGAGCTCGAGAAACTGGTGCTGACCGGCAGACAGGCGAGGATCAAGGAATCCGTGGCGCAACCGTACGGCGATCTGGTGCACGAGGGGCAGCATCTGGACCCCGTGTGCCGCGACATCGAGGCATTGCTGGTCTGCTCGCAAGCGCGCGTCAGCGGTGAAGTGCACGTGCTGCTGCGCCCGGGTTCGGCCTTCATCGAGGGCGTCACCTCGCCGCATTCGCTCATGGCCGCCTCGAAGGGCGTGTATGGCGAGGCCGCGGGCGAGTGGACGCCGGTCGATGCGCTCGGCTTCTCGAAAATGCTGGCGCTGCCGGGGATTTTTCATCAGCGCGCCGGGGCAGGTGTCGCCGGGGCGGGCGCAGCAGGCGCGAACGGAGCGGCCTCGTGAGCGCCATGCGCACGGTCGTGGTCGACAAGATCGCCTCGGTCACTCAGGCGCTCGGGCTTTCGCACGAGATCCGGATCGCGGCCGACATTCCCTGCGAGGAGGGCGTGGTGGTGGTGGTCGAGGTGCTCAACAACAAATCGACCTACAACACCCTCGAGCTCACCAGCGGACGCATGGCGAAGGTCGCGCGCGGCGACATCGTGGTCGGCGCCCTCGGCCACCGCAAGGCGCTGTTCGGCTATTCGGGCCACATTCCCGAGGCGCTGCAGCCGGGGGACGTGATTCAGATGCTGAACATCGGCGGCGTGCTCGGCATCTGCGATTCCGCGACGCCGGACAAGGGCAAGCCGTTCGATTGCAAGGTGCTCGGCGCCGTGCTCACCTTCCCGTATCTCGGCGAGCGCATCGGCGTGACGGCGAGAACCGGCTACAAGCGGCTCGATTACGAGGCCCCGCTCGACGTGCGCGGCGTGCCCGTGGTGGCGCTCGCGGGCACCTGCATGGAAGCGGGCAAGACCGCGGCCGCCTCGGCCATCATCGCGCGCATGCGTCATCGGGGACTCACCATCGATGCCTTCAAGGCGACGGGCGTTTCTCTGCGGCGCGACATCCTCGCGTTCGAGGATTCGGGCGCGCGGCGCACGATGATCTTCACCGATCTCGGCATCGTGACCACCACCGAGCGCTGCGGACCCGCGCTCACCCGCGCGATGCTCACCGAAATGGCGCAGGGCGCGCCCGACGTGATCGTGTTCGAGCTCGGCGACGGGCTGCTCGGAACCTACGGCGTGCAATCGATCCTGCAGCAGCCCGACATCAAGGACGCGATCACGGCCGTGGTGCTGTCCGCGAACGATCCGGTGGCCGCCTGGGGCGGCGTGAAGCTGCTGCGCGAGCGGTTCTCGATCGAGCCCGCGGCGGTCACGGGACCCGCGACCGACAATCAGGTGGGAGTCCAGATCATCCGCGAGCAGCTGGGGGTCGAGGCCTTCAATGCGGTGAGCAATCCCGCGGAGCTCGGCGACTTTCTCATCGCGCGCCTCGGGCTGCAGAACGTCGGCGAGGCCAAAGCGGTCGGCACATGATCGAGCGGACCTGCAGACACCCTGCCGGCATTCGTGCTGGGCGGTACCGGTTACGTGGCCGGCGAGCTCGCGCGGCTGATCGCCGGGCATCCGCGCCTTGCGCTCAAAGCTATTCTATCCGACAGCCAGCCGGGCGCCTCGGTCGGCGCCGCGTTCCCCCACCTGGGAAGCGCGTACCCGGCGCTCAAATTTTCGGGCGCCGATGAAGTCGAGCGGCTGATCCGCGAAACCCCGGTCAGCGCGCTGTTCTCCGCCGCGCCGCACGGTGTCGCCGCGGCGCTCATCGACCGGCTGCTCAGCGCGGCCGAGGCCGGCGGCGTGCGCACGCACTGCGTCGACATTTCGGCGGATTTTCGCTACCGAAGCGCCGAGGATTACCAGGCGGTGTACAAGCACGCGCATGGCGCGCCGGCGCGCATTCAGGAGTTCACCTGCGCGGTACCGGAACATCTCAAGTCCGCACCGACACCCCACGTGGCGCATCCCGGGTGCTTCGCGACCGCGTCGCTCCTCGCCTGCGTGCCGCTGCTGGCGCTCGGGCTCACCGAACCCAAGCTGTTCATCGCCGGAGTCACGGGCAGCACCGGCTCGGGCCGCAAACCCGTGGACGGCACGCACCATCCGCTGCGGCACGGGGACCTCTACAGCTACGGGGCGCTCGCCCACCGCCATGCACCGGAGATCGCCGCCTGCGCGGAACAGGCGTCGGGGGTTGCGGCCGAGATCAATTTCGTGCCCCACTCGGGACCGTTCGCGCGCGGCATCCACGTCACCGTCCAGGCGGCGCTGCAGGAGCCGCTGTCGAGCGCCGCGGCGCTCGAGGCGCTCACCGAGTACTACCGCGGCTGCCCCTTCGTGCGCGTGACCGACACGTCACCGCGCGTCAAGGACGTGGCCGCCAGCAATTACGCGCATCTTTCCGCCGTCACCAACGGCTCCTCGATCGCCGTGATGTCGGCGCTCGACAACTTGAACAAGGGCGCCGCCGGCGGCGGCGTGCAATGGATGAACCGGTTGCTCGGCTTCGACGAGACCTTGGGGCTCACCGCCCCGGCGCCGGGGTGGACCTGATGGCCGGTCACCTAGCCCAAGTTTTCGCGCAATACCCCATCGAGGTGGCGCACGGCGAGGGCGTGTGGCTGTACGCGCGCGACGGCCGCAAGATCCTCGATTTCTACGGCGGTCACGCCGTCGCCGGGTTGGGCTACGGGCATCCTCGATGGGTGGCCGCGCTCGATCGGCAGGCGCGGCAGATGGCATTCCAGACCAACGCGCTGCCCATGGCGATTCGGGAGCGGGCGGCCGCGCGCCTGGTCAAGTTCGCGGGCCTCGGCCTCGACACCGTGTTCTTCATCAACTCGGGCGCCGAAGCCAACGAGAACGCGCTCAAGCTCGCGTTCAAGATGACCGGCCGCACCAAGGCGGTGGCGCTCGAGCAGGGCTGGCACGGCCGCACGGCCGCCGCGGGCGCGGTGACCTGGGGCGCGCTGGAAAAATGGTACGGCTTTCCGCGCCGCCCCTTCGATGTCACGTTCGCGCCGCGCGACGACAGCGAAGCCGCGGAGCGCGCCATCGATCGCGACACGGCGGCGGTGATCGTCGAACCGGTGCAGGGCGTGGGCGGCGCCTTCGATGTGGGCAAGCCCATGCTGCAGGCGCTGCGCAGGCGCTGCGAGGAAACCGGCGCGGTGCTGATTTTCGACGAGGTCCAATGCGGCATGGGACGCACCGGCGCGCCGTTCGGCGCCAACTTCTACGGCGTCACGCCCGACATCATCACCACGGCGAAGGCCTTGGGCAACGGCTTCCCCGTGTCCGCGCTCATGCTGTCGCGGCGCATCGCGGAGCGGATCAAGAACGACGACATGGGCACGACCTTCGGCGGCGGACCGATGGCCTGTGCGGCGGTCGAGGCGGTCATCGACGTGATCGAATCGGAATCGCTGCTCGCCAACGTGCGGCAGGTGTCGGCGTACATCCGCGCACACTGCCTGGTGGGCCCGGTCACGGGATTTCAGGGCGCGGGACTGCTGCTCGGCCTGAAGACCTCGCGTCCGGCCAAGGAGGTTCAATCGGCGCTGATCGACAAGGGGATCCTGACCGGCACCAGCGGCGATCCGCACGTGCTCCGGCTGCTGCCGGCCTACATCGTCAACGAGGGGCACGTCGACCAGCTGCGCGACGCCCTGGCGTCGATTTCCGCATGAGGCCCGTGTCGCCATGAAGCGCTTCCTGGATCTTGGAGACTTCCAGCGCGAGGAGATTCTCGATCTGCTCGCGCTCGCGGAGTCCTTGAAGCGCAAGCCGCAGCGCCGGGCGCTCGCGGGCAAGGTGCTCGGGCTTCTGTTCATGAATCCTTCGCTGCGCACGCTGGCATCCTTCCAGACGGCCATGGCCCATCTCGGCGGCGCCTCGTTCGTGATCACGCCCGGCCAGGGCACCTGGCAGCTCGAGACGCGGCTCAACGCGGTGATGGACGGCGCGGCGGCCGAGCACATTCGCGAAGGCATTCCGGTGCTCGCCTCGTACTGCGATGCGCTCGGCGTGCGCGCCTTCGCCGAGGGCAAGAACCTTCAGAGCGATCTGTCCGAAAGCCTGTTCCGGCAGATCGATGCGCTCTGCGACTCGCCGCTGATCAACCTCGAATCCGCCGTCAACCATCCCTGTCAGGCGCTCGCCGACTGGCGCACCCTGAACGAGCTCGAAACGCCCACGCGGGCGAAATTCGTGCTGAGCTGGGTCTACCACCCGCGGGCGCTGCCGCTGGCGGTGGGCTCGGCCACCCTGCACATGGCCGCGATGCGCGGCATGGAGGTGGTCGTGGCGCGGCCCGACGGGTACGCGCTGCCGCCCGCGATCATGGACAAGGCGCGCCGCGCCGCGAGCGCGTCCGGCGGCTCGGTCACCGAGACCTCGGACCGCGCGGCGGCGCTCAAGGGCGCGCAGGTGGTCTATGCCAAGGAATGGGGCAGCACCTCGCATTACGGCGACGCCGAGGCGGATGCGCGCCTGCGCGCCGGGCTCAAGGATTGGTGCGTGGCCGAGTCCTGGTTCGCCGCCGCCGCGCCGGGGGCCAAGTTCATGCACTGCCTGCCCGTGCGCCGCAACGTCGCGGTGACGGACGAGATACTGGATGGTCCGCGCGCCGTAGTGAGGCTCGAGGCTTTCAATCGTCTGATCGTGCAGACCGCAGTTCTGCACCGCATGCTGTCCTAGAGACAATCCGGAGACCCATCGATGCTCAAGAGCCGACCCGATCCTTCCATCGCCGTGCGCGCGCTCAGAAGCGCCGCGCCCTACATCCGCATGTACAAGAACAAGGTGTTCGTCATCAAGGCGGGCGGCGCCGTGTTCAACGACGACGCCTCCATGCGCGCCCTGATCGAGCAGGTCGCGATCCTGCACCAGGTGGGCATCAAGACGGTGCTGGTGCACGGCGGCGGCCCGCAGCTCGACCAGCTGCAGGCGACCCTCGGCATCGAGACCCGGATGGTCAACGGCCGCCGCATCACCGACCAGAAATCCATCGATGTCACTTCGATGGTGCTCAACGGGCTCATCAACACCCGCATTCTCGCGATCTGCCGCGCACTCGACATCGAGGCCATCGGGCTGTCCGGCGTCGATTCCGGCCTGGTACGCGCCCACAAGAGAGGTCCCGTGCCGGTCTCCACAAGGGTCGAGCGAATCCGTCGATTACGGCTTCGTGGGCGACATCGATTCGGTCAACGTCACCGTCATCGAGAAGCTGCTGGACATCGGGCTGATGCCGGTCGTGAGCCCGCTCTCCGCGGACGCGAACGGCACATTGCTGAACATCAACGCCGACACGGTGGCCGCCGCGATCGGCGGCGCGCTGTCCGCCGAGAAGCTCGTGCTGTGCACCGGAGCGCCGGGAATTCTGGAGGACTCCGCCGACCCGAGCTCGATCGTCTCCTACACGGACATCGAGGGCCTGGAGCGCCTGCGGACGCGCGGCAGCCTCAAAGACGGCATGCTGCCCAAAGCCCAGGCGATCGAGAACGCCATCCGCGCCGGTGTACGCCGCGTGCACGTGATCTCGTACAAGTCGACCGACAGCCTCCTCGCGGAAGTGTTCACCAACGAGGGCACCGGGACCCTGGTGGTCGCCGACCTGAAGGCGCTCTCCCCGGCGGAACAGACGGCTGCTTCATGACCCGCTTGTGGGACAAGGGGACTCCGCTCGACGAGCGCGTGCTCGCCTACACGGCCGGCGAGGACTACCTGCTCGACAATCGCCTGGTGCCCTACGACATCGCAGCTTCCTCGGCGCACGCGGACATGCTCGCCCGGCAGGGACTTTTGTCGGCGGCGGATCATCGGGCGATCCACGATGCGCTCGCGGCCATCGGCGAGGAGCATGCGCAGGGCCAATGGCGCATCACGCTCGACCAGGAGGATTGCCAGACGGCGATCGAGAATCGCCTGACCGAGCGCATCGGCGCGGCCGGGGGCCGTCTGCACGCCGGCCGCTCGCGCAATGATCAGGTGCTCGCGGCGCTGCGCCTGTATCTTCAGGATGCGGCCCGATCGCTGCACGACGGTGCAGTGGCCGTCGCAGAGGCGCTCGACGCCCTGGCGGTGCGCGACGGCGCCATCGAGCTGCCCGGCTACACCCACATGCAGCAGGCCATGCCGAGCACGGTGGCGCTCTGGGCCCTCGGATTCGCCGCCGAGATCCGCGACGACGCGGCGGGCATCTCGCAGGTGGAGCGCCGCTCCTCCAAGAACCCGCTCGGCTCCGCGGCGGGGTACGGCACCCCGAATCTCGACATCGACCGCGAGGCCACGCGGCACGGCCTTGGATTTCGCGTCACGCACGAGCCCGTCACCGCGGTGCAGCTGTCGCGCGGCAAGGCCGAGGCGCATCTGCTTTTCGAGATCACGCTCCTGACCCAGGACATCGGGCGTTTGGCCTCGGACCTTCTGCTGTTCTACACCCAGGAGTTCGGTTTCGTCGCGCTGCCCGATGCGTTCACGACCGGCTCATCGATCATGCCGCAGAAGCGCAATCCCGATGTGTTCGAGCTCATGCGCGGCCGCAGCGCGGTGGCCCAAGGAGCGCTCAACGAGGTGCTCGGCATCACCCAGAAACTCCCCTCGGGGTACCACCGCGATCTGCAGCTGATCAAGCCGCCGCTGTTTCGGGGCATCGATTCGTGCCGCCAGACGCTCGACATCCTGCCGAGCGCGCTCGAAGGCGTGCGTTTCCGGCGCGATCGCATCCGGCTGGATCCCGGGATTCACGCCGCCGCGGCCGCGAATGCGCTGGTGACGAAGGAGAACATCCCCTTCCGCGAGGCGTATCAACGCGTGGCGGCGAAGCTCAAGGACCCGCCATGAGGGACCGGCCGTGAGGCGGCACGCGTGAGCATCTGGCGGAGCCTTCTGCCCCTCGAGACCCTGAACGCGGGAGGAGCCGGCACGCTGATGGGACCGCTGGGAATCGAATTCACCGAGATCGGCGCGGATTTCATACGCGGCACCATGCCGGTCGATGCCCGCACCCACCAGCCTTTCGGGCTGCTGCACGGCGGAGCGTCGGTCGCCCTCGCCGAAACACTCGGCAGCATGGGCGCCAACATGTGCGTGGACTCGAGCCGCTATCTTTGCGTCGGCCAGGAGATCAATGCGAATCACCTGAAGTCGGTGAGGTCGGGCCATGTAACCGGCACGGCGCGACCCCTGCACGTGGGGACGCGCAGCCAGGTCTGGAGCATCGAGATCGTCAGTGATTCCGGCGCCCTTGTATGCGTTTCACGACTCACGATCGCCGTCATCCCACGACCTTGAGGTCGCGCTGGCATTCGGGACACCGAATGCGTATCGTTCGCGGCATGAACACACTCACCCGCCGTGCTATTCGCGGCGCCTGCACGGGCGCCATCCTGTTGTCGGTTGCCCCCTGGCTGGCCGCCCAATCGCCCACCTCCGCACCGCCCGCTCCAGGCCCGGGCGCCGCAGGACCCGCCGCCACGGCGCCTGCCCCTCCGGCGCCGATCTCCAATGACCAGGCCAGCTATTTGTTCGGCCTGACTTTCGGGGAACAGCTGCACAGCATCGGCATCGGCAGCGATGTGACCTCGGAGGGCGTCTCGCGCGGTTTCAAGGAGGGTCTGCAGGGCAAGAAGGCGACGCCCGCCGAGCGCCAGCAGATCCAGGAATACGTGCACAGCGTGATGTTGGCCGCAGCCGCGCACAACAAGACCGCAGCCCAGGAATTCCTGGCCACGAACGGCAAGAAGACGGGCGTGAAGACCACGGCCTCGGGACTCGAGTACAAGGTCGAAAAAGCGGGCGATCCCAAGGCCCCTGCGATCACCGCAGAGGATGAGGTCACCGTCAACTACCGCGGCAAGCTCCTCGACGGCAGCGAGTTCGACAGCTCCGAGTCGCACGGCAAGCCATTGGACATCCCGGTCGGCGGCGTGATCAAGGGTTGGCAGGAAGCGCTGGTGCTGATGAAGCCGGGCGCGAAATGGACCCTGTACGTCCCGCCCGACCTCGCCTACGGAGCGAATCCCCGTCCCGGCATACCCGGCAATTCCCTGCTGGTGTTCGACATCGAGGTGTTGAGCGTGAAGCCCAAGCAGGCCGCGCCGGTACCGATGCCGCAGAAGCCCGCGACGGCGGCGCCCAAGCCGCAGTAGGCGACTGCCCGCGGCAATCCGCTTGCCGCGGCAAGCGACTCGCGCTCGCTGTCTCAGCGCGTGAGGTCCAGGGCGTTGGTCAAATCGCCCATCGGCGGCGCGCCGTGCTCGATGAGCGAACGGTCGCGGCGCTCGATGCCGGGCAGGGGGTCGAGGCCGAACCGCCGGATCATCAGCCGCATGATGGAGCCCGTGTCGTACGGGGTGTGATCGACGCTCGCTTTCCTTGCGAACGGCGAAATGATCAACGCCGGTATGCGGGCGCCGGGGCCGAGTAGATCCCCGGCGGGCGGCGCGACGTGATCCCACGCTCCGCCGAACTCGTCGTAGGTGATGACGATCACCATGTTGTTCCACTGCGGGCCGGCCTGAAGCTTCGCGACCAGATCCGCAATGTGCGCATCCCCGTCGGCGATGGATGCATATCCCGGGTGCTGATTGAGGTTGCCCTGCGGCTTGTAGAACGTCACGGAGGGCAATCGGCCGGCCGCGATGTCGGCGACCAGCTGATCGTAATCCTTGAGATGCGCGGCACGCTCGGCGCCGTGCGTCGCCGGATCGAACTCCGCGTAATAATTGAAAGGCTGGTGATGCGGCTGGAAGTCGGGGCTGCCGGCCGGAGTTTCGGGCGCATAGATGACACGGCGTTCCGTTGCCGCCGGTGCGCGCCCGTCGGCGAGCGCCGCCTGCCAGGCGCCGGCATACCATGCCCAGCTCACCCGTTTCTCGTTCAAACGGTCGCCGATGGTGGGATCGGTCTGCGGCGGCAGGGTGGTGTGCTTGGAGGGATCCGCGTACAGCCCGGCGCCATCGGTCGACGCAGGCGGATTGCCGCTCGGCTGATACGGCGGCTGCATGGTGTTCACCGCGCGGAACTTGCCGTCACCGAAGTAGTTTTCGGGCGCAATGTTGCCGCTCTTCGCGAACTTCGGCGGCCCCTCGAGCGCGGAGGCGGGAGCGCCGGCGGCGGGCTTCAGGCGCGGCAGAAAGTGACCGGCGGCGTCCATGTCCAGGATCGCGATCGATGGCTTCGCGGGCGAGCTATCGGCATTCGGATACTCGGGCGCGCAGGCGCAGATCAAGTACTGATGGTTCAAGAAAGAGCCGCCGAACGCCCCCTGAAAAAAGTGATCCGCCAGCACGTACTGGCGGGCGAGCGTGAACAAGGCGGAACCGCTGTAGTCGTAATGCCCCATGGTCAGACCGCCGGAATCCGCCCACGCGGCATAGCCGTCGTTCTTGCCGCCGTCGATCTGCATCTGGTGCTCGAAGAACCGGTGCCACAGGTCGCGAGTCACCACCGAGGTGGTGAGCGTCACGCCGGATTGAGCCGTGAAGGCGTGCTCGATCGAGAACGGTGCGTTCGGCAACCCGGCGCTTTCGGCCTGGGTCACCACCGGCGTGTAGCCGGTTGCGGTCACCCCGCCCCAGGTCGGCGGCAAGGTCGGCAGCACGGTCCCGTCGCGGTCGCGCTGCGGAAGGTACGCGGGCAGCGGGTGTCCGTCCGGGGCCACCACTTGGGCGAGACCTTCCGCGCCCGGAAAGTTGCCGTACAGGTCGTCGAACGCCCGGTTTTCGGCGTAGATCACCACGATGGTCGAGACCTTTGCACGCAATGCGCGCGAGATCGGATCCGAGGCCGCTTGCGGCGCGGTGTCGACCGCCTGCGTGGCGCAGGCGCAAAGGCTCGCCACGGCGAGCAAGGTGAGGGTTTTTTTCGAGCGCTCGAGGTGCGGCATGCGGGGATTATACCGGGCGCCGCGCGTCGCGCGCCGCACGGTGCCTAAGCCGGCGCCGGAAACGCGCAGCGGCTAGAAGGTCCAGGTGGCGCTGACGGTGACGGCCGCCGGGTCGCCGAATTGCGAGCTGATGCGCTCATACTCGGCGCGAAAAGCGAAATCCTGCCACTTGAACTGCGCGCCCGCGCTGTACGCGAACTTCGTGTCGGTCTGATCGGTGCGATACACCGACGGCGCGCTGCAGGCGCTGTACGGCGGCGCGCAATATCCGGCCGGATAGGCGTACGTGGTGATGTCGCTCTGCAGCCGGGCGACGCCGACTTTGCCGTACACATCGAGGAACGGCATCGGCAGCGGCAGATATCCGACGCCGTACAGCACCGTCGCCTTGGGATGCGAGCTCGCATTGGAATAGAAGTAGTTGTTGGCGTAGTAACCGTTATCGCCGTTGCCGCTGCCGAAATCGATGTATTCCACCTCGGCTCCGACGAAGGGCAGCGGACGAATGCCGGCGAGCACCTTCCAGGTGGCATCGTGATCGTGGTAGCCGCCGTAATAACCGTAGTCGTAGTAGCTGCTGTTCCCGACATTCGACTGACCGACGCCGACGCCGACGTACGCTCCGAGCGGATTGTCCGCGACGGCCTGCGTCGAGACGGCGGCGGAGCCGAGCGCCGCGGCGGCCAACAAGACGGCAGACAGTCGATTCATCGATTTCTCCAATTTTGCTACTGCACCTTCCGACAGGCGGCCGGCGCCAGAAGTTCCGGTGCGCGCTCCGAGGACAGGCGTAGGGTACGGTATGTACGGGTATAATTGGCCGATGAAAGCGGCGCCCGTCTTGATACTCATCGCTCTGGCCTGGTCGGCGGCGGGCTGCGGGCAGAAGGGTCCGCTGGTGCTTCCCGATGCCGAGCACCCACGCAAGAAAGTGAAATTTCCGGCGGCGCCGAAATCGGGTGCGCCCGCCCAGCCCAACGCTCCCAAGCCGCCGGACGCACCCGCGGCGGCACCCAGTGCTCCCGCGGGGCCGGCGCAAGATCCCGAGCCGCCGGCGGCCGTTCCCGGATCCAATCCGACGCCCGACGCCGCGCCGCAGAGCTGAGCTCCATGCCCGCCCGAAAGCTCCTGCTGGTGGACGGCTCGTCCTATCTGTACCGCGCCTTCCATGCGCTTCCGCCCCTCTCGAATTCCAAGGGGGAGCCGACCGGCGCGGTCCTGGGCGTCATCAACATGCTGAACAAGCTGATGAAGGAAGAATCGCCCGACCGGGTCGCGGTCGTGTTCGATGCGCCGGGCAGGACGTTTCGCGACGAGCTGTTCGATCAATACAAGGCGCACCGCACGCCGATGCCGGACGACCTGCGCTCGCAATTACCTCCCCTGCTCGAGGCGGTGGCGGGGCTCGGCCTGCCGCTGCTGCGCGTCGCCGGCGTCGAGGCGGATGACGTGATCGGCACGCTGGCGGTACAGGGTGCCGCCGCCGGGTTCGACGTGCTGATCTCCACCGGCGACAAGGATATGGCGCAGCTCGTGGATCCTCGCATATCGCTGGTCAACACCATGACCAATACGCGCCTCGACCGTGCGGGAGTGAAGGCGAAATTCGACGTGTTCCCCGAACAGATCGTCGATTACCTTGCGCTGGTCGGCGACAGCTCGGACAACATCCCCGGCATCACCGGCGTCGGGCCGAAGACTGCCGCCAAATGGCTCAACCAGCACCAAACGCTGGATGCCTTGGTCGCGCGCGCGGCCGACATCCCGGGCAAAGTCGGAGAGAATCTGCGCGGCGAGCTGCCCGCGCTCGAATTGTCGCGAAAGCTCGCGACCATCGACGCGGCGGTGTCGCTCGCGGTGGCTCCCGAGGATCTGGTCGCGGCAAGCCCCGACCAGAAACGGCTGCGCGAGCTGTACGGCCGGCTGGAGCTGCGGGCGCTCGCCAAGTCGCTGGATGCGCTCCCGCCGTCCGCCGATACGGCGACCGCGACATCCGCCGCGGCGGGATCGTCCACAGAGCTTGCCTCCGTCGCCCCTTCCGCGCGTCAGCAGGAGGCGGTGCTCTCGGACGCCTCGTTGGACGCCTGGATCGCAAAGCTCAAGGCCGCACCCCTCGTCTGCATCGGGGTCGAGACCGACAGCCCCGATTACATGCACGCGCATCTGGTGGGACTGGCGTTCGCCGTCGCTCCCGGGGACGCGGCCTATATCCCGCTCGCGCATGATTACACCGGCGCGCCGCCGCAGCTCGCGCTCGATCGCGTGCTCGGTGCGCTCAAACCGCTGCTCGAGGACCCCGAGCTTGCCAAGGTCGGCAGGCGCCTCAAGTTCGATGCCCACATCCTGGCGAACCACGGCATCACGCTGCAAGGACAGCGTTACGACTCGATGCTCGAGTCGTACGTGCTCGACAGCGTCGCGACCCGCCACGACCTGGAGTCGACCGCCGCGAAATACCTCGGCACCGCCATCACCCGATACGAGGACGTCGCCGGCAAGGGCGCCAAGCAGATCGCATTCGGCCAGGTCGACGTGCAGCGAGCGGCAAATTACGCGGGTGAAGAAGCCGAGGTGACGCTGAAGCTGCATCGAGCTCTCTGGCCGCAGCTCGAGGCCGCGCCCCGGCTGCAGAATCTGTACGAGACCATCGAGCAGCCGCTATCGCCCGTTTTGTACCGGATGGAGCGGACCGGTGTGCTGGTCGATCGCGCCCTGCTGCGCGCACAGAGCTCGGAGCTCGCCGCGCGCATGGCGCAGTTGCAGATTGAGGCTCACGCCGCGGCCGGCGGCTCGTTCAACGTGGATTCGCCCAAGCAGCTGCAGGAGATATTGTTCGGCAAGCTGGGGCTTCCTGTCGTGCGCAAGACTCCGACGGGTCAGCCATCCACGGCCGAAGATGTGCTCGAAGAACTGGCCCAGTCGTACGAGCTGCCGAAATTGATCCTCGAATACCGCGGCGTGTCCAAACTCAAATCCACCTACACCGACAAGCTGCCGGAACAGATCAACGAGCGCACCGGCCGCATCCATACGTGTTATCAACAGACGGTGGCGGCGACCGGCCGCTTGTCCTCCTCCGATCCGAACCTGCAGAACATTCCGATCCGCACGTCCGAGGGGCGCCGCATCCGCCAGGCGTTCATCGCCGAGGAAGGCTATTCGCTCGTCGCCGCGGATTACTCACAGATAGAGTTGCGCATCATGGCGCATCTGTCGAGCGATGCGAGTTTGCTCAAGGCGTTCGCCGAGGACCGCGACATACACCAGGCGACCGCCGCGGAGGTCCTCGGACTGCCGGCCGGCGAAGTGACCGCCGATCAGCGGCGCTCGGCCAAGGCGGTGAATTTCGGATTGATCTACGGGATGTCGGCATTCGGCCTTGCGCGTCAGCTCGGCATCTCGCGCGGCGATGCGCAACGCTACGTGGACCTGTACTTCCAGCGCTATCCGGGCGTGAAGCGCTACATGGACGAGACCCGCGCCCAGGCGCGCGAGCTCGGATACGTCGAAACGGTGTTCGGCCGGCGTCTCTATCTCCCCGAAATTCGCTCGCGCGACGCGGCCCGGCGCCAATACGCCGAACGCAGCGCGATCAACGCGCCGATGCAAGGCACCGCGGCGGACATCATCAAGCGCGCCATGATCGAGGTGGACGCGTGGCTCGGAGAGTCTCAGGCCCGCGCGCGGATCATCCTGCAGGTGCACGACGAACTGGTCCTCGAGGTGGCCGACGATGCGGTGGAAAGCACCGTAATGTGTCTCAGGGAACATATGATCGCGGCTGCCGAACTTGCGGTGCCGCTCAAGGTCGATGTAGGTATAGGCCGAAACTGGGATGAGGCGCACTGAGACACCGCTGGTGACGCAGCGCGGTCGCAATTCAGGTTAACTATTTGTTAAAGTCCGTTAAGGATTGGCGAATTCCAGGCGGGTTTTTTGCGGATTTCGGCATTTGAGCCTGCGAAATGGATGCCGGCCGCGGCTCGCGAATTAATTGGCCGCAGTGCCTGGAACTTTCAAAGGGCATCCCCATCTAATCTCGTGAGTGTGGAAACATGCTCCCCGCTCTTCTCCCTGAGCGGGTAAGACCCGGTTTGTCATCCCCATGCCGGGTTGGTCTGCCTCGGTGGTTGCGCAAGCGCCCACCGGGGCTTTTTTTTGCCCGCGACAGATCGCCGGTTCCGGCTCCGTCATCCAGCCGCGGTCGCATCCCCGTCGAGCCATTGAGCGAGGACGCTGCGCGCCTGATCGAATCCCTGCTTCGCGTGCGCGGAGAACAGCTGCGTGCTGACGGCCGCATCGCGGCAAGACTCGTTGGTCTCCTTGAGCACGCGAGACGCGTCCTGCCGGTTGAGCTTGTCCGACTTCGTCAACAGCACGTGAGCAAGGCGGCCGCGCGCCAACACCCATTCGAGCATGGTGGCATCCTGTTGGCCGAGACCGCGGCGGCTGTCCACGATCAGCACCAACCCGACCAGCGACTCGCGCGTGTTGAAATAATGCTCCATGAGCTCGAGCCAGCGGGCCTGAACTTTCTCCGGCACCTTGGCGTATCCGTATCCGGGCAAGTCGACCAGCCGCCGGTCGGGGACGAGCTCGAAGAAATTGATCAGCTGAGTGCGGCCCGGCGTACGGCTGACTCGCGCAAGTCCCGAGCGTTCGACGATTGCATTGATGGCCGTCGACTTGCCGGCATTCGAACGCCCCGCGAAGGCGACCTCACGCCCCGTGTCGGCGGCCAGTTGGCCGGCTTGGGCCGCGCTCGTCAAGAATCTCACATGGGGATAGAGGGACATCGGTTGGTGCGGGTAGCCTGCTGGGAGGAAAAAATGTCGTGGGTCGTAGTGTACAATTTACGGCTGGGAGCGGTTCCGCAGAACATGGGGTCAAGCGCGCTATGAATCGGTTTTGGGTCTCCGCAGCAGCAGTTTCCTGCGCTTTTGCCAGCAATCCGGCATTGCCGGCCGGCAATGCGCAAAACGGCGCAGCGAAGTCGGTCGTGTGCCAGGCCTGTCATGGAGCCAACGGCAACAGCGCCAACCCGCAGTGGCCGAGCCTCGCGGGAATCGGCGCCGATTACATCGCCGAACAGTTGCAGAATTTCAAGGACGGCAAGCGCGTGAATCCCATCATGCAGCCGATGGCGGCCCCGCTGAGCAGCCAGGACATGCAGGATCTCGGCGCCTATTTCGACGCCCAGGTGAACACGGGTTTGGAGGCGGATCCATCTCACCAGCAGGCAGGCGAAAAGCTCTATCGCGGCGGCGACAAGGCGCGCGGCATACCAGCCTGCATGGCCTGTCACGGTCCATCGGGCGCCGGCAATGAGCCCGCAAAGTTTCCCTCGCTGCGCGGCCAGCACTCGGACTACGTCACCGAACAGTTGACCGCCTATGCAGCGGGCACGCGGCCACCGGGGCCGGGCGGCATCATGGCGACCGTTGCCAAGCGTCTCTCGGCCGACGACATCCATGACCTTTCATCTTATGTACAGGGGCTTCGCTGACATGCGCACCGTACGGGCCGTTATCCTGCTGAGCGTGGCACTCGCGCTCTCTTCGTGCAGCAAGCATCAGGCCGGCGGGCAGCCCACGGGCGCCTCCACGTCGGCCCAAGCAGCCCGTCCTGCCAGGGCCGCGGCCGGTGCTTCGGCGCCCGTCACGCCGGCGCCTTCGGCGGCGACGCAAACGTCGAAGCTCAACCGCGACGGATCGGAAACCGTCGAGGAAGCGACCGGTGACTCCGGCGCGCACAACCTGTTGCTGGCGGCGGTCGCCTCCACGGTGGCGGCGGCCACTCCCGACCGCATCCGCGCAGGTTACCGCGGGACCGACGCTGTGGCAGGAGGGCGTCAATTACACCCGGCTCGTGCCCGCTCAGCCGACGGACGTGCCCGCGGGGCAGGTCGAGGTGCTCGAATTCTTCTGGTATGCGTGCCCGCATTGCTATGCGCTCGAACCCTTGGTCGAGACCTGGAAGAAGGGCAAACCCTCGTACATCACCTTCGTGCCGGTGCCGGTCACCTGGAGCGATGGCCACCGCGCGCTCGCCCGGCTGTACTACACCCTCGAGAGCCTGGGGAAGCTGGACCAACTGCACGAAGAAGTGTTCAAGGAAATCCAGGTCAACAGCGACCCGCTGGTGGCCACCGACCCGAGCAATGAGGCGCAGACCGAGCGCATGCAGACGGCATTCGCCGTGAAGCACGGCATCTCCGAGAGCGCTTTCAAGGCTGCCTACCACTCGATGGGAGTCGAGGCCCGGCTGCAAAGAGCGGACGAACTCGTTCAGCGCTACCGTATCGACGGGGTGCCCACGTTCGTGATCAATGGAAAGTACCTCGCGGACGTGCGCTCGGCCGCGGGTCCCGAGCGGTTGTTGACCCTGGTCAGCGATCTCGCGGCGCAGGAACACAAGCACTAGCTGGACGATATGGTCACGCATCGGGGCGGCTGCCACTGCGGGCGCGTACGTTTTGAAGTCCTCGCGCCCGCCAACATCCAAGTCGCCGACTGCAATTGCTCCGTCTGCAGCAAGTTCGGCTATCTGCACCTGATCGTTCCCGCCGAACGATTCAAGCTGATCAGCGGGCGCGACTCGCTGACCACCTACACGTTCAACACCGGAATCGCGCAGCACCACTTCTGCTCGGTGTGCGGCGTGAAGTCTTTTTACGTGCCGCGCTCGCACCCGGACGGATTCAGCGTCAACGCACGCTGCCTCGACGCCGGCACGGTCGAATCGATGTCGGTAGCGCCGTTCAACGGGCGCGAATGGGAGGCCGCGCGCGACACCTTGCGCGCGCCGCACGGCTGACCACGCGCAGCCCGCGACCGCATATGTCGGCTTCCCGCGACGTTATGTAGCGAACCCTCCCGCGCTCCTGTTCGTGCCGAGCATTATGTGACGGGCATCACGCGGTCGCCGATCGGAAGTGTTGGATGCTATCGGCGTCTTCCCCGATCGGCACGTAGCATCGAACCCCATGTCGGACCTCTGCCCGCCCACAGCTCCAAGGAAGGTCGCGGCCACTTGCGACGGGAGCCGCATGCATGCCGCGTTCCTGAACCGCGCCCGCAGGCACGGCGCCCGCAAGCGTTTTTTTCTCGGGGTGGCGGCCTTTACCCTGATTCGCGCCACGGAGGCGCTGGCGGCCGACTCGGCGACCGTTACGACCGTGCGCCCGAGCTCCAACGAAGCTCATCCGCCGGCGGCGCTGAGCGCGCCGTTGCACGCGCAACCCTTCACATCGCAATCCTTCAGCGGCAGCTTGGGCGCGGGCCTGTACGATCCCGCCTTCGTGGCGGCGCATGACGAGCATTTCGGATTGCCGGCCGCGTTGACCCTTCCGCGCGACTATTCGCTGCCCCCGGCAGCCGAGTCCCGCGCCTTCTCGAGCACCGATTTCCGTCCGCGCGGACATTCGATCTTCGATACGGACCCGGGCATCGCCAATGCCAACGACCGTTTGATGGTCGATAAAACGGTATGGCAGCAGCTGCAGGAATACCGCACCCGCGACAGAGTCCGCGTTATGACGCTATGGGAGTCCGCGGCGAGCAACGTATCGATCCAGACCAACCGCAAAGGCGATCCCTCGCTGCAATGGACCAGCCGCTTGATGAATCGGGGCGGCGCCACGCGCGGGCTGCTCGATCGCTGGTCGCCGGTTCAGGTGATTCGAAGCTTCGCGCACCCGGGAGGCTCGGCCGTGGGCAAGCCGGCGAGCACGCTTGTACGCCCACCGGCACCCGCGATTCCTTGACAGGTTGTCCGCGATCCCGTAGAGCCGCTGATTTTATCCGTTGAAAAAGTGGCGCGCCCGACTGGATTCGAACCAGTGACCTTCGGCTTCGGAGGCCGACACTCTATCCAGCTGAGCTACGGGCGCTTGAACCGGGCCGCGATAGTACTCGGGGCGGCTGAACCGGGGCAAGCTGCACCGGAGTCCGGGCGCCGCCTGCCGCCGGCACGCCTACTTCGGGTACAGCACCAGCTGCGTACAGCGGAACATCGCGAGAGTCTTTCCGCTTTCCCGGTGCGTGACCACGGCGTCCCACACCTGCGTGGTCCTGCCGAGGTGCAGGGGCGTGGCGCGACTCGCGATGGTTCCGTCGCGGGCCGTGCCCAGATGATTGGATTTGAGCTCGATGGTGGTGAATCCGATCGCGTCCTGCGGCAGGCTCGCGAAGCATCCGTAGCCGCAGGAGGTATCGGCCAGCGTCACGATGCTGCCGGCGTGCAAAAAGCCGTTGGGCGCCATGTGCATGGGCTTTACCGCGAACTCGCCGAGGACCTCGGCAGGACTCACCCGGGTAAAGACGATGCCCATATGCCCGGGCAGCTTGCCGACCCCGCGCTCGTTCCACTTCTTCAGGTCATACGAGTCGCCGTTCATGCGCCCTGCTCCACGATTCCGTCGAAGAAATCCACCTGGCCCGTGTCGAGCGAATATTCGGCTCCGACGATCATCAGGCCGTCGTTCTGGATCAGGTTCTCGATGATCTCGGACCCATGCCGCAGGTGCGTCGCGGAGGTTCGGATGTTCGCGCGTACGGCCTCGCGGAACAACGTCGGGAGGTCATGCTTCAGCTCGGTTGCGAGCAGATTCTCGACCGAGGGCCGGACGAACTCGACGATGGAGCGCAGATTGCGGGACTGATTTTCCTTGGGCCGCTGCAGCTGATCGAGGGTCGCGCCGATGGCGCCGCAGTTCGAATGGCCGAGCACGACGACGAGCCGGGTGCCGAACTGCTCGGCGGCGAACTCGACACTGCCTATCTGGGAAGGGGCGACGATGTTACCGGCCACACGGATCACGAACAAATCGCCGAGCCCCTGATCGAAGACGATCTCGACCGGCACGCGCGAATCGGAGCAGCCGAGGATCACCGCGAACGGCTCCTGACCGGCCGCGAGCTCTATTCGACGGGCGCGGCTCGGCAGCGTGTCGCTGCTGCGCACATCAGCGACGAATCGCCGATTGCCGTCGAGGAGAAGAGCGAGCGCGTCGCGGGCGGAGACCATCGATACCCTTGCGTGTCACCCACCGCGGAGCGGCGGGAAACTCAGCGGACCAACGGCGCGCGGCCGCCGCCCAGCATGCGGGCCGGGAGGAAGAGGACGGCCTTGAGCAGCGCGAACACCGCGTCGAGCGAGATCGAGAGTATGCGAAACGGCAGGGACAACAGCCACACGACCGGCCACAGCACGAGGGCCGCCAGCGCCAGCGGCCAGCAGACGACGAACAACAGACACCAGGCCACCAGGGCGAATAGCGACTTCATGGGCTTATCTTAGCGATTTTGACTTCAGATGGGCATAGCGCGTGAGGCTTGCCTCCGGCCAGTGCTCGGCGGCCTTGTAATACTCCGGGAACGACGGCTTGTCCGCCGGAAGCACCACCCAGGGCTGCTTCGAAGCGGTGAAGATATGCAGATCGGGCGGCAGCCGGTCCGGCTCGTCCAAAGTACCGACCCGCACGAAATGCACGGCGTCCCCCGCGCCGGAATAATTGCTCCATACTGCGACGCGGCAGCGGGGGCAGCGGGAGATCTTCTGGCCCTGGCCGCTCAGCGAGGGCGTCATCACCACGTCAACCTCGCCCGCCAGCAGCTCCACCTGGTCGGCTTCGATCATCGCGTTGAGCGCAAAGGCCGCTCCCGTTTCCCGCTGGCACCAACGGCAGTGACAGCAGTGGACGATCAGGGGCGGCCGCGCGAGGCGGTAGCGCACGAATCCGCACGTGCAGCCGCCGGCGGCGTTCACGGTCTTCGGGGTCGATTCGCTCATATCGAACCGGGATTTTATGCGCCTCGCCGCCCCGCATACCAGAGCAGGCCCGAAAAGACGAACCACCAGGGGATCGTCAGCCAAAGTACGTCGATGGCGTGCAGTGCGCGGCCGATGGCGAAAGACGCGCAAGTCGCCGCGGCGCAGCCGAGGGAGCGCAGGGCGAGCGAGCGCACGGCGAGCGGGGCGACCCCGCCGGGCGCCATGACCGACCGGCCATTTGCCAGGAACCCGCTGATCAGCTCACCGTATGCAAGCGCCCCCAAGCCCGCGCAGACCGTAACGACGACGAACGGGCCGAACCAGCCGCCGGCCCCGCTCAGCGCACGCAGCCCGAAGAGGCCGAACCGGGCGGTCGCGAGCGCCAGCATGGCGGCAAGCGCCACGAACAGGAGCCGCCGGCCGGCTGCAACGCCGGCGCAAGCGCGGATGGACAGAACCAGCGCCGCCGCGTGCAGGGCTCCAAACAGTGCGAATTGGGCGGCGATCCCGAGTTGTGCACGCCACCCGGGGGTCGCGAGAGCCGCCGAGAACAATGTGAGCAAACCGAAATGCCGTGCGTAATGGAGCAAGGTGACGCTGCGGGCTTGCGCTAACCCGCCGACGGAGTCGCTCCCCCGAGCACCTGATGAAAGCGGGCGCGTTCAATGTTCCCACCGCTCAGGATGACGGCAACGCGCTTATCCGCCACCCGGCCTCGTTCCTTGAGCAGAGCAGCCAGCGGCGCAGCACCCGCACCTTCCGCTATTTGATGAGTGTCGTCGAAATAGATCCGCATGGCCTCCGCAATTTCCTCCTCCTCGACTTGCACCATGCGCGAAGCACCCTGGCATACCATCGCGATGGCATCAGGGTGCGGTTCGCGGGTGGCGAGGCCGTCGGCAAAGGTGCGGGCGGAAGCCGCCGGGACCGGCTTTCCCGCTGCGAACGACTGCGCGGTCGCCGGCGCCTTGGCGGCGCCGACACCGATGATTTCAGTGGTCAAACCCAACAGGTTCCGCACTGCGATCAGGCCGCAAATCCCCGATCCCATACCCACGCCTACGTACACGGCGTCCAGCCGCTCCACAGCGCGCAGCAATTCGAGAGCGTAGGTCGCCACACCGAGCACGAGATAGGGGTGAAAGGAAGGGACGAAGTGCAGATCCTGCGCCGCCGCCACCCGAAACGCCTCGTGCCTCGCCTCGTCGAAATCGCGCCCGAATTCCACTACTTGGGCTCCGGCCGCCGCAATCGCGGAATTCTGATCGGCTGAGTTGCCGATCGGCACGTAGACGGTGGCCGGGATCCCGGCGCGGGCGGCGGCAAAGGCTATCGATTGGCCGTGATTGCCGCGAGTCGCGGAGATCACGCCCGCCGGCGGGCCTTGCGAGCGGCGCAGCCGGTCGAGGTAGACGAGCCCGCCGCGCACCTTGAACGCGCCCGTCGGCGTGTGATTCTCATGCTTGACCCACACCGCGCAGCCGGCGCGCCGTCGAAGCTTCGGCCACGGATATTGCGCGGTAGGCGGCATGACGCCGTATACCAGCTGCGCGGCCCGTTCGAGCTCGGTCATGTCAATCACGGATTTCATCGATGCTCATTGTCGCTCGAAGCCCACGGTGATGCTAACCGCGGTCGAGGGCCCGCAGCCTCATCGCCTCCGCCACGTCCGCGCGTCGAATGCGATCTTCGGCCGCCAAGTCGGCGCAGGTACGCGCCACCTTGAGCATCCGGTGATACGCGCGGGCCGACAGGCCGAGGCGCGCAACCGCCGCCCCCACCAGGACACGCGAGTCGCGATCCAACCGGCAGATGGCGCCGACCTCGGTGGGCGTCAGCCGCGCGTTGAGCTTTCCCTGGCGGCGCATCTGCAGCCGCCGAGCGGCGGCGACGCGCGCGGCCACCGTCGCCGATCCCTCGGGCGCCGAAGGCTCGTCGCCGATCAAATGCTCCACAGGCACCGCGGCGAGCTCGACGTGCATGTCGATTCGATCGATCAACGGTCCCGAGATCCGATTGCGGTAGCGGACCACCTGATCGACCGTACATCGGCAGCGGCCGCTGCGCTCGCCGGCATAGCCGCATGGACAGGGGTTCATCGCCGCGATCAGCTGAAATTGCGCCGGAAACTCGCAGAAGCTGCGGGCACGGGACACCGCGACCACGCCGCTTTCCAGCGGTTCGCGCAGCGCTTCCAAGGCGTTGTGAGCAAATTCCGGCAGCTCGTCCAAGAACAGCACGCCGAGATGCGCGAGCGAGAGCTCACCGGGCCTGAGCGATGCACCGCCGAGCGAGCCGCCGCCGATCAAGGCCGCGACCGAGGCCGTGTGCTGGGGACTTCGGAACGGCCGCCGGAAGCCGAGACTCGGTCTTTTGCCGGCGGCCGATTCGAGGCTCGCGACCTCCAAGGCCTCCTGGCTCTCGAGCGGCGGCAGAAGTCCCGGCAAGCGCTGGGCGAGCAGCGTCTTTCCCGCCCCCGGCGGCCCGATCATCAACATGCCGTGGGCGCCCGCCGCCGCAATCTCGAGCGCGCGTTTCGCGATGAACTGCCCGCGCACTTCCGCGAGGTCGGGTAGCGCACACCTGGGTGATCCACCCCGCGTTCCGGCCGCCGCCAAGGCCGCGGCGCCTCGAAGCGCATCGCAGACCTCGAGCAGATGGCCGGCGAGCTTGATTCGGGGGCCCGCGACCCAGCTCGCCTCGTCGGCGTTGGCGCTCGGCAGGACCAATTCATGTTCGGTGCGCGCCCCCTCGACCAAGGACGGCAGCAGTTTCGGCGTTTCGCGCAGCTCTCCGGATAGCGCGAGCTCGCCATAAAACTCGCGGTTGCTCAGCGCCTGCGCCGGCAGCTGTCCGCTGGCCGCGAGGATGCCGAGCGCGATAGGCAGATCGAAACGCCCGCCCTCCTTGGGCAGATCGGCCGGCGCCAGATTGACCGTGATTCTTCCCGCCGGAAATTCGAAGCCGGAGGTGAGCAGCGCCGAGCGGACCCGCTCACGACTCTCGCGCACCACGGTTTCCGGCAACCCCACCAGTGCGAAGGCCGGGAGACCCGATCCGATGTGCACCTCGACCCGCACGGAGGGGGCCTTGAGGCCTGCCGGCGCCCGGCTCAAAGCAACACACACGGATCGCGCGGCACGCCGTTTAGCCACGCGCCGCGCTCCGCTAGGGCGGTGTGGTGAGCTTCGCCTCGATGTCCTTCAGGCGTTGCTCCATGGCCGTCAAGGCAGCCTGTGTGCGCGACAGCAGCGCAGCCTGGACGTCGAACTCGGTCCGGCTCACCAGGTCGAGCTTGGCCAGTTGCGCTTGGAGCACCGCCTTGAAATTGGCCTCGAGGTCCTGTCCCAGATTGCGCAGCGACGGAGGTATCGCCTCGGCCAGCCGGCGGGCCAGATCATCCAGCGCCGAAGAATTCATGAAGCTCATTGCTTATCCTCTCGAAGGTCCCGACCCTGTACGCGCACCCTGATAACGCACGACGCGAGGGCCGGCGCGCCAAAGCGATGCACCCCCATCGGCCCCACCGGCGCAAACCATTGATCTTCCGTGGACGGCAGGCTGGCATGGAAGCTGCATTGCTTGTAGCAATAGTACGCTGAGCGGGTGCCGGAGGCCGTCCAATTAAACGCTGTAAGCGGGGATAAATGCATGAAGCTGATCACCGCCGTCATCAAGCCGTTCAAGTTGGATGAAGTTCGACAGGCCGTTGCGGATATTGGAATTCAAGGGGTTACCGTCACGGAGGTCCATGGGTACGGGCGCCAACGCGGACACACCGAGATCTATCGAGGCGCGGAATATCGTATCGATTTCCTGCCGAAGGCCAAGATAGAGCTGGCGGTCGATGATTCGATCGCGGAGCAGGTGATGGAAGCAGTATGTAACGTGGCTAGGACAGGGAAAACAGGCGACGGAAAGGTCTGGATCCTGGATCTCGAGCAGGCGTTGCGCGTACGCACCGGCGAGACCGGAACGGACGCCATCTAGGGGGCCTTGGGGAGTGAGCGGAGGCTCGCGGACGAACGAGCAGGATGAATTTGAATAAACGTTTTTGGAGCATCTCGCGCCGGCAAGCCAGCCAACTCCCCCGTCGGTGCGAAATCCCGCCGGTGCGGTTCCTGAAAAGGGACCGCACCGTTTTTTAATTCCGGCCGGCGCAAGATGCCTTGCCGTTATACAACAGAAACATAGAGCACAGCTATAGGATGCTTCCTATGATGCGCCGCAGCAATTCGTGCATTTTGCACTGCTAAGCTGCATCCTTGGCTGATAAGGAGTTCCCGGTATGAAAATGGTCATTGCCATCATCAAGCCTTTCAAGCTCGACGATGTTCGCGCAGCGCTGGCGGAGGTCGGCGTTCAGGGCATTACCGTGACAGAGGTCAAGGGTTTTGGACGGCAAAAAGGTCACACTGAGCTCTATCGTGGCGCGGAATACGTCGTGGATTTCCTGCCCAAGGTAAAACTGGAGCTCGCGGTGGACGACGACCAGGTGGAGCGGGTGCAGGAAGCCATCATCGAGACCGCCCGCACGGGCAAGATTGGTGATGGCAAGATATTCGTGTTGGATCTGGGCCAAGCGGTGCGCATTCGGACGGGAGAGGCGGGTTCGCGCGCCCTGTAGGTTCGCAAATGAGGTTCTCTCAATGAAACGCGTTCTGTTATGCGCGCTGTTGATCGGTTGGTCGACCATGGCCTCGGCGGTGGTTTACAAATGGGTCGACGCCCAGGGAAAGGTTCAGTACGGCGACAATCCCCCGGACGGCGTGCACGCCGAGGTGGTGGAATTGCTCGGCACCCATGCGGCCCGTTCCACCAGCAATTCGGTCGTCACCTCGAATGGGGACAGGCCGGCGGCGACGCCTCCGAGCGACACCAAAAAAGCGGTGGAGAAAGACGTCGCGCAGGCCCGCGACAAGCAGTGCGCCGACGCGCAGGACCGCTACAAGAAGCTCATCGAGGGCCGGCGCCTGTACAAGACCGGCGACAACGGCGAGCGCCAGTATTTGACCTCGGACGAAATCGACTCCGAGCGCCTCAATGCAAAGCACGACGTCGACGAGATCTGCAACAGCGCCACCTAGCGCAAGCTAGCGCTGCCCGAGCCGCAGGCCGCGCAGCGGCCGCAAATACGTTCGTCCAGCCCCTGTGCAATGCGGCTCTCGCGCTCCCGGGTCACTTTTTGCCGCGTGCCACGCAAAGCCTTAGGCTAGCGCCCTGACCCGAACGTTCTTTCCCTTCTTCAGGATCCTTCCGTATGCAAACAGGTTTCGTCGGACTCGGCGCCATGGGCGCTCACATGGCTCGCAGCCTGCATCGCGCGGGGTTGTTGAACGGTGTGTGGAACCGCACCGTCGACAAGGCGGCCGCGCTCGCCCAAGAGCTCAACTGCCATGCTTTCAAGGACTTGGCGGAGCTGGCGGCGAATTGCGAGGCGGTGGTGATCTGTGTGTCCGCCGATGCCGACGTGCGTGAGGTCGTCGCCGGCTTGGAGGCGGGATTGAGTCCCCGCATGATCGTCATGGACTGCTCCACGATCGGGGCGGGAACCGCACGCGAGATGCATGCGAGGCTCGCGCCGCTCGGGGTCGGATTTCTCGATTGCCCGGTGAGCGGCGGCGTCGAGGGCGCGCGCGCGGCAACGCTCGTCATCATGGCGGGGGGCGAGGAGGAACAGTTCGAGCAGGGCCGGCCCGTGCTCGAGAAGATGGGCAAGACCGTGACCTACTTCGGCTCGAGCGGCGCCGGCCAGGCGGCGAAGGCTACCAACCAGATCATGTGCGCGGGCATCATCCAGGCGGTCGGCGAAGCGATGGCGTTCGCGCACGCCGAAGGACTGCCGCTCGAGCGGCTGATCGAGACCTTAGGCAAGGGCGCGGGGTCGAGCTGGTACTTCGTCAATCGCGCGCCCTTCATGGCCAGGAACAGCTTTCCGGCCGGATTCAAGGTGCGTTTGCATGCGAAGGATCTGCGCATCTGCCGCGACATGGCAGCCAAGCGCGGCGCCGAGTTGCCGGTGGTCGAGTCCACGCTCAAGCAGTACGCCCAACTGATCGTCCAGGGATACGGAGACGAGGACATCTCGGCGGTCTATCGGCTCACCTCGGCGCTGTTTCCCGAGAACAAGGCGGCCAGCTCCTCATGACCACGACCCCGGCGCTCGTCATCGCGACGCGCAAGAGCAAGCTGGCACTCTGGCAGGCGGAGCACGTGGCGGCGCTGTTGCGCGGGGCCCATCCCGGCCTCACGGTCGAGCTCCTGCCGATGTCCACCAAGGGCGACCAGATCCTGGACCGGAGCCTCGCCGCGATCGGCGGGAAGGGACTGTTCATCAAGGAGCTGGAAGCGGCGCTCGAGGACGGCCGCGCGCATCTCGCCGTGCATTCGATGAAGGACGTGCCCGCCGATCTGCCCCCCGGGATGACGCTCGCGGCGATGTTGCCGCGAGCCGATCCCCGCGACGCCTTGATCACGCGTGGGGCGCGCGAGCTCGGCGACCTGCCGCGCGGCGCGCGGCTCGGCACCTCGAGCCTGCGCCGCAGAGCGCAGCTCCTGGCGATACGGCCGGACCTCGTCATCACGACACTGCGCGGCAACGTGGAGACCCGGCTCAAGCGGTTGGACGAGGGGGAGCTCGATGCCATCGTGCTCGCCGCCGCGGGCCTCACCCGTCTCGGATTGCAATCGCGCATCTCAGCCTTGCTCGATCCCAGCGTGTCGCTCCCGGCGGTCGGCCAGGGCGTGATCGGCATCGAGTGCCGGTCGGACGATTTGCCGGCGTGCGAGGCCGTGAGTGCGCTCAACGATGCAGCGGCGCACGCCGCGGTATCCGCCGAGCGCGCTTTCGCGCGGCGGCTCGGCGGCAGCTGCCAATCGCCGATCGCGGCGTTCGCCGAGCCCGGGGCGCAAGAGCGCCTCACGCTGCGCGGACTGGTGGCCGAGCCTGACGGCAGCCGGCTGATCCGCGACTCCATCGCCGGAAGCGCAGCGCATGCCGCGACGCTGGGCGACGCGCTGGCGGAGCGGGTGCTCGAGGCCGGTGCGGGCGAACTGCTCGAACGGCTGGCGCGCGCCTGACGCGCGGCTCGAGGGAAATACGTGCTCGCGCTCCACGACCTGGGCGTCCTGATCACCCGGCCCTCGCAGCAAGCGGCTCCTCTCTGCCGTCTGTTCGAGGCCGAGGGCGCCGTGGTCACGCGCTTTCCCGCGGTGGACATCCGGCCGCTCGCCGGGGGCCGTGCGGGGGTGGCTCCGGACGGCGCACCCGGGGATTTCGACCTCATCATCTTCTCGAGCGCGAACGCGGTGCGCTACGGCACCGCGCTGCTGGAGGAGCGCCGCGATCTGCCGCTCGCCGCCATCGGCCCGGCGACGGCGCGCGCGCTGAATCAGGCGGGCTATCGCGTTTCGGTGCGCCCGGACGCCGGCTTCGATTCGGAAAGCCTGTTGAGCCACCCGCAGCTCGTCTCGGTCGCGGGCCACCGCGTGCTGCTCGTGAAAGGTCAGGGGGGCCGCGAGCTCCTGGAACAGGAGCTCATGCGCCGAGGTGCCTCGGTGACCCTGGCCGAGGTGTATCGGCGGGAATGTCCGGCGCCGACGGCGGGCCAGCTCGCCGCCCTCGAGGCGCGCTTCGAGCGGCGGGAGATCCAGGTGATCACGGCGACGAGCGCCGAGATCGGGCACAACCTCTTGGCGCTTGCGAGTCCGGCGCTGCGCCGCCATTTCGACGCGGTGCATTGGGTGGTGCCGGGCGCACGGGTGACCGACAGCCTCCGCGAGGGGGGACTCGCGGCACCGCTCCTGCGGGCATCCTCGGCCGAGGATCAGGACTTGGTGTCGGCCGTCGTGCGCTGGCGATCCAGCGTGTCGGGCGCGTAGTCGAACGAATCGAACTTCAGGCGCGAAGGCTCGACGCCTCGCGCCGTGAATTCCCGGCGCACCGCCTCGATCATTGCCGGCGGCCCGCTCGCATACACCTCATGACGGGCGAGATCGATCGCGTCGGCAAGCACCGCCTCGTGCACGAGACCCGCGCGGCCTCGCCAGCCTGACGAAGGCTCCGACAGAACCGGCACGTAGCGCAGGCCCCGCTCGCGCCCGAGGCGCTCGAGATTCCCGTGCGCATACAGATCGCGCTCGGTGCGCACCCCCCAGTAGAGCGTCATGTCGCGCGCCGCGCCCACCTCCGTCACGTGGCGCACGATGCTCATCAGCGGCGCCAATCCGGTGCCGCCGCCCACCAAAAGCATGGGTTCGGGTGTCGCCTCCCCCGAAGGCTCCCGATAGGTGAAGTGTCCGAGGGGTCCCTCGATGTCGAGCAGCGCACCCGCCATGCGGCCGGCGAACAGGGGGCCGGTGAACTCGCCGCCGGGGGCGAGCCGGACGTGCAGCTCGAGCAGGCGCGAGTCATGCGGCGGCGAGGCGATCGAGAAGCTGCGACGCCGGCCCTTGGACAAAAGCACGTCGACGTATTGGCCGGGCTGGAAGTCGAAACGTTCGGCGGCAGGCAGCTTCAAATACACCGCGACCACGTCGGGCGCCAGTTGCTCGATGCGCTCGATGCGGCTCGGCAGGCGCTTGACGAGGACTTCGTCGGGCGTGGCCGGCTCGAACGTCTCGAGGATGAGATCGGTCGCGGCCCGGGCCTGGCAGAGCAGAACGAGCCCGTCGGCACGCTCCGCCTCGGAAAGTCCGAGGGGGGATCCATTCGGATAGCGCACCTCGCCCTCGAGCAGCCGCGCGCGGCAGGACCCGCAATTGCCGCTCTTGCAGCTATGCGGAAGATTCAGTCCCGCCCGAAGCGCCGCATCGAGCACCGACTGGCCGGGTTCGATGCCGAAACTGCGCCCGGACTTGGCGACTCTGGCGCGCACGACACGCTACGGCTGGCTCCGCTTGCTGTCGAGCCACTCGATGATGGGTTCCCACTGCTTCCAATCGGGCCACGCCAGATATTCCGGAAGCTCGAGCACTCCCATTCCGCGCGCATACGCGCGGACGTAATTTTGCGCCTCGCGCAGGCTTGCGAGATAGGGGATCTTGAGCTTGCTGAGATACTGGTCGAGCTCCTCGAAGATCAACGTGTACTCGCGCACGCGATTCGCGACCACCGCCAGACGCGCCTGCTTGCGGGACACCTTGCCGAGCTCCAAGAGCTCCGCCATGAAGTGACCGCAGGCCTTGATGTCGATCGTGGACGGCAGCACGGGCACCACGATGGTCTCCGCGCGCCGCACGAGTTCGTTGAGCTCGGTGCCATGCACGCGCGCCGGCGCGTCGATCACCAGAATCTCGGTGGAGCGGGCGACGTTGCGCAACCCCTCCTCGTAGGCAGGCACGCCGGTGATTTTGGGCAGATCCGCCGGGCGGCCCGCCAGCCAGTCGAGGCTCGTGCGCTGAGGGTCGTAATCCGCGATCGCGACCTCATGGCCCTCCCGGGCGAAATACACCGCGATGTTCGTCGCGAGCGTGCTCTTGCCGCACCCACCCTTGGCATTCAGAACCATTACATGGCGCATAATCCCCCGGCTTTGTTGTTATCGACCCACTCAAGACTAGCGCAACCGCATCGGCTATGCTCGCTCACCATGCGCATCGAGTTCACGAAGATGCAGGGATTGGGAAACGATTTCGTCGTTTTCGACGCCCCTGAAGCCGCCGTGGCGGGCATCGATCCGAACACGGTGCGCGCCCTCGCCGACCGCCACCTGGGCGTCGGATTCGATCAGGCGCTGGTGCTCGAGGCCCCGCGCGACCCGGTGCACCGGGCGAGCTATCGGATCTTCAACTCCGACGGCGGGGAAGTGGAACAATGCGGCAACGGGGCGCGATGCATCGCGGCGCTCCTCTACGAGAGGGCCCCCGAGCTCGGACGCGAGCTGTCCATGGAAAGCCCGGGAGGCACGGTGCATGCGCGCGTGCGCCGGGACGGACTGGTGTCCGTCGACATGGGCGAGCCCAATTTCGATCCGCGGTCGCTGCCGATGGACGCGCCTGCCGAGGCGCTCCGCTACTCGCTCGACGTCGAGGGCGAAACGGTCGAGTACGGCGCCGTCTCGATGGGCAATCCGCACGTCGTGCTCGAAGTGGCGGACGTGAAAGCCGCGCCCGTGGAGCGCCTCGGAGCGCAGATCGAGCGCCATCGCCGCTTTCCACGGCGCACCAACGTGGGCTTCATGCAGATCGTGGACCGCGGTCGCATCGGCTTGCGCGTGTTCGAGCGGGGCGTCGGCGAGACCCTGGCATGCGGCACGGGTGCGTGCGCAGCCGCGGCCGTCGGGCGACGCCAGGGGCTTCTTGAGGCGGAGGTACGGGTCGATTTGCCCGGCGGCACAGCCCATGTATCGTGGCCGGGTCCGGGCGAGCATGCTTGGCTCACCGGCCCGGCGGCGACCGTCTTTACCGGCATCATCGACATTTAGATTCAACGAGACATCATCGGGGGTAGATCAATGACTCAGGGTCACGCACGCGGCGTCAAACCGGATACGCTCAATGACGCGAGCGTCGGCGAGTATTTGCAGGCCTGTCCGGATTTCTTCGAGCGCAACGGCGCCCTGCTCGCGAAGCTGCGCCTGCCGCACCTGCGCGATGCGGGCGCGACGGTCAGCCTGGTGGAGCGCCAGGTGGAAGTGCTGCGTGAGCGCAACCAGACGCTCGAGCGCAAGCTGAAGGAGCTCGTGGATGTCGCGCGCGCCAACGACGGGCTCGCGGATCGCATCCATCGCCTCACTCAGCGGCTGATCCGAGCCCACACGCTGAGCGGCACCGTGAGCGCGATCGAGACCAGCCTGCGGGAGGATTTCGACGCGAGGAACTCGGTTCTGGTGCTCTTCATGGAGGGCGCTCGCACGCTCGATGAGCACGGCCGGTTCCTGCGCACGGCGGAGGCCGCGGATCCCGAGATGAAGAGCTTCGAGTCGCTGCTGCAATCCGGCAAGCCGCGATGCGGCCAGGTCCGCGACGCGCAGCGCGATTATCTGTTCGGCAAGGATTCCGTCGAGATCGGCTCGGTCGCGCTCACACCCCTCGGCGCGAAAGGCGCGCTGGGACTGCTCGCGATCGGTGCGAGCGACGTGGACCGATTCCATCCGGGCATGAGCACGGAATTTCTGTCGCGGATCGGCGAGCTGGTGACCTACGCGTTGACACGCTGAGGCGCACGCGCCGCCGCCGTGCGATCGAGGCTTTCGATGAATTCCACGATGCGCGGATGGATCGATCGCTTCGCCACTCATCTCACGCATGAGCGTCGGATGAGCAGCCATACGGTGGCCGCTTATCTTCACGATTTGCGCGAGCTCGAGCAATTCTGCGAGGCGCGCAAGATCGCGCCCTGGAGTGCGCTCGGCAACGCCCACGTGCGCACCTTCGCGGCCGCGAGCCATGCCGGCGGACTCGCCGCACGCAGCGTGCAGCGCCGCCTCTCCGCGGTGCGCACCTTCTTCGAGTTCCTGATGCGCGAGGGTTGCTCGAGCTCGAACCCCGGCGAGGACGTGCGCGCCCCCAAGCTCAAGAAGCGCCTGCCCACCACGCTCGATGCGGACCAGATGGGCCGGCTGCTGGCATTTCGCGCGGACGATGAGCTGTCCGCGCGCGACAAGGCCATCATGGAGCTGTTCTATTCGTCGGGCCTGAGGCTGTCGGAACTCGTCGGGCTCGATCTGTCCGCGTTGGATCTGGCCGATCGCACCGTGCGGGTGCTCGGCAAGGGCGCCAAGTCCCGCGTGCTGCCGATCGGCCGGTTTGCCGTCGAGGCGCTGCGCCGATGGCTCTCGGAACGCGCGCTCCTCCTGGGCGCCGCCGCGGCGGCGGATCTCGCCGGGCCGGTGTTCGTCGGTCGCGCCGGACGCCGGCTGACCACCCGTGCGGTGCAGCTTCGCGTAACGCTCTGGGCGCGCCGCCAGGGGCTGGGCGTGCATCTGCATCCTCACATGTTCCGCCATTCCTTCGCGAGCCATCTGCTCGAGTCGGGCGGCGACTTGCGCGCCGTGCAGGAGCTGCTCGGGCATGCGGACATCGGCACGACACAGATCTACACGCACCTGGATTTCCAGCACCTGGCCAAAGTCTACGACGCCGCCCACCCCCGGGCCCGACGCCGCCCCGGCAGCGCCTGAATGAGATGAATTCGCGCACCGTCGAGCGCCGAACCGCCACCGCGTTGTTGGTGGCCGCGGTGTTTTTCATGGAGAACCTCGACGCGACGGTGATCACCACGGCGCTGCCTGCGATGGCTGCGCAGTTCGACACGGCGGCCGCGCACCTCTCGGTGGGCGTGTCCGCCTACCTGGTCGCGCTGACGGTGTTCATTCCGGTCAGCGGCTGGGCCGCCGAGCGTTACGGGGCCCGGCGGATCTTTGCAGCCGCCATCGTGGTGTTCACACTCGCCTCGCTGCTGTGCGCGGTCAGCAACAGCCTCTGGACCTTCACCGTCTCGCGCACCGTCCAAGGCCTCGGCGGCGCGATGATGGTGCCGGTGGGACGGCTGGTGGTGTTGCGCGATACTCCCAAGGAGGGCATCGTCCGTGCCATCGCCATCCTGACCTGGCCGGCGCTGGTCGCGCCCATTCTGGGGCCGCCGATCGGCGGCTGGCTGAGCACGCACTGGAGCTGGCGCTGGATCTTCCTGCTCAACCTGCCGCTGGGCATCCTGGCGCTGATCGCGGCGCTGATTCTGGTGCGCAACGGCGCATACCAGCGCCGACCCTTCGACATCGCGGGCTTCGTGTTCAGCGCGCTTGGTTTCGGGCTTTTCATGAGCGGCATCGAGGCGGCCAGCCGGCCGGACGTGCCGCTCTGGCTGTCTCTCGGCATGCTGCTCACGGGTGTTGCGCTTTTGCTGCTCTCAGCCCGGCACCTGCGCCGGGTGAAGCATCCGCTGTTCGATCTGGCGCCGCTGCGCATCGACACCTTCCGCGTTACCGCCGTCGGCGGCTCGCTGTTCCGTACCGCCATCGGCACCGCACCCTTCCTGCTGCCGCTGATGTTCCAGCTCGGGTTCGGCTACAGCGCGGTCGACGCCGGCGTGCTGCTGTTGTGGCTGTTCGCCGGCAATCTCAGCATGAAGCCCGCGACCACCTGGATCATGAACCGCTTCGGGTTCCGGCGCGTGCTCATCGTCAATGGAATGCTGGTGGCCGCCGGATTCGCGGCCTACGCCTTGCTGACCGCCGACACGCCGCGAGCGTGGGTCGCCGTATTGCTGTTCTTCACCGGGATGACGCGCTCGATGCAATTCACCGCTCTCAACACCATCGGCTTCGCGGACGTGCCGCAGGCACGAATGCGCGATGCCACCACGCTGTTCTCGGTGCTGCAGCAGATGAACGCCGGCATGGGCATCGCCGTGGGTGCGCTTGCCTTGTCGATCGCCGGGTTGATTCGCGGCGGCGCGACCACCGCCTCGGCAGCCGATTTTCGGCTCGGCTTCTGGCTGATCGCCGCTCTGGCCGCGTTGGCGATCCTCGACAGCCTGCGGCTACCCGCTCGAGCCGGCGCGCGAGTACTCAATAAAAGTTGAGCGGGCAGCGCTCGAGCCGCCGACGCGCGGCGCTCTAGTTGGAGTGCCCGTATTCCCAGAGATCGTTGAGCTCGCCCCCGGCCAGTGGATTGGCGAGACTGGCTCCTCCGAACAGCCAAAAATTGCCCGCCCCATCGACCCAGGCAGCGCTGCCGTCCCGTGCGCCGGGTACATTCGCGGGCGCCGCGGTCCCCAAGGTGCCGTATACCCCGGCTGCGCCGGCGCTGTTCGAGCCGCTGATCCACGCCCATTGTCCCGATGCCGGCGAGAAGACCCACAAGTCGTTGAATAGGTCGGATGTCTGTGGCGCCGAAATCCCGTTGCCACCGAACATCCAGAAGTTCCCGGCCGCATCGCTCCAGAAGGCCGCTGGGGTCCGTGCGCCGGGGACGCTGGACGCGGGGTCGTTGGCGGCGGCGCCCTGGGTGCCGTTGTAATTCCCTGGCACATTGGGCGTGCTGCTGCCGCTCACCCACGTCCACTGGTTCGAGCTCGGCGTGAATTTCCAGACGTCATTTAGAAAGCCGCCGAACGAACTGCCGCCGAACAGCCAGAGGTTACCGGAGGCATCGATCCAGGAGCCCGCCCCATAGCGCGCGGTGGGTATGTTCGCGGCGGCCGGAATGCCGATATCTCCGTAGACCCCCGCGGCGTTGACGGTGGCGGAGCCGCTGATCCAGGTCCACTGGCCGGTGCTGGGAGAGAATTCCCACAAATCATCGAGGAGCCCGACCCTGTACGGACTGGCGTTCGAAATGTCACCGTTGCCGCCGAACAGCCATAGATCGCCCGAGGCATCGATCCAAGAGACCGATCCCGCGCGTGGTCCGGGCAGGTTGGTCGGCGCCGCCACCCCTTGCGTGCCGTACACCGCGCTCGCAGGCAACGACAAATCGGGTCCAGCCACCCACGTCCATTCACCCGTGGCGGTATCGTACTTCCATAGATCGTTGAGATAGCTCAGATTGGACGAGGAGTCGTAGCCCTCTCCGCCGAACAACCAAAAATTTCCCGCGGCATCCTTCCAGCTGACCGCTCCCGCGCGGGATCCCGGCACATTGCCCGGGGCAGCGACGCCCCGTACGCCGTAGCTTCCCGGCGAACCATAGACGGCGGCGGCAGTGCTCGAGCCGCTCATCCAGGTCCAAAGTCCGCTCGAGGGCGCGTATCGCCAGAGATCGTTCAGAAAGAACAGTTTGCCGGTGGCGTCGACGTAGCTTCCTCCGAAGAGCCAAAGATTCCCCGCCGCGTCGGTCCAGGAGACCGCGCCGCCGCGCGCGCCCGGCACACTGCCGGCCGTCGCCACGCCCTTCGTGCCATAGACACCCGCGGCGCCGCTCTTGTCCGAGCCGCTCGACCAGATCCATGGGCCGGAGCAGTTGATGGTCACGCTGTCGACGGGGGCCGCTGCCACGATACCGGCGCCATGGGTCAACAAACAGGTCTGGCCCGCCGGCTGCGCTTGAATCGTGACGGCATAGGTCGAGCCGCGGGGAAGCGGCGCTGCGAATGTGAACGAGGATGCGTTGGCGGGGACCTGAACCGTGTCCGCGCCATTGGCCAGGACAAGGCCCGCGCCGCTCAGCCCGCTGACGGCGCCGCCGAGCGGGTAGCTCGGAGTGCCTGAGCCGCTGCACGCTTGCAACAAGGCGAGCAGGCTGACCAGGAGCGATGACGGCCACCACGATGCGGCGAAGATTCCTTTCTTGATCATCGGATTTCCTTTAGTCGGCGGTCTGAGTAGGGCCTCCTTTGCGAAATTCTAGCCCATCTGGGTCTCGGAAACCTCGTCGGAGCAGGGATCGGTTGCCGCGCTTGAAACGGGCAGCCAAGCCCCAATGACGCTAGGTTCCATGCCCTCCACGCCCCACCTGCAGCACGATCCCGATCGAATCTACGGCACGACCATCCTCGCGGTACGGCGCAATGGCCGCGTAGCGGTCGGCGGCGACGGGCAGGTCACCCTGGGACAGAGCGTCATGAAGGGCAACGCCCGCAAGGTGCGGCGCCTGTATGGCGGCAAGGTGCTCGCGGGATTTGCCGGCGGCACCGCCGATGCCTTCACCCTGTTCGAGCGCTTCGAAGGCAAGCTCGAGAAGTTCGGCAATCTCACCAGGGCGGCGATCGAGCTCGCCAAGGACTGGCGCAGCGATCGGAGCCTGCGGCGGCTCGAGGCGCTGCTTTGCGTGGCGGACCTGGAAAGCATGTACGTGATTTCCGGGAACGGCGACGTGATCGAGCCCGAGCACGACCTGATCGCGATCGGCTCCGGCGGCGGCTTTGCGCAGGCGGCGGCGCAGGCTCTGATCGAGGCGACCGACCTCGGCGCGCGCGACATCGTGGAACGCTCCCTCGGGATTGCGGCGGACATTTGCATCTACACCAACCGCAATCTCACCATCGAGGAGCTGTAGCGCCGTGTCGCAGATGACTCCCCGCGAGATCGTGGAAGAGCTCGACAAGCACATCGTCGGCCAAAAGGCCGCGAAGCGCGCGGTCGCCATCGCTCTGCGCAACCGCTGGCGCCGAGGCCAGGTGGATCCGGCCCTGCGCCCCGAGATCACGCCGAAGAACATCCTGATGATAGGACCCACCGGCGTGGGCAAGACCGAGATCGCCCGTCGCCTGGCGCGCCTGGCGAAGGCGCCCTTCATCAAGGTGGAGGCCACGAAATTCACTGAAGTGGGCTACGTTGGCCGCGAAGTAGACTCGATCGTCCGCGATCTTGTAGAGATCTCGGTGAAAATGACCCGAGAAGAGGAAATCGCCAAGGTGCGCCATCGTGCCGCGGACGCCGCGGAGGACCGCGTGCTCGACATCCTGTTGCCGCGCGCCCAAGCCGGCTTCGTCGCCGACAGCCCGCCGCGCGACAACGACACGCGGCAGCGCTTTCGAAAGATGCTGCGCGAAGGCGAACTGGACGAGCGGGAGATCGAGATCGAAGTCCGGGCCATGCCGGTCGGCGTGGAGATCATGGCTCCCCCCGGCATGGAGGAAATGACCCAGCAGCTGCAGGGCATGTTCCAGAACCTGGGGGGCGGCAAGACGCGTTCGCGCAAGCTCAAGATCAAGGAGGCCCTGAAGCTTCTGGTGGACGAGGAAGCCGCCAAGATGGTGAACGAGGAGGAGCTCAAGGTCCGCGCCGTCGAGAATGCCGAGCAAAACGGCATCGTGTTCATCGACGAGATCGACAAGATTGCGCGCCGCCAGGAGACCGCCGGCGCGGATGTGTCGCGCGAAGGCGTGCAGCGGGACCTCCTGCCGCTGGTCGAGGGCTGCACGGTCAACACCAAGTACGGGACGGTCAAGACGGATCACGTGCTGTTCATCGCCTCCGGCGCGTTCCACATGTCCAAGCCCTCCGACTTGATCCCGGAGCTGCAGGGCCGGCTCCCCATCCGGGTCGAGCTCGAACCGCTGGTGGTGCGGGATTTCGTCAGGATCCTGACCGAGCCGGATGCCTCGCTCTGCCGCCAATACGCGGCGCTGCTGGCGACCGAAGGCGTGGAGCTCGCCTTCGAGGAATCCGGGGTGCAGCGCCTGGCGGAGGTGGCCTTCGAGGTCAATGAAAAGACCGAGAACATCGGCGCTCGCCGTCTGCACACGGTGATGGAGCGGCTCCTGGAGACGGTGTCCTTCGACGCCGCGGACCGGAGCGGCACCCGCGTGATCATCGATCGGGCCTACGTCGAGAACAATCTCGGCGAGCTGGTCCGCGATCAGGACCTTTCGCGGTACATTCTGTAGGGAATGCCCCAGCCCACCGACATCAAGCTTCGCACGCAATCGCGAATCCTCGAAGTCCGCTTCGACGACGGTTCGCGTTTCGAGCTGCCGTTCGAATACCTTCGGGTGTTCTCGCCGTCCGCCGAGGTCACCGGTCACTCGGTCGGCGAAGGCATCCTTCAGGTGGGCAAGGAAAATGTGGGAATCTCAGGCGTGGAGCCGGTGGGCAACTACGCGCTGCGCTTGAAGTTCGACGACGGACACGACACCGGGCTTTATTCCTGGACGCTGCTGCACGAGTTGGGCCGACGCCGGGACGCGAACTGGAAACGCTACCTCGAGCGGTGCGCCGCGGCGGGAATTGTCCGCGGCACGGGCGGCTGAGGGCCGCGGCGCCTCAAGGAGGCTACAATGCGTCTCTACTCGAGAGGACGCGATGACAGACCAAAAACCCACGGCCGATTTCGGCTTCGAGAAGGTCCCCTGGGCGGAAAAGGCCGACCGCGTCCGGGCGGTGTTCAGCTCCGTGGCCGGCAGATACGACGTCATGAACGATCTCATGTCGTTCGGCGTCCATCGCCTCTGGAAGCAATTTGCCCTTTCGCTCACCGGCCTCCGAGCCGGCCAATCGGCGCTCGATGTCGCCGGGGGCACCGGTGATCTGACGCGGGGGCTGGCACGCCAGGTCGGCAAGACCGGGTGCGTGGTCCTGTCGGACATCAACCGGAGCATGCTCGAGGCCGGCCGCGACCGCCTCCTGGATCTGGGTTACGCAGGCAACGTCCACTGCCTGGTCGCCGACGCGGAGCGCCTGCCCTTCGCCGACTTAAGCTTCGATTGTGTGACCATCGGGTTCGGACTGCGCAACGTGACCGACAAGGCCGCGGCGCTGTCCTCCATGTACCGCGTCCTGAAGCCGGGCGGCCAGCTTCTGGTGCTGGAGTTCTCCACGCCCGTCGCGCCGGGCCTGAAGCCGCTGTACGACGCCTATTCGTTCAACCTGCTGCCGCTGATGGGACGCCTGGTGGCCCGGGATGCGGCGAGCTACCGCTACCTCGCCGAGTCGATCCGCATGCACCCCGATCAGGAAACCCTGCTCGGCATGCTGAAGGATGCGGGCTTCGGCGAGACGCGTTATCACAACCTCACGGGCGGCATCGTCGCCGTCCACCGCGGATACAAAATCTAACATGCCGGCCACACCCGCCTGGATTGCGGCCGTCGAATCCATCTTGAACCGCAGCATCGGGCGCTCGCAGAAAGCACAGGCCGCCGCGCGCCGCTTGAACGGCACCTCGCTGGAGGTGCACGCCGAGGGGCTCGCCCGGATACGCGCCGCGGTGTGCGCGGATCGCATCGCGCTCGGCACGGGGGGCGACCTCGGCGCGGATGCGCTCATATCGGGCTCGCCATTCGCGCTGTTGAAACTCATCCGCGAGGACGCGGGCGGCGCCTCGGGCCCGACGAGCATCCGGGCCGGGGCTCGCGTCGCCGGCGACGCGGAGATCGCCGCACGATACCGCGAGCTGTTCGCGCTGGCCCGGCCGGACCTCGAGGAGGAGCTGTCGCGGCTGGTCGGCGATCTGCCCGCGAGACGCCTGTCCCTTGCGGCCGAAGGAGCTCTCGGCTGGATGCAGCGGGCCGGCCGCACGGTCCGCGAGAATTTGAGCGAATATCTCCAGGAAGAAAGCCGCGATCTGGTCGCGAAGCCCGAAGTGGAGGAATTCCTGCAGGGCGTAGACCGGGTGCGCGACACCGCGGAGCGCGTCGAGGCGCGGCTCGCGCGCATCGAACAGCGCATGAGGCACGAGCGGTGATGCGCTATCGCGTCGCCACGCGCCTCCTGCAGATTCAGCGCGCCCTGGTCCGCCACGGGCTCGACGATTTCGTGCGCGCCACGCACCTGTACCGGCCGTTCCGCTTCCTGTTCTACCTGTCGCCGTGGACCTGGTTTCAGCGCAGTGCCGGCGTGACCCGCGGCGAGCGGCTGCGGCTCGCGCTCGAGGAGCTCGGCCCGATCTTCGTCAAGTTCGGCCAGGCGGTTTCGACCCGGCGCGACCTCATCCCGGCCGATATCGCCGATGAGCTGGCCAAGCTTCAAGACCGGGTACCGCCCTTCGACAGCGCCGTCGCCGTGGCGGCCATCGAGCAGGCGCTCGGGCGGCCGCTCGCCGACTCGTTCGAAAGCTTCGAGGAGAAGCCGCTCGCCGCGGCATCGATCGCCCAGGTCCACGCGGCCCGGCTGCGAAGCGGCGAGGAAGTCGTGGTCAAGGTGCTGCGCCCCGGCATGCACGAGATCATCGAGCGGGATCTCGAGGTGCTGGAGGCGCTCGCGCGGCTCGCCGACGAATACTGGAGCGATGCGCGCCGCCTGCGTCCGATCGAGATCGTCGCCGAATACCGCAAGACCATCCTCGACGAGCTCGATCTGATGCGCGAAGCGGGCAATGCCGCCCAGTTGAAGCGCAACTTCACGGGCTCCCCGCTTCTTTACGTACCCGCCGTGTATTGGGATTTCTGCCGGCCGAACGTCATGGTGATGGAGAGGATCCACGGCATCATCATCAGCCAGCTCGAGGAGCTCAGGGCGCGCGGCGCCAATTTCGCGCGGCTCGCGGAGAACGGCGTGGAAATTTTCTTCACGCAGGTGTTCCGCCACAATTTCTTCCACGCCGACATGCATCCGGGCAACATCTTCGTGCAGGTGGACGATCCGCAAAACCCGCGCTATGCGGCGATCGACTTCGGCATCGTCGGCACCCTCGATCCGCGCGATCAGCATTACCTCGCCTCGAATTTCCTCGCGTTCTTCGATCGCGATTACGCGCGCGTTGCCGCCCTGCACGTGGAATCGGGATGGGTTCCCAAGGGCACGCGGGTCGACGAGCTCGAGTCCGCGGTGCGAACGGTGTGCGAGCCGATCTTCAACAAGCCGCTGAAGGAGATCTCCTTCGCCCAGGTGCTGCTGCGGCTGTTCGAGACCGCCCGGCGCTTCGACATGACAATCCAGCCGCAGCTCGTGCTGCTGCAGAAGACCCTGCTCAATGTCGAGGGATTGGGGCGCCAGCTCTATCCCGAGCTCGATCTGTGGAAGACCGCGCAGCCGGTCCTGCGTCAATGGATGCGCGAACGGATGAGCCCGCGCGCAGTGCTGAAGCGGATGCGTGCGCAGCTGCCCGATACCATCGAAAGCCTGAAGGAGCTTCCCGGCCTGTTCCAAACGGCGGTGCGCGAAGCCTCCGAAGGGCGGTTTGGAGTTCAAGTCGAGAACCGCGGCCTCGCGGAGCTGCGCCGCGAGCTCAAGCAGTCCGCACGGCGCCGCGACCTCGCGCTCGCGGCCGCCGTGCTCTGGTTCTCCGGCTCCGTGTGGCTGGCGGCGGCGCCGCAATACCGCTGGCTCGCCTTCGCGCAACTGGCGGCGGCCGCGGTTTTCCTCGCCTTGTATCGTTCCTTGAAATGGCAGGCCAAATGAGAATTCCCGTCGAAAACACCACGAGCTACAGGGGACGCAACGCGCGTCCGAATTGGATCGCGCTGCTCGGATTCGTCGCGTCGGCCATCGCGGCAGGGGCGCTCGGCGCGCTGGTGTCTCCGGCGCGCTCGGCGGCGATCGGGGCCTGGTATGCCGGACTTTCCAAGCCGCCGTGGGTGGTGCCGAACAGCTGGTTCGGTCCGGTATGGGGGTCGCTGTATTTGATGATGGGCATTGCGGCCTGGCTGGTGTCGCGCGAGCGCTATCACCGCCAACAGACCGTCGCCCTCGGCGCGTACACCGTTCAACTGCTGCTCAACGCCGCCTGGGCGCCCGTGTTTTTCGGCGCGCGCAATCCCGGTTTCGGCCTGTTCGACATCGTCGCGCTGTGGCTCGCCATCGGCTGGACCATCCGCGAATTCTTCTCGGTGCAGCGCGCCGCCGCCCTGCTCCTCGTGCCTTATTTCCTTTGGGTGAGCTTCGCCACGGCCTTGAACTTCAGCATCTGGCGGCTCAACCAATGAGCACGAACCTGCTCGCCAACGACAATTATTCGGTCTTCGTGTCCGAGGCGGGAACCGGCTACAGCCGCTGGCGGGATCTCGCCGTCACCCGCTGGCGCGAGGATCCGACCGCGGATGCTCTCGGCTTCTTCGTGTTCCTGAGAGATGTCGAAAACGGCAGGGTGTGGTCGGCCGGCTACCAGCCCACCGGCCGGGAACCGGAGCATTACCAGGTCTCGTTCAGCGAGGATCGGACGCGGATCGTCCGTCGCGATGGACCGATCGTGTCGGACACGGAGATCCTCGTCGCGCCCAACGACGATGCGGAGGTGCGCCGGATATCGATCACCAACGAGGGCAGGAGCACTCGCGAGATCGAGGTGACGAGCTACGCCGAGGTGGTGCTGGCGGCGCCCGGCGCCGACGCCGCGCACCCTGCGTTCTCGAAAATGTTCGTGCAGACCGAATTCGACGCCGACTCCGGCACGCTTCTCGCCACCCGCCGCAGCCGCGAGCCGGCGGAACGCCCGCTCTGGATGTTTCACCTCAGCGTGGTCGAAGGCGAGACGCTGGGGGTGCTGCAGTTCGAGACCGACCGCGCCAGGTTTCTCGGCAGGGGACGGGATTTACGCAACGCCCTCTGCATCGTCGACGCGCGGCCGCTGTCGGATACCGCGGGCACGGTGCTCGATCCCATCGTGGCGCTGCGGCGCCGGGTGCGGATACTTCCCGGAGCCACCGCGCGCGTCGCCTTCTGGAGCGGCGTGGCGGCGAGCCGAGCGCAGGCACTGGCGGTTGCCGGCAAGTACCGGGACGGAGCCTCTTTCGAACGCATCGAACGATCGGCCGCCGATCGGGCGCAGGTGAGCCTCGGAAGTCTCGGGATCGATGCGGAGGAGGCGCGGCTGTACCAGCGCATCGCCGGCGCCATTCTTTGCCCGAAGGCCTCGCTGCGCGCTCCGCGCGAGCTGCTGACGCGCAATCAGTCCGGTCCCCGGGCACTCTGGGCGCACGGAATTTCCGGCGATCTGCCGCTCGTGCTGGTGCGGATCGAGCAGGAGGACGACATCGGGCTCGTCAGGCAATGCCTGAGGGCGCATGAATACTGGCGCTCGAAGCAGGTGTCGGCGGATCTCGTGCTTCGTGAACATGGCAGCGGATTCGCCTTCGCTCGGCTCAGCGCTCGAGGCCGCGATAGAGGAAGCCCCCGCGCGCTCGCGCGGCGCCGATGCGAGCGTGCGCGGCGGCGTGTTCACGCTCGAGGACGCAGCGCTCGACCCTGCCGCCCGGGATGCCCTCGGGGTCGCCGCCCGCGCCCTGTTCAACGGCCGGAGCGGTGCTTTGAGGGATCAATTGTCGGGTTGCCAGGAGCCCGGACGCATGCCGCGTCCGACGCTTAAGCATGGCGGCGGCGGCCGAAGCGCGGTGCCACGAGATCTTCCCTCGCTGGATTTCTTCAACGGGATGGGAGGGTTCGACGTTGCCGCGCGCGAGTACATCATCGTTCTCAAGGACGCCGAATGGACGCCGGCGCCCTGGACCAACGTGGTCGCAAACCCCGATTTCGGTTTCCTGGTGTCGGCGGACGGCACCGGGACCACCTGGTCCATCAATGCTCAGCAGAATCAGTTGACGCCGTGGTCCAACGATCCCGTCGCCAACCCGCCGGCGGAAGTCGCCTACATCCGCGACGAGGAGTCAGGCGATCTCTGGAGCGCCACGCCGCTGCCCATTCGCGAGCCGGGCTCCTATGTCGTGCGCCACGGCCATGGCTACAGCCGGTTCGAGCACACCTCGCGCGACATCGCCACGGATTTGCTGCAGTTCGTGCCCAGGTCGGACTCCATCAAGATTTCGCGCCTCAAGCTCGCCAATCGCTCGAACAAGGTGCGCCGGCTGTCGGTGACCCACTACGCGGAGTGGGTGCTCGGCAATCATCGCAGCCGGATGGCGCCCTTCGTCGTGACCGAGATCGACCCGGATTCGAGGGCGCTGCTCGCACGCAACCCCTGGAGCGTGGACTTTCCCGGACGCGTCGCATTCATGGACATGGCCGGCCGGCAACAGACGAGCACCGGCGACCGGCGGGAATTCCTGGGTGAGTACGGCTCCATGGCGGAGCCGGCCGCGCTCCTCGGCAACGCCTCCCTGTCCAATCGGGCGGGAGGAGGTTTCGATCCCTGCGGCGCGTTGCAGACCCGATTCGAGCTCGGCCCGGGCGAGGAGACCGAAGTCGTGCTGTTGCTCGGGCAGGAAGCCTGCCGCGCCGATGCGCTGGCCTCCCTCAAGAAATACCGCGCGCTCGATCTCGATGGCGCGCTGAAGGAGGTCACCGATTTCTGGGACCAGACCCTGGGCATCGTCCAGGTGAAGACGCCGGATCGCTCCATGGACGTGATCCTGAACGGATGGCTGCTATATCAAACGCTGGCCTGCCGGCTGTGGGCACGCACCGCCTTCTATCAGGCCAGCGGCGCATGGGGCTATCGCGATCAGCTTCAGGACGTGATGGCGCTGTGTGTCGCCCAGCCCCGGATGGCGCGCGAGCACATCCTGCGCGCAGCCTCGCGGCAGTTCGAGGCAGGCGACGTGCAGCACTGGTGGCTGCCGGTGACCCAGCAGGGCATCAAGACGCGGGTCTCGGACGATCGGATCTGGCTGCCCTTCGTGCTCGCGCACTATCTGGAGGTCACCGAGGACTTCGCGATACTCGATGAACCCGTCGCCTTTCTGGAAGGGGGGCCGCTTGCCGAGGACCAGCAGGAATTGTTCGAGGCGGCCAAGCCCGGCGCGACGGCCTCCTTGTACCATCACTGCGCGCTCGCGCTCGATTCGAGCCTCGCCATCGGCTCGCACGGGTTGCCGCTGTTCGGCACGGGCGACTGGAACGACGGCATGAACCGGGTCGGCATCAAGGGTCGTGGCGAGAGCGTGTGGCTGGGCTGGTTCCTGCACGCGGCGCTGCTGCGGTTCGCCGTTACCGCCGAACGCCGCGGCGATGCGGCGCGAGCCTCCGCCTGGCGCAAGCATGCCTTCACGCTTCAAGCCGCCATCGACCGCGAAGCCTGGGACGGGGACTGGTATCGTCGCGGCTATTTCGATGACGGCACCCCGCTGGGTTCGGTATCGAGCGAGGAATGCCGCATCGATTCGGTGGCGCAGTCGTGGGCCGTGATCTCCGGCGCCGCCCCGCGCGAACGCGCGTTGCGCGCGATGGCCTCCGTCAACGCCCAACTGGTGAGCCGCAGCGAGGGCCTGGTGCACCTGTTCACTCCGCCTTTCGACCGCACGGCGCACGACCCCGGCTACATCAAGGCATACCCCCCGGGCCTGCGCGAGAACGGCGGCCAATACACGCATGCCGCCATGTGGGTGACGCTGGCTTTCGCGCTGCTGGGCGACGGCGATCGGGCCGCGGAACTGTTCTCGCTCACCAATCCCGTGAATCATTCGAGCACACGCTCCGCCATCCATCGCTACAAGGTCGAGCCCTACGTGGTGTGCGCCGACGTGTATTCCGCTCCCGCCCACATAGGGCGGGGCGGGTGGACCTGGTACACGGGCTCGGCGGGCTGGATGTATCGCACCGCCATCGAGGGGATCCTGGGCCTGAACCTGCGCGGCCGCAGGTTGCGCATCGATCCCTGCATCCCACGGGGCTGGCCCGGCTTCGAGGTTACGTACAAGCACGGCTCGTCGCGCTTTCACATCGCGGTGGACAATCCGAAAGGCGTGAGCCGGGGCGTCGTCAAGGCGGCGCTCGATGGCAGCGATATCGCGGCCTCGCCCTGTGAGATCGCACTCACGGACGATGGCACCTATCACTACGCGCGCATCACCCTCGGCTGAGATGGCACTGGCAGATGAACGGGTGCAGCGCTGGCTTAGCTATCGCTAGCTAAGCTAGCGCTTGCCGCGCATCGCGCCGATCAGGCGCCCGACCACCATCCGAGTCACCGCGCCCGTCGGCAGCATCCGAAGAAGCCGCCACGCCATCCGCGGCCGCGCCAGCAGCAGGCCGCCCGCCAGGGCGCCGACCGCGCCGATCCCACGACCGGTCATCAGTGCGCGCATCGTGCGACTGCGCGGAAAGCCTCCCCCGACGCCGCTGGGCCCCGGGCGTTCGCCCTCGCTTTCACCGGGCGGCGGCGGTTCCAGCAACCGGCTGATCTCGCCGCGCGACTGCGCAAGGCGCGCCATGATGGCATCACGTTCCGATGAGTCGCCGGGCGTCACGTGTCATCGTCCGCGAGGATTCGTTCCAGAATCACGCTGTCTTCCTTCCATTCCCGGCGCACCGAATCCAGGAAGGGAGGTTCCTCGGCGGCGGCCTTGGACCGGTAAACCATGGCGATGAGCGCGAGCGCGACGAAGCCACCACCCATCCAGGCGATCGCGGCGAGCCGATGTGGCGTGTCCCACGTCACCGCAATCACCGCCGCACATCCCATCAGGAGGGCGAACAACGAGCACACCAGGATGATGACGGAGACGATGATCCCGCCGACCGCATCGCGTTTGGCCCGCTCGAGATCGAGCGCCGCCAATTCGACGTATGCGCCGAGATGGCGCAGCAGCGCAGGCGCCGCTTTCGGCAATGACCACAGCACCCGCATGGATCTGCGGCCTTAAGAGCGGCGCGCGACCAGGATGCCGACGACCGCGCCCACGAGCGCCGCGAGACCGACGGCGGCCCACGGACTCTCGCGCACGTAGCCATCCGCGCCGCTCACCGCCTTCTGCGCCTGTCGTCGAAGCGCCTCCGCACCGTCCGTCAAGGTGTCCTTGGCCGATTCCACCGTGGCGAGAACCTTGCTGCGCATCGTCGCCACATCGGCGTCGTTCATATCCGCAAGGCGGGCGATCAGGTCCTCCACATCGGCGATCAGATTCCTGATTTCGTCGGCGGCGACACTCTTGATGTGCCCGGCCGCATCCGCCGCGTCTTCCTTCAGGCGATGCCCCGAGGCATTCACGTCGCCTGCACCCTCATATGTTGTTTCCATGCATCGATCTCCTCAAGACGGTGGGAATCTACCCCCATCAACCCCTCGGCACAATGGGAGCATTGTCGGTGCCACCGATCACCACTTCCACCCGGCGGTTGAGCTGTCGGCCGCCGGAGTCCGTGTTGCTCGCCACGGGGTAGGCCTTGCCGTAGCCCTGGGTGTTTATCCGCGTCGGATCGACGCCGCGCGTCACCAGTGCGGCCTTGACGGCGTTGGCGCGGCGCTGCGATAGCTCTTCATTATAGGCGTCCGAGCCCACGCTGTCCGTAAAACCGTCGATCTCCGCGCGCCGGTCGGGATGCTGGGTGAGGAATTGCGCCAGCTGATCCATCTTGGTCGCCGCCCCCGGGTTCAACTCCGCGCGTCCGGTGTCGAACAGCACGTCCCCCAAGGTCAGCACGATGCCGCGATCGGTCTGCTTGGCCTTCATCTTGTCGAGCTCGGCCTGCAGATTCGCCGCCTGCGCCTGCATATCCGCGGCCTGCTGAGAGGCCGCATTGCGCTGCTGGACGGCAGTATTCACCTCACGCTGCCGCGCGGCCAGCTGAATGCGATCGCGTTCGGATTGACCTTGCGCCACCTGCGCGTCATACGCCTTGGCGGACGCGCGAGCCTGGGCCAATCTCGCCGTCTGAGCGGCCATATAGGCCGGCTGCGAAACCTCCGCGTCCTTGTGATGCTCGTCGGCCGACTCGGCCAGCGCCAGATCCTTCTTGGCGGTTTCCAGATCGAGCGGCGCATAGCGCACCACGTTCGGATCGGCCTGCGCCGCCGCCACCTGGGTGCGTGCCGTCTCGAGCGCCGCATTCGGCTGCGGCGCGGATGCGCAGGCTCCGAGAGCCAGCGCGGAAGCGATACCCATCATTAGTTTTGCGTTCATGGCAGGTGACCTCTTTGTTATTGGTTCAATGGCTGGGGAGCAACCGGCGGCGGGGAGGCGGTCGGCGAGGCCTGATTGGCCTGCTCGCGCAGGGCCTGCAGGCTCGCCTGCAATTCCGACTCCGCCTTCTGCGAGCGGTGCTCCTGCGCGGTCGCTTCCGCGAGCTCGGCGTCGACATTGGCCTGCTCCGCCAGCATGGTTGCGGGCTCCGCGTCATGATCGGATGCCGCTTTTTCCGCGCGCTGCAGCTTGTCGCGGGCGGTGGAAAGTTCGACCGGCGCGAACTCCTGCGCACCCGATTGCTCGGCATGCTGCACCGATGCTCTGGCAACCGCGATCTTCTCGTTGGGGATCGGGCTGGTGGCGCAGGCCGCGAGCCCCAGCATCACCGCAGCGCAGGCACCGGCGCCCTTGATCGATCTCGCTGATTCTTTCACTTTACTCTCCTGGATTCGAAGCAGGGGCACAGCTTCCATCCTTCCTGCAGGAGACGCAGCGAGGCGCGGGCCACCATCGCGTGTAGGAAATCAGCCGGATTTGCGGGCACTGAGACCTACCTGGCGCGTGGGCAACCTCCGGCGGGCGCCGCGTGGAGCACCGAGCCGTGGACCCGAATCAGTGCTTGGCGACGTGCGCTTCGCAGATCTCGTGCAGCACTTCCGGAAGGCGGCCGTAATCGCGCGCCTTGTCCAGGAAATGCGTGGCGCCGAGGGCGATGGCCGCGTTCTTGTACTCGGGGAGATCGTAGTTCGTGAGCACGATGATGCGCGGCTTCAACTGTGTCGTGGCGAGCGCGCGCATTACACCGAAACCCGTGCCCTGTTTCAAATGCAGATCCAGGATGATCACGTCGATGGCGTCGCGCTTCACGGCTGCCAGCGCAGCGGCCTCCGTGTCCGCGGTGCCGATCAGCTCGACGTCCGGGATCTGCCGGATCGCTTCGGTCAGCCGCTCCGTGAGGACCTTGGAGTCTTCCACCAGCAAGACTCGCAGGCCCTGAGCCATCGTCATCCTTTCCACGCTAGTTGCACACACACTGGGCACACTGTACTGCCTGCGGGCGCGGCCCATGCACGGTCGCCGCACCGTTCGTTATGTAGGAGATTTCCCACGGGGCCGGTTATTGGATGAGACCGTTGCGCAGTGCGTAGGACGTTATGTCCGCATTGGCATTGAAGCTCATTTTTTCCAGGATTCTGGAGCGGTAAGTGCTCACCGTCTTGACGCTAAGGCTCAATTCGTTGGCGATGTCGGAGACGCCGCGGCCGGCCGCGAGCTTGCAGAAGATCTGGAATTCGCGCGTCGACAGCCGCGCATGCAGCGGCTTGTCGGGATCGCCGTCCAGGTCGGCCACCAGGATCTCCGCGAGCGCGGCGCTCACGTATCGCCGGCCGGACAGCACCGTGCGAACCGCCTTCATCAGCTCTTCCGGGGCGCTGTCCTTGGACAGATAGCCGCTCGCCCCGGCGCGCAGAACGTTGACCGCGTACTGCTGCTCCGGCAGCCCGCTCATGACCAGCACTCTCACGCCCGGGTGCCCCGTTTGGATGTGCCGCAATATGTCCAGACCGCTGCGGTCGGGCATGTGGATATCGAGAAGCACGAGATCCCAATCCTGTTTTCGCAACAGATCGAGCGTCTCGTTGCCGCTGGCGGCCTCGCCGACCGCGTTGATGGTGGGATCCGCCTCCAGAAACTGCTTGAATCCTGCCCGGACAACCGCATGGTCGTCGGCAATCAATACTCTTGACACGTCTTGGCTCTCCCCTCTTCTGGTGGTCAGCTGCTGGCGCACTGGCTCTGCGAATAGCCATTGAGCTTGTTATACAACGTTTTCAAACTGCATCCCAAGGCGTCCGCGGCGCGGCGCTTGTTGCCCTGGAAATAATCGAGCGTCGCTTCGATGAGCGAGCGCTCCATATCGTGAATCCTGGATCCGACGCGGATCTCCAGACGCTCCCGATCATCGGCCCCCGCGGCCCGGGAGGACTGCGACTGGATGAGCGGCGCCAGCTCGAGGGCTTGATCCCCGAGGATGAACGCCCGTTCGATGCAATTTCGGAGCTCGCGCACATTCCCCGGCCAGCTGTGCTGCTTCAGGGTCATGCGCGAATGCGCGGTGAGCTGTTTGTGGGTACCCGCCTGGGCGTTCAATTCGTCGAGGAAATGCCCGGCGAGGAGCTCGACATCGTTCCCCCGGCTGCGCAGCGGCGGCAGCTCGATCGGGAACACAGCCAGGCGGTACAACAGATCCTCGCGCAGCTGACCGCTGCGCACGGCCTGCAGGGGACAGCGGTTGCTTGCCGCGATCACGCGCACGTCGGTCGACAGCTCGACGTTCGCGCCCACGCGGTAGAACCGGCGGGTCTCGAGCACTCGCAGCAGGCGCGTCTGCATCTCCATGGGCATCTCGGTGATCTCGTCGAGCAGAAGCGTGCCGGCATCGGCCCGTTCGAACACCCCGGCGTGGGCACGCGCGGCACCGGTAAAGCTGCCCTTTTCGTACCCGAACAATTCGGCCTCGATCAATCCGGCGGGGATGGCGCCGCAATTGATGGCGAGGAACGGCCCGCCCCGGCGGAGGCTCCGATCGTGGATCGATTGCGCCGCGAGCTCCTTTCCGGAACCGCTTTCGCCCGTCAAGAGGACGCTGGCCTCGGTGGGCCCGACGCGGTCAATGAGGCGAAATACCTCCTGCATGGGAGCGGACAGCCCCAGGAGCGGGCCGGCGGCGGCGCGCGGGAAGGACTCTTGATTCAAACTCACGACGCTCATGGCTCGATACCCTCCAAGCTGCACCCCGGCGTGTAATCGTTACATTCAATACCGCGCTAATTTTTAACGCGTGGAGGGGGCGGTCGCCATGGATAGCCGCTGAACCTTCGCTCAGACTTTGCGCGAATTCGTGTCGGTGTTTGTCCGACGCGATGGATAAGCGGTTGAAGTTCAAGGTCGTCTCCGGGCCACAGCGGGCGGCTTGGGAGGTCCTGTCGAAGGGCCGGTCGGCGGCTGGCATATGCGGTGCACCACCCCGGGGGCTTTTCCTACCCCGATGAAATGGAGGCTCAGCCGGCGCCGGCGCCCCGCTCGCGCCCGCACCGCCAGCAGGACGTGAACTGCGGCTCGAGGCTCTCCTGGCATCCTTCGCAGGTCCAGGGAGCGCCGCCGGGGGCTTTCGCGGCGCGCGCGAGGATGCCGAGTGCGTATCCCTCATCCGCGTCATCGACGTAGAGCTGCGGCCAGGTCTCCATCATCGGCAACTCGCCCATGGCGCCGGAAAGAAAGACGTTGCGCAGCTCACAGCGGACGCCGGAGGTGATCAGCACGTTGCGCGCGTGCGCCACCTGCAACAGCGAGGCGGCCCGGTAAACGCGCTTCACGGCGGAAGATCCTGTGAGCCTATCCGCGCAGCGATCCCAGGAAGGCGCGCACGTCGCCCCCGCGCTCCAGCGTCTCCACCAACGCCGAGCCGACCACCACCCCATCGACGTGCTTGGCGAAGCGCGTGACCTGTTCGTGCGATCGGATGCCGAAGCCCGCGCAAACCGGCACCTTGGAGTAGCGTTTGACGCGGTCCATGTAGGCGAGCACCTCGTCGGGCACTTCCACCGACTTCCCGGTGGTGCCGGTCATCGTGACCGCGTAAACGAACCCTTGAGCGGCGGCGCACAGCATGGCGAGGCGCGAATCCGGCGTCACCGGGGTCACCATCTGCACCAGCGCCAGGCCCTCGCGCTCCAGCGCAGTCGCGAGATCGCCGCTTTCCTCGTGAGGAAGATCGGGGACGATGAATCCGGCGACGCCGGCCTCCCGGGCGGCACGTGGCAGGGCCTCGAGCCCGAACGCGAGCAAGGGATTCAGATAGCTCATCAGCAGCATCGGCGCCGCGAGCGGCCGTGGCAGGGCGGCCAGCTCCTCGAGGATCCAGGCAAGCGTCACCCCCTCGGCCAGCGCGGCGAAGCTCGCGCGCTGGATGGTGGAACCGTCCGCCATCGGGTCGGAGAAGGGGACCCCGATCTCCACCACATCGCACGACTCGGCGACCGCGAGCAAATTCTCCCGGAAGTGACGGCGCGTCGGAAACCCGGCCGTGAGAAACCCCACCAGCGCGGGCGCTCCCCGCGCGGTGGCGGCGCTGATGGCGGTCGAGATGGTATCGCGGGGTTGCATGGCGTTCAGCGCAGAATCGTCCGCTGCAAGATGCCGATGTCCTTGTCGCCGCGACCGGAGCACCCGATGAGGATGCGCGCGCCGGGATGAGATTGCGCGTAGCGGCGGGCGCCGAACAGGGCGTGCGCGCTTTCGATCGCGGGCAGGATCCCTTCGCAGCGCGCACATTCGCTGAGCGCATCCAGCGCCTCATCGTCGGTCGCCGACTCGTACACGACCCTGCCCGAGCTCTTGAGAAAGGCGTGCTCCGGACCGACGCCCGAGTAATCGAGCCCCGCCGACACCGAATGCGTCTCGCGCACCTGGCCGAACGCGTCCTGAAGGATCAGCGTATAGCTGCCCTGAAGCACTCCGGGTGTGCCGAACGTCAGCGAGGCGGCATTGTCGCCGAGTCCCGCGCCGCGGCCGCCCGCCTCCACGCCGAGAATCCGGACGCTCGAGTCGCCGAGGAATGGATGGAACAAGCCGATGGCGTTCGAGCCGCCGCCGACGCAGGCAACCACCGCATCGGGCAGACCGCCGGCGGACGCCATCATCTGCGCGCGCGCCTCGCGGCCGATCACCGCCTGCAGCTCGCGCACCAGATAAGGATATGGATGCGGTCCCACGGCGGAACCCAGCGAGTAATACGTGCCGTCGGGATCGGACACCCAGTCGCGCAGCGCCTCGTCGATCGCCGCGCGCAGCGTCTTGTCGCCGGAGCTCACCGGCACGACGGTTGCGCCCATGAGCTTCATGCGCCCGACATTCGGCGCCTGGCGCTCGACGTCGACCTCGCCCATGTAGACGACGCAGGGCAGGCCCAAGCGGGCGGCGGCGGCGGCGCTGGCGACGCCGTGCTGCCCCGCGCCCGTCTCGGCGATGATGCGTTTCGCGCCGAGGCGCTTGGCGAGCAGCGTCTGGCCGACGGCGTTGTTGATCTTGTGCGCGCCGGTATGCGCGAGGTCTTCGCGCTTGAGCCAGACATCGGCGCCCCAGCGGGCGCTCAACGTGGGGGCGTGAGACAGGGCGGTGGGGCGGCCGACCCAGGTCTTGAGCTCATGGTGGAATTGCGCCTGGAAATCTTCGCTCGCCAGATACCGGTCGATGCCGGCCTGCAGCCGATCGAGCGCCGGCACCAGGGTTTCGGGCACGTAGCGCCCGCCGAAGGCACCGAATCGGCCTTTCGAATCGGGGCCCGCACCGGCCATGGCCGCGCCCTTCGGCAGGGGAGTGGGAGGCGCGCTCATGCGTTGCCCGTCAAGCAGCGCGGCGGCGGCGCGCGCCGCACGCACGAACTCGGCAATCTTGGCCGGATCCTTGACGCCGCGTTCCGATTCGACGCCCGAACTCACGTCGACGCCGAACGGTCTCACCGCCTGGATCGCCTCGGCCACATTCTCCGTGGACAGGCCGCCCGCCAAAATGACTTGCGTTTGTCGGGCGAGCTCCGCGGCGCGGCCCCAGTCGGCCAGCTCGCCGATTCCGCTGGTCGGCCCCTCGAACACGATGCGCGCGGGCAGCGGGCTCGGCGTCTTGCGTCCGAAGCGCACGACCGGCAGCACCTTGATGTGCGGCGGGATCTTGAGCTCCCTCAAATCCTCGACGTCGGTTTGAAAGTAGTCCGGTTTGAGCATGCGGCAGATCTCGTCCACCTTCATCTGCAGCGGATGCTGAGCGACGGCGATCCTCAGGATGCCCGCGGGGGCGAGTGCCGCAAGCTGCGCCGCCTGTCCGGGCGTGACTTGACGCGGGCTCGGCGCAAACACGAAGCCGATCGCGTCCACCTGGGCTGTGGCGGCGGCGCTGACGGCATCGGCAGTGGTAATGCCGCAAATCTTGATCCACATGGTGCCGAGTGTAGCCATTTAGCGCTGTACTGTCCGTGCCGCCGACAGAATTTCCGCGAGCAGCGCCGCGGGATCATCACGGGTCATGAGCGCCGTACCGATGAGTGCGGCGCCATAGCCGAGCCGGCGCATCGCCGCCGCGTCGGCCGGCGTCGCCACGCCACTCTCCGCGACCGCCACGGCCGCCCGGGGCAGCGCCGGGGCAAGGTCGGCAAAGCGCCGGGGATCCACCCGCAAGCTCACGAGATCCCGGCAATTGATGCCGACCAGCACCACGCCGCGGCGCGATTGCCGGCCACCGAGCAACCGCCCGGCGCGTTCCAGATCGCCGGCATCGAACGCCTCGAGCAGCACGAACATGCCCTGTTCGGCGGCCGCATCCAGGAGTTCCAGAGCGCCCGACTGGCTCAACATTCGGACGATGATCAGCACCCCGCCGGCTCCGGCGGCCCGCGCCTCCAGCACCTGATAGGGGTCGACGAGAAAATCCTTGCGCATGGCCGGCACGCCCAACGGCGCGAGCACGCGGGCGGCCTGCTCGAGATGATCGAGCGAGCCGTCGAACCGCGTCGGCTCGGTGAGCACCGACACCGCCGCCGCGCCCGCGCGCGCGTACGCCGCGACGCGCCCGCGCCAATCGTGCGCGGCATCCTTGAGCACGCCGGCCGCGGGAGACCGCAGCTTAAGCTCCGCGATCACATCGAAGCCCGCCGCAGAGAGCGCGAGCGCCGGCGCAGCCGGCACCTGCGCCGCGCGCCGCTCGAGCTCTGCGACGGACTCGCGCTGCCTGGCCTGCCGCACGCGCTCCATGCTCGATTGACGCATCTCGTCGAGCAGGTTGGTCATGCGGGATGCTCCTCGCGCGCCGGCCGCGCGAATTGCTGCAGACGCTCAAGCCAGGCCTGCGCGCGGCCCGAGTCGATGGTCTCGCCGGCGAGCGCGATACCCGCGGCCGGCGAGCCCGCGCGACCCGCAATGAACAGTGCAAGTCCGCTTTGCAATACCAGCGCGGCACGATGCGCGCCCCGATCCCGTCCTTCGAGCACGGCGCGCAGCGCGGCCCAATTGGCGGCGGCGTCGGCGCCCTTGAGATCCGCGGCCGAGCACCGCGGCAGGCCGAGCTCCCGCGGATCGATGAGCTCGCGGCGAACGCGCCCCGCCGCCACGTCGAAGGCGACGAACGGCCCGATGGGCGTGGCTTCATCCCAACCAGCCGCGCCGTGCACCACCCATGCCCGCTCGCCTCCCATGCCGACGAGGGTGTTGGCGATCAATTCCGCCGCGCTCTCATCGTAGGCGCCGATCAATTGAAAACGCGGCGCGGCCGGATTGGTGAGCGGACCCAGGAGATTGAACACGGTACGCACGCCGAGCGCCGCCCGGATGGGTGCGAGCGCCTTCATCGCCGGGTGATAATAGGGCGCGAACAGAAAGGTGAAGCCGGTGGCGGCGAAGCATTCCGCCGCGCGCCGCTCGTCGAGGGGGAGCGTGAGCCCGAACTCTTCGACGAGGTCGGCACTGCCGCTTCGGCTGGTGATGGAGCGATTGCCGTGCTTGATCACCCCGAGGCCCGCAGCGGCGGTCAGGAGCGCCGCGCCCGTCGAGAGATTGAGACTTCCGGAGGAATCCCCGCCCGTGCCGACGATATCGATGGCGTCGGGAGAAGGCGGCAACGCGGGCTGACGCGCGAGCGCGCGCATGGCGCCCGCGAACCCGCGCACTTCGGCCGCAGTCACGCCCTTGGCGCGCATCGCGGCAAGCAGCGCGCCCGCCATTGCCGGGGCGAGCTCGCCCGCCGTCAATTCACCGAGCAGATGGGCGGCCCCGGCTTCGCCGAGATGCCCGCCCTGCAGAAGATGCTCGAGCATCTGACCGGGGTTCATCATCGAGTTCACGGCGCGGCCCGCGAGGTCTTCAGGAAATTGCCCATGAGCACCGGTCCCTCCGGCGTGAGCACGCTTTCCGGATGGAACTGCACGCCTTCGATCGGCAGCGTGCGATGGCGCACGCCCATGATCTCCCCCTGATCGGTTCGAGCCGTCACCTCCAGAACCTGCGGCATGCTCGAGGGCTCGGCGATCAGCGAGTGATAGCGGCCGGCTTGGAAATTCTGCGCCATGCCCGAGAAGACGCCCTTGCCGTCGTGCTGCACGGGGGACACTTTGCCGTGCATCAGCCGTGCGGCGCGCACCACCCGGCCGCCGAACACTTCCACCAGGGCCTGATGCCCGAGGCACACGCCGAAGATCGGGATGCGGCCCGCGAAGGCCTCGATCATGCGCATCGAGACGCCCGCATCGCGCGGCGTGCCGGGACCCGGCGAGATCACCAGGTGCGAGTGCCCCTGGCGAAGCGCGTCCTCCACGCTGATCTCATCATTGCGGTGGACGTCCACCTCGGCGCCCAGCATCAGAAACGCCTGCACCAGGTTATAGGTGAAGGAATCGTAGTTATCGATCAGCAAGATCCGTGCGCGCGAGCTCACAACCCCTCCGCCGCCATCACGAGCGCGCGGCGCAGCACCGCGCTCTTCGCCATGACTTCTTCATACTCCGCCCGGGGCGAGCTGTCGGCGACGATTCCGCCTCCGGCCTGATAGCTGTAGGTGTCGCCGCGAAACACGAGCGTCCGGATGGTGATGGCCTGATCCATGTCGCCGTGGCGTCCGAAGTAGCCGACCGTTCCGCCATACAGCTGTCGTCCCACCGGCTCGAGCTCATCGATGATCTCCATGGCCCGAACCTTGGGCGCCCCCACCAAGGTGCCTGCGGGGAACGTCGCCGCGAACAGATCGAACACGTCGAAGTCCGGCGCGAGCGTACCGCCGACACCGCTCACCATGTGCATGATGTGACTGTAGCGCTCGATGACCCGATAGGGCTCCACGCGCACCGAGCCCGCGGTCGCAACGCGGCCCAGGTCATTGCGCGCCAGATCGACCAGCATGACGTGCTCGGAGTTCTCCTTGGGATCCGCGAGCAAATCCGCCTCGAGCCGGGCATCGGCAAGCGCATCGCTGCCGCGGGGACGCGAGCCCGCGATGGGCCGCAGCTGCGCGTGGCGGCCGTGCGACTTGACCAGCGCTTCGGGCGAGGAGCCCACCACCGTGATGTCGCCGAGCTCGCAGAAATACATGTAGGGAGAGGGATTCAGCAGCCGAAGCGCCCGATACACCTCGAACGGCGCCAGCGCGTGACGCCCCTCGAAGCGCGATGCGAGCACCAGCTGATACACGTCTCCGGACGAGATGTACTCCTTCGCGCGTCGCACGCCGTCCGCGTGAGCGCTCTCCGTCAACGAGGGCACCGCGGGCGTAAACGTGCCCGGTGCGAGCGGCGTCGGCACGGCGCCCCGCAACGCCCGCATGACTTCGCGCCTCAGCGACTCACGCTCGGCGTCGGTCCCGTCGTGCAGCAAGGCGGCGCTGCGCGTCAGGTGATCGAACACCAGCAACGAGCGGGGCGCCACGTAATGCGCATGCGGCGCCACGGTCGCATCCAGACTGCGTCCCGGGAGACGCTCGAAATAGCGCACGGCGTCGTAGGCGGTGTACCCGACCAGCCCCCCCGACAGCGGCACCCCGGGAATTTCCGGCTTGGGTTGGGGAGCCTCGGCCAGCGCATCTCTCAGCGCATTCAAGAAGCCGTTCCGCCCGCTCGGGCGCGGCATGCGGCGCCCCCCGACCGTAAGACCCGATGCGTCCAAGCACACTTCCAGGCAGTCGCCGAATCCGATGAACGAAAAGCGCGCCAGACGCTCGCCGCCTTCCACGCTCTCCAGCAGGAATCGAGGACGAAATGGCGCGAGCTTCAAGTACGCGGAGACCGGCGTGTCCAAGTCGGCGGCAATGTCGAACGGCGGCTTCATGGCCCGATCCTTCGTGATCCCAAAAAAAAACCCATCACCGTCAAGAGGCGGAGATGGGTTCTGGATATCGAACGTGAATTAAAACTTAAGCGCCCAGCGCCCACTCCTTCGGGGAAGTGCGCCACCAGCGGACATTGCCATTTCTGCTTGCCATCGACATCTGCGATGAGTATCGCCGCCGCGAGCCGGCAGCGTCAAGAGGCCTGCAGGCTCTTTTTGATTCTGCGCGTGAGCTCCACGAAACGCGGGGTCAGACCCACGTCTTCGTACACCGGGTCACCCTGGTCGTCCCGGGAAATGACGGTGGGACCGGCCTCGTAGGGCATCGCCGCCGCAATCTCGTCGAGCCCGGCGTGCAGCAGGTCCGTGATGAGCTCCTCCACGGTCCGCCCCGGGAACAACTCGGTCAGGGCATGCAGGCGGGAGGCGTCGTCGAGCGGCAGACGCACGGCGTATTCGCGCGCCGTCAGCACCGGCGGGGCATCTTTTTTCCATCGCTCGATCAGGGACTTGAATTTCACGTTTACTCCGCCATACCGGTAGGGTGCAAGTATAAACCCGTGCCGGGATTCCCATGAACGCACCTCACCCCACGCCCGCGGACGGCATCGCCGCCGGCGGCACCCTTCGGCGCGGCCTGACCGGGTTGTTCGAATACAGCCGCCGCGCGCTGTCGCTGGTATGGACCACCAACCGGCCGCTCTCGATCGCGTTGGCCGGGCTCACCCTGTTCGCGGGCGTCCTGCCGGCGGGCATCGCGTACCTCGGCGCATTGATCGTCGATGCCGTGATCCGCGCCGCCGATCTGCATCACCGCACCGGCACCGTCAGCCTCTCCCACGTATTCGTGCTGGTCGGCTGCGAGGCGGCGCTGATTGCCGCCACCTCGCTCGCGCAGCGCGGTATCTCGCTCGCGCAATCGCTGTTGCGCGCGCAGCTCGGCCAGCGCGTCAACGTGATGATCCTGGAAAAGGCGCTGACCCTCGACATGCAGCAATTCGAGGACTCGGAGTTCTACGACAAGCTGACGCGCGCGCGCCGCGAGGCCTCGAGCCGTCCCTTGAGCCTGGTGATGCGCACCTTCGGGCTGCTGCAAAACGCCGTCTCGCTGATCTCCTTCGGCGGGCTGCTGGTCAGGTTCTCGCCCTGGGCGGTGGTCCTTTTGGTGGTGGCCGGCCTTCCGGCATTCCTCGCCGAGGCCCGCTTCTCGGGCGAGGCATTTCGGTTGTTCCGCTGGCGGGCGCCCGAATCGCGCATGCAGATCTACCTGGAGTCGGTGCTCGCCCGCGAGGACAGCGCGAAAGAGGTGAAGCTTTTCGAGCTGGGTCCGCGGTTTCTGGACCGCTATCGGGACATCTTCACCCGCCTGTACCGCGAAGACCGCGACCTCACCATACGCCGCGACAGCTGGGGATTCGGTCTGGGCCTGGTCGGGACCGGGGCGCTGTACGGCGGCTACGCGTGGATCGCCGCCGAGACCGTGGCGGGCGCGATGACCGTCGGTCAAATGACCATGTACCTCATGCTGCTGCGGCAGGGACAAACCGCGGTGAGCGCCGCGCTGACCGCCATCTCGGGGTTGTACGAGGACAATCTTTATCTGTCGAATCTGTTCGAGTACCTCGAGCAACCGGTGCGCGGCTCGAGCGGCGCCCTCACGACGGGGCCCCGCCCGGGCGACGGCATCCGCTTCGAGGACGTGGAGTTCGTCTACCCCGATGCGTCCCTGCCCGCCTTGTCGCACATCGATCTGCACGTGAAGCCGGGGGAGAGCCTGGCGCTGGTCGGCGAGAACGGCTCCGGCAAGACCACGCTGATCAAGCTCCTGACCCGGCTGTACCGCCCGACCCGGGGCCGGATCCTGCTCGACGGTCTCGACCTGCAGGAGTGGGACGAGTCGACGCTCCGGCAACGCATCGGGGTCATTTTCCAGGACTTCGCGCGATATCAGATGCTGGTCGGCGAGAACATCGGCGCCGGCGACGTGCGCGCGTTCGACGACGAAGGGCGATGGCGCAGCGCCGCCGCCCAGGGCCTGGCGGCGGAATTCGTCGAGGCGCTGCCGTCGGGCTACCAAACCCAGCTCGGCAAATGGTTCAAGGACGGGCGGGAGCTCTCCGGCGGCCAGTGGCAGAAGATCGCGCTCGCGCGCGCTTTCATGCGCAGCGATGCCGACATTCTGGTGCTCGACGAGCCCACCGCCGCCATCGACGCCGCCGCCGAGGCCGAGGTGTTCGAGCATTTCCGGGATCTGACGCACAACCGCATCGCCATCGTCATTTCGCACCGCTTCTCGACCGTGCGCATGGCGGATCAGATTCTGGTCCTCGAGGATGGGCGGATCGTGGAACGCGGCAGCCATGAAGCGCTGATGGCGCTCGATGGACGCTATGCGAGGCTTTTCACCTTGCAGGCCCGCGGGTATCGTTGACCCATGCCTTCATTCGACGTCGTATCCGAGATCGATTCCCACGAGCTGACCAACGCCGTCGATCAGGCGAGCCGCGAGCTGTCGCAGCGCTTCGATTTCAAGAATACCGGCGCCCGCTTCGAGCTCGAGGAGACGACGGTGACGATGTCCGCTCCGTCGGAATTCCAGCTGAACCAGATGCTGGAGATCCTGAAGCTCAAGGTCGCCAAGCGCGGCATCGACGTGGTGTGTCTCGACGTGCAGGACGCGCTGGTCAACCTCGCCGTGGCCAAACAGCAAGTGATACTGAAGCACGGCATCGATCAGGACACCGGCAAGAAGGTCAGCCGGCTTCTCAAGGACTCGAAGCTCAAGGTGCAGGCGCAGATTCAGGGCGACAAGGTCCGGGTCACCGGCAAGAAGCGCGACGACCTTCAGGAGGCCATCGCAACCCTGCGCAAGGGCAGCTTCGAGGTGCCGCTGCAGTTCAACAATTTCCGGGACTGATCGCGGCGGACGCGCAACACAGCAAGCAGGCGGCGCGCTCACCGCCGCGGCCGGCCTCACTCCGGCCGTTTCCCCCGCTTCATCCCCTCGGTGGTGACCACCGTCCCGTCGAGCTCGACGATGATGGCGTCGATGTCCTTCAGCCGGTTGTAGATTTCCAGGGCCTTGTCCGGCCCCAGCACGAACGCCGTCTTGGACAAACCGTCGGTGCGGGTCGCGTAGGGTCCGATCACCGTGGCGCTGCGCACCTTGCTCGCCGAATGGCCGGTGTGCGGGTCGATGATGTGGTGGTAGCGCACACCCTTCTCCTCGAAGAAGCGCTCATAGTCGCCGGACGTTGAAATCGCGGCGTCGACCAGGGGAATGCGCGCGATGACGTTGCCCTCGCCCTTCATCGGATCCCGGATTCCCACCATCCAGGGCTTGCCGAAACGGTCGCCGATGATGCGGCTGTCCCCGCCCGCACCCACATAGGCCCGCGTATAGCCCAAACCCTTCAGCACATCGATGCCGCAGTCGACCGAATAGCCTTTCGCAATGCCGCCCAAATCGATGCGCACGCCCTTTTGCGAGAACTTGACCGTCTGGTTGGCCGGATCCAGGATCACGTGCCGATAGTTGATGGCCGGCAGCGCCTGCGCGATCTGGGCGTCGTCGGGACGCACGTGCTTGCGGAAGTCATACAGGTAACCCACGCTCGCGTAGGTGATGTCGAAGGCGCCGTCGGTGATTTCCGAATACTGCCTCGCGGCGGTCAGGAGGTCGAACAGCTCCTTGCTGATGTGCATCGGGCCGTCCGCGGCGCGGGCGTTGACCTGCGACACCTCGCTGGTCGGCTTGTAGGTGCTCATGGTCTCGTCGATGTGCCGCATTTCGTCGAGCACTGCATCGATGGCCTGGTTGCCCTTGGCGGCATCGTCGGCCCAGACCTCCACCGTGATGCGCGTGCCCATGATGCCGTCGGTCACGCGGCGCACCCATTCGGCGTGGGCCGGCAACGCGGCGCAGAGGAGTACGGTCAAGACCGCCGAGAGGGTGAACGCACGTTTCATGATCCGCTTAGCCTATCCGGTTCGGCATCTAATGGGTACGGGGCCGCCACCACGTCGTGACCACGATCGCGCTGCCGATCATGCCGCCGAGGTGCGCGAAGTGTGCGATTCCCGCGAGCCTGCCGGTGACGCCGAACGCGAGCTCCGCTCCCGCGTAGAGCGTCGCGAACAGCCACGCGGGCATGGGGATCGGCGGAATCAGCGGCACGACCTTGCGATGGGGAAACAGCAACGCGTAGGCGAGCAGGAGCCCGAACACGCCGCCCGAGGCCCCCAACGTCGGCCCGAGCGGCGCGCCCATCAACGGCGGCACGATGAGCTGGGTGAGCGCCGCCGTCACCACCGATGCGAAGTAGCACTCGAGCAAGCGCAGCCGCCCCACATTGCGCTCGATCTCGGCGCCGAACATGAAAAGCCCGAGCATGTTGAACAGGATGTGCGAATAATTGTGGGGGTCGTGAAGGAAGGCGTAGGTGACGATTTGCCAGAAATGGAAAAGAGATTGGCCGACCTCGGGTATCGGCTGCACCGGCCAGAGCGCGAACTGTATCTCGACCGCATCTCCGAACAGGAGCTGCAGCGCGTAGGCCGCGACATTCGCGACGATCAACCAGAAGACGGCGGTGCTTTTCATGAGTAGGCGGTCATTGTAGCGTTATGCGTATCGTATTCCTCGACTACGAAACCGTCCGCAACGGAGACGACAGCCTCGACCACTCCGCAATCGACGCGGTCGCAGACGCGGCCGCCGGGGCGGTCCGCTATTGCGACTTCACCGAGGATGTGGAAATTCCCGAGCGTCTCGCTGCGGCGGACATCGTGCTGCTCAACAAGGCGAAGCTGTCGCGCGCGCACTTGACCGTGGCGGCCCACCTCAAGCTGATCGCCTTGTCCGCCACCGGCACCGACAACATCGACCTCGAGGCGGCCCGGGAGCTCGGCATCGCGGTGTGCAACGTCCGCGGCTATTGCAGCGCCTCGGTGGCGCAGCATGTCTGGGCCCTGATCCTGAGCCTCACCCAGCATCTGTCGGGCTGGCACCGGCTGGCCGTCGACGGCTCCTGGGCGCGCGGTGAGTTCAACGAGCTCGCCTATCCGATCCGCGAGCTCGCCGGCCGCACGCTCGGCATCATCGGCTGGGGGGAACTTGGGCGCGCGGTCGCCCGGGCTGCCGAGGCCTTCGGCATGCGGGTCATCGTTTGTAATCGGCCCGGGGCGGCACGCACTGAGGGGCGCGTGCCGCTCGATGAGCTGCTCGCAAGCGCCGACGTGGTGTCCCTGCACTGTCCGTTGACGCCCGCGACCCGCGGCCTGATCGGTGCGCGCGAGCTGGCCCGCATGAAACCCGATGCGCTGTTGATCAATACGGCCCGAGGCGCCCTGATCGACGGTGCGGCACTCGCCCGTGCGCTCAAGGAGGGCCGGCTGGGGGGCGCCGGCATCGACGTGCTGCCCGTCGAGCCCCCGGTCGAGGGCGAGCCCCTGATGGACCCCGGCATTCCCAATTTGATCGTCACGCCGCACATCGCCTGGGCGGCCTTCGAGGCGCGTCAGCGCTGCCTCGACGAAATGGCCGCCAACATCCGGGATTTCATGGGTGGCGGACGGCGCGGGCGGGTGGTGTGAGTTCCCCCCGCGCCGACTCTCAGCCGCGCTCTGCGCGCTTCGCCTTCTTGGCGGCTCGCTTCTCCTCCAAGGTCTTGGCCGGCTTTTTCTTTTCTTCCCGCTTTCGTTCCATGCCCTTGCTCATGACTCGCTCCTCACGTTGACGAACATCATCAGTGCTTCGCGGCCCGAGGCTTGGTCGGACCGCGATCGGCGCTTCGCGCCGTGTGTTTCGCCGCGATTGGCGGCCGCCCCTCGTCCCTGCGTTGGACCTTGGTGATCCTCAGTTCGCGGCCCGCCAGGCGCGTCTTCTTCAGCGTCTTGAAGATCTCCCGCGGCATGCCTTCGGGCAGGTCGACGAAGCTGTGGTCCTCCCGGATGTCCACCCGCCCGATATAGACGCCATCGAGGCCCGCCTCGTTGGCGATCGCGCCCACGATGTTGCCGGCCTTGATCTCGTGTACTGACCCGACCTCGATGCGAAAAGTTTCCGTGCGCGCGGGGCGGCCTCCGGGCTCGTCGCGGCGACGCGGCGGCCGGAGCGCATCGGCGCGGGGCGGCGAATCGGCGCGGGGCGCGTGCTCGCGGGGCGCGTCCACCCCGGGCTGCCCGGTGCGCGGCGCCTTCGCGCGCGGCACATCCCGCCCAGGGGCGTCAGGGCGCGGCGCGGGGGCGCGCGGTGCGTCGGGGGCGGCGCCCCCCAGCAGCAGCGGCGTTGAGCTCTGCGCCAGGCTCGCAAGCGCGGCCGCGATGTCGATCGGGGCGAGGTCGGTCTCCGCCTCGAGCTGTTCCAGGATCGGCCGGTAACGCTTGCTCTCCTCGTTCGCGGCCGCCTCGATGATCCTGGCCTTGAATTTGTCGATCCGCCGGGCGTTCACCGCGTCGACGGTCGGAAGGTTCATGGGCTCTATTTGCTGACGCATGGCGCGTTCGATGCCGCGCAGAAGATTGCGCTCGCGCGGCGCTATGAACAGGATCGCTTCGCCCTTGCGCCCGGCACGGCCGGTTCGGCCGACGCGATGCACGTAAGATTCCGGATCGTACGGCGCATCGTAGTTCACGACGTGCCCCACACGCTCCACGTCGATGCCGCGGGCCGCGACGTCCGTCGCGACGACGATGTCGACGTCGCCGGATTTGAGCCGGGCAATGGTGCGCTCGCGCTGCGGTTGCGGGATGTCGCCGTTGAGAGGCGCCGCGGAAAACCCCCTGGCCTCGAGCTTCTCCGCCAGCTCCACCGTGGCCTGCTTTGTGCGGGTGAACACCAACATGCCGTCGAAAGGCTCGGTCTCGAGGATCCGGGTCAGGGCGTCGAGCTTGTGCAGTCCGCTCACCAGCCAGTAGCGCTGGCGGACATTGGCCGCGGTCGCGGTCTTGCTCTGGATGGTTATTTCGACGGGCGAACGCAGGTGCTTTTGGGCGATGCGCCGGATTGGCGCCGGCAGCGTGGCCGAGAACAGGGCGGCCTGCCGGTTCGGCGGCGTCTTCTGCAAAATGGCCTCGACCGCCTCGAGAAACCCCATGCGCAGCATTTCGTCCGCCTCATCGAGCACCAGCATCTTGATCGAGTCGAGCTTGAGGGTGCCTCGCTCCAGGTGGTCGCTGATCCGACCCGGAGTTCCGACGACCACGTGCACCCCACGCTTCAGGGCGTTCAACTGAGGCTGGTAGCTCTGCCCGCCGTAAATCGGCAGCACGTGAAAACCCTTCAGATGCGAGGCGTAGCGCTGAAAGGCTTCGGCCACCTGCAGTGCGAGCTCACGGGTCGGGACGAGCACGAGTACCTGCGGCTCGCGCCCGGACAGATCGATGCGCTCGAGCGCGGGCAGCGCAAATGCGGCCGTCTTCCCCGTGCCGGTTTGCGCCTGACCGAGGAGGTCGGCGCCGGTGAGGAGCGCCGGGATGGTGGCGGATTGGATCGGCGAGGGCGATTCGTAGCCGACCTCGGCGAGCGCGCGAAGGAGCGGTTCGCCGAGGCCCAGATCACGGAAAGCCGCCGGGCCGGCCGCGTTGCCGGCTGCAGATGCGCTCATGGGGATGCCTTGTTGGGTTGGTTGGCAAGTCTAGCGGTTTGGCCGGGTATTGCTACCATGCGCGACATGGGACGCATATTCGAAGTCAGGAAGCACGCGATGTTCGCGCGTTGGAACCGCATGGCCAAGCAGTTCACCCGAATTGCCAAGGACATCGCCATTGCCGTGCACACGGGGGGGGCCGATCCGGCCTCGAACTCGACGCTGCGCCGCGTGCTGCAAAACGCCCGCGCGGTGAACATGCCGAAGGACAAGACCGATGCGGCCATACGGCGCGCCTCCGGCAAGGAGGCCCAGAACTACCAGGAAATCATCTACGAAGGCTACGCGCCGCACGGAGTTGCGCTCCTGGTCGAATGCGCCACGGACAACCCGACCCGGACCGTGGGCAACGTGCGCAACATCTTCACGCGCAACGCAGGCAATCTGGGCACCGCCGGGAGCGTGAGCTTTCTGTTCAAGAAGATGGGTGTATTCCGGCTGGATCCCTCGACCGTGAAGGATCAGGACGAGCTCGAGCTCGACCTGATCGACCACGGCTTGGAAGAGATGGGGGAGAGCACCGGCGAGAAGGGCGAGCCGCAGCTGGTGATCCGCTGCGCCTTCAACGATTTCGGCAGGCTCCAGGAGGCGCTCGAGGCCCGTCACCTCACCCCCGTGTCGGCCGAGCACGAGTACATTCCCTCGATGTCGACCGAGCTGCCGGAGGAACAGGCCGCCGAAGCGCTGGCGCTGATCGACAAATTAGAACAGGACGAGGACGTGCAAAAGGTGTTCCACACCCTGGCTTGACCCCCCGCCAACCGGGCCTCCGGCTGGCCAATTGCATTGTTACGGGTCCGTCATCCTGTCATCCCTCCCGTCCGCCGCCCGTTGATCGAAGGGAGGCTGGGATTTTCAGGAGAAATGTCATGAAGCGATTGATGCTGTTGATGATTCCGCTGGGCGTCCTGGCGATGTCCGGGTGCGTGGTGGCGCCGTACGGCTACCATCGCGGTTGGTACGGCCCCCGCGTCGCGGTGGTCGCGCCGGCCCCGGTCGTGGTAATCCGCTGACGCTCGAGTGCTCAGGGGGCGCCAAATGGGGATGTGCGGCCGACCGGGTCGGCCGCACCCAACCCCGCGTATATAATCCTTGGGGATGGCAGCCCACCGATTCCGCATCCTGAATGTATTCACCCAGCGTCATAAGACGCTGACCGGCAATCCGCTCTGCGTCTTCGAGCAGGGCGGCGAATTCGACACCACGACCATGCAGGCGCTCGCCCGGCAATTCAATTTGTCGGAGACGACGTTCATCACACCCTCGGCGCGCGCCGCCGCGAGCGTGCGCATTTTCACGCCGAACTACGAAATGCCGTTCGCCGGGCATCCGACCCTGGGCACCGCGCACGTGTGCAGGGCGCTCGGTCTCGGGGGCGATGCGCTCGAGCTCGACATGAAGGCGGGCACCATCGCGGTCGAGGCCGACGGCGACCGCTGGACGCTGACCGCGCCGCCGGCTTCCTTCAGGGAGGTCGACGTGCCGCGCGGCGTCCTGGCGCGTGCGCTCGGACTCGAGGAGGCAGACATCGACGAGCGGCCGCTCTGGGTAAAGGCGGGCAAGGAACAACTCGTCGTGCCCTTGCGCTCGACGGATGCGGTGCGCCGCGCCTCGCCCTCGGCCGGCGCGATGCAAGCCATCAAGAGCGAGGACGGCATCGGCATGGCCTATGTGTTCGCCTCGAGCACCCCTCCCAGGGTGCTGGCGCGCTTTTTCTTTCCGAGCGGGCCGGCGATGCTCGAGGATCCGGCCACCGGCTCGGCGACCGCCAACTTCGGGGGCTGGTGCCTGGCGATGAACCGGCCGCTGCCTCTCGCGCTGGAGATCTCCCAGGGTGAATTCGCCGGGCGCCCGTCCACGCTGTACCTCGAGGTGACCGCCGATCGCCGGATCCGCGTGGGCGGCGATGTCATCGAGGTGGGCGCGGGGTCGATGACGATCTAGACCTCCGGGTCCGGCCCGTGGCCGTGATTGACGATGCGATAGGCCCAGCGCACCACGGGCGTCAGACGTGGGGACACCATGCTGATGGCCTTGTGGTAGTCCATCCATCGCGCTTCGTGATGCTCGGGTACACCCAGGTCCGGATTGACGGGAAGCAGGATATGCGTCTCCTTGCTCCGGGCGATGTAGTACCGCGAGATCTTGCCTTTGTTGTACGGGCCGGTATCCATGTAGACCAGGCCCCAGTCGAACGAGATGTCGTCGAGCGCGGTTTCCTCGCGAACTTCGCGGACCGCGGCGTCGATCGGCTCCTCGCCGGCCTCGACCAGCCCCTTCGGGAAATCCCAGTTTCGATAGGCGCGCAGGAGCAGGAATTTCAGTTTGCGATTGACCACGCTCACGATCACCACGCCGGCGGAGAGCCGCGTGGGCGGTGCGACTTCTGGCATAGAAACGCTCGACGACGCCGATGGAGGCAGATTGTACCCCGGGGAGCCGCTGTTTTACGCCGCTCCTCGCGTTACGCCGCCGCCGACAGGGGAGAGCGGATCAGATGGTCGAAGGCGCTCAGGGAGGCTTTGGCACCCTCGCCCATGGCGATCACGATCTGTTTGTAGGGCACGATGGTGCAGTCGCCCGCCGCGAACACCCCGGGCACCGATGTCCGGCCGCGGGCGTCGACTTCGATCTCGCCGCGTGGCGACAGCTTCACCACGCCCTTGAGCCAATCGGTGTTCGGCACGAGTCCGATCTGCACGAACACCCCGGCGAGCTCGAGCCGATGCAGGCCGCCGTCCTGGCGATCCTTGTAGGCGAGTCCCGTGACCCGCTGCCCGTCGCCGATGACCTCGGTGGTCTGCGCACTCGTGATCACGGTGACGTTGGCCAGGCTCCTGAGCTTGCGCGTCAGCACGGCATCGGCGCGCAACGCATGATCGTATTCGATCAAGGTGACGTGCCTCACGAGGCCTGCCAGATCGATCGCCGCCTCGACCCCGGAATTCCCGCCGCCGATGACCGCGACGGGCTTGCCTTTGAAGAGCGGCCCATCGCAATGCGGGCAGTAGGCCACGCCCCGGTTGCGATACTCACGCTCGCCGGGCACGTTGATCTCGCGCCATCGGGCGCCGGTGGCGAGCACCACCGATCTCGCCTTGAGGGTGGCGCCATTCTCAAGCCTCACCTCGATCAACTCGCCCGGGATGAGCGCGGCAGCCCGCTGCGAATTCATCACGTCCACATCGTAGGTGGTCACATGCTGTTCGAGGCCGGTGGCGAGCTTGTGGCCCTCGGTCTCCCTCACCGAAATGAAGTTCTCGATGCCGACCGTATCGAGGAGCTGCCCGCCGAGCCGCTCCGCCGCGATGCCGGTGCGGATTCCCTTGCGCGCCGCATAGATCGCCGCCGCGGCGCCCGCGGGTCCGCCGCCGACCACCAGCACATCGTAAGGGGCCTTCACCGAGAAGCGCTCGGCCTCGCGTTCAGCGCCCGCCGAATCGAGCTTCGAGACGATGTCCTCGAGCGACATGCGCCCCTGCCCGAACGGCTGACCGTTCAGGAACACGGCGGGCACCGCCATGATGCCCCGGCGCTCGACCTCGTCCTGGAACAGCGCGCCGTCGATCATGGTATGCCTCACGTTCGGGTTCAGCACCGCCATGAGATTCAGCGCCTGAACCACATCGGGGCAGTTTTGGCAGCTCAACGAAATGAACGTCTCGAAGCGCAACCCACCCTCGAGCCGCCGCACCTGATCCATGACCGCCGCGTCGGCCTTCGGTGGATGGCCGCCGACCTGCAGGAGCGCGAGCACCAGCGAGCTGAACTCGTGCCCGAGGGGCAGTCCGGCGAAACGCACCTGCGGCTCCTGGCCGGGGCGCCGCAAGGCGAACGACGGCGAAAGCTCGCCGTCGTTGCGGTGGGTCGTGAGCCGCACCAGAGCCGACGAGGCGACGATGTCCTCGAGAAGCTCGAGCATCTCCCGTGACGCATCGCCGTCATCGAGCGATGCCACGATCTCGACCGGCTGGGTGAGCCGGTCGAGATAGGCCTTCAACTGCGTCTTGAGCGCGGCGTCCAACATGGTCCTCTCCTTCAGATCTTGCCGACCAGATCGAGCGACGGCGACAAGGTGCGCTCGCCTGGCGTCCACTTGGCGGGGCAAACCTCACCCGGGTGCGATGCCACGTACTGGGCTGCCTGGACCTTGCGCAGCAGTTCCTTCGCGTCGCGGCCGATGCCGTTGTCGTTGATCTCGACGATCTTGATGCGGCCGCCCGGATCAACCACGAAGGTTCCCCGGTAGGCCATGCCCTCTTCCTCGATCAGCACGCCGAAATTGCGCGCCAGGATGTGGGTGGGATCCCCGACCAGCGGGTACTGCACCTTGGCGATGGTGTCGGAGGTGTCGTGCCACGCTTTATGGGTAAAATGGGTATCGGTCGATACGCCGTAGATCTCCACGCCCAGCTTCTTGAAAGCGGCATAGTTGTCGGCCAGGTCGCCGAGCTCGGTGGGGCAGACAAAGGTGAAGTCGGCGGGGTAGAACACCACCACGGACCACTTGCCCTTGAGGTCCTCGTGCGTGACCGGCACGAACTTCCCATTGTGGTAGGCGGTGGCCTTGAAGGGCTTGATTTCAGTATTGATCAGAGACATGAATGATTCCTCATCGATTGGGGATATTTCCGAACTGGAGCCATGATGCATCGCGGCTCGCGATTAGTGAAATTGATTATCTGAATGTATTTGATAGAATCCCTCTATCGCTAAGACCGGTTCGAATTCATGAATCTCAAGGACCTCAAATATCTGGTGGCGCTCGCGGACACGGGGCATTTCGGCCGGGCTGCCGAGCGCACGTTCGTGAGCCAGCCGACCCTGTCCGCGCAGCTCAAGAAGCTGGAGGACTACCTCGGCGTGAAACTGGTCGAGCGCCAGCCGAAGAACGTGCAGCTCACCGACGTGGGCAGGCAGATCGTGGTGCGCGCGCGGCGCATGCTCAACGAGGGCGACGAGATCGTCGCGCTCGCCCGCGACAACACCAATCCGCTCAGCGGCAAGCTCAAGATCGCGCTGATCCCGACCATCGGGCCTTATCTCCTGCCCCGGGTGATGCAGAAGATCCGCAAGGCGATGCCCGACTTGAAACTCATGCTGTACGAGCATCAAACAGAGAATCTCCTGAAGCGGCTTCGCGACGGCGAACTCGATGTGGGCGTGGTTGCACTGCCGGTCGATGAGGAGGGTCTGGAGTCACGCGAGCTGTACAAGGAGGCTTTCATGGTGGCGCTCCCCAGCAATCACCCGCTGGAGCGCAAGTCCACCATCAAGGTACAGGACCTCAGGGACCAGACGCTGCTGCTGCTCGAGGATGGGCATTGCCTTCGCGATCAGGCGCTCGAGGTGTGCAGCCGCGCCCAGGTGCGCGAGCACGAGGATTTTCGCGCGACCAGCCTCGAGACCCTGCGGCAGATGGTGGTGGCGGGGCTGGGCATCACGCTGATGCCGGAGTTCGCGCTCGATCCGCCGTTCGGATCGCAACGCGGATTGACGGTGCGTCCGTTCGCCAAGCCCGCTCCGATGCGCACCGTGGGCGCCGTGTGGCGCAAGACCAGCACGCGCTGCGCAGCCATCAATGCGGTCTGCGACGTGGTGCACGACGTGATGTCCGCCAAAGGCTGACCATCGCCGACATGAGCACGACTCGCGGAAGGCACGGGGGTCCCGGCTGGGCGTTTCAGGCCACGAATACGGCAGTGCTCGAGGCGCTTGCCCGCGGCGAGCGGCACGAGTGCCTGCGCGAGCTGTTCGGCGCAAGAGCCCTGGAGGAGCTGTCGACGCTCGCCGTTGCCGCCCGCAGGGGCCGCCCACGCGGCCGCGGCGGCTCCGCGCGCCGGCGGGTGCTGATCGTTCCCGGCATGATGGGGTCCAGATTGAGCGACGCTTCGAACAAGGCGCTCTGGGTCGACCCCGCGCGCATTCGCGCAGGGCACCTGATGCGATTGGCGTTGTCGGGGCCGCGGCCCTGCTCGATACGCGCAGCCGGCGCAGTGCTCCCGTCGTACGCAAGGCTCAAGCTCACGCTCGCGGCCGAGGGCTTCGACGCGCGCTTCTTCGCTTATGACTGGCGGCTCGGCATCGACCGGATCGGTGCGGCGCTTGCGGCGAGGATTCGAGCCGGCGGCTCGCCCGTGTCGCTGGTCGCGCACAGCATGGGAGGCCTGGTCGCACGCATCGCCGCGAAGCTCGTACCGAAACGGCTGATCGAGCGGGTGATCATGCTCGGAACCCCAAACCAGGGCGCGTTCGCACCGGTGCTCGCCTTGCGCGGCACCTATCCCTTCGTGCTGCGCCTATCGCGCCTCGATCTCGCGCATTCGCCGGAGGAATTGGCTGCATCCGTGTTCTGCAGCTTCCCCGGCCTCTATCAGCTCCTGCCCCCCGCTCCCGCACCCGGCGAGATCGACTTGCTCGATCCCCGCTCATGGCCCGACTCGGGTCCGCAACCGGATCCGGCTCTGCTCGCGCGCGTGGCCGGGGTCCGACGCGGGATGGCGACCCCGGACAGCCGCATGCGCCACGTCGTCGGCGTGAACCGGAACACGGTGATCTCGGTGCGGCGCACCGCCGCCGGGTTCGAGTACGGCTCGAGCCTCAACGGCGACGGCACCGTGCCGGTGCACCTGGCGAGGCTTTCCGGACTCGAGTGCTATTTCGCCGACGAGGCACACGGCGAGCTCGCCAACAATCCGCGGATCATCGCCGCGGTCGGCGCGCTGCTGCGGGACGATCAGCGCTGCGGGCTGCCCGCACGATTCACGCCGTCGCGCGGCGCCGCCGGATTTTTCGACGATGCGCAGCTGCGCGCGGCGCCCGCGGACAAGATCGATTGGAGGAATCTCGATTCGGTACAGCGGGAGGCTGTGCTGGCGGAGCTCGATGGCGGGAGGATGAGCTGATAACGGAGTGTCGACGGCAGGCGTTCTGCGCGCCCGAAATGGTCACGGATTGGTCGAAGCGGTGCAACTGCGACGCAGCCCGCGATTTACGGCCCGCTTCTGCCGAATATTTCACATATTGCATGGCGTTCCGCAGCTAACATCTCCGTCAGGATTGACGCCCATGAACGCCGAAACAGTGCCCGCTGCGCCTGCCCGAGCGCCCTCCCCCCGCTTCGATGCCAAGTTCATCGAAGAGCACAAGCTCATCGAGCGCTATCTCGAGAACAAGCTGCCCGCCAAAGGTGCGCGCGACCTCGAGGCGTGGTGCCGGGCCCACCCCGACTATCTGAACAAACTCAAGCTGCCCGAGCGCACCCACGCGAGCCTGAAGCTGTTGGAAGCGAGCGGCCAACCCCAGGATCTGGGCGAGCCGGCCGCGCCTTGGTGGAGGTCACCGTATGTGCCGATCGCATCGGCCGCTGTCGCGTTCGTAAGCCTGCTGGCCTTCTGGGCGTTGATGGGCAAGTACAGCCTGTTGCGCGGCGAGCTGGAGGAAGCCAAGGTGCGCGTGACGCGCGGCTCGCTGGTTCAGCCGGCGGTCTCGACGGCGCAATACGTCGCGCCCGACCGCGCGCCGGGCATCGACCACGCGCGCATCGTCGTGAGCAGCGCCGCTCCTCAGCTGGTCGACCTGCATATCGACATGTCCTACACCAAGAAATTGATGCAATTCAAGGTGACCGTCGACAAGGACGGTCAGGGACGCGCGCTGATCATGAACAACGTGCTCAAGGACTCCAACAACGAGATCCGGATGACCTTGAACACCACCGGGATCGCGGTCGGGCTCTATCGCGTGCGCATCGAGGCGCTGCCGATGAGCGGATCACCGATTCCCGAAGGCTGGGTGCTGCTCCAGGTGCAATAGGTCAAAACGGCTCATCCCGCAGGGTCACGACCGGCGGGGTGTTCACCACGCGGCGCGTGGCCAGCGTGCCCGAGACGCCGACGAGCACCGTTCCGCACACCAGGCCGAACACCCAGACCCATGGGTCGAAGGTATATTCGAGCGAAAACATGCGGCGCGCGAGAATCCAGCCGACGCCGCTCGCGCCCACCGCGGCCAGGGTGCCCGACAAGAATCCAAGCGCCGAGAACTCCGCGGCGACTCCCTGCAGCACGGTCATCCGGCTCGCTCCCAGCGTGCGCAACATGGCGCTCTCGTAGCGGCGCTCGTCCCGGGTTGCCTGCACCGCCGCGAGCAGCACGACGACACCGGCGGCGAGGGTGAACAGAAACACGTACTGCACGGCGAGCGACGCACGATCCATGATGTCGCGAATCTGTTTGAGGATGGCATCCACGTCGAACACCGACACCGTCGGAAACTGCTTCACCAAATCAACCAGCGCGGGACGCTGCGCGGGAGTGAGGTAAACGCTGGTCATGTAGGTCCCGGCGGCGCCGTCCAGCAGGCCCGGTGGAAAGACCAGGAAGAAATTGGGCCGGAAGCTGTCCCAGCGTATCTTGCGGATGCTCGCGACCCGCACGGAGAGGCTCTCGCCCGCGACATCGAATTGCAGCATGTCGCCGATCTTCAAGCCGAGCGCCTCCTGATACTCCGTCGATATGGAAACCAGCGGCTTGCCCATCTCGTCGGCCGTCCACCAGTGACCGGCGATCAGCTGGTTGTCCTCCATGAGTGCGGAGCTCCAGGTCAGGTTCTGCTCGCGCTCGAGGAAGCCCCGGCCCCGGTCGCCCTGGAGCTTGATCGAGTCGCTCGGCACGCCGTTGACGGCGGTCATGCGGGCCCGAACCATGGGATACATCACCGGCTCGCCGAACCCGTGCGATCGCAGGAACTCGCCGAGCGGCGCGCGCTCATCCGGGCTGATGTTGACCAGGAAGTTGTTGGGCACGTTGCTCGGCAGGCTCCGCCGCCAATCCGCCAACAGATCGCCGCGCACGACTGCGAGCAGCAGGAGCATCATGAGCCCGAGCCCGAACGCCACGATTTGCACCACGCTCGCGCCTCCGCGCCGCGAGACGTTGGCGAGCCCATATCGCCACGCGACACCGACGCCACCGCGCAAACGCCCGGTCAACCGGACGAGGCCCCAGCCCGCGAGCGCCAGCGCGGCGCCCACGCCGAACACGCCGCCGAGCACGCTCACCACGAGCTCCGTATCGCGCACCAGGCTCCATAGAATCGCGAACAGCGCACCCACGGCACACACGTAGGCAATGCCGAATCTGAGCGGCGGCGCGGTCGCGGTCTTGCGCAGCACCCGGGCGGGCGGCGTGTTCTTGAGATGCAGGAGCGAGGGCAGCGCGAAGCCGATCAGCATCGCGGTCACCGTCACCAGGGCCACCGCCAGCGGAGCCAGCGAGGCCGGCGGCAAATCGGTGCGGATGAGATCGCGCAGCAGCCAGGCGAGTCCGCTTTGCGCGAAGTAGCCCATCGAGGCCCCGGCCGCGACCGCCGCCAGCGCGAGCAGCGTGAGCTCGATCACCGAGATCGACAGCACGAAGCGCTGCGAGGCCCCCATGCACTTCATCAACGCCACCGTGTCGAGGTGCCGGGCGGCGTAGCGCCGCGCTCCCATGGCCACGGCGACCGCAGCCAGCAGCACCGAGGCGAGACTCGCGAGGTTCAGGAAACGGCTGGCCCGATCGATCGCGGAGTTCAGCTGACGGCTGGACTCGTCCACTTCGCGCAGGCGCTCACCGCCACCCTTGGCGGTACTCAAGTATTCCCGCATCGAGGCGACGGCGGGCGCCGGCCCCGCGAACAAGGCCGCGTAGGTCACGCGGCTGCCGGGCTGGATGAGCTCAGTCGATGCCACATCGTCGTAGTTGATGAGCACGGCCGGCGCCAGGTTGACGAAGCCCGTGCCCTGGTCCGGGCGATAGTCGAGTATTTCCGCGACCCGAAACGAGGCCGCACCGATGCGGATCGAAGCGCCGGGGGCGATATCCAGGTGCGCGACAATCCGGGCGTCCACCCAGGCCTCGCCGCGGGCCGGGATGCGGTCGGTGACGCTCGCGGCGCCGAACGGCGTGTGCGAGATCTTGATGCGGCCGCGCAGCGGATAACCGGGCGTCGCCGCGTTCAGCGCCGCGAGCTGACTCAAGTCGCCGTTGAAGATCGCCGTGGGGAAGGTCAACAGCTCGGCGCTCGCGAGCCCGAGCGCGCGGCTCCTGGCGAAATAGGGCTCGGGAATGGGACGGGGCGACTCCAGGCGCAGATCCGCCGCCAGCACCTCGGCCGCCTGGGCACGGACGCCCTGGGCAATCCGGTTGGTGAAAAAGCCCACGGCAGTCAGGGACAGCACGGCCACGCTCAACGCCAGCAGCAGCACCGACAGCTCGCCGGATTTCAAGTCGCGCCACAGATTGCGCAGAGCGAAGCGCAGGATCTGCATGGGTCAATCCACCGTCTGGTCGGCGAGCGCCCGGCCGGCATCGAGCTCGAGCGTGCGGTGGCAGCGCTGCGCCAGCGCCCGATCGTGCGTCACCAGCACGAGCGTTGAGCCGGTCTTGCGATTCAACTCGAACAACAGATCCGTGATCCGCTGGCCGGTGTGCGTATCCAGATTGCCGGTGGGCTCGTCTGCGAACAGCACGGCGGGCTCGGTCACGAACGCGCGCGCGATCGCGACACGCTGCTGCTCCCCGCCCGACAACTGCTTCGGGTAGTGTTGCGCTCTCGAGGTGAGGCCCACTTGCTCGAGCGCCTGCGCGGCGGCCTGCCGCGCGTCGCGCCGGGCCTTGAGCTCGAGCGGCAGCATCACGTTCTCCAACGCCGTCAACGAGGGAATGAGATGGAAGGACTGAAACACGAACCCCACCGAGCGGCCGCGCACCGCCGCACGTCCGTCCTCGTCGAGGTCGGTGATATCCACCCCGGCGATGCTGACGCGGCCGCTGGTCGGGGAATCCAGGCCCGCCAACAGGGCGAGGAGCGTCGATTTTCCCGCGCCGGAGGCGCCCACGATCGCCAATGTATCGCCCGCTCGCACGGCGACGGTGACATCGGAGAGAATGGCGAGCGGGCCCTCCGGGCTCGATACGGTTTTGGAGAGGCTCTTGGCTTCGAGAACGATTTTGTCTGGCATCGGGTGTGAAATGAAGCGGCTGCTCGTCCTGACGGTACTTTGGTTGGCAGCGCTCCCGACGGCTCACGCCGATGCGCCGGTGATCCTCGTGTTCGGCGACAGCATCAGTGCCGGCTACGGGCTGCCGCGCGTGGAGCAAGGCTGGGTGGCGCTGCTGCAGGCGAGGCTCAGGCAACAAGGGTACGGTTATGACGTGGTCAACGCCAGCGTCAGCGGCGAAACGACCGAGGGCGGCCTCGCCCGGCTGCCGCGCGCCCTATCCCTGCATCATCCGCAGATCGTGATCCTGGAGCTCGGCGGCAACGACGGATTGCGTGCGCTGCCGATCGCCGACATGCGCTCCGATCTGTCGCGGATGATCGACCTCTCGAGCGCCGCCGGCGCGAAGGTGCTGCTCCTAGGCATGCGCATCCCGCCCAACTACGGGCCGACCTACACGACGCAATTCAGCCAGGCGTTCGCCGACCTGGCGCAGGCGCGTCACATCCCCGCGGTGCCCTTCCTGCTGGACGGCATCGCCTTGAATGCCGATCTCATGCAGGGCGACGGCATTCACCCGAATCCGGCGGGCCAGCCTCGACTCCTCGAGAACGTCTGGCCCGCCCTGGTACCGCTATTGAAGGACTCCCGTCACTTGGAGCCGTCCAGCCACTGATCGACGCCGCCGTGCTTGGAGCACGTGCCCGAGTGGTGCGTGGACTTCGAGTAGGTGCCGTCCTTGCATTTCGCGGTGGCGCCGGTGGGGTCCGTATTGCCGGTCGACTTGGTCGGCGCCGCAGTGGACTTGGCAGCGGTCGTGCTGGGCGCGCTGGTGGTCGGCGCGGTCGATTTCACCATGGTCCCGCTCGGCGGAGCGCTCGAAGCCGGCGGCGTGGCGGCGGACGCCGATGAGGAGCCCGTGCTGCCCGACGAGGTCGCCTTCTGCACCCCGCCGTGGCCGCTGCACGCCCCGCGGCCGGTTGCGCTCGAGGTGGTGCCGTCCTTGCAGGTCGTCGGAGCGGCGGCAGCCTGCGCGCCCGCGGTTTGCGCGGCGAGGCTCGAGAGCACCAGGACCAGGGACGGGACGATCAATCGCACGAGAGGAAAGGTTTTCATCGGTTTTGCTCCTCGGGTTGGCTACGATTCGGGTTGTCGGGCAGCAGCGTGATCACATTCATCAGAAAGCGGGTGTGATCGTGGGCGGAGGCGGCGCTGAACAGATTCCCCTGGGCGCTCACGTGCGAGTTCTCCACGACGTTCTGTGGAAACTCGGACACGCCGACCAGCTGCAGCTCGTTGGCGGACTGGCACATCAGGCTCTCTGCCGGCGCGTAGAGGTAAGCCGTCTTGTCGAGCACGAGGACCGGCACGTTGTCCACGCCCGTATCGGTCGGGTAGGTGCGAAATTGCACGCGGCCGGAGAGCGTATGTTTCACGGGCTGCACCCACAGGCACGCTCCGTATCCATGAACGCAGCCCGCCGCCGCCAAGCATGCGCACACGATCGCCCCTCGCCATGACCATGGCCCTCGACTCATTCGACGCACTCCCGACGCACTCCGATTTCCAGCGCCAAGCATACTCCGTCGGCCGCCGACGTTGCTGGCGACTTGAACCGGTGCTATACACGCGGGACAAAAGCAGGAGCGGTCGTGGATCGAGTTTGGCTACAACATTATCCGGCCGGCGTGCCCTCCGACATCGACCCGGACCAATACGCCTCGCTTCGGGACGTGTTCGAGGAGGCCTGCGCGGCGCATGGCAATCGCATCGCCTACCGGAGCCTCGGCGCGGCCTTGAGCTACGCGCAGCTCGACGCCCTGAGCCGGGCGTTCGCGGCGTGGCTGCAGAACAAATCCGGGCTGGCGCATGGCGACCGGGTCGCCGTGATGATGCCGAACCTGCTGCAATATCCCATCGCCTTGTTCGGCATCCTGCGGGCGGGCATGACGGTCGTGAACGTCAATCCGCTCTACACCGCCCGCGAGCTCGAGCATCAGCTGCAGGACTCCGGCGCCAAGGTCATCGTCATCCTGGAGAATTTCGCCCACGTCCTGCAGCAAGTGCTGCCGAGGACGGGCCTCAAGCACGTGCTGGTGACGCGCGTCGGCGACCTTCTCGGCTTTCCGCGCGGCATGGTCGTGAACTTCGTGCTGCGTCACCTACGCAAGCAGATCCCCGCCTGGAAAATGCCGGGCGCATCGACGTTCAAGAGCGTGCTGGGTTCGGGACTCGGCCTGAAGCTCGCTGCCGTGGAGGTCGGTCCGCAGGACATCGCGTTCCTGCAATACACCGGCGGGACGACGGGGGTCTCCAAGGCGGCGATCCTCACGCACCGGAACATGGTGGCGAACGTGCTCCAGGCAAGCGCCTGGATCCGGCCGGCGCTCGACTCCTCCGGCTCTCGCGTGGTGATCACCGCGCTGCCGCTCTACCACATCTTCTCGCTGACCGCGAACTGCCTGCTGTTCGTGCGGCTCGGGGCGGAAAACGTGCTGATCGCGAATCCGCGCGACTTCCCGGCGTTCGTCGCCGAGCTCAAGAAGTACAAATTCTTTTTCATCAGCGGCGTGAACACGCTGTTCAACGCGCTGCTGCACACCCCGGGGTTCGAATCGCTGGATTTCTCCGCCTTGCGCATCACCTTGGGCGGCGGCATGGCGGTTCAGGCGGTGGTGGCCGAACGCTGGAAAAAGGTGACCGGCAATATTCTCACCCAGGCCTGGGGGCTCACCGAAACGTCGCCCGCGGCCTGCATCAATCCCATCGGCTTGGATTTCAACGGATCGATCGGATTGCCCATCCCCTCCACCGACGTATCCATCCGCGACGACGCGGGCGTCGAGCTCAAGACCAACGAGGTTGGCGAAATCTGCGTCTTCGGCCCGCAGCTCATGCGCGGCTACTGGAACCGGCCCGAGGAAACCGAGATGGTCATGTTCGGGGACTGGCTCAGAACCGGCGACATCGGCCGCATGGATGCCCAGGGTTTCGTGTTCATCGAGGATCGCAAGAAGGACATGATCCTGGTCTCCGGTTTCAATGTGTACCCGAACGAGATCGAGAGCGTCATCGCCACCCATCCCGGAGTGCTCGAGGTCGCGGCGGTGGCGGAGCTCGACGAGGCTTCAGGCGAGGCCGTATCGATCTTCGTGGTGAAGAAAGACCCCGCGCTCACCGCGGAGGCGCTGATCGAGTACGCGCGCCGCGACTTGACGCGGTACAAGGTTCCTAAGCATGTGTACTTCCGCCAAGAATTGCCGAAAACCAACGTCGGCAAGATTCTGCGCCGGGCGCTTCGAGAGGAGCTGAAGAACGCGGCACCGACCGCAACACCCGCAACACCGGCCGCGCCGCCGAAAGCTCAGCCGGGCACGTAGCCGCGCACCGTCTCGACGAGCACCGCGACGCGCTCGGGATCGACATCCGGTGTGATGCCGTGCCCCAGATTGAACACGTGGCCGGCTCCCGGCCCGAAGCTCTCGAGCACCCTCAAGGTCTCGGCGCGCAAAGTTTCCGGGGGCGCGAACAGGGCTGACGGATCGAGATTGCCCTGCAACGCCGCCCGGCCGCCGACCGCGCGACGGGCCTCCTCGAGCCCGGTGGTCCAATCGACCCCGACGGCGTCGCAGCCGATCGCCGCAATCTCAGCGAGCCACGCGCCTCCGCCCTTGGTGAACACGATGTTCGGCACGCGGCGCCCCTCGGCCTCGCGCGTGAGGCCGTCGACGATCCTCGCCATGTAGTGCAGGGAGAACTCGCGATATTGCCCGGGGGTCAGAATCCCGCCCCAGGTGTCGAACAGCATGACGGCCTGCGCGCCGGCCGCGATCTGCGCGTTCAAATACAGGATCGTCGCGTCCGCGAGCAGCGCGAGCAGCCGATGGAGCTCGGCTGGAGCCTCGTACATCAGGCGCTTGATGATCCCGAAAGTCTTGCTGCCGCCGCCCTCGACCATGTACGTGCCGACCGTCCAGGGACTGCCCGCGAATCCGATCAGCGGCACCCGCCCGGCGAGCTCGCGGCGGATCAGCGCCACCGCGTCGACCACGTACTTGAGCTCGCGCGCGGGGTCCGGAAGCCGTAGCTTGTCGATATCCGCGGCGGATCGGACCGGCCGCGCGAATTTCGGGCCTTCGCCCGCCTCGAAATTCAGGCCGAGATCCATCGCATGCGGGATGGTCAGGATATCGGAGAACAGGATCGCGGCATCGAGCGGATATCGATCGATCGGCTGCAGGGTCACTTCGCAGGCGATGTCGGGATTGGTGCACATCGCCAGGAAATTGCCCGCCCGCGCCCGTGTGGCGCGGTACTCCGGCAAGTATCGCCCGGCTTGGCGCATGAGCCAGACGGGCCTGCGCGGTGTGGGCTCACGCAGCAACGCTCGAAGCAGCAAATCGTTCTTGAGAGGGGCGCTCATAGGTTTCCGGTCGGGTTTCCTTAAGTCACTTCGCTGGGATCGAACAGGCGCCGATGCTCCAGGATAGCGTAACGATCCGTCATTCCGGCGATGTAATCGGCCACGGCCCGGGCCCGGCCCGTCATTCCGTGGTCCGACTCCAGCCGCTGCGCGGTCGAGCTGTGTTCCTCCGGCATGAGGCGCGGGTCCGCCAGGAAGGCATCGAACAGCGCGGTCATCACACGCTTGGCCTTCGAGGTCATGCGCTGGACCTTGTAGTGCTTGTACACGTGTTCGCGCAGAAACGTCTTGAGCCCCTGGTTGAGCTCGCGGGTCTCGTCGCTGAAGCCGATCAACGGGGCGGTGTGCGACCTCACGTCGGCGGCCGACGCGACGCCCGCGGCGGCCAGACGCGAGGCAGAGGTGTCGATCAGATCGGTCACCAGGCGGTTGATCATGCGGCGCAGGATCTCGTACACGAGCTTGCGGCCCGCGAGCGTGGGGTATTTCCGCGAAACCTCGGCCTGATATAGCGCGAACAGCGGAATGGCGAGCAGCTGTTCGACGCTGATGAGCCCCGCCCGGATGCCGTCGTCGACATCGTGGTTGTTGTAGGCGATCTCATCGGCGAAGTTTGCGAGCTGCGCCTCGAGGCCGGGCTGCTCGCGCCGGATGAAGCGCTCGCCCACGTCGCCGAGCTGGACGGCATTGGCGTACGAGCAATGCTTCAGGATGCCCTCGCGGCATTCGAAGGTCAGGTTCAGCCCGTCGAACTCGGCGTAATGCTCCTCGAGCACATCGACCACGCGCAGCGATTGCAGATTGTGCTCGAAGCCGCCGAACTCGCGCATACAGGCATTGAGCGCATCCTGCCCGGCATGCCCGAATGGCGTGTGGCCGAGATCGTGCGCGAGGCAGATGGCCTCGGACAGCACCTCGTTCAGCCCGAGCGCCTGGGCGATGGTGCGGGCGATCTGGGCGACTTCCAGTGAATGGGTCAGCCGCGTGCGATACAGGTCGCCCTCGTGGTTGACGAACACCTGCGTCTTGTAGACGAGGCGGCGAAACGCGGTGGAATGCACGATGCGGTCGCGATCGCGCTGGTACTCCGAGCGGTAAGCCGGAGGGGGCTCGGGTTGGCGCCGGCCGCGCGAGTCCGACTCGTGCGCCGCGTAGCCGGCCAGATCGCTCATGCCGGAGCGCTCATGCAAAATGCTCCCGGAGGGTCGTTTCCAGCGCCCGCTGCGGATACTTGGATACCACGATCCCCGAGCCGAGCCGCTCGAGCAGCACCAGGCGCACCTTGCCCGACAGCACCTTCTTGTCCATGCGCATGAGCGCGAGCGCCCGGGCGGCGCCCACCTTGGGCGCCTCCGTCGGCAGTCCCGCGCGCCGCAGCAGTCCATCGATGCGCTGCTGGGCGGCCGCATCGATCAGGCCGAGCTCGCGCGAGAAATCCGCCGCCATCAACATGCCGAGCGCGACCGCCTCGCCATGCAGATAGCGCTCGATAGTCGGTCGCGGCCTCGATGGCGTGACCGAACGTATGGCCGAAATTCAAGATCGCGCGCCGTCCCTGTTCGCGCTCGTCCTCCCCGACAATGGCCGCCTTGATCTCGCATGAGCGGTGGATCGCGTAGGTCAACGCCTCCACGTCCCGCCCGCGGAGCTCCTCCATGTTCGAATCGAGCCAATCGAGAAATTGCGGGTCCGCGATGCACCCGTATTTGATGACCTCCGCGAGCCCCGCCGAGAGCTCCCGGTCCGGCAGGGTCGACAGCGTATCGGTGTCCGCGATCACCGCCAGCGGCTGGTGGAAGGCGCCGATGAGGTTTTTGCCGCCGCTGTGATTGACGCCGGTTTTGCCGCCCACCGACGAGTCCACCTGCGCAAGGAGCGTGGTGGGGATCTGCACGCAGCCGATGCCGCGCTGGTAGCACGCGGCGGCAAAACCGGCGATGTCGCCCACCACGCCGCCACCGAGCGCCAGCACGACGCCGTCCCGATTGATCTTCTTGCCGACCAGCTCGTCGAATACCCACCCGGCGGTCTGCAGCGTCTTGTGCTGTTCGCCGTCCGGCAGGATGCACTCGGAGACGTTTCTGCCGTCGAGGGACGCGCGCAGCTTTGCAAGATACAGCCGCGCCACGGTGGTGTTGGTCACGATCATGAGGCCGCTGCCTGGGATCTCGGAGGCCAGGAGCGCGCGATCGCCCAGGCATCCGGAGCCGATCGTGATGCGATACCGGGAGTGCCCTAAGTCGACTTGCAGCGTTTGCACGCCCCGGATTATACGTTCGTTAGCCGAGGCCGCGCGCGCGCTCGAGCTCCCGATGGATCTCGTCGGCGACGAGCTGCACCCGGCGACCGTCCGTCGATACTGTCAAGTCGGCGATTTCCGCATAGAGCGCCGCCCTCTGGTCCATCAGCTCCCCGAGCTTGATTTTGGGGTCGGTATCGTTGAGCAGGGGCCGATGGCGCCCATGACGGGTGCGCTCGAGCTGCTGGGCCAGGGAGGTCTGCAGGTAGACCACGGTACCCCGATCGGCCAGGAGCCGGCGGTTCTCGGGGAGGATCACCGCTCCGCCGCCGGTCGCGACGACCACTGCCGTCGAGCCGGGTCAGGCGCTCGATCGACTCCAATTCCCGCTGCCTGAAGCCCGCCTCGCCCTCCTTTTCGAAGATGAAGGCGATATCGACCCCGGTTTTCGCCTCGATGTCCGCGTCGCTATCGTGAAACGAGAACCGCAGCAGCCGCGCCAAGTGGCGGCCGACGGCCGACTTGCCGGAGCCCATGGGGCCGATGAGAAAGATGTTGGGCTTGGAGAGCATGGGCGGGGATCATAAAGGAAAGGGCCGGGGCACGTATGTGCGCCCCGGCCCTCGCCCGGCTCAATTGCGTTGGAATCGAACTCAATACAGGGTCGAGCCCTCGCGCAGGATCTTCGGCGTGATGAAGATCAGGAGCTCCGTCTTGTTGTTGATATTGGTGGTGCTCTTGAACAAATTGCCGAGCACCGGGATGTCTCCCAGCCAGGGCACCTTGTTGGCCGAATACGACTTGGTGGTCTCCAGGATGCCGCCCAGCACCACGGTTTGGCCGTCGCCGACCAGCACCTGGGTCTGGATCTGACGGGTGTCGATGGAAGGCACCGTGCCGCCGGTGGCGCTGGTGACCTGCTGACCGACCGTGTCGTCGCTCACGTCCAGATCCAGGATCACGCGGTTATCCGGCGTGATCAGCGGCGTCACCTTGAGCGACAGCACGGCATTCTTGAACTGGGTGGTGGTCGCGCCGCTCGAGGCCGATTCCTGATAGGGGATTTCGGTACCCTGCAGGATGACCGCCTGCTTCTGGTTCGCGGTGATCACGCGCGGAGAGGAGATGGTCTCGCTCTTGCCTTCGTTCTCGGCGGCGGACAACGCGAGGTCGACCAGATAGCTGCCGGCGAGCAGCGACACGCCGATGCTGCCGTTGGTGTTGGCGGCGGGCGTGTTGACCATGTAGCGGTTGGCGAGCGCGGGCGTTGCGACCGGGAACGGAGAGGGGCCCTTGCTCAAATTGGTGATCGCCGACTGGACGATGGTGTCGGCGCCGGCACCGCTGCCGGTGACCGCCAGAAGTCCGTTGTTGCCGTTCTTCTGCGCGCTGGTGATGCCGAATTGAGCGCCCAAATCGCGCTCGAAGGTGTCGCTGACCACCACGATGCGGCACTCGATGAGCACCTGTTTCACCGGCACATCGAGGGTCTGCACCAATCGGCGGATCTCCGCGAGATTCTCCGCGGTGTCCTGCACCAACAAGGTGTTGGTGCGCTCGTCGATCGAGAGGCTGCCCCGGCTGGACAGCAGGGTGTTCTTGCCGCCGCCCGCAGCGGCGCCGCCGGTCGGACGGATCATCTTGGCCAGATCCGCCACCTTGGCGTAATTCACGGTCATGAACTCGGAGCGGATCGGGGACAGATCCTGGACTTCCTTGTGCGCGGCGAGCTCGGCCTTCTCGCGATTGGCAAGCTCTTCCGTCGGCCCGATGATGATGACGTTGTCCTGGCGCCGCTTGTCCAGGCCCTTGGTGCGCAACACGATGTCGAGCGCCTGGTCCCAGGGAACGTTCTGCAAGCGCAGGGTCAGATTGCCGGTCACCGAGTCCGAGACCACGATGTTCTGGCCGCTGGTGTCGGCCAGGAGCTGCAGCACCGAGCGCACGTCGATATCCTGGAAATTCAGGGTCAGGCGCTCGCCGGTGTATTCCTTCTTCTCATCCGCCGCCGCGTTGCGCTTGAGCGAGGGCTTGATCTCGACCGTATATTGATTGTCGGACTGGTACGCGAGCTGTTCGAAATCGCCCTGCGCAGTGATCACCAGGCGCGAGCTGCCCTCGACCCGGATGGCGTCGACGGACTGCACCGGCGTCGCGAAATCCATCACGTCGTAGCGGCGCATCAAGTTCTTGGGCATCAGGGTGCCGGCGAAATCCACCACCACTTGATTGCCCTCTTGGCGCACGTTGACGGGGGTGCGCGGGTCCGAGAGCTGCACGATCACACGGCCGGTGCCGTCCGCGCCGCGGCGGAAATCGATGGTCTTGATGGATCGCTCGACCGGTGCGGCGCTCTGTCCCGAGCCCGGACGCGGGGCGGCACCGCTGCCGGCCAGCGTATCGCCGACCTGGCGTCCCAGGGTCACGATGATGTTGTTGCCGTCGACCTTGGTCGTGTACGGGATCAGCGAGTCGACGTTGACCACCAGGCGCGTGCGTCCATTGGCCTCGGCCGCGAGCACCGTATCGACACCCCCCGAACGCACGTCGATGCGACGTGACGCGAGCGCGAGCGTGGTGTTCGGCAGGTCGAACGCGATGCGCGCCGGCTTGTCGATGGTGAAGGGCAGCGGCTCGGGGGCCGGACCGCTCAGATGAAGCTTGAGCTGCACCTGCTGGCCCGTCGTCTGAACGTCGACGCTCTCGAGCTTGAGCGAGTCCGCGCCCTGCGCCTGGACCCTGAGGGTGAACGCCGACAATGCCGCGAGCGCCAGGGCTCCGATCGTCGCCGTTCGTATCTTGAATCTAATCATGCGTTCTACTCCCTGTGGCCTCAATTCGCCAATGCCAATGAGGCCGGTCGCTCGATATAACCGCCGAGACCATCCGGTATGATTTCAACGACGCTTATTTTGCTGCCCGTAATCTCAGTCACTTTCCCGTCGTTCTGCCCGATGTAATTGCCGGGCTGAACCTTGTGCACCAGTCCGTCCTTCGATTGCACCAATCCGTAGAAATTCTTGCCGACCTTGAAGGTGCCCACCATCTTGAGCGTGTCCAGCGAGAAACCCTCGAGGAACTCGCGGTTGCGCCGCACGCTCGGCCGCACGCCCGCGCCGTTGGCGAGATTCGGGCTCAACGGCTGGAATGGCGAGCGCAGGTTGTTCGCCGCGTAGACGAAGGTCTCGTACGGCTTCACCTCGGGTATCGGCTGAACGCGGCCGCCCGGCCGCTTCTTCGTTTCGGCGATCCACCTCTTCAGATCGGATTGGCCCCCGGAGCATCCCGCCGTCACACTGGCCGCAAGCGCGACCGCAATGATGATGCGCGCAAACGACATACTCTTCACGTCGCGCCTCCCGCTTTTTTCTTCGGTGCCGCCGGCTTGGCGCTGCCGTCATCCTCCATGTAGCGATACGTCTTGGCCGTAACGTCCATGGTCAGATTGTCGTAGCTGCCCTTCGTATCGACCGGCGAGATCTGGATGTCGTCGAGCGTCACGATGCGGGGCAACGCGGCGATGCCGCTCACGAAGGCGCCGAACTGATGGTAGCTGCCCACCAGCTTGATCTTGATCGGAAGCTCGGCATAGAAGCCGTTGCTCTTCTCCGTGCCCGGCTGGAACAGCTTTTCCTGCAGGCCGGCGGCGAGACCGGTCTGGGAGATGTCCACGAGCAGGTTCGGCACCTCGGTCTTGCCGGGCAGCTGCCGCAGCATGGCGCCGAAGCTGCGCTCCATTTCGGCGAGCTGCGCCTTGTAGGCGTCCAAGTTGGCCGCGCGCTGCTGTTTGTTCTCGAATTGACTGCGAAGGTCGGCCTCATCCGCCTCGGCCTTCTGCAGCACCGGGCGGTCCTCGTTCCACACGAGCAGGTACCAGGCTGCGCCGGTGCAAACGACGAATATCAGCACCACGAAGAACGCCCGGATCGGCAGCGGCCAACGCCCCGGATCCTTGGGATCCAATGTTCGCAATTCATCCAGGAGGTTCATTTGCCAGCCGCCTTTTTCTTCACGGTAGTTTCACCGCCCTGCTCCAGATTCACGCCGACGGTCTGCGCGGTCAGCGTGAAATTGGATCCCGAGCCGGTCGCGGAATCCTTGGAAGCCTCGACGACCTGCAACTCCGGGCTGTCCATCCAGGCGGACGAATCGATGTTGCGCATGAAGGTGGAGACGCGCGTGCTCGACTGGGCGACGCCGTGAATCTCCAGCTTCTTGCCGTTCTGCTTGATGCCGGTGAGATACACGCCGTCGGGAACGGTGCGCACCAGCTCGTCGAATTGATGCACGATCTCCGGGCGCTTGCGCTGCAGCTTCTCGATGATGTCCATGCGGGCCACGAGGCGCTGCTTGCGGGCCTCGAGGTCCTGGATGTCGGCGATTTCCGAATCGAGCTGAACGATCTCCTTCTTGAGGATGTTGTTCTTCTCGAGCTGCGCGTCGATCCAGGTTTGATAAACGACCTTGCCGACACCGGCGACGATGATGGCGAGCACCACGGCACCGCCCGCACCCACCATGAATTCGCGGCGGCGGACCTTGCGTGCTTGTTCGCGGTGGGGAAGTAGATTAATGCGCGGCATGGCGTGCTCCCTTCAATCGAAGCTTCGCAGCGCGAGGCCGCATGCGGTCAGCAACGCGGTGGCGTCGCGGTTCACGGCTTGTGCCTTGGCTTTCGAGGAGACCTTCATGTTTCCGAGCGGGTCGCCCTTGTCGGCCGGCACGCCGACGCGGCTCGAGATCACCTCGGCGACGCCGGGGATGTTGGCGCAGCCTCCGCAGATCAGGATCTGATCCGGCTGCGAGCGGCCGCTGCCGGAAGCCAGGTAGAACTGCAGCGAGCGGCTCACCTGTTGGGTCATGTCGTCGATGAACGGGTCGAGCACTTCAGGTTGATAGTTGCTCGGCAGGCCGCCTTCTTTCTTGGCGCGCCCCGCCTCCTCCATGGACAGGCCGTAGGTGCGCATGATCTCTTCGGTGAGCTGCTGCCCGCCGAAGGCGAAATCCCGGGTATAGATGACCTTCATGTCGCGGAGCACGCTGAAAGTCGTCGAGCTCGCGCCGAAGTCGACCACCGCGACCGTGCGGTCCATGCCGCCGTCGGGCATTTGATGGCGCATCAGAGCGCAGGCGTTCTCGAGCGCGAAGGCTTCGACATCGACGATGTAGGCGGTGAGGCCGGAAGCCTGCACGGCGGCCTGGCGCTGCTCCACGTTCTCGGTGCGGGTCGCGACCAGAAGAACGTCCAGCATGTCCGGATCCTTGTCGGACGGACCCACGACCTGATAGTCGTAGCTCACCTCCTCCATGGGGAAGGGGATGTACTGGTCGGCCTGCATCTCGACCTGACCCTCGAGCTCGTTCTCGCCGAGGCTCTTGGGCATTTGGATGACTTTGGTGATGGCCGCGTCGCCCGATATCGCGATGGCGGCGAGGCGGCTCTTGGCGCCCGAGCGCTTCACGGCGCGGCGGATCGCTTCACCGACCGCTTCCGCGTCGACGATAGCCTTCTCATTGATGGCGTTATGCGGGGTTGGCTCGGCCGCGTAAGACTCCACGCGGTACTGTCCACCCGACATGGTGAGCTCGATCAGCTTCACCGATGAGGTGGTGATGTCGAGCCCCAGCAGCGGGCGATTTCTTTTACCTAGCGATAGCACTAAGAAATTCCTTTTCGCTCAATATCTTGGGCGCGAAGTCGGGCTGCACGAGAGTAGCCATGCGGGGGCAAGTTATCAAGAAACTGTTAAATGGAACGTGAAACTACTCACGGTAATCTCCGTGAAGACGGACGGGCGTCGCAAAATTGCGAACCATGCCCACCCGGGCGTCGCGGACCCGAGCCCGGCGCACCGCAGGCACGACCAGGCGAGCAAACGCGCCCGCTTAGGGGATTCCAGGAAGGTATCGACTCATCCATTCAGACCTCTACTCGCCTATGCTCTCCCTAGGCGATTGGTTAAGCTTGGTCTGGCAACCCCGCTGTCCTAGGTATCGAACCCGTAGACCGGTGGCTTTGCGTCCTCATCTTTCGATGAGTATGCCCATGTAAGCTTCGGTAATATGCCAGCCCTGTGTCCGCCGGCGCAATAAGTTAGAACGGTTTTCTGTGGCCAAACGTTACCTGGTTCTCATATCGCGCATTTGCGTGGTCCTCTCGGCGGCAATCGTGCTGATTGCCTTCGCCAATGTCTGTGCTTATGTCTATTTGAAGCCCGCCCTGCCCGACGTCGACAGTATTCGGGAGGTGCAGCTGCAGGTGCCGCTGCGGGTTTACACCCGGGACGGGCGGCTGATCGCCTCGATCGGCGAGCAGCGGCGCATCCCGGTGCGTTACGACCAGCTACCCCCGAAGCTCATCCAGGCGTTCCTCGCGACCGAGGACGATCGCTTCTTCCGCCACCATGGCGTTGATTGGGAAGGCATTTTGCGTGCGGCGCTCGCCAACGCACGCGCCGGTCGGATCAGCCAGGGGGCGAGCACCATCACCATGCAGGTCTCTCGCGACATGTTCCTCACCCCGCATCGGGACATGAAGCGCAAGATGAGCGAGGTCTACATCTCCTTGCTGATGGAGGCCGAATTCACCAAGGAAGAGATCTTTTCGCTGTACGTGAACAAGATCTTCCTCGGCCAGCGCGCCTATGGCGTGGCGGCGGCCGCGGAAGTGTACTTCGGCAAGACGCTGGATCAATTGAGCCTCGCCGAGATGGCAACGCTCGCAGGCATCCCCACGGCCCCCTCCACCATCAATCCGGTCGCCAACGCTCAGGCGGCGACCGTGCGGCGCACGCACGTGCTCGGCCGCATGCTCGAGCTGCACTACATCACCCCGCAGGAGTACGAGACCGCCAAGGCGACACCGATGGAAAGCCGGCTGCATGGCCCTTCGATCGAGGTCGACGCGCCCTATGTGGCGGAAATGGTGCGCAACGAGATGCAGGCCAAGTATGGCGACAACATCTACACCGCGGGCTTCCAGGTGTTCACGACCCTCGATTCGCGGCTGCAACCGGCGGCAACGGTGTCGCTGCGCACCGGGCTGCTCGAATACGACCGCCGCCATGGCTGGCGGGGGGCGACCGCCAAGGTCGATCTGTCCAAAGTCCAGGGAGAGGCCGGACTCGACGCGGAGCTCGAGGAATTTCCGGCGGTGGGGGGCCTGCGCCCCGCGATCGTCGAGAGCGTCGAAGGCAAGAGCGCGCGCATCTACGTGAAGGATATCGGCCGGGTGGAGCTGCCCTGGGAAAAGATGTCCTGGGCGCGCCGCGAACTGCCCGACGAGAAGGTCGACCGCGCCCCGGCGCAGGCCTCCGAAATCATGAGCCCGGGCGATGTGATCTACACCGTCGGCAATACCCCGGCCTCGCTGCAATTCGTGCAGGTGCCGGAGGCACAGAGCGCGCTGGTCGCGATGGATCCGCACGATGGGGCCGTGGTCGCCCTGGTCGGCGGTTTCGATTATTTCCAGAGCAAGTACAACCGCGTGACCCAGGCGAGGCGCCAGCCGGGCTCGAGCTTCAAGCCGTTCGTGTATGCCGCGGCGTTCGACAAGGGCTACACGCCGGCGAGCGTGGTGCTGGATGCCCCCATCGTCATCGACGAGACCGGCATGCAGCAGGCCTGGCGGCCGAAGGAAGACGAGGACCGGTTCGAGGGGCTGGTGCGCCTGCGCGAAGCGATGGCCCACTCGATCAATCTGGTGTCGGTGCGCCTGGTGCGCGACATCGGCATGGATTACACCTGGAACTACGTCCAGCGGTTCGGGTTCGACAAGAGCCAGTTACCGCAGGATCTGACCATGGCCCTGGGCACCGCGGAATTGAGCCCGCTGCAGATGGCGACCGCCTACTCGACCTTCGCCAATGGCGGCTTCAAGGTGAGCTCTTACTACATCGACCACATCCAGGACGCGTCGGGCAACACGCTGTTCCAGGCGCAGCCGCTGCTGGCATGCCCGCAGTGCGGGCATGCCTCGGAGCCCGCCGAGCCGGCGCCCGGCGCCCACGTCGAACCCCACAGCCGCCGCCGGGGCAGCGCGGGACAACTCGCTCGACCGCGGCGAGACGCGACGGCAAGACCTTGATCCCGGAGAAGGAGCTCGCGCCGCAGATCATCCGCCCGCAGATCGCCTATCTGCTCTCGGACATGATGGCGGACGTGATCCGGCACGGCACCGCGCAGCGCGCCTTGGTGCTCAACCGCGACGACATCGCGGGCAAGACCGGCACCACCAACGACGCGCATGATGCGTGGTTCAATGGGTTCAACGGCAATCTGGTCGCCTCCGTGTGGACCGGTTTCGATCAGGACCGCTCCCTCGGCGAGGGCGAGCAAGGCGCCCGCGCGGCGCTTCCGACCTGGATCTTCTTCATGCGCCAGGCCCTGGCCGGGACACCCCGCTACAAGCTGCCGGCGCCGGATGGGATCGTCACCGCGCGCATATCGCCCACCACCGGACTGCTCGCGAGCGCGGACGATCCCAACGCCATCATGGAGAAGTTCATGGAGGGTACCCTGCCGAAGGCCGAAGCTTCCGGGACGCCGACCAACCAGAATCCGTTGAACGATGGAGAAAAGCCGCTGTTCTAGCCGCACTCCTGTGCGAGTATCCCGGTATGCCGAAGAAGTATTCGCAGCGCGCCGAGGATTTGCGCCGAGCGCTGGCCCAGGAAGCCGCGCGCATCATGGCCGAGCACGGCATTGAGGATTTCTTGCAGGCCAAGCGCAAGGCGGCGGATCGCCTGGGCGTGCACGATGTCGCGGTTTTGCCCAAGAACGTCGAGATCGAGGCGGCGCTTCGCGCCCATCAGCGGCTGTTCGGCCGCGATTCGCACGACCATACCTTGAAGGAACAGCGGCGCATCGCGCTCGATACCATGCGCCTGCTCGAGGAGTTCAAGCCGCGCCTGGTGGGATCCGTGCTGACCGGCACCGCCACCAACTACAGCGACATCAATTTGCATCTGTTCGCCGACCGCTCGGAGTCGGTGGCCATCCGACTGATCGACCTGGGCGTGCCGCACCAATTCTATGAGCGGCGGGTGAAGATGGATGCCGAGCGCACGGTGGGCTACCCCGCACTGCGATTCGAGGCGAGCGGGCGCACCGTCGATGCCACCGTGTTTCCAATCGACGGCATCCGCCAGTCGCCCTACTCCCCCGTGGACGGGCGGCCGATGAAGCGCGCCGACGCACGCGAGGTGGCGGAGCTGATCGAGGAGGGTTGAGGCCGCCCGGGTCCGCGACAACCCTTAATCTTTACGCAATTTCGCTTAATTCTCAGTAAACCTGTTGAACAGCCCTCCAGCCGCGTATTAAGCTCCCCGCGAGACCAGTACACGTACGCAACGTAATGGCCAGCAGAGCCATGCACCTGTGGGTCCGGAATGTGGGGAAACGGCAACATTTATAAAATTATGGGGTGCGGGATGCGTTCGGATGCCGGAATCAGACTGAAGGCCAGCGCGAGCATGGGTGATACGGGCACGTCATCGGCTCCGCCGAGAGTGGTGGCGGCGGCCGGGTTCTTGAGCCTGCTCGCGGGATTTCCTGCATTGCCGGCAATTGCGGATGCTCCCGCGGATACCGGCGAACTCGGCGAGATCGTCGTAACCGCGCAGCGGCGCAGCGAGCGGCTCCAGGACGTGCCCATGAGCATCCAGGCCTTCAGCCAGGAAAGTCTCGATCAACTTGGCGTGCGCTCGGTCGATGACCTCACTCGTGTATCGCCCGGCGTGACCTTCATACGCAACGGCATGAGCTCGAGCGGCAACTACAACGACGAGGACTCCGATATCTCGATCCGCGGCATCGACTCCACCGCGGGCACGGCAACCACGGGGATCTATGTCGATGACACGCCGATCCAGACCCGTCACCTCAACTTCGGTACGGTCAACCCGTATCCGGCGCTGTTCGATCTGGACCGGGTCGAAGTTCTGAAAGGTCCGCAGGGCACGCTGTTCGGCGCGGGCTCGGAGGGCGGCACCATCCGCTTCATCACGCCGGATCCGAGCCTGACCACCTACCCGGGCTACGCCCGCGCGGAATTCGGCCAGATCGACAACGGCGGCACAGCTACGGGGGCGGCGCGGCGTCGGCGGCCCGATCATCGATGGCGTGCTCGGCTTTCGGGTCAGCGCCTCGTTCCAGGAGGATGGTGGCTGGGTGAATCGCGTGACCTACACGCTCCGCCGAACGCCGACGGCGCCCCTCCCCGACACTCTATAGCGGCAATCCGACGGCGCAGGCCGAACGCGAACTGGCGGGAACACGCAACCTTCCGCGTCGCGCTGAAATGGCAGCCGATCGATGGGTCGATCATCCGTCCCTGTATTACAAACTCTGCACATCAACGACACCGCGGCTTACTGGCTCACTATCTCGGATCCGGCGAAAACGTCTACAACAACGGCAATGCGCAGCGCGACCCGAGCACCGACCCGTTACTTGGGCGCGATCAAGCTGAAGTGGGACCTCGGCTTCGCATCGCTCTTCTCGAATACCTCGTACTTACGATCGCAATCAGAGCGCCACTTCGGACTACACCCAGTACTTGCGCGCCACCGGAATCGTTCGGTGAGCTCCCGAACCCTTATCCGGCCGCCGGGGACCAACGGCTGCGCGACTTCCACGACCACCAGCGCAATTTCTACGAAGAGATCCGGCTGTCTCCGAGGACACCGACTCGCGGTTGGTGTGGAGCGGCGGCCTGTTCTACTCGCGCTTGAGCGAGAACGTGCCGGAGAACATCTATGACCCGACGCTGAACCAGGAAGTCATCAACTACACCGGCGGCGCCGCCTCCGTGTGCTACGCCGGTCAGGAATGCCCGGGTGGGTTGATCTTCAACCGGCCGGTCGACAGCTTCGACAAGCAAGTCGCCGTGTTCGGCGAACTGACCTTCAAGTTCCCGACACCTTCAAGGCAACCGCCGGACTGCGCATTTCCCGGCTCGAATACACGGGCTCCGTAGCCGAAACCGGCCCTTCCTCGGAACCACCATCGTCACGTCGTCGAGTGCCGTGGAAAGCCGGTGACTCCGAAACGGTGCTGCATGGCAGCCCAGACCGCGACAACAACTGATTTACGTCAGTGCCTCGAAGGGTTTTCGTCCGGGCGGCCCCAACGTGACAGTCGGAACATCTGCGGGGGCAGTCTCTCGGCACTGGGCATCACTCAAGCGCCAGCACAGTTCTCCTCCGACACCTTGTGGAGCTACGAAATTGGCACCAAGAATGCGCTTCTCGATCACACGCTGCAGTCAACGCCGCCTGTACTACATCAACTGGAACAACATCCAGCAGTTCATCTACCTGTCGACTTGCGGCGGCATTCACGGCCAACTCGGCAAGGCAAGAGCAAGGGCGGCGACCTCGAAGTCCTATATCGGCCGCTGACGCACTGACGCTCGGTCTTACCGCGGCCTATACCGACGCTCGATTGACGAAGACCTCCTGCGCGGGACGCCTCGTCTACGAGCGCGAGCAACAGCTGCACGGGCGGAAGTCCTCGGCTCGGCCGATCGCCACCAACGGCGATGCGCTGCTGGGCGCTCCCTGGGCGTTCACGGCGTCCGGTGAGTATCACTTCCCGAATGGGTAGGCCGATTGCCTTACTTGCGCCTCGACTATTCGCATTCCACGGCTCAAAGCTCGCCCCTACAGGGCCCGGCGAACAACGGCCTGTACGACAACACGTTGCCGGGATTGCCAGTCGTCAACGCCTGTCGGCGCGCGCCGGGATGCGATTCAACGGACGTCGATCTCTCGGTCTATGCCAACAACATCACCAACTTCCGATCCGTCCGATGTTCGAAGCTCGCGACATTGCACGCGCTCGGCGGCCCGACGACGGATGACCTGTACTTCGCTCGCGGCGTTACGCCACGGACGCTCGGTCTGACCGCGCTCTACCGCTATCTGAGGGACAACAAGGAAGGGGCCGCTTTCGCCGCGGGCGGAACGCGGCCCTTTCGATTGCAAATCATGCGGACTTTCGGCGTCACCGATCTGTCGAAGCAATAGGAAAACGAGCAGTCAATTGCGGTGCTGCCAGAAGGCTGCGATCGGCACGCCCTTCGCCCGCCGAATGCAGCCATGATCGAGCAGTCAATTGCGGTGCTGCCAGAAGGCGGCGATCAGCACGGCGGCTATCGCGACGGGACAGACATAGCGCAGCAGTGCACGGCATGCTCCCGCCAGCTGCGTCTGCCCCGCGAGTTCGGCGGTGAAAGTCATCCGATCGAGCCGCCATCCGATGAATACGCAGGTGAGCAACGCCCCGACCGGCAGAAATACGTTGCTGGCAACGAAATCGACGACTTCGAATAATGTCTTGCCTTGAAAGAGCGGCACGCGCTCGAGCGGATGCCAGTCGGCGAGCACGTTGAAGGACGCCAACGAGCCGATACCCGCGAGCCACATCGCCACCGCGGCGCTCACCGCCGCAGGTCCGCGCCGCAGCCCCCGCCCTTGCAGCCAGGCGACCACCGGCTCGAAACACGCGAGCGACGGAGTGAGCGCGGCGAATATCAGCAGCACGAAAAAAATGGTGCCGATCACCCGGCCGCCGGGCATCAGGGCAAATGCCGTCGGCAGCACTTCGAAGACCAGGGCGGGGCCGCCTGCCGGATCCATGTGGAAGCGGAATACCAGCGGAAATATCATGATGGTCGCGAGCAGGGACACCAGCACTATCGAGCCGCTGACCAGAAGCGCCGGCCGCACCAGCGACGCGTTTCGCGGCATGTAGGCTCCGTAAGCCAACATCATCGCCATTCCCACCCCGGTCGCGAAGAAAGCCTGGCCAATCGCCGCGAGAACCACCCCGGCGGACATGCCGCTCCAGTGCGGCGCGAAAACGAACTGATAGGTTTGCTCGACATCGCCGGTGCCGAGCGAGTACGCGTCGAGCAACAGCAGCAGCACGAGCAGCGCCGGTGCGCGGATGCGACTCGCGAGCTCGATGCCCCGGCCGAGCCCGCGGGCCGAGATGAATGTCACCACGGCGATGAAAATCAATTGCCACCCCGCCAACTGCCATGGGTGGGCGAGCAGATCCTGCCATTCGGCATGCAGCTCTGGCCGGGAGAGTCCGACCAGCGCGCCGCGGCCGCATTTCCATGCGTAGGCCACCACCCAACCGGCCACAATCGTGTAATACGAGTTGATGAGAAACGCGGACGTGGTGCCAAGCTGTCCTATGAGATTCCAACGCGGCGAACGGCCGACGCTCACCGCCATGGCGCCCGCGGCGACGGGAGGTGCGAGGCCCGAGTAGCGGCCGATCATGTACTCGGCAACGAGCAGCGGTGTGGCAATGAACAAACATGCCAGCAGAAAGACACCGATGAAGGCTCCGCCGCCCAGGGTGCCCGCCAGGTACGGAAAACGCCAAATGCTGCCGAGACCGACCGCCGCGCCGACCGTTCCGAGATAGACCGCGAGTTGAGAGGACCAGCGGGAGGGCAGGCTCGCTCTCACTTCAATGACTCGATCAACCTCCCACGCTCCTAGTTCCCCGGCTTCGCCTGCCACACCGCCAACGTATCCGCCGAGCCCTGCGCCCGCACGCCGTTGTCCGTCAGAATGTCCTCCGTGGCCGCCACCATCGCGGCCCGCGGGAAGACCAGCGCCTCTCCGCCTTTCTGATCGAATTCGAACGTCACGAAGGGATCCTTCAGGTCGCGCAGCACGGCGACCAGATGGGCGAGGCTCTTGATGCGCGTGCCGTTGACGGAATACACCACCGAGCCCGCGGGACTGGAATAGCCGGTGGAGAGCTTGTGCGGGAAGAACGGTGAGGAAATCACCACGAGCTCCTCGAGGTCCGCATCCGGCGGGTCGAGAACGCGGGTGATGAGCGGGCTCTTCGCGAAGCCGAGCGCCCGCAACATGCCGACGTTGCTTTCGACCGCGCCGACCATCTGCCAGGTGGCCTTGGAAAACACCAGGGGCCCGTAGATGAAGTACGGCGGGTAGGTGCCGCGCAGGTCCGAGACCACGGACGGATGGTCGGTGGACACGGGCAACTGTACCTTGAGCGTTTTACCCGCACGCACCAACGTCAGCGGCAGCTCGCCGTTCTTCGCCTGCTTCTGGATGAGATAGCCGAAGCTCACGCGCAGATCCTTGTCGATCTTCACCATGCCCTGGTTGTCGATGGGCGTATCGCCGATGCGGGTGATCACGTCCCATTCCTTCAAGGGATAGGCCGCGTCGTCCTTGTAGGGTCGATGGACCACCATGCCTTCGACCGATTTGTCGAGCTTGAGGTAATCGCGCAGCGCGGGATTCTCGAGCGTCTGCAGCTCGTCGTACATCGCGGGCTTGCCGTCGTAGTGGCCGTCGGCGATGTCCTTGAGGAACAGATCGACCTCCTCGTTCGGAATGATGTAGCCGATGCTCTGGGTATCCCCGCCCGCGAGCTTGCTGAACGCCAGGCCGATCATCTTGTCGCCGGCGATCGCCGGCCCACCGCTGTTTCCCGGGTTGATCGCCGCATCCACCTGGATGCGCAGTCCCGATACCGGAAAGTTGTACGGCACGAATTCGATCCGCGACACGATTCCCTTGGTGATCGAGAGCGACGTGCCTCCGGTCGGGAATCCATAGGCGAGAACGGTATCCTTGATCTGCGGCAGCTCGCTCGCGCGCTTGATCGCCGGGTGGGTATCGAAGAAGCTCGCATCGTCGAGCTGCAGAACGGCGAGGTCGATGCCGGGAGCGACGGCGATCACGGTCGCAGGGACCTTGTCGCCGGCCGCATTGGCCTGGATTTGCACCTGGGTCGCGTAGAGCACGACGTGCGCATTGGTCAAGATGCGCTTGCCGTCGATCACCACGCCGGACGCTGTCACATCGGTGGGGCCCTGCTTGGTCCATGGCTTGAAGGGATCGGGATGGCGCACGGTGGCGAAAATCTTCACCACCGAATCTTCGATGGCCGGCGCGGGGGCGGCGGGGTGTGGATTGGCGGCAAGCACGGCTGTGGCCGAAAGGGCGAGACAGGACGCGAGGCAAGCCCGGAAAATCCGAATGAGAACTGGCATGAGTTGTCCTATTTGCCGTCGACGGAAAAGGCGAGCAGCACATTCCCGGGGTCGCCCCGTTCACTGCCCGAATTGACGTACACGACTCCGTTGACGATGGTCGCGCCGCCTTGATCCAGCGAACCGCCACCGGCCTTCACGCGATTGACGGTCGCGAAGTCCTTGGCGGTGTCGTAATCCCACAAGATCTTGCCGTCGATGGTGGAATAGGCGCGCAAGTGGCCGTCCATCGATCCGGAGAACGCGGCACCCGGAATCACGGTGACGGCCTGCGCCTGGCCATGGGCGCAAGTCGAGACGCTCGGCCAGCTGCACGCCACGGTGGGCGCCGCGGTCTGCCAATGTCTCACACCCGTCTTCATATCGATGGCGACCAGGCTGCCGGTGGGGCTCGAAGGCTCGGCGCTCAATCCGGAGATCGCGACATAGACGCTGCGGTGGTCCGCCGCCATGCCCGATTCGATTCCCCCCAAGGTTTTGTTCCCGGCGCCGCTCCATTGCCACAACACCTCGCCGGACCGCTCGGGATCCAGCCCGTACACCTCGCCGGAGCGCTGGCCGACGAGCAGGACCTGCCGGCCGCCCGTCAAGGGCCGCAGGATCGGTGAGGAGGTGAATTCGCGCGCGGCGCCGGTGCCCTCGGAATCGGAAGGCAACAGCTGTTTCGACCAGCGCACCTGGCCGCTCGAAAGATCGAGCGCGACGATCCCGTCTGCCGTGGGTTGGAGCGCCGGATTGAAGGAATCGCCGGTGGCGACATAAACGAGACCCCGCGCGCTGTCGACGGTGGGGGCGCCCGCGACCGCGACTCCCGCCGGACCCAATCGCTGCGCTCCCCCGGCACCGGCCATCGGCCGCGGCTCCTCGCTCAAGAGATAGGTCTTCCAGGCTACGCGGCCGGTCGCAATGTCCAATGCCGCCACGCTTCCGCGGAAGGTGCAGCAGGCAGAGCTCGCATTGCGGGCATCGCCGCCAGGCTCGCTCGAGCCGACGGCGACATAGAGGCGGTTCTGGTAGATGGTCGGCGCGCCGAGAATGCGCGCGGAGGCGTCGGTGTCGATCTGGGTCTTCCACAAAAGCGTGCCCCGCTCGGCATCCAAGGCGTATACCGCGCCCTTGTCGTCGCCGATGAACGCTGCGCTCGGCGGCTTGAGCACGTCCAGGTGCGCGTCGATGCGTCCGCGCTTGCCTTTCTTGGGCTTGGGCTTGGAGACCTGGCGCAGGGCGCCGAGCTCTGCGATCGAGATGGCGCTGAACGCGTGCGCATCGGTGTCGAAGCGCCAGTAGGTGCAGCCGGTCTTGGCATCCAGCGCATAGATATGTCCTGCGGAGGCGACGAACACGCGTCCATCGACGATCGTGGGCTGGCCGGAAACGGTGCTCGCCCCGGGGTATCCGAAGGCCCATTTCAGCGCAAGGTGCGAGACATCGGTCGCCCGAATGGCGGGCTCGGGTTGATAGCGGGTGTTTTCGATCCCGTGGCCCCACCCGTTCCATTGGGCGCTGCCAAGGGCCACCGGACTTGGGGGCTCCGAGCAAAGGATCTGTGCCCCCGGCGGAGCGCCGGCCGAGCCGGCCGCGTCGGCGGGCGGAGCGGGTGGGGGCGGGGCCTGGGCGGCGGCGAGGCCCACCCACGCAAACATCGCGGCGGCGGTGACCGCGGCCGCGGACGATCTGGCATGGACGGGCGCGGGCATCTTCAGCGCTTGTCGAGCAGGCGGTAGTCTCGCTGCGTGGGACCCGTGTAGAGCTGGCGCGGCCGGCCGATGCGCATGTGCGGATCGGAGACCATCTCCTGCCAATGCGCCACCCAGCCGGCGGTACGGGCGATCGCGAACAGCACGGTGAACATGGAGCGCGGGATTCCGAGGGCGGAATAGATGATGCCCGAATAGAAGTCGACGTTCGGATAGAGCTTGCGCGACACGAAGTACTCGTCCTTGAGAGCGACCTCCTCGAGCTTGAGCGCCAGTTCGAAGAGCGGATTGTTGTTCACACCCACGCCCATCTTCTCCAGCACCCGATAGCACATCTCGCGGATGATCTTGGCGCGCGGATCGAAATTTTTGTAGACCCGATGCCCGAAGCCCATGAGACGCACGCTGTCCGACTTGTCCTTCACGCGGGCCAGGAACTTGTCGATGTTCTTGGCCGAGCCGATGCCGTCCAGCATGTCGAGGACCGCCTCGTTCGCGCCGCCATGGGCCGGGCCCCAGAGCGCGGAGACGCCGGAGGAGATCGCCGCATAGGGGTTGGTGCCCGTGCTGCCCGCCAGGCGCACCGTCGAAGTGCTCGCGTTCTGCTCATGGTCCGCGTGCAGAATGAACAACAGATCCAGCGCCTCCGCCGCCACGGGGTCGATCGCATACGGCTCGCACGGCACCGCGAAGAACATGTTCAGCATGTTCGCGCAGTAGCGCAGATCATTGCGCGGATACACGAAGGGCTGGCCGAGCGTGTGCTTGTACGCCGCCGCCGCGATCGTGGGCAGCTTCGCGATGATCCGGTGCGAGAAGATCTCCCGGTGGCGCGGGTCGTTGATGTCGGTCGAGTCCTGATAAAAGGCCGCCATGGACGCGACCACGGCCGATACCATGGCCATCGGGTGGGCATCGTGGTGAAAGCCCCTAAAGAAGCTCAGCAGCTGCTCGTTGATCATCGTGTGACGCGTGATCGAGTGGGTGAACCCCGAGAGCTGCGCCTTGTTCGGCAGTTCGCCGTGGATCAACAGATGAGCGACCTCGAGGAAGCTGGATTGCTCGGCCAGCTGTTCCACGGGATAGCCGCGGTACAGGAGCACGCCCGCATCGCCGTCGATGTAGGTGATCTTGCTCTCGGTGCTCGCGGTGGCCATGAAGCCGGGATCGTAGGTGAACACGCCGAAGTCGCGGATCAGGTGCGAGATGTCGAGGGCTTCGGGACCGACGGTTCCGGACAAAGCGGTCAATTCACCGGTTTTGCCCGTGGAGAGATTCTTCAGTTCGTACTTCGTGCTCATACGCGTTACCGGCTTCGAATGGGTTCATTGACGATGGCCCGGAAGCCTTGCACGGTAGTGCGGCGGAATCAAGCGACCTGCCGACGATCCGCCATGATGACGGCCGGCTCCGCGGCCGACCGCGAGCCGGCCGCGAAGGATCGATTCGATGAGGGACGCCCGCAGGAGCGAGGCGCCATTGACACGCCGATCGAGCAGGCGCCTCGGCGCCCGCGTGGACTTAGGTCTTCGCCGCAGCAGCGGCGTATTTCTTGCGGAACTTGTCGACCCGGCCGCCGGTGTCCACGACCTTCTGCTTGCCCGTGTAGAACGGGTGGCAGTTCGAGCACACTTCCACCTGCAGATCCTGTCCGATGGTCGAACGCGTCTTGAAGGTGTTCCCGCAGGTGCAGGTCACGTTGATCTCGTTGTATTCGGGGTGAATGCCGGCTTTCATGGTGCAAACCTCTGTGATCATTTATGAGGCAGAATCGACGGTTCTCAAGGGACCGCCGCCACGCCAATGGACCCGCCCAAAACGGGGTCGCGTACCTTAGCTCAAAGCCCCCTGTTCAACAAGCCATCTCGAAAAATTCTCTTTGGCGCCGCGCACGCCGTCTGCCTCGGGCGAGTCCTCGGGCAGCTTGGCGGCGGGCTTGTCCACAATATCTGTGGATAACTCTGTGGACGGAATGCCGTTCGCATAACTGTCACAGAGGATTTTCGCATAAATGTTAACTTGGTCAAAAAATAGACAAGTATGTTTCTTCAATATAATTATATGGTTAGAAGCACCATCTGACCTAACGCAGGCGCAATATGCTGTAGGTGCCACTCCGGCCGAGGCCCGGTCTGCGATGTGTATAAGCTCATTCCAGAAAACCGCCCTGAAGGTCGTTCAGGAACCGTGAACCGAGCTCGGTCGGCCGCCATCCGGCCGTGGACTTCTCCAGCAGCCCCCTTCCTAAGGCGTGCTGCAGGGCGGGTTCGATGATCTCCACTCTAAGCCCGGTCCGCTGCTCGAAATTTCGGATCGTGAACCCCTCATTGAGCCGCAGCGCATTCAGCATGAATTCGAACGGCAGTTCACCTCGCGGGATTCGGCGGCGCGCGCCCCAGGGCTCGCCGGCGGCGGCGCTCCCCGAGGCCTCGAGGCGCTCGAGGTAATCGCGCGGTTGGCGCGGCTTTTCGGTTCTAACGATCCCGCCAGGCGCCTCGAAGGTGAGCTTGCCGTGAGCGCCGGCGCCGATGCCCACGTAGTCGCCGAAGGTCCAGTAGTTCAAATTGTGGCGGCAGCGCGCGGCGGGGCGCGCATAGGCCGACACTTCGTATTGCTCGAAACCCTCGGCGGCCAGCAATTGCTGGCAGTCCCTAAGAATCGCGAACGCCGCATCCTCATCCGGCAAGGGCGGCGGCCGGGCGTGAAACACCGTGCCGGGCTCGAGGGTGAGCTGGTAGTGGGAGATGTGCGCGGGCTTCAGCCCGCAGGCGATGCGCACGTCGGTGAGCGCCTCCTCGAGCGTCTGTTCCGGCAACGCGTACATCAGATCCAGATTGAAGTTGGTGAGCCCGGCCGCATGCAGCTCCTCGGCCGCGCGATAAGAATCCTCCGCCGCATGGATGCGCCCCAGCCGCACGAGCGCCGCGGGAGCGAAGCTCTGCGCCCCCAGCGAAACACGGGTGATGCCGGCGTCTCGATAGCCGGCGAAGCGGCCTCGTTCCACCGTGCCGGGATTGGCCTCCAGCGTGACTTCCGCATCCGGGGCTACGTGGGCCAGGCGCCGCAGCGCCTCGAGCAGCCGCGCGAACTCCTCCGGGGCAAACAAACTCGGAGTGCCTCCACCGAAAAAGATCGTCTCGATCGTGCGACTGCCGATCGACGGCAGCTCACGCTCGAAGTCGTGGATCAGCGCGTCGATGTAGCTCGGCGGCGCAGCGGCGCTGCCCCGCTGGTGCGAATTGAAGTCGCAGTACGGACACTTGCGCACGCACCAGGGCATGTGCACGTAGAGCGACAGCGGCACCGGCGTCACGTGCGTGCTTCGAGCTTGGCGCGCAGCTCGCGCATGGCGCGGCCGCGGTGGCTCAGCCGATTTTTCTCCCCGGGATCGAGTTCTGCCGCGGTCATCTTCGAGGTCGGGCAGCCAGAAATACGGGTCATAGCCGAAACCTCCCGCACCGCGCGGCGCATCCACGATGCATCCCTCCCAGGTGCCGACCGCGCTCACCGGCGCGGGGTCGTCGGGTCCGTCGAGGTACACCAGAACGCATCGATAGCGCGCACGCCGTCCGCCCGGAGGGATCCCCGCAAGCGCCGCGAGGAGCTTTGCATTGTTCGCGGCATCGTCCGCGCCGGGGCCTGCGTAGCGCGCGGAGTACACGCCCGGCGCCCCGCCCAGCGCATCCACCTCGAGGCCCGAATCGTCGGCAATCGCGGCCTCGCCCGTGGCCGCCGCAGCGTGGCGCGCCTTCAACAGCGCGTTCGCGAGAAACGTCGTGCCGGTCTCCTCCGGCGCGGCCACGCCTACCGAGGCCTGGGTGACGAGCTCGAATGGCAGCCCCTCGAGCAGCGCCTGGAACTCGCGCAGCTTGCCGGGATTGCCCGTGGCGATGATCAGCCTTCTCAAGCGGCGCGAGCGGTTTGCTGGGCCTCGTGCAATCGGGCGATGCCTTGCGTGGCCAGATCGAGGAGCTTGTCGAGCTCGTGGCGCCGAAACGCATGACCTTCCGCCGTCCCCTGCACCTCGACGAAGCCGCCGCCCGAGTTCATCACCACGTTCATGTCGGTCTCGGCGCTCGAGTCCTCGGCATAGTCGAGGTCGAGCACGGGAACGCCCCGGTAGATGCCCACCGAGACGGCGGCCACCTGGCCGTGGATGGGATTCGCCGCGAGTGCGCGCCGCTTCATGAGCTTGTCGATGGCATCCGCCAGCGCGACGAAGGCCCCGGTGATCGCGGCGGTGCGCGTTCCGCCATCCGCCTGCAGCACATCGCAATCGAGGGTGATGGTACGGTCGCCCAGAGCCTTGAGATCGACCACGGCTCGGAGCGAGCGCCCGATCAGTCGTTGGATCTCCTGGGTGCGTCCCGATTGCTTGCCGCGCGCCGCCTCGCGGGCCGAACGCGTGTGAGTGGCGCGGGGAAGCATGCCGTACTCCGCCGTGACCCATCCCTGTCCGGATCCGCGCAGAAAGGAAGGCACGCCGTCTTCGACGCTCGCGGTACACAGCACGCGCGTCGCGCCAAAGCCCACCAGCACCGAGCCCTCGGCGTGTGCCGTGTAGCCTCTGGCGAAGGACAGTTCACGAAGCTCATCGGGTGCACGCCCGCTCGGCCGCACGCTCATGCCGCCCTCCAGCGCAGCGCCGCGGCGCTGGTGTTGTCGCTGTAGGGAGCGGACGCGGCAACCGCCTGAGTACCGAGGTCAGTGAGCGTCTCGCGCAGCGGCTTGCCCGTATTCTGGGCGAAGCGCACGAAATCCTGATCCTTGAGATTGGCCCACATGCCGTCCGTGCAGAGCAGCAATACGTCGCCCGACTTGAGCCTCCGGCGCGTGGAGATGCTCATCTCGGGAAGCGCCGCGTCGCCGCCGAGGCAGCACTCGACGTAGTTGCGCATCGGGTGACCGTGCACCTCCGCCTCGGTGATCAATCCCTCGCGCAGCAGCACTTCCACGTGACTGTGATCGCGGGTGCGCTCCAATACCTGGGACCCTCTCAATTGATACACCCGGCTATCTCCCACATGCGCCCAATAAGCCGCCGAGTCCTGAACCAGGCACACGGCACACGTGGCGCGCGGTCGCGCCTCCACGGACAGTCCGACGCCCAGCTTGACGACCTCCTCGTGCGCCCGTCCGATCGACAGATGCAAAAAGCCGAGCGGGTCGAAAATGGGATGCGGGATCTGCCAGAAGGCCTCCAAGAGCGTCGCGAGCGCGGTTTCGGCGGCGCGCGCCCCCTCGGCGTGCCCGCCCATGCCATCGATCACCGCCAGGAGCACCGCCTGGTCGGCAGCGGCCACCGCCACGCGGTCCTGATTCTCCTCGCGATGCCCGATCAAGCTCACATCTGCGATCTCGATCTGCAATGACAGCTCCTGACCCTTTCGATAGACTGAAACGCCGTAAGACGGCCCAAAGATATCGATTATGGCCGATTTTGGCTTTCAAACCCTATGATTCGCAGCATGACCGGCTTCGCCCGGCGGGAGCGCCAGTATCCCTGGGGTCTTATCGCCTGGGAGCTCAAGACCGTCAATCACCGCTTTCTCGAAATCGGCTGCCGGCTGCCGGAGGATTTTCGCACGGCGGAATCCGACTTTCGCCAGACCATTGCCGGCGCCGTGCGTCGCGGCAAGGTGGACGTATCGCTGCATTTCCGGCCGGTGACGGCCTCGACCACGCTGGAGGTCGACGCCGATTTGCTCGCCTCGCTCACCCAGCGAGCACAGCAGGCGGCGTTGCAGGCCGGCCCCGCCGCGCGCATCGATGTGACCGACCTGCTCCGCTGGCCTGGCGTGGTGCGCGAGCCGCCGAAGGACTCCGCACCGCTCATCGCCGCCGCCCATGCCCTGCTCGAGGAGGCGTTGGCCGAGCTCACGCGGTTCCGCGACAGCGAGGGCGGCCGGCTCAAGGAGGCGCTCGAGCTGCGCTGCGCGGGGCTCGCTGATTTCGCCTCGCTGGTCGCCGCGAGATTGCCGGAAGTACGCGCACGCATCCGAACCAAGCTGCTCGAGCGCATCGCGCAGCTCTGCACGGATGTCGACCATGAGCGGCTCGAGCAGGAGCTCGCCATTCTTGCTCAACGTCTGGACGTGGACGAGGAGCTCGATCGGCTGCGCGGTCACGTCACCGAAATTCGCAAGACCTTCGGCGGCCAGGAGCCGGCCGGCCGGCGGCTGGATTTTCTGATGCAGGAATTGAATCGAGAGGCGAACACGCTGTCATCGAAGTCCCAGGACATCGAGACGACCCGGTCGGCGGTGGACATGAAAGTTCTGATCGAGCAGATGCGCGAACAGGTGCAGAACATCGAATAGTGTTTTGGGCTGTCGTCGGCTGTCGCGGGCCGTCCTCGGAAAGTGCGCGAAACCCCTGCAAAACTAGGGTTTTGCGTCAGTTATTGTCTCTGGACGTTTTGGGTCGTCTGGACTACCGTTGGGGCTGGGTGCGTAGCTAAATGCGTAGCTAGATTTTGTAGCTACGCGGCTCATGTTCCAGCCACGCGGCTTGCGTCTTAGCTTCGCGGTTTGTACGCAATCTCGCTACGCACCCGGGGGTCTGCACATGGCGTCCGGAAAGCTCAACTCCCTGTCGATCGAGCGCGCACATCGCTTCGGCGGTCCGGTGCTGCTGCTCAGCGATGGTGACGGCCTCTACTTCAGGAAGCAGACACGCGAGGGGGCCGCGTGGATGTTCCGCTATCGATTCGCCGGCCGCGAGCGCTGGATGACCCTCGGCAACTACCCCGACATGAGCCTCGCCGCGGCGCGGATCGAGGCGCGGGAGAAGCGCCTCATGCTCGACAAGCGGCGTGATCCGCTGTTCGTCAAGCAGGAGGCCGAACAAGCGCAGCGCGCCGCGATCGCCGCCCAGAAGGCGCGCCAGACGTTTCGGGATCTCGCGGAGGATTGGTACAGCACGGAGATCGACCCGCGGCGTCTCAAGCACCCGCAGGTGCCGCGCCGCTATCTCGACAAATACCTGCTGCCAACCTTCGGCGAGCGCGTGCCCGCTGAGATCACCGCGGCCGATGCCGCCCGGCTCCTCGCGCAAGTTCGCAAGAGCGCGCCCACCGCGGCGAACGATCTGCTGCGCTTCATGCGGCGCGTGTTCCGCTTCGGCGTGCGCCGCCACGTGCTCGCCAGCAATCCCGTGGCGGACTTCGACCAAAGCGATGCCGGCGGGCCCGAACGCGCGCGCAAGCGGGCCTTGAGCGTCGAGGAGCTGGGGAAGCTCTTCAAGGCGCTGCGGGACTCCCCGAGCTTTGGCGGCGCCAACCTCCTGGCGGTGAAGCTGCTGCTCGCCCTGGGCGTTCGCAAAGGCGAGTTGCTGGGTGCCCAATGGAGCGAGTTCGATCTCGACAGCGCAGCGCCAACTTGGCGCCTGCCGGCGAGCCGCACCAAAACGAGCGAGGCGCTGACGATTCCGCTGGTGCCCGCTGTTGCAACCTGGCTCAAATCGTTGCGCGAGGTTGCAGGCGGTAGCGCGTTCGTGTTCCCCAAGCGCCGGCGCGACCCGCGCCAGCGCGCGTTGCACCTGGGAATCGACACGTTGAACGCCGCGCTTGCGGCGGTCGAGCACGGACTGGAACACTTCACCTTGCACGACCTGCGCCGCACCATGCGGACGCACCTCGCGTCCCTCGGCGTCCGCAGCGAAGTGGCCGAACGCTGTCTGGGTCACAAGCTGCGCGGAGTCGAGGGCACCTACAACACGCACGATTATCTCAACGAGCGCCGCGCGGCGCTGGAAGCCTGGACAGCGCTGTTGCTCGACATCGAAAGCGGCGCGCAGAAGGTCACGCCGATCAGACGCAAGTCGGCGAGCTGATCTCCCGGCACGCCGAGCGCGCGCTTGGCGACCTACGGGACGGTTCCGCCCATCCCCCGCTCACTGCTCGCTGAGCTACAAAGTCCGTTCCTGGTCCCTCGGAATGGCTTGCGCATAGCCTTGCGGTTCGGCCCCGCGTTGCTCGCCCTTGAATCTGAGGAATGTCGCTGCAAGCTGTTGCCGGTCGGTTAGGACGGGCGGAAGGTGCTTGGCGAAGTACCGGACCTCGCCCGCCAGGATTTCTTCGCCTTGGGCATCCAGCACCTCAGCGGCCTTCATCCAGGCCGATACCAGGGATTTGCGAGTCTCGACCAACCTTGCGCGCGCCGGATCTTCGACCGTTCCGGTGCGTGCCAGCTCTGTCGCAATTCCGATCATCCTGGCGCGCATCGCCGTGGATTTCCCGTATCGCTGCGCCTTGAAGATCCCCTCCCGGCGTTTTTTTGTGTTTTGGCCGCGAATTGACCGAGAGGTGGCGTTCGCCGCAATGCCCTGTTCACGCATCAACTGCGCGAAGTGCTCGCGCCAATCCCGCAGAAGCTGCTTGTCGATGTGCAGCCGCCGGCCGAGCTCGTTCTCCGCCTTCACCACCAGATGCACATGCGGGTGCTGCTGGTGGGTGTGCAACACCATGGCGTAGCGGTGTTGCTGGAAATTCTCGCGGGCGAATTGCCGCGCGGCGGCCAAAACCTTGTCCGGGGGCGTCGGCGACGGCATGGACAGCACGATGTTGTGCACCAGTTTCGGCGGCCGCCGCGCCGGACCGCCGTCCCTCTGCGTCCGGTACTGTCCGGCGGTGAGCTCCAGGTGCCAGTCATCGATGAGCCGCCTTTGCTCATCCAGCCGTCCGATGCGCTCGCCCTCGTCCGTCTCGATCTCCATGCTCCCTCGGCGGCTGATGTACGCGAAGTGAGCCGCAACCGCACCCCTGCTGGTTCCTCCGCCGGTCACTTTCACCATGACCTCCGGCGTATGCCTGACGGTGCGCGAGATATGGGCGATCTGCACGCGGCTGAATCGACCGGGCATTTGCAGACCGGCGCGCCCGTAGCTCACGACCTCGAAGGATCGGGGTCCATCCGACGGTAGGCGAACAACCCGTCTATTCAACGCGGCTCTCCCAGCTCACCAGCGCCGCTTGGGCGAATTCGTGCAGACGCCGCTCCACGTCCGCTACAAGGGCTCGAGTACGGCTCAGTTGCTGCTGCAGGTCCCGTGGCAGAACACCCGCCTGCGCGGCTTCCCGAGCCGTCCGTGCCATAAGTCGACCGACACCCGCCAAGACGGACACGGCCGCCTTGAGCGCAGCGAGCTCCTGGGCTGCCAGCGGCGGGTTGGCGGCCACATGACCCCGGACCAGGGCGGCAATATAGGCTGAGTCCTTCATGCGGCGCTCAGCCGCTCGATGCCGAACCGCAAGTCGATCTCCCGGCCGCAAACGGATCGTGATCCGATCCACGGCGGGTTCGCTGCTCGATGTCCGCGGCGGCAAGTCGGGGACATCCGAAGCGAGCAATGTCCGAATGGCGATCAGCGCCAGCGTCGACTCCGATACTCGCAGCTTCGCAGCGACCTCGGCGAACGAGCGCTTCTCCTTCGGCATCGGCCTCGCCGTGATCGATGGGGCGGTCGATTTCAGCCTGCTGTCGGTCATTGCGCGCCAACGCCTGTTGCGGCAGAACGCGGACACCTCGCTATCCTGCCCTCACTCCAATACCGACCCGACAACGCTCCTCGATGTAAGCGACGACAGCGTGGTCCTGATTGCATCCACGAACTCATTGCGCCCGGTCCGAATACTTACTCGGCGTCGGACTTCCGAGGATGGGTGCTCGGTCGAGCGGTCGAAGAAAGCCCCTGGCCTACATTAGCCAGAGGCCGCCGTGACCGCACCGCGTCCTGAGATGGGCTGATCGATGTCGTGGAATCGGTGATGAGCGCAGCAATCGCCTCCGCCGATATGAAGCGGCGACAGCCGATGACGACGCTCGGCAGGTTGCCCGCCCTCAACATGGCGTAAAGGCTGTTGCGCGAAATGCCACCGAGACGCGCTCGGGTCTCTTCGATCGAATACAACGCACGATCCATGACGAGTTCTCCGGTTAAAGTCACCCACATGACTATGAGCTGCCGGTTGGAATCGAATAAGGCGATGATTCGTATGAATTGGCGGACGAATACTGGCTAGTTCCGTCGCCGAGAATCTGATTCCGTCGTGAGCCGCATAGGGTGCAACGTAATGCGTCGGGGTGCGACGGGCAGGTCTCGGCCAGAAGCGGGCATTGGCACCCAGAAGTCCATTGCCGGTAAGGCGACGTTCGCAATATGCTGGAGCCGGGGGATTTCCCACCAGATCACTGGTATCAAAGAATGCGTTTTTGTTGTTCCAAATGCGGTGAAGTTCACGAAGGCGTGCCTGGATTTGGCTGGGACTATCCCGTGAGCTATTTGGCGGTTCCTGATTTGGAACGCGCGAAGCGCTGCGTCCTCACCGCTGATGCTTGCATCGTCGATGGAGAGCATTTCTTTGTTCGGGGATGCCTCGAAATCCCTGTTCGAGGAGAATCGGACCCGTTCATTTGGGGCGTATGGGCGTCTCTCAGCCCAGCTAATTACCGGCAATTCTTATCGGTGTTGTCAGAAAGGCATCGGTCTGGGACCGGACCGTTTTTCGGCTGGCTGGAGTCTCATATTTGGATATATCCGGAGACGATCAACTTAAAGATACGGGTTCATCTGCGGAACAATGGCACTCATCCGTATATTGAACTGGAGCCCACCGCTCATCCTTTGGCGCGAGAGCAATCGGCAGGGATCGATGAACGCAGAGTTGTTCAGATATTCGAAGCGATGACCCATCCACCGGACACAACCGGCTGATAGCTATTTGCATCGTCTATCTCAGCTCGTGTTGTCTCGACGATACCCAGCCAAAGCACACCTGTGGCGGACTATGGTATCGCCACCGCGAGCCTTGATATGCTCCGGAATACTTTGCACTGTTGGGATAATCATCATGGCGACCCCTGACGCTGTCGATCGACCGCCGTACGAACTCCATACCGACCGTGAGTTGGAGTTCATGCTTAGCAGGGGTAAGCCGCTAGCACATTTTTACGACGATTATCCGTCGGAACCGAATGAAGAAATTATTCCGGAATTGGCCTTCGCTCCTTACGTGTCTGAAGGAAAGTTTGTAAAGCGAGAGCTGGTAGAACCGCTGCAAGAGGCTGGGCCGCCAGGGCACGCTCACGTGCGGGGCATCCGGCATGTCTTCTACGCTCGGTCTGCGGAGGCCTGGCGAATCGATGCATACATCATGATGCGAGCCGCCGCAGCGAAGGCCGGGTGGAGCGAAGGATTTGAGAGGCTTCAGGGAAGCTTGTTGGGTTATGAGGAATGGCAAACGGATTTGCACCTGGAACGCTTCCGAGCCAGTCCGCATGCGAAGAATTTTTATTGGTTACGAAAGCCGAAGGGCTTCTAGGCTAAATTACTCGCAAATTCGGATCGTTCTGACTTCCCGAGAGCGGTCATTGGCCACCGGCCGCAACGGGTCGATTGCTGTCGCCGATTTATTAAGTGAAAACGTACTTACTTATTTCCGTCTAGTGTTCTTCTCCCGCTAATTTATCCTTAAAGACGGCGCGACGAAGGGAGACGACCGGCGCCACCTGGCAAATGATATCGACGATCTCGTTTGAGAAGTTAAGTTGATAGTGAAAACCGGAAAGCGGTGGCTCCGAGTGCAGATTGAGCAGCGCAGACTTCGTGTACCGCCGGAACGTTCGGCCCTCGAATTGAGGATTGGGATTCAGTTCCCGCATGGACAGCGCGGCCTCATCCCACACTCGAACGACAAGGCACTTCTGAAAGACAAATTCTGCCTCTTCGAGCTCAGAGCGGATAGCCGGATAAGACATGATGCTGGAGCCGTCTCGCCCTACGGGACTCGGCACAGCGTGGCTCACCGTTGTGCGGACAGTGACCACGGTTTCTTTTGGCAAGACGCTCAACGAGACTAGCTGCCAGTCTTTTTGCAGTTCATCGGCAAAGGAAATGGGCGGCATCACCGGATGGTATCGCAGCGTAGATTCTGGAGCCACAAAGCCGACACTCGCGAGCGGCGGCACCGGGTCCAACACCCGCCTCTCGTTGGCGGCAGCATCGGTGACAGGCTCCGGCCCGCCGAAGTAGAATTGCGGTTGAAAAGGACCCGATCAAGGTATGACGTACCCGACGGCTTCTAAACTGCGCTACTGCCTCATGCCTGTGTTGTTTGTGGGAGGCGCATTGATCCTCGCCCACCAAGGGCGACTTCAAAGCTTGCCAGGGCTGGCGATCATCATAGTCATCGGTAGCCTGTGGGTTACCTTCACGATATTAATTTGCCCTGTGTGCTTCGACTCTGTCGAAAAAACGAAGTCGGGAATTTACCTTCCGTGGATTGGACCTAAATGCCGACACTGCGAAGCCGACCTAAGTCTCCGCCAAATCTCATTCGATTGGCGCCGACGCCACCGATGATCGACTGTGTATCGCCGCCCCGCGCCACTTTAAACGAGCGAATTGACCAGCCCGATTGCCGCCGCCTGTCACCGTCAACAACGGGTCGTGACGAATCCGTGGGTGGCGTGCCCGGTGGGGGTAGGTGTAGGGTGGTGATATGGCAATTTCGATAAAGTCGCTTGGACTAGATCGACTCGGGCTCGAAGATCGGCTGTCACTTGTCGAGGAGCTCTGGGACAGCATTGCGGCTGACAGCGGGGCGGCTCTGCTAACGGGTCCGCAGCACGTAGAACTGCATCGACGCCTTGCTGACCATGGGACTGATCCGGCAGACGTCGTGTCATGGGATGAGGTTAGGTCCTCAGTCAATGACCAATTGAAGAGATGACCTTTCCGGCACGTCTTCCGACGTGCGGCTCGCCATGATTTCCGGCCCCTCGGTCCCCCAGCGGTTTGCCGTGTCTTGTATATTACGGTAATATACAGCCTTGATCGACCTATCGAAGATCACTGAGTTCGACTGGGACGCGGGGAACGCCCGCAAGAACGAGCGTCACGGAGTTTCTGCAGGCGAGGCAGAGGAGGTGTTTTTCTCCACACCGCTTCTGCTGCTCGATGATGCACCTCACAGCGAGGAGGAGCCTCGGTACCATGCGCTCGGTGTCACGGCAGCCGGCAGGCGTCTGCATCTATCGTTCACGCTGCGCCGTGAGGGCACGGCGATCCGAGTGATCTCGGCTCGGGACATGTCGAGGAAGGAAAGGGCAGTTTATGAGCAAGCGCCAAAAGACCATTCCTAAGTTCTCAAGCGAAGCGGCTGAGAGAAAGTTTTGGGAGGTGAACGATTCCACGGAGTATCTGGATTGGGGAAAGGCACGACCCGCGGCCTTCCCCAACCTCAAGCCATCGACGAAGACCATTTCGCTGCGGCTACCCCAGCACTTGCTGGACGCGATCAAGGTGGCCGCGAATGCGAGGGACGTTCCGTATCAGTCACTGATCAAGGTGTGGCTGCAGGAGAAGGTGCAGAGCCGGTAGGGGTGCCCCCGGCATGCAGGCCACGCGGCACCGACGCCGACGGCCTCCGGCCCGCGTGGCTAGCCGCGTAGCTACGCCGCAGCCGCAAAGCCTCAATCGCCACAGGATCAAGCGGTTACGAACCGTACCCACGAACAGGTGCAGAACATCGAATAGTGTTTTGGGCTGTCGTCGGCTGGTCGATGGCGATCAGCGCCAGCGGTCGATTTCAGCGTGCTGTCGGTCATTGCGCGCCAACGCCTGTTGCGGCAGAACGCGGACACCTCGCTGAGCGCCCATTCTCATCACATCATACCGGACATTTGCGGATGACGGCTCGGGGTCGTCAACAGTCCAAGGGAGACGAATCGTCCAATTGCCGGTCGCCGATCGTCTTCAGGTTCTCAATTGTGCATGCCGTGGATCGATTCGATATCTACTTCTTTGATTCCCAGGGATTAATCACCTCAACGTTCAAGTCAGAGAAGTGCCGGACATTTCTGGTGGCGAACTTCGCCCGTCGCGCAATTACGATTCCGGCGATTTGGGTATCCCGCATATCAACAGTCAATCCGTCGTGCTGTCGTCTTGCTGCCAGCAGTGCGGCTGCCTCCGCGGCCGGTTGATCAAAATCAATCACCCGTCCTTCCAAGTCTTCAACCATGAATTTGTCGAAGGCTGCTTCAAGCGCAGTTCGACGTCGTCCCTCAGGAAGTAGCGCCAAGCCGAATCGCGCCTCGAACAGCGTGATGCTGGTTATCCAAATGGACTCGGCCGCCTGACGATCTAGCCAGTCGATGACTGGCGGCTCTGGCACATGGCGCATCAGCGCCGAAAGCACGTTGGTGTCGACTACGATCATGGGTCGAGATCAGCCGGCCGCGCAGCATGCCCTCTCAACTCCGGTAGTTCGGCGGTCAAACCTCTTCCGCTGAAGCGCTCCGCAATACGCGATCCAAGCATGGCGATTGGCCTACTCGAATCTTTGGCAGCATTGCGCAGAATGTGCCGAATTTCGTCCTCCATGCTGCGACCATTGCGCTCAGCGCGTCGCTTCAGCCGCGCCTTCACTTCCTCTTCGAGATCCCGCACAACGAATTGCGCCACAGCGGCGTCTCCTCCAATAAATGATATCATGATATCAACTGACGGGGAGCGATGCAACTGATGCGTAATTTGGTCTTCCGACGTGCGGCGCCATGATTTCCGGCCCCTCGGCCCCCGGGGCGGTTTGCCGCGCCCGCCACCATACTGGTGTAAATCTCGCGCGGTCCTCAGCGTTTGCGTTCTGCCCACGAGCCAGCACGAACGCAGTTGTCCGTCTCAAGGCGCGCCTGAAGATCTGCCGCGTCACTGGTGTGCAGTGAAGCAGCCAAAGGTTTTATTTCTTGTATCAATGGCAGGTATTGCTCATCAGGGTAGCGCAAGATTTGCATTTCGATGCAAACATCCCTGAGAGCCAGAAGTCTTTCGTTCAAATCGGGGATTGCGCGGATCATCCCGAGCGCTTTTTGGTACGTGGTGGCGGCTTCGCTCTGCATCTGTTGGCCATGGTAGAAGACGGATATCCCAAATGTGGGCCGCCAGCGCCAATCGCTACCGCAATTCTGACAGGCCTTAACGTCACTCAGCGCCTCAATAAGTGCCAGCGCCTGTAGCGCCTGTTCCGGAGTTGACGCCCCTAGGTAAAAGTGCGCGTCACGCGCAAGACTGCTTCGCCAACTGTCGAAGGACGGATCTGCACGGGTATCCTTCTCCAAGACAAGCAGGGAATCCATGCCGTTGAATACGTCCCTGAACCCTCGAGAATCGCGGGACTCGCAAAGCTCCAAGGTTTGCGCACGGATCGCGTCGTCGCGTTGGCTTGTTGGCAGTCGGCTGTTGATACGCAACGCGAGATCGAGCAGCTCAAAGCGAGCCGAGCAATCAATGACTCCTGAGACAGCATCAAACAGCGTGCGCGAGTCGGCAATCAAGTCCGCCGACTTCCGGGGTACATCCTTAACCAACGATGGACTTACCACCGCGTGCAGGGCGTTCCGCCGCTCGTTAACTGGATAATCGGATTGGGCGATTTCTATCGCTAATTCTCGCAAAGCGAACCGGGCGTCCCAGCCGGCAGGACCTTCCGACGTGGCGCGAGTAAACGATTCCGACCGAAGCGCTTCGACACCGCATTCGTATCGGCCGGTAGAAAATTGCTGTTTGATGAAGTCCTCCGCAGGCATTGGGAGGAGTTGCTTCGAAGTCTCGTCGATACAGGAATTGGCTGAGTGTGCGGACGCCGCGAGAAATATGGCAAGTAAGGATAGATGACCAAGCCAGTAAATCATGCGCCGGAATCTCGTTCTGCGGCTTTCAGAATCAAAGCGCTATCTATTGTGCAGACCTGCTGAGCGCGATCGCCGTGAATTACGTATACGACATGGTCATGCGGATCGCCATCTTCGCCGGGTCCCGGAATTTCAGTTTCAATGTAGACGACTCCAGCACGGGAGAAGATATTCGTCGTGAATGGAAAACTGCCCCCCGCCAGCGCGCCCCCGGGACCCGCAGTGAGCAAATCGTTGAGAGCGCTTTTCGGTATTGTCGTTCGAGAGTCATCGGTGACTGCCAGTACTTCGGCGTCGTAGTCGTGCACCGTTACGTATCCTCGAATCACATTAAGCAGGCGGCCCCCATTGTTTATATCGACCTTGGCCAGGCCGGGGACAACGAAGAAGCGGTAGTCGCCGAGGCTGCGTGACGAAAGAGCATGCATGTGATTGAATACAACTCGATCGACGCGACCTTTCAGGAAATCGATGCACACAGGATCGTCGGACTGGACGGCTGAGGATGGCTCGACTTCCTCAGTGGGCTTTGTCTCATGCTCGCAGCCGGCTCCGACACACGATTCTGTATGTCGATCTGGGTTAGGGATCGATTCCTCAGTGGTTGCCGAGCTTGATAGCAGCAGTAGACTGACGAGTGCAACCGGTCGAAGTGTCGTGCTCTCCATGCTCCTAATTCCGCCAGGCGCATCAAGGACTGTGTGCCAAACCCGCCGCAGGTTTCGTCCTCTTTACCTTCCGCCAATGGCGGACGGCCCAAAACCTAATGATGGAGACGCGGCGCTTTTCTGCATGTGACGGCCATCACGCCGTCAAAAGGGATATGGCAGTGGTGTATGAGTCGCCGCCCGGGGTGGGTGAACTTGTCAAAGTGGCCCGGCAGCAGTCAGTCCACTAACGTTTGCCTTGCGGTGCGGCACCAATGTTTTAGGGGCCACTGTCGCCTGGAAGGACCCGGTTGAAGCGGTCTTGATCGACGCCGTCTGCGACCCTCGGCCGCCCGGCAGCCGGCGCGCGATCAGGCTGTGGCATCCTTGCATGGATGTTCAATCCAACCCGCAGGCGACGGTGGCTCGGAGCGATCGCCGCGGCGCTGGTCGTAAGCGTGGCCGCGCTGTTGCTGAGGCCCAGGCTCGAGCACGCGGTACGAGCGCGGATCGAGTCCGCAGCCGTGCGCCATGGCGCAGTTGCTCGAATCGGGCTGGTACACGTCGGCATCTGGCCGTTGCTGCGATTGGAGGGATTCGATCTCGACTTCCGTCATGGAGTGCAACTGCATGCCGACATGATCGCGGCCACGTGGCCCGGCCGTTGGCGACTCGCAATTCGCGCCGCCACTCTCGCGGGGCCGGCGGGCATCAGAGTCAGCTCGCCGGCCACTGCCTGGGACGTGGCGGGCATTTTCGGCGAGGACCCCCGGCTCACGCTGGCGGAGCCACAGACCGGCCTGTCCATCCGCAAGCGGGCGTATTCGGTGGGCAGCGCGTGGAGCATTGAAGCGCATGGGCTCGACGTCGGCCGTCTGCTCGACGTGCGGCGCGACGCCCACCCGCTGCTCGATGGTGGTATCGCGGACGGCCGCGTGGACCTCGAGGCCAGTACCGATGCGTTCCGTTTCCACGTGGACATGGGCGCGCGCGGCGCGCGCTTGGGAGCGCTGGCGGATAACGCCGACGACGAGCCGCAGCTCGGCGATCCGACAGACGTGACCATACGATTCGACGGCGCCTGGCGCCGGACCCAGGGCGCGATCGAGATCCCCGAGGTCCATGCGACCGTGGCCGGTGCCGCCCTATCGGGCTCGATCGCACTGCGCGATCTCGACACCGATCCGGTTGTCGATCTCGCACTCGGCATGCAGCATCTGGACTTCGCGCAATTGCTGGGTGCATCCGGGCTCGCGGTGCCCGAAAGCTTGGGAATGGCGCCGGGCGCCGGCCGTGACCTCGGCTCGGCCACGATCGACGTGCGTGTTCGCGGACGACTGGCGGACCCCGCCTCGCTGTCGGTGAGCCAGAAGATCGACTTCAGGCCGCCGCGTCAGATGCCGCCGGCCATCGCGCGCCTGCGCGGCGATTTCATCTTCAGATCCGAAGACGGCCCCGGACCGCACCGCCCCGTCGACGTCTCGCCCGCGTCCCCCGACTTCATCGCCCTGCACGACGTTCCGCCGCTGTTCGTGCGCGCTCTGCTGCTTGCCGAAGACGCAGGCTTCTACGGGCATCGCGGCATCGACCTGCGCGAACTACCCACCGCGCTGCTCACCAACTGGTCGCGCGGCGGCGCCGCGCGCGGAGCGTCGACAATCACCCAGCAGCTGGCCAAGAACTTGTTCCTGTCGCGCGACAAGCAGCTCGGACGCAAGCTGCAGGAACTGGCGATCACGTTCCTGCTCGAGTCGGCGCTCGGCAAGGATCGTATCCTCGAGATCTACCTGAACATCATCGAATGGGGACCGGACCTGCGTGGCCTGCGGCCCGCGGCCCGCCGCTATTTCGGTCGCGAACCCCGAGAGCTGACGCCGGCCCAGATGGCCTTCCTGGTCGAAATCATCCCCGGGCCGATCAAGTACCAGAGTTCATTCGCGCATGGCACGCCAGGGCCTGGGCTGCGTTCGCTGATCGACGAGCTGCTGGCGAAGCTGCGGTCGGTCAATGCGATCGGCGAGGAGGAATATCGGCGCGCGCTCGGCAGAGCCCATCGTCGTTGAAGGCGGCAGGCCGCCCGGATGAGATCGCGAGACCAGCTGGCTACCGTCGTCACCTGATCGGCGCAAATACGCCGGCAGCGATTCCGACGGATCCTCTGCGGAGGAGCCGCCCATCGTTCGCGGGACACTTCCAGTTGGCCGCCTCGTTGACATCGCCGGTGCCGACATACTGGGCCATCGCGGGATACGGGCAGAGAGGCATGGTTCTGATTGCTCGACCATGCGGATCGTCATGCTCAAACTTGGTGGCGATGATCGCCGCCGGGGCCCGACCCGCTTCCACCCACGCCTCCAAGCTCGAGAGAATGTCATGATCCGCTGGCTCGTCGAAAGCGACTGCACTGAACGGCTGCCCAAAATTGTTGGGGCCAGGGCCGTCGGTGCAGTGCGCCATTCCCGGCACCATGTACAGTCGAGCGTTCTTCTGCAGGGATTGCATTCCACCATTCAGCTTCGCGAGGCCATCGAAGTACTGCACCGTACGGTAAGGAGTGATGTCCCCGTCACTGAAACCGTGGTACATGATCAATTTTCTACCGTCTCGCAGGAAGCGGGACGCAGCTGCCGGGTTCGCGCCGCTTCCGGAAGCAGTCTTCTTTCGGAGCAGGTCGACCGTTCGGTTCGGGACCACGGCATACATGCCTTTCCATCCGTCGATGCTCCTATTGAAGGTGGTGCCGAGCGTCTTCCGTGCGTCGAAATCCTCGCTGCCACCGTAGACCATGTACCGCGCCGTTTGCTCAGACCAGTACCATGCCTCAGGCTGGCCGCCAGGATTTCCGCTCCACGGGTGGGGCGACATTGGATTGCCTGGCGGCTCGGGGAAACCGAGCGAGTCGACCAGGACATCGGCCGCGTCGGCCCTGGTATTCTGAAACCCAATGTCACTTACCGACCAGCCAGGATAGATTGCCTCTCCGGCAGGATTGCGTTTTGCTGAAAATATGACGCTGAGGGTGTCGATCTGTTCCAGGGTGAAGCAGTCGTCACGGCTTCCGCCAGCGGCGCACCTCGGCAAGTCTCGATATGGACTGAAATCGCATGCTTGCGGATTCTGAATGAGTCCGTCCTTGACTCCATCCTGGGAATCACATTTGTCCAGGATAATATGACCTGCCACCTCCCAGAGCCGACGAGGTACCGCTGCCGAGGGTGAACGCAGTTCCGCGACGAAGCTTGTAAGTGTATTGGCGAGTTGGCTCGCGATATCGAAGTAGGGGGCGCCCACGATGATGCCATCGTAGTCGCTGGGATATCTCGTCAGCTCGACCATGCCCTCCCGGCCACCGCCCGAGCATCCTTGGAAATACGAGTATTTCAAGGCGGCTACCGCGTAGTACCTCTTGGTGAACTCCTTGCCGATCTCCGTGACGGTGTGAACGGCGCGGTGAAAGAAGTCTTCGATGGCCGCGTCGTCGAGCCGCCCGGGAACTACAACGGCCCAGCTCGCGTCGTCTTCGCGGGCGAACCGCGGATCAGGGCTGCTTTTCGCAACGTGTCCGTCGTCCGTGGCCCAAACCGCATAGCCTTTGATCAAGGCAGCTGCGCTCGGCTGGTAAATGACACCGCAGTTGGTGCCGCAACCTTGGAACATGAACTTGCCGTTCCAGCTCCCTCGTGAAGGGAGGGCCGCGGCAAAATGCGCCGTACGAAGGGGTTTCGAGGAAGTAACAACGGAACCAGCCACAAAACAGAATTCCGGGCTGCCGTCGCCTAGTGCGTTAGCCGGTATCAGCCGCACGCCGCTGGCGGTTTCCAGTCTCGGCTCCGGCGGGTCAATCGCACCACCCGGCTCCTATGGTCATTCCTGCCGGCGCGATCTTCTCGATCGCGGTCACCGTACATGGACTCTCTGCTGCGTGCGAGCGTGCCGGGCAAACGGAAATAACCGCAATAGCGATGATGAGGGTTGACCAGGTGGCCCGGCGGCGTTGCTCTCTAGGGTCGAAGTACATTGGTGGCATCTGACGTTGGATCGAGGGCAGTGTGTGACCTGTGTCGGAGGAATGCCAGGGGCCCATTCATGCTTTGGGCCACCATATGGCCCAATCGTAAGCTGGCGGCTATCCTGCAAGCACTCTAGGACGCTGTAATTGAGAGGCTCTGTAAATCAGCCAGTGACGGGTCGGGGGTCGAAGGGCGTCCACCCCACGGCTTTCAGAGGACTTGAGATCATGACGAGCCTTGAAGATTCCGCGCGCGCTCAGGCGTTGCCGGCACCTGTACCGCGCCGCGGTGCCATGCCATTGTTTGAGTTTTTTCGCACTCTGCGCGATAACGTGATCGCCACCTATCCCGAAGACGCTTACGAGCGCGATATCGTCGAGAGAAAGATATTCCGGCGAAGTCGGGTCATCCTCAGCGAGCCGGCCGCGATCAAACACGTTCTGCTGGACAATGCGGCAAATTATCAAAAGACCGAGATCGCCCGCCGAATTCTGGAGCCCGGCCTCGGCAAAGGGCTCATAACCTCGGAAGGAGAGACGTGGCGGCGGCATCGTCGCATCATGTCGCCCGCCTTTGACCATCGCAGCATCGAGTCCTATACCTCGATCATGACCGGAGCAGCGCAGGAGTTGTTGGCGGATTGGAGCAAACGCGGCGCGGGCGCCGCTATCGATGTCGCCGCTGCGATGACGGAAGTGACGCTCAACATCATCTCTCGCACGATGTTTTCGTCCGATTCCGACGGCATTGTCGCCATCATGGACAGCGGGCTGGGACGATATCAGGCGCGGATGCGCCCGAATATCTTGGATTTCATAGGTTTGCCTGCATGGCTGGCTGGACTTGGCCGAACCAGGATCGCCGATCGCGCGCTCGGCGAGATCGATAGCGGAATCGACCGCCTGATCAATGTCCGTTCGAGCAGTCCCGCTGGCGGCCCCAGGGATTTGCTGGCGCGGCTAATCGCCGCGCGGGACGAGCAATCAGGCGCCGGCATGTCCGCGCAGGAAGTGCGTGATGAGGTGATCACGATCTTCACGGCCGGTCACGAGACAACCGCCGTGGCGATGACGTGGACTTGGTATCTGTTGTCGCAGCATCCGGCCGCAGAGGCGAAACTGCACGCCGAACTCGAGGCGGTGCTCGGTGCGCGCGTGCCGAATTCCGTGGATCTGAGCAAGCTTGCCTTCAGTCGAATGGTGATTGAAGAATCGATGCGGCTTTATCCCCCGGTGCATACCATCGTGCGCCAGGCGCTTGCCGACGACACGCTTGCGGGGCGGCACGTGCCCAAGGGCTCGATTGTGCTGATCTCTCCGTGGGTGCTCCATCGCCACCGGCGGCTTTGGCACGATCCGGGACGGTTCGACCCTGAGCGCTTCTCGCCGGAGCAAGTCGCCGCGCGACCGCGCTTCTCGTACCTTCCATTCGGCGGCGGACGTCGTATCTGCATCGGATCGGCTTTCGCCATCGCGGAGGCGACGATTCTGCTCGCCACAATCGCGCAGCGCTACCGACTGACGATGGCGCAAGGACATCGCGTCGAGCCGCAGGCCCTGATTACGCTTCGCCCCCGCTATGGGATGAACATGGTGATCACCCCGCGGGCTTGACGATGCGCGAGGAAGCGGCCCCCGACTTGAGAGGGTCTGAACAAAGCCCGCATGACCATAAAGCCAATCCTCGAGCGATACGCTACGCGCGTCGAGTCAGTGTTTGCCGGACCAATGTGAACGCGGTCCGGAAAAATTCCATGGCAATTTGTCGAATTCCAATCCGGCGGTTCGTCGTCAATTTGGCGACCGTCTGGGAATCATGATATTCGCAGGCCCCGCAGATTTTGCGATCGAACAGGAGACAGAGGTGAAAAAGACAACAGCCGCAATCGCAATCAAAGGCTTTGCGCTGCTTCTTGGTGCGTTCGGCACTGCGGGCCGCACGATGGCGCAGGATGCTGCAATGGCGTATCCGAAGATGGCACCGATCGAGGAATATCTCATGGGCCGCGACGCGGAAATTGCGCTAGCCCGCAGCGCCGCCCCAGACTCCATCTCGCACGATGCCACTGTCATGGTCCTGACCCGTCACGGCTACCAAGCCGCGGTCACAGGCAAAAACGGCTGGGTCTGCCTCGTCGACCGCGGCTGGAGCGGCATGTTGGATTACCCTGAATTCTGGAGCCCCAAAATCCGCGGCGCGACTTGCGTCAATCCACCCGTTGCCCGCTCTTTCCTGCCGTACGACTACAAACGCACCACACTGATCTTGGCGGGCCATTCCAAAGAAGAAGTCATCGCCGCAATTAAAGACGCCATTGACAAGAAAGAATTACCAGTTCTCGAGCGCGGGATCTGCTACATGATGTCAAAGTCCGCTTACCTGGGTGACGAGGGCGATCACGACATGCCTCACCTGATGTTCTACGAGACAGCGAAAGACGGCACAGCCTGGGGCGCCAACCTTAACAACTCTCCGGTCATGGGCGTAAGTTATTGGTCGATGTCCACCGAAGCCTACCCTCAACTTGAAGGCCTTCCCGCCGATCTTCGTCTATTTGGTACCGGTGGATAAATGGTCGGACGGCACCGCCGCCCCCCGGATGTAGCCTCGCCCGCGCGGAGTAGGTGCGGAACATCCGAGTAGCTTCCAGAGAGACATTGGGGCCGCCGGGGTTGTAGATAGCTACCGCCACCGCTCGCCCGGCGTGGTCACGTACGTCCTCCAGAGGTATCCCCACGGCAGCACGAGCGGCACGATCACGACGCCCGGGAAGATGCCAGAGAACGAATCGGCGATATCGGGATCCAGCGTGTGGCCCAGGTACGGGGGAAGCCACGCTGCGAGCACCCAGATGAGCTTCCACGTGAATTCGAAGATCAGCAGCGGCATCATCCTGACCGGATACCGCACGCCGAGGAGGGAGAGCAGCGTAAGCGCGCCAAAGAAACTCATCCCGATGCTCTGCCAGAAATCCCACGGTCGCGTGTGATGCAGGATGGCGGGCCACGTTCGAGAGCCCTGGCCAAGCCAAGCAGGAGAAACGAAGCCCTGAGCACGTAGAGGCGATAAAGCGGAAGCTCCGGCGTGGATTGCATCTGGACCCCTACGGCACGGCGTCGTTTTGACGATCTGTTCATTTAAACGAAGACAAGGCCCTCCCGCAAGGTGAAGCAACCATGTGCCGCCGCGCTGTGACGCGTGCCGGGAGGGCTTGGACTTGGTCAGGGGTCGAGCGCGGGATATAGTTCGATGAATCCTGACAGAACATCGAGTGACACCCGTGACGTTGACCGAAGACGTGCCCGACCAGTGCCGAAATTGCGACGCCGACGTTGCGTTGGGACAGGTCTACTGCGGAATCTGTGGGCAGAAGTACGCCACCGAGCGGTTGACGCTGCACGAGATCGGTCACGATCTGCTGCACGCCTTCATTCATGTCGACCGAAGCGCGTTATCCCTGGTTTACATGCTGCTCGTGCGCCCGGGGACGGTCGCCCGGGATTACGTCCAAGGAAAGCGCAAGCGCTACTTCGGGCCGTTCAGCTTTCTGGTCGTGATTGTAGCCGCGGCTTCGGCGGTGATCGCGATCACGGGATTCCGCGTCGTCTTCGCGAACCGCGCGAATATCGTTGTCGATTTCCTCCAAGGCCATATCAACCTGCTCATGTTCGCCGAGGTTCCGCTGCTGGCCGCGTTCTCGCGTCTCTTCGACTTCCGAAGTTGCTTTAATTTCGCCGAGCATCTCGTGCTGGCGGCATACACCTCCAGCATGCGCGTGCTCATCGCCACGCTGCTGGTGATTCCCTACTGGCACCTGTTCGTTCCGCACAACCCGGCCGCCGTCGAGCTTGCGTCCCTGATGGTTTGGGCGCTGTACTTCGGTTTTGCAGAGTCGCAGTTCCTCCCGGGCAGCCGAAGATCGTCCTGGTGTCGAGGTTTTCTGGCGGCGGTTTTCGAATCGGCATCGACCCAAGGTGCGTTGATGCTCCTGGCGTCCGCCGTTGCGTCGGCCTGAAGCATGCCCGACTGAACGCCGATCTCGGAAACGGAATTACGGCTCCGGCGGCGATCCCTTCTTCAGATAGATGCGTGCGACCCCGTGGGCAATCAAATCCGGCTTTGCCTCGGCCAGGTTGGTCAGGACAACCACGGTGAGCCCGTCATCCACGTATCGGGAGATTTGGGTCTCGAAGCCTTGCCAGGCTCCTTCGTGTTCAATCAAACGGTGACCGTCTTGCGCCTCGATGAACCAGCCGTAGCCGTAATGACCGGAATTTGGCTGACCGCTGCGAAGCGGAGCCACGGTCCACATCTGCGCCAGGCTGGATTGCTTCAAAAGCCCCTCAGCGTAGAGGGCCGCGTCCCACTTGGCGAGGTCCAGGATCGAGAAATACAGGCTGCCGTCGGCGGTCGTGTTGAGCGCTGGAGACACCCATTCCTGGTTTTTCAATTCGCCTTGGACCAGCCGGTATCCGGCAGATCGATTGGGAATGATGTCCGCCTCGCTGATGATGCGCGTCGTTGACATCTTGAGCGGTTGGAAGATTCTTTGCCGCAGGAAGTCTCCGTAGAATTCACCGCTCACCTTGTGAATGAGAATGCCGAGCGTCAGATAGCCCAGGTTGCTGTAGCTCCAGCTCGTACCGGGCGGATATGCGAGCGGTATCGCTTCGACGATCTTGAGGAGCTCGCCTTCCGTGTAGTCTTTTCGTTCGTCGAAATCCTTCGGATAGTCGGTGAACCCGGCGGTGTGGCTCAGGAGCTCGCGCACCGTCACCTGCTTCCACGAGGCAGGTGCTTCGGGAAAATATCGGGTGAGCGGGTCTTCCAATCCAACTTTGCCGGCCTCGACCAGCATCATCACGGCGGTCGCGGTGAACTGCTTACCCACCGATCCCGACTGAAAAATGGTTTCCGGCCTGGCAGGAACGCTCAATTCCACATTCGAAAATCCGTATCCCTCGGTCCGGATCGGCTTGCCATTCTTCGACACCAACAGCGCCAGGCCTGGGATGTGTTGGCGTTGCATCTGGCCACGAACGAACGCGCTCACGGGATCCATCGGCTGATCGGCGGCGAACAGCGGGGTGGCCATTGAAATTCCGGCGATGAGCGCGACCAGGTTTAGGCACCTCAACGAAAGTCTCCCGCGGCCTTCACGGCCGCATGCGCGCCGCCCAGCGATACAACAGAAAAACCGTCAGCGCGAACACGCCGCTGCCGATCCACACCGCCGCGTTGTCGGCGAACTCGTCGCCGACCAGGGAGAGCGGAAAATCCTTGCCCGAGAAGGCGACCAAGGCGGCGATGACGACGCCCACCAGGCCCTCGCCGACGATCATGCCCGAGGCGAGCAGCACACCGAGCTGCTTGGTGGCCGCGGGGTTCGATGCGCGCTCCGCGCGGCGGTCGAAGTACCAGCCCACCACGGCGCCGATCACCACCATCAGCGTGCTTTGGGTCGGCAGGTAGATCCCGAGGCCCACGGCGAGCGGCGAAAGATGCGCGGACTGGGTGACGCGGCGCAACGTCTCGTCGGCGGCGATGACCAGCACGCCGATCAGCGCGCCGATGCGGATCAGGCCCCAATCCACATTGTGCTGGATCACGCCCTGCGCCAGCGCCGAGATCAGCCCCGCCTGCGGAGCGGGCAGCGGGTGCTCGTGGTGCGGGCCGGGCGCGCCGGCGAAACCGTAGGCGTGATTGAGCAGATCGAGGATGGGCGGGATGATGGCGGCGCCGGCGATGACGCCTATGACGAGCGCCACCTGCTGTTTCCAGGGCGTGGCATCGACGAGTTGACCGGTCTTGAGATCCTGCAGGTTGTTGTTGGCGATGGCGGCCACGGAGAACACCACCGAGGTGACGAACAGCGCATAGGCCACCAGTGCCGTATCGCCGCCGGCGGGCAGGCCGGCACGGATGCCGGGCACGAGCAGCAGTGCCGCGCCGATCACCACCAGGATGCCGATGCCCGACAGCGGGCTGTTCGAGGAGCCGATGAGCCCCGCCATGTAGCCGCAAACGGCGGAAACGAAGAAGCTCATCAGCGCGATGTAGACGACGGCGCCAGCCACCGTCGCGAACATATGCCCGCCCAGACCGCTGCCGGCCGCGAAGTTGGCGATCAGCGCGGCGATCGGCACCATGCAGGCCAGCGTGATCAGGCCGACGTAGCCGATCGGAATGTCCTGCTCGGTGCGCGGCAGCAGTGCCGCGTTCCCGGCGGCGCGCGCCCGGGAGGCCGCCATCGCGGAGCGCAGCCCGGAGGTCACCGGGCCGACGAGTTTTGCCAGGGTCCATACCGCCGCCACCCCGATGGTGCCGGCGCCGACGAAGCGCACCTGATGGCTCCAGGTGTGCTGGGCGAGCTGTGCCATGGGCTCCGTGCTCGCCGCGAGCGCCGAGAAGTGCGGGACGCCCCAGACCCAGCCGATCAGCGCGCCCACCAACATCGCCACGCCCACCCACAGGCCCACCAGATGGCCGACACCGAACAGCGCGAAGGACAGGAGGAAATCGAAGCCGGTCACGCCGCCACGCTCACCGCCGAAGCGGAAATACCGCACGACGTCGCCGGCGAAGAGGCGCGTGGCCACGATGCAGGCGAAAGCCGCCGACACGATCGAGCCCCAGAGCACCGCCGCGAGGCCGGCCCGGCTGTCCTCGACCGCGGCGGCATCGGCGTGCTCGCCGCCGCCGACCTTGAGCACCTCGGCGCACGCGATGCCCTCCGGGTAGGGCAGATCGGATTGCGTCACCAACGCGCGCCGCAGCGGGATCGAATACATCACCCCCAGGATCCCGCCCAGCGCACAGATCGCGCAGGAGACCCAGTAAGGAAAGCCGGTCCACCACCCGATGATCACCATGCCCGGCAGCACGAAGATGATCGAGGAGAGCGTGCCCGCCGCCGAGGCGACGGTCTGCACGATATTGTTTTCCTGGACGGTCATGCCCTTGAAGCCGCGCAGCACCGCCATCGAAATCACCGCCGCGGGGATCGAGGTGGCGAAGGTGAGGCCCGCCTTGAGCCCGAAGTAGACGTTGGCCGCGGTGAACAACACCGTGATGAGGACGCCCAAGATCAAGCCGCGCAGCGTCAGTTCGGCGCGCAGCGGGCTCGCTGGCGATACCGGTGTGGCAGGGTTGTTCATGTTTCGTCCCCGGAGCCTTTGTTGTTGTCGCCGCGGCATGCCATGGGGCGCACCGGCGGGATCCCGTCTTCTACAATAGAAAGACTGGCACCGCCATCACTGTCTTGGGCGGCACAGCCTGCGAAAGTGATGCGATAATCGAAACAGCCATGCCAAATCCTTGCGCGCCAGTATAGAACGTCGATCCATGTCGGCCGAACCCGGACGTTTGTACGTGATTGCCGCCCCCTCGGGCGCCGGCAAGACCAGCCTCGTCAAGGCGCTGATGGAGCGCGAGCCGCGGCTCAGATTCTCGGTCTCCTACACCACGCGCAAGCCCCGGGCGACCGAAATCGACGGCCGCGATTACCACTTCATCACCCCCGAACGATTCCAGGAAATGGTGGAGCGCGGCGAGTTTTTGGAGCACGCCCAGGTGTACGACAATTTCTACGGCACCGGCATGCAGGCGGTTCGCGATGCGCTGTCGGCCGGCGGCCTCGTGCTTCTAGAGATCGACTGGCAGGGCGCCCGCCAGGTCCGCGAGGGCCTGCCGGAGGCCCGCACCATCTTCATCCTGCCGCCGACGCGGCGGGCGCTCGAGGAGCGATTGAATGCCCGCAGCACCGATTCGGCCGAGGTGATCCAGCGGCGGCTTCAGGACGCAGAGCGCGACATCGGTCATTGGACCGAATTCGACTACGTGGTCATCAACGATCGCTTCGAGCAGGCGCTCGAGGACCTGCACGCCATCGTGCGGGAACGCGGTGATCCGCTGGTCGGGTCGCGCCCGGAGGTCAAGCGTCTGGCAGCGGATCTGCTCCACGGCGGATAGCGGCCTCGAGCCCAAGCCCCGGGACGGAACCTGGCCTGACGGACCCTTCCTCTGCTATGATGGACATCCCCCGTAACGGAACCCCTTAAGCCATGGCGCGGATCACGGTCGAAGACTGCCTGCAGAACGAGCCCAATCTCTTCAATCTGGTGTTGCTCGCCGCCAAGCGCGCGCGGCGCCTGGCGAACGGCGCGGAAGCGACGGTCGAATGGGAGAATGACAAGCCGACGGTCGTGGCGCTGCGCGAGATTGCCGCCGGAAACATCACCATCGAGATGCTCGAGGAGCCCGAAGAGCCTGTGCAGCAGCAAGCACCGGCCAGCGAGCTCGATCTGCCATCCGATTTCCGCGCGCCGCAGCTCGGCTTAGGGGATTAGTCCGACCGTAAGCAGCCGATGGATTATGCGTCTTCCATACTCGGTTTCTTACCCGGTGGAAGACGCTCCACCGGAATCAGCCAGCTTTTAGACAAGCTCGAGACCTACCTGCCGCCTGCGCAGGTCGAGCGGGTTCGCGAGGCCTACGACTTCGGCGCCGAGCGCCATCAGGGCCAGAAGCGCGTCTCGGGCGAGCCCTACATCACCCATCCGGTCGCGGTGGCCGACATCCTGGCCGACTTGAAGCTCGATGCGGACACGCTCGTGGCGGCGATCCTGCACGACGTCATCGAGGACACGCCCACGGCGAAGGCCGAGATCGCGACGATGTTCGGGCAGGTGGTCGCCGAGCTCGTGGATGGGGTGAGCAAACTCGACCAGATCCAGTTCAAGAACCGCCAGGAAGCCCAGGCCGAGAGCTTCCGCAAGATGCTGCTCGCGATGGTGCGCGACATCCGCGTCATCATGGTCAAGCTCGCCGACCGCATGCACAACATGCGCACGCTCGGCGCCATGCCGACCATCAAGCGGCGGCGCATCGCGCGCGAAACCCTGGAGATCTACGCTCCCATCGCCGAGAGACTCGGCCTGTACACCGTCAAACTCGAGCTCGAGGATCTGGGCTTTCGCGCCCTGTTCCCATACCGCTACCGCGTGCTCGAGCGCGAAATCAAGCGGGCGCGCGGCAATCAGAAGCAGTTCATCGGCAAGATCGAGGAGACCTTCAAGGGCGCGTTGCAAAAGGCGGGGATCACCGCCGGTGTCGAAGGCCGCGAGAAGCATCTGTACAGCATCTACCGGAAGATGCAGAACAAGCACATCTCGCTCAACGAGATGGTCGATGTGTACGGCTTTCGGATCATCGTCGATTCCGTCGACACCTGCTACCGGGCGCTCGGGCTGGTGCACAGCGTCTACAAGCCGATGCCCGGCCGCTTCAAGGACTACATCGCGATTCCCCGCGTCAACGGCTATCAATCGCTGCACACCACGTTGTTCGGCCCGAACGGCGTGCCCATCGAGGTGCAGATCCGCTCCGAACAGATGCATCGGGTCGCCGAATCGGGCATCGCCGCCCATTGGAAGTACAAATCCGGGGGCGACGCGTTCGGCGGCATCGAGCACGACCGGGCCCGCGAGTGGCTGGCGAGCCTGGTGCAAATCCAGGAGGGCGGAAGCTCGGAGGAGTTCCTCGAAAGCGTCAAGGTCGACCTGTTCCCGGACAAGGTGTACGTGTTCACGCCCAAGGGCAAGATCCTGCGCCTGCCGAGCGGCGCGACGGCGGTCGACTTCGCCTATGCCATTCACACCGATGTAGGCAACCGCTGCGTGGCCGCCAAGGTCGACCGGCGCCTCGTTCCGCTGCGCACGCCGCTGCGCAACGGGCAGACCGTGGAGATCATCACGGCGAAGGGCGCGACTCCCAACCCCTCCTGGTCGAGCTTCCTGGTCACGGCGAAGGCACGCGCCGCCATCCGGCAATACCTCAAGAATTTGAAGCGCGGTGAGGCGGTCGAGCTCGGCAAGCGGCTGCTCGGGCTCGCGCTCGAAGAGATGTCGCTCAATCTCAAGAAGATCTCCGCGACGCAGATCGACGCCGTGGTGAAGGATCTCAATCTCAAGGACGCGGACGATCTCTACGAGAAAATCGGCCTCGGCGAGCGCCTGGCGCCGCTGGTCGCGCGGCATCTGCAGCCCGCGCGCGAGGGAGAACAGAGCGGCAGCTCCGGACCTTTGATGATCGCCGGGACGGAAGGACTGCTCGTGACGTACGCGCGCTGCTGCTTCCCCATTCCCAACGATCCCATCATGGCGTACCTCTCGGCGGGGCGCGGCGTGATGATCCACCGGCAGAATTGCGGTAACCTCGCCGAGTACCGCAAGCAGCCGGAGAAATGGCTCTCGGTGGGGTGGGAGGGAGCTCAAGGCAAGCTGTTCAGCTCCGAGATCCAGCTCGACATCAACAATCGCGTGGGGGTCCTCGCGGCCGTGGCCTCGGCCATCGCGGGAACGGAGACCAACATCGATCAGGTGTCGCTGGAGGAGCGCGATGTGAACAGCTCCTCGCTGAGATTCCAGCTTCAGGTGCGCGACCGCAAGCACCTGGCCCGCGTCATCCGCACCATTCGCCGCATGCCGGACGTGCAACGGGTCTATCGCACGCTAGCTTGAACGGGCGGCGGCAACGAACAATCATCGATCAGGAACGCAAACTCATGGCCAAGAAGATCATCTCCACCGCCGATGCACCGGCGGCCATCGGCACCTATTCGCAGGCGGTCGAGGTCGGCAACACCCTCTGGGTGTCGGGGCAGATCCCGCTGGATCCCGCGACCAAGGAGCTCGTGCCGGGCGGCATCGACGCGCAGATCCATCAGGTGTTCAAGAACCTGAGGGCCATCGTGACGGCGGCCGGGGCGAGTTTCGACGACGTCGTGAAGGCGACCGTGTTCCTCACCGATCTGTCGCACTTCGCGCTGGTCAACAAGATCATGGCGGAGTACTTCCGCCAGCCCTATCCGGCGCGCGCGGCGGTCGGCGTCGCCTCGCTCCCGCGCGGGGCCCAGGTCGAGGTGGAATGCATCGTCGCGCGCTGATCGGGTGAGCGGGGGCAAACCGGTCACGACGTTGCGCGGAGTCGGTGAGCGCCAGGCCGAACGGCTGCGCGCGCTCGGCGTCGAAACCATCCAGGATCTGTTGTTCCTGCTGCCGCTGCGCTATGAGGACCGCACGCAGGTGGTGCCGCTCGGCGAGCTTCTGCCGGGGCAGCGCGCGGTGGTGGAGGGCGAGGTGCTGCTCACCGAAGTCGCGTTTCGCGGCCGGCGCCAGATGCTCTCCCGGATCGGCGACGGATCGGGCTTCCTGACGCTGCGATTTTTCTACTTCACCGCTCAGCAGCAGCAAGGGCTTGCGCGCGGGACGCGCATCCGTTGCTTCGGCGAAGCACGGCGCGGACCGCAGGGCCTGGAGATCGTGCACCCAGAGTATCGGCGCGTCGATCCGGCCGCGGCTGCCGGCGCCGCCGACGAGCACCTGACGCCGATCTATCCCGGCACGGAGGGGTTGACCCAGGGGCGCCTGCGGCAGCTGGTCGGGCTCGCGCTCGATCAGACCGCCGCCGGCGAGTTGGAGGACTGGCTGCCCCCCGCAGTGCTCGCCGATTCGCATCTGCCGAGCTTGCGCGAAGCCTTGCAATACGTGCATCGACCGCCGGCGGACGCGCCGGTCGATCTGTTGATGGATCGAAGGCATCCCGCCCAGCGTCGGCTCGCCTTCGAGGAACTGCTCGCGCATCACCTCTCGCTCAAACTCCTGCGCGCCCGGGTGCAGCACGACCCCGGGTGGCCGCTGGCCGGCGCCGGGTCGCTCAAAGCCGCGCTGATTGCGGCGCTTCCGTTTCGTCCGACACGAGCGCAGGAACGGGTGCTCGGCGAGGTCGAAGCGGATCTCAAGCTGGCCAAGCCCATGCTTCGGCTGATCCAGGGCGACGTGGGCTGCGGCAAGACGCTGGTGGCGGCGCTGGCCGCGACCCATGCCATCGAAAGCGGCCGCCAGGTCGCGTTGATGGCGCCCACGGAGCTGCTCGCCGATCAGCATGCGCAGAATTTCCGCCGCTGGTTCGACCCGCTCGGGGTCACGCAGGCGCTGCTCACGGGGCGGCTTGCGGCCAGGGCGCGCGCGGCGGCGCTCGCCAACATCCGCGCGGGCGAGGCCTCCCTCGTCATCGGCACGCATGCTTTGTTCCAGGAGGGCGTGGAATTCGCGTCGCTGGCGCTCAGCATCGTCGACGAGCAGCACCGCTTCGGCGTGCATCAGCGCCTGTCGCTGCGCGAGAAGGGCGCCCACGACGGGCATCGGCCGCATCAGTTGATCATGACCGCGACCCCCATCCCGCGCACGCTCGCCATGACGGCGTACGCGGATCTGGACGTCTCGGTGATCGACGAGCTGCCGCCCGGCCGCACGCCGGTGACCACCGTGGCGCTGTCCGACTCGCGCCGCGACGAAGTGGTCGTGCGAATCCGCACCGCCTGCCTTGCGGGGCGGCAAGCCTATTGGGTGTGCCCGCTGATCGACGAGTCCGAGGAGATGCCCTATCAGGCCGCCGAAGAGACCGCCAAGGCACTCGAGGCGGCATTGCCGGAGCTCAAAATCTCGGTGGTACACGGCAGACTGCCGGCGGCCGCGAAGGAGCGCGCCATGCGGCAGTTCAAGGAGGGCCAGATCCATCTGCTGGTGGCGACCACCGTCATCGAGGTGGGCGTCGATGTGCCGAATGCCACGCTCATGGTTATCGAGAACGCCGAGCGCATGGGGCTCGCGCAGCTGCACCAGCTGCGCGGCCGCGTCGGCCGCGGGCAGCATGCGAGCTCCTGCACGCTCCTGTACCGCTCGCCTCTGTCCCCTCTCGCCCGCGAGCGGCTTGCCGTCATGCGCGACACCAACGACGGGTTCGTCGTGGCGCGCCGCGACCTCGAGCTCAGGGGGCCGGGTGAATTCCTCGGCACCCGGCAGACCGGGCTCGCGCAGATGCGCGTGGCGGACCTCGCGCGCGACGCCGATCTCCTGCCGCGCGTGCAGATCGCGGCGGAGCGCATGCTCGCGGATTGGAGCGCGAATGTGACGCCGTTGGTAAGACGGTGGGTCGGACATGGCGAGCAATACGGCCGCGTCGGTTAGAATGGCGCAATGACTTCGCAAAACGCACGCAAGCACGATCCGATCCAATGGCTCCCCGCGGAGCGGCTCGGCCAGCTCGACATCGAGGCCCGGATGCGCCCGTGGCTCATCGGCAAGGGGCTGTTGAGCGCCCGCATGAGGGCCGCCTGCGGCGAGAAATACGCGGCTCACCTGGTCGATCAATGGACCAGCCTTCTGGGCGCCGATCACAAGGCCTGCCTCAAGGTCGGCGATTCGGCCGGGCTGTTCCGCGACGAGGAGCTGGCCTGCGGCGGGCAGGTCTGGGTGTTCGCACAGACGGTGGTGCCGGACTCGACCCTGTGCGTGCATCCCTGGCTCGGCGAGCTGGGCGATTCCGCGGTGGGCGAAATCCTGAGCGATCTGTCCGGCATCGAGCGCAGTTCCTACGAGTATGGGTGGCTCCCGGCCGCGCATCCGCTCACCGCCCGGGCGCTGCGCGATACCGACCTCTCGCCCCCGGGCTTGTGGGCGCGGCGATCGAGGATTTCGCTGCGGGGCTTGCCGATGCTCTCGCAGGAGGCATTCCTGCCCGCGATGGGCCACATACCCGCAGGGTTCTGAGGATCACCGGGCGTGCGACTGCCGCGCTCTGGCCCCGAACTGCTGCAGCGGATCGCCGAGCGCTGGCGGTGGTTCCTCTATCGGGTCCGCTTTCATCCCTGGACGACGAACGAGCTGCCCCGGATCCTGGGCACGTTCGGTGACTACATCGACCTCACGCGCCTGAACCGCCCCATCGGGATCTGGCTGCTTCTCTGGCCGACTCTGTGGGCGGTGTGGATCGCCGGCCGCGGCAAGCCGGATCCGCGCATTTTCATCGTCTTCGTCACCGGCACGGTGCTCATGCGCTCCGCGGGCTGCGCGGTCAACGATTACGCCGACCGCAGCTTCGATCCTCACGTCGCGCGCACCGCCGAGCGGCCGCTGGCCGCGGGGCGCATCACCACCACCGAGGCGCTGATCCTGTTCGGGGTGCTGGCGCTCGCCTCCCTGACGCTGGTCTTGCAGCTCAGCAAGCTCACGCTGCTGTTCGCCCTCGGCGGCGCATTCCTGGCGGTGACCTATCCGTTCATCAAGCGCTTTCTCTCGGTGCCGCAAATGTACCTCGGCATCGCGTTCGGCTGGGGCATCCCCATGGCCTTCGCGGCCGAGCTCGACCACGTGCCGCCGGTGGCCTGGCTCTTCGTCCTCGCCAACATGATCTGGGTCACCGTCTACGACACCATATACGCCATGGTGGATCGCGACGACGACGTGAGGATCGGCGTGCGCTCGACGGCCATTCTGTTCGGCGACTCGGACCGGCACATCATCGCAGTATTGCAGGCGCTCACGATACTGACGCTCTACCTCGCCGGCCGCCAGTTGAACATGGGAGGCTGGTATTACGCGGGCCTGATCGCCGGCGCGTTGTTCTTCGTGCGCCATCTCTGGATGATCCGAAATCGCGACCGCGAGGGGTGCTTCCGGGCATTCCTGGACAGTCATTATTTCGGCCTCTCGGTGTTCATCGGCATTCTCTTGAACTACCAGTTCGCGCATTGAGCCGGTGTGACTGACGAGGGCGACACTTATCGCGTCGATGCGGCTTTCGCGAGACGCGCGTTCAACCGGGCGAGCACGAGCTACGATGCCGCGGCGGTCCTGCAGGGCGAAGTGCGCGGGCTCCTGCTGGAACGCCTGCAGCTCACCGTTCTCGAGCCGCGCCTCATTCTGGACGCGGGCGCCGGCACCGGAATCGCCAGCCGCGAGCTCAAGCGCCGCTATCCCAAGGCCCGGGTACTCGCCTTGGACTCGGCCGAGCGGATGCTGAGCGCCGCCGCGGCGCGCGGATCCTGGTTGCGTCCGCTCTCGCGCGTGTGCGCGGATGCGGCCCGCCTGCCGCTCGCGGACGCGAGCGTCGATCTCATCTTCAGCAATTTTCTGCTGCCCTGGAGCGATGCGGACCGGCTGTTGGCGGAATTTCGCCGCGTGCTGGCGCCGCGCGGGCTGCTGACATTCTCGACGCTCGGCCCCGATACCCTGCGCGAGCTTCGCGGCGCCTGGGCAAGCGTCGACTCGAACCCCCGGGTGCATGCCTTCATCGACATGCACGATCTCGGCGATGCCCTGGTGAGATCCGGCTTCGCCGAGCCGGTGCTGGACGTGGAGCGCTACACGCTCGAATACCCCGACGTCCCGCGCCTCGCGGCGGACTTGAAGGCCCTGGGCGAGGTGAACGCGCTCGCCGGACGCTCCCGGGGACTTACCGGCCCGCGAAAATTCGCCGCCATGCGGTCGGCTTACGAGGCCCATCGCCGGAATGGACGGCTCCCCGCGACCTACGAGGTGATATTCGGCCAGGCCTGGTCGCCCTCTGAATCCCGGAGGCGGGCGGGTCCGCCCAACACGGTCTCGCTCGAGGACATGAGGAGGCAATTGGGGTCCAAGCGCGGGCCTCGTTGAGTTATTCTTCGCTCATGGAACAGCGCATCGCCGAGAGCGCCATCAGCCGAGACATCTCCGCCCTGCACATGGAGGCTTTCTGGCTTTGCGTGGCCATCGCGATCGTCGTGGTCGGCGCGATGATCTATTCGCTGGTCCGGTTCCGCAGATCGCAAGGCGCGGCCGACGCCGACAAAATGTTGCACAGCACGAAGATCGAGATCCTCTGGACCGTCATTCCGGTTCTCATCGTGATCCTCGTCGCGATCCCGGCGGCCTCGCAGATTCTCAAGCTGGAGCACTGAGCTCCCGAGGGCTCGCGGGCAGCGGCTGAATTTCTCCCCATGCGCGAGCCGAGAATCCTATGGTTCAGACGCCTGGCGCTCGTCGGCACGTGTTTGGCCTTCTGCGTGGTGGTGTTGGGCGCATGGGTACGGCTCACCGACGCCGGGCTCGGCTGTCCCGATTGGCCGGGCTGCTATGGGCACGTATTCCCGGCCGGGAGCACCTATCGTTTTGCCCAGGCCGTCCATGAGATGGTCCACCGCTACGTCGCCTCCAGCCTGGGGCTGATCATCGCCGGCCTGGCCGTGCTTGCGCTCATCAATCGCCGCGATCCGGAGCAGCCGGTCGCGCCGGCAGCGGTGCTTTTCGCGGTGGTGTGCCTGCAGGGCCTTCTCGGGATGAAAACGGTCACCCTCAAGCTCGAGCCGCTGATCGTGACGGCGCATCTTTTCGGCGGCCTGACCACCTTGGCCATCCTGCGCTGGCTGTCGCTTCCGCGGGAACGGCGGCGGCTGACCGGGGCCGAGCGGGGGCTTGCTCCATTTGCGGTGGTCGGTTTTGCGGTGCTCGCGCTGCAGATTTTTCTCGGGGGTTGGACCAGCACCAATTACGCAGCCGTGGCCTGTCCGGATCTGCCCACGTGTCAGCGTTCCTTCTGGCCCGCCATGGACTTCAAGGACGCCTTCGTGCTGTGGCGCGGTCTCGGCATCGACTACGAGGGCGGTGTGCTCGCCAACCCCGCGCGCGTCGCCATTCACGTCACTCACCGGCTGGGAGCCGTCGTCGCGGGACTGACACTGCTCAGCCTGGGCATCATGGTGGCGGCCCGCGCACGCGGTCGGCTGAAGGTCATCGGGGGCGTTTTGATTGTCGCCGTGCTGGCACAAATCTCGCTCGGCGTGTCGACCGTGCATTGGGGAGTACCGCTCTCGATCGCCACCATGCACAATGCCGGTGCGGCGTTCCTGGTGCTGGTGATGGTGACATTGCTGCACGCGCTCTGGCCCGCGACCCGTGGGCAGGGCCCGCCGGTCGGCGGGCCGGACCCGCATGGTAACCTTGCGAAGTGAACACCGTTCCCGACGATTGCATTGCGGCCGTGCGCACGGATAACTGGCGGGACTATGTGGAGCTCACCAAGCCCAAGGTGAGTTTGTTGATCGTGTTCACCGCCATCGTCGGGATGGTGCTGGCCTCGCCCGGCATGGTGCCGTTGCCGGCCCTCGTATTCGGGACACTCGGCATCGCGCTGGCCTCGGGGTCCGCGGCTGCGTTCAATCACGTGCTCGATCGGCGCATCGATGAGCACATGGCGCGCACCCGCCGCCGGCCCCTGCCGACGGGACATCTGTCGAAGAGTCACGCGCTGGTATTCGCGAGCGTGCTCGGCGCAGGCTCGATGCTGGTCCTGTGGCCGACGGTGGGCAGGCTCACGGCGATCCTCACCTTCTTCTCTTTGATCGGCTACGCCGTCGTGTACACGCTGTGGCTGAAGCGCGCGACTCCGCAAAACATCGTCATCGGCGGGGCGGCTGGAGCGGCGCCGCCCGTGCTTGGCTGGGCCGCGGTCACCAACACCATCGATCCCCACGCGCTGCTCTTGTTTCTGATCATTTTCACCTGGACGCCGCCGCATTTCTGGGCGCTCGCCATCGCGCGCCGCGACGAGTACGCCAAGGTGGGGATCCCGATGATGCCGGTCACGCATGGCATCGCGTTCACGCGCCTGCAGATCGTGCTGTACACCATTCTTCTCGGTTTGAGCACCCTGCTGCCGGTGCTCACGCGCATGAGCGGCGTGATCTATCTCTTGGCGGCCATTCCCTTGAATGCGCGTTTTCTGCACTACGTGCTCAAGCTCAACCGCGAGCGCGGCGAGCGGCCGCAGCTGCCGATGCGGACCTTCAGGTTTTCGATTACCTACCTGATGCTGCTGTTCGCGGCGCTGATTCTCGATCACTACGCCTTGATCGCGATCTAGCCGGCCGGCGCGTTCCCCTCAGAGGTTCGTGGCCATCGCCGGATCGCTGATTCCGTCCTCGCCGGTTTCCATGCGCCCGGCGAGGCGCTGCGCGAACAAGGACCCTACGGAGACGGTGAAGTCGTACCAGCAGCCGGTGGCCGCGACGTTCAGCACCCACTCGGTCGAGCCGTTCGCGGGAATCGCCACGATTCCATTGCCAATCTTCAATGCGCTGCTGTTCGATACGATGCTGGCGCTGGTGGCGGGCCCGGTGTTCTTGAACGCGAGCACCACCTCGCCGGCCGCGGGTTCATAGGTGAGCTGCAGCGACGGTTCCACCCGGTTGGTGAATCCGTAGTAATAGCGGGCGAAGCCGTTGGGCCCGTAGACGCGCAAATGGTAGGCACCCGAGGGGCTCGACAGCTTCCAGTCGTCGGACAGAAACATCTTGGGCTGCACCGTATAGCGCCGCGGGATCTTGGTCGGGTTCAGCAAGTCGTACACATGGAACACCGCCCCCTGAGTCCCCGAGTTGACGAGCTCGAGCGAGACCACGCCGGGCCCCGTCGCAAAAATGACGGACAGCTGGTAAGGCAGAGCACGCGACGGCCGCGTGCCGGCCTCTTGGAACAACGGCTCCGGCGTCGCGGGCGCCGTCGGATAGGGAAGCTTGGCCTGCGCCGCATCGATGGCGGCGTAGTTGCTCATGTTCGGCAGGCTCGGGAAAGTGGTGTCGTTCGGGGTCGCGAAGTCGAATGCCGAGGTCAGATCACCGCAGATTGCCCGGTGCCAGGGACTGATGCTGCTCACTGTCACGCCGAAGCGCTTCTCCAAGAACATCGCGACCGAGGTGTGATCGAACACCTGGGAATCGACCCAGCCGCCGCGGCTCCAGGGTGAGATGACGAGCATCGGCACCCGGCTGCCGAGCCCCCAGGGGCGAACCGTGCCGCTGATGGTGTCGCTGGGCAGCAAATTCTGCCGCTCGGGATCCGAGAAGTACTCGCCTGCCAGCCGCACCGTGGAGGCGCCCGCGAGTGTCCCGTCGGCGTTGTAGGAGGGCACCGCCGGTGGCGGGATGTGATCGAAAAACCCGTCATTCTCGTCGTAGGTCAGGAACAGCACGGTCTGACTCCAGACCGTGGGATTGGCGGTAATCGCCTCGAGGATCTGCGCGACGTAATCGGCGCCGGCGTCCGGGCTGCAGTAGGACGGATGCTCGCTCGATGACATCGGCGGGATGATCCACGAGACCTGCGGCAGCGTGCCGTTGAGCACGTCGCTCTTCAGCTCCGCGATCGTGTGCAGGGTCATGGCATTTTCATACAGCGGGCCGCCGGTCTCGACCGTGGCCTTGCGGAAATTCTCGAACGCCAGGCAGCCATTGAACGAGCCGCCGGAGTTGTTGTTGGGATCCTGGTAGAAGCGCCAGGTGATTCCGGCGGCTTGCAGCGTCTCGGGCACGGTCTCCCAGGTGAACGGCGTGCCTGAGTAGGTGTAGGTGTACCCGGGAGTCGGCATCTTGCCCCCGACGCTGCAGCGAACGTTGGCCACTTCGGCATCGGCTTCCGTGCAATTGATGCCCTCGGCCAGCAGCGTCGGACTGAAATTGGAGCCGCCGAAAAACGCGATGCGATTCGGGTCCGTGCCCGCCAACACCGAGCAATGATAGGCATCGCAGATGGTGAACGCTTCGGCGAGCGCGAATTGATAGGGGATGTCCGCGCGCTGGTAGTACCCCATGGAGTCATTGGTCTTGTACAGCGGCCACTGGCCGAACATTCCCTGACTCCAGGCGGCCTGGATGTCGGGAAAGGTGTGGGGGGTCTCATCGACCAACAGCGCGCTCGAGACGGCGGGATTCAGATGGAAAGGCGGAACCACGCTGCTGCCGTTCGACTGGTACCAGACGTTCTGGCCGTCGGGGAGCGGGATGGGAACCGGGTCGCCAAACCCCCGCACGCCGCGCAACGTGCCGAAATAGTGGTCGAACGAGCGGTTCTCCTGCATGAAGATCACCACGTGCTTCGCGTCCTGGATGGTTCCCGTTTGCACGGCCGCCTGCACGGCGAGCGCTTTACGGATGGAGGGCGGAAACAGGGCCACGGTTGCGGCACTGCCTGCCGACTTGAGAAATTCACGGCGGTGCCACTTGCTCATACGCATGCCTTCGCGAGTTACGGTCGGTCGGCGGGATGCTACGGCGACGCATGGATCATGCGTGCGGGCAAGGCGCGTCAGGTCATGTCAGATGATTCTGACCCGAAGCAGTGAACCATCGCAAATCATTGAATTTAAAATATTTTTACCGCAGGACTCAGGCGAGTGATTGACCTGCGATAGGCAGCCGCCGCAGCCGCTTTCCGGTCGCGGCGAACAGCGCATTGCACACCGCGGGAGCCACCGGCGGCACGGCGACCTCGCCGATCCCGCCGGGGGCCGCGTCGCTCGCCATCAGATGCACGTCGAGCTCGGGCATCTCGTTCGAGCGCAGCACCCGGTAGGTATTGAAGTTGGTCTCGCGAACCTGGCCCGAGTTGAGCGTGATGTCGCCCCAGAGCGCGGCCGAGAGGCCGTACACGATGCCACTCTCGATCTGCGACTCCACGATGCGCGGATTGACCATCTGGCCGCAGTCGATCACGCACGTGATCTTGTGCACCTTGACAGCGCCCCCGGCCACGGAGACTTCCGCCACCTGCGCGATGTGCGAGGTATATCCCTCCATGAACGCGACACCGTGGAAGCGTCCCGGGGGAGGTCGCCCCCAGCCCGACCGCCGCGCGGCCTCCTGAAGCACCGCGATGTGCCGCGGCTTGCCGGCGAGCAGCCCCAAACGCAGCTCGAGCGGATCCTTGGACAGCGCCGCCGCCAGCTCATCCAGGAAGCATTCGATGGCGAAGCAATTCGGTGCGTGGCTGACCGAGCGCAGATAGCCCACGTCGATGCCGATCTCCTGACGCGAAAAGCTCAAATGATAGTTCGCCACCGCATAGGGGAAATTTTGCGCGTACTCGATCACCGAATCGAAGGGATCGGTCGCCAGCGTCGAGGGCGACGCGCGGGCGGTGACCGACGGGGTGGTGATGTGCAGGCCGAAGGCGACGAGTTTGCCGTGCGCATCCACGCCGGCGCTGACTTCTTCACGGGCCGGCGGACGGAAGAAATCGTGGCTCATGTCGTCTTCGCGCGTCCAGACGAGCTTCACCGGCACGCCGAGCGCCTTCGACGCCTCGACGGCGGCCGGAATGAAATCCACCTCCAGGCGGCGGCCGAATCCGCCGCCCAGAAGCGTGGTGTAGACGGTGACCTGTTCCGCTTTCAGGCCCGCGGCATCCGCCGCCGCGGCCTGCGCGCCTTGTTGCACCTGGGTGCCCACATACAGCTCGCAGCGATCCGCGCGCACGTCGGCCGTGCAATTCATCGGCTCCATGGTCGCGTGCGCGAGCAGCGGCAGCTCGTAAACAGCGCTGAGCGTCTTTGCGGCATCCTTCAGTGCGTGCGCCGTGTCACCGCGCGTCATCTTGGCCGAAAGGGCCGGCACGGTGGCGGCCGCGTGATCGAGCGACGCCCAGAAGGCCGCATTGTCCAGATGCGCGTTCGGCCCCGGATCCCAGTTGATCTTGAGTGCGCCGCGCGCCTTCAATGCCTGCCAGAAGTGGTCGGCCACGACCACCACGCCGCTCGACGTGAACATCACCCGCCGCACGCCCGGCATCGCTTCGGCCGCGGTCGAATCCACGGCGGCCGCCTTGCCGCCGAGAGTCGGAGAGAGGGCGATCACCGCGTACAACATGCCCGGCAGCTTCACGTCCAATCCGAACTGCGCCGTGCCGTCGACCTTGGCGGGCGTATCGAGGCGCGCCTGAGGCTTGCCGATCAGCCGAAATTGCGCGGCGGGCTTGAGCTGCACATCCTTCGGCACCGGAAGCTTCGACGCGGCGTCGGCGAGCTCGCCGTAGCGCAAAGAAGCTCCGCGCGCATTGGTGACGCGGCCGTTCGCGGCTTTGCATTCGGCCGGGTCCACACGCCACCTCCTGGCGGCCGCGGTAATCAGCATGAGGCGCGCCTGCGCGCCCGCGGTGCGCAGCTTCTCCCAGGCATCTTGAATGCTGTTGCTGGTCCCGGTGACCTGCCCGCCGTTCAATGGATTGACATAGGCGTCGCCCACCGGCGCCGCGACCACTTCGATGCGCGCCAGATCGATCTCGAGCTCCTCGGCGAGCAGCATGGGCAACGCGGTGTACACGCCCTGACCCATCTCCGATCGATCCACCAGCACGGTGATGGAATCGTCCGTACCGATCTTGAGCCACGCGTTCAACATTGCGGGCGCGGCGCGCGAGGCTGCCGCTCTCGATCGCGCGCGCCCCGTGAATGCCGGCAGCGCCATCGCGAGCACGAGGCCGCCGCCGGCAAAGGCGGTGCCGCGGCAAAATTCGCGTCTGCCCGGATCTCTCAAGGAGGCTGATCCTGCGTCAACAGCTCGGCCGCGCGGTGGATGGCCTTGCGGATCCGCGGGTAGGTTCCGCAGCGGCAGATGTTGCCCGCCATCGCCGCATCGATCTCGTCGTCGCTCGGCCGCGGATGGTCCTTGAGCAGGGCGGCCGCCGACATGATCTGTCCCGACTGACAATATCCGCATTGCGGGACGTCCAGCTCGATCCAAGCGCGCTGCACGGCGTGACGGCGGTCGATCGACAGCCCCTCGATGGTGGTGATGCGCTTGCCCTCGAGCGCTCCGAGGGGCAGCACGCAGGAGCGCACGGCGACGCCATCGACGTGGACGGTGCAGGCGCCGCACAGCGCCATGCCGCAGCCGTACTTCGTGCCGGTCATGGCCAGGTGATCGCGCAGCACCCAGAGGAGCGGCGTGTCGGCCGATGCGTCGACATCGAGCGCTTTATCGTTGACGATGATACGAGACATCCCGCCTCCTTTGAGCGGCGGTTATGCTACACGAGTCTTCACCCGTTGTAGCGATGGTAGGATGGCACCGTGTACCGATCCGCTTTTTATTCGCGCGTATTTTCCCTGGTGGTGGCCGCGGTTCTGGGCTACGCGCTGTGGCGGATATTCACGCCCTTCTTCAACGCGCTGAGCTGGGCGGTGTTCCTCGCCTTTCTGCTGTATCCGGTCAATCTGCGATTCCGACGGCACCTGCGCGGCAAGGGACGCGCGGCCGGCGTTCTCACCGTGCTGACGCCCATCGTCATCCTGCTGCCCCTCTCGGCGCTGTCGATCGCGTTCGTCGCGGAAGTATCGGGCTTGATCCGCACCATCCAGCAGCGGGCGCGCGAGCTCGATATCAAGAGCTTCTCGGACCTGCAGCAGTTTCCGATCATCGCCCGCGCGAACACCTGGCTTCAGGCGCATACCACGATCTCCGCCGACCAGGTCCGCAGCTGGGTGCTCTCGGCGACGCAGGACCTCCTGCAGCGCGCCGCCGGGCTCTCGGGCTCGTTCTTCCTGGGCGCCCTCGGCTCCGTCATCGGATTCTCGATCATGCTGGTGCTGCTGTTCTTCTTTCTGCGCGACGGCGACGCGATGTGCGAGCGCGCACGGCGCCTGATTCCGCTCGATGAGCATCGCAAGGATCGGCTGTTTCGGCAGATCTCGGGCGTGGCACGCGCCATCGTTCTCGGCACGACGCTCACGGCCTTGATCCAAGGCGTGCTCATCGGCATCGGCATCGCCATTGCGGGGCTCCCCTCCCCGGTGGTGCTCGGCGTGGTGGTCGCGCTGCTCGCCATGCTCCCGATGGGCGGAGCCGCTTTCGTATGGGTTCCAGCGGTGGGCTGGCTCATGTACCAGGGCCGCTGGGGTTTTGCGATCTTCATGCTGGCTTGGGGACTCATGACCTCCGGACTCGAGAGCGTGCTGCGGCCGGTGTTGATCTCGGGCCGTGCGCGCATTTCGGCGCTGGCCATCTTCGTGGGGGTCTTGGGCGGCATTCCCGCTTTCGGCGCGATCGGCATCATCGTCGGCCCCGTGGTGCTGTCGCTCGTGCTCGCGCTGATCGAGTTTGCCGAGGAGTCGGGCAGCGAGTCCGGGCGGCCAGGACCGCGGTAGCGCCGGCCACCCGCCTCGCCAGGTCTTCGGCGCCTACAGTACAATCCGCGCCCCCATGGACGTATCGCACTTACTCGACGGCTTGAATGACGCGCAGCGGCAGGCGGTGGCCTCGCCGCAGGGCTCCGCGCTCGTGCTCGCGGGCGCCGGCAGCGGCAAGACCCGGGTGCTGGTGCACCGGGTCGCCTGGCTGATCCAAGTGGAGGGCGCATCGCCCCACAGCATCCTCGCGGTCACGTTCACCAACAAGGCCGCGGCGGAAATGCGCCGGCGCATCGAAACTTTGCTGGGGTTTCCGGGCGGCGGGCTGTGGATCGGCACCTTCCACGGTCTCGCCCATCGGTTGCTGCGCCAGCATTGGCGCGAGGCCGGCCTGCCGCAGAGCTTCCAGATCCTCGATTCCGAGGATCAGGCGCGGCTCCTGCGCAAGGTCTTGAAGGCGCTCGATCTGGACGAGACCCGCTGGGTGCCGCGCGAGATTCTGTGGTTCATCAACGCGCAGAAAGACGAAGGCGTGCGGCCGAAGCACATCAAGGATGACGGCGATCCGACCCGGCGCCAATTGATCAGGATCTATCAGGCCTACGAAGAGGCCTGTCAGCGCGCCGGTGTCGTGGATTTCGCAGAGCTGCTGCTGCGCGCGTTCGAGATGTGGCGCGACAATCCCGCCCTGCTGCAGCATTACCGCACCCGCTTCCGCCATGTTCTGGTCGACGAATTCCAGGACACCAATGCCATCCAGTATCGGTGGTTGACGCTGCTCGCGGGCCCGCAGGGACAGCTGTTCGCGGTGGGCGACGACGACCAATCGATCTACCGGTGGCGCGGCGCGCGCGTGGAGAATCTGCACCAGTTCCGCCGCGACTATCCGCAGGCGGCGTTGTACAAGCTGGAGCAGAACTACCGCTCCACCGGCACCATCCTGAAAGCGGCCAATGCCCTCATCAAGAACAATTCCGGCCGGCTCGGCAAGACGCTCTGGACGAGCGGCGCGGATGGCGAGCGCGTCAAGCTCTATGCCGCCTTCAACGAGCGCGACGAGGCGGACTTCGTGGTGAATCGCATTCGCGATTGGGTCGAGCACGGGGGTCTGCGCAGCGAGGTCGCGGTGTTGTACCGCTCCAATGCGCAATCACGCGTGTTCGAAGAGGCGTTCTTGAATGCGCGCATGCCGTATCGGGTGTATGGGGGACTGCGGTTCTTCGAGCGCGCCGAGATCAAGGACGCGCTCGCGTATCTGCGCCTGGTCTCGAGCCGTGCGGACGACACCTCGTTCGAACGGGTCGTGAACCTGCCGACCCGCGGCATCGGCGCGAAGACGCTCGATGCGATCCGCGAAATCGCACGCGAGAACGGCACCTCGCTGTGGAGCGCCGCGGGGATCTGCGCCGGGTCCGGGCTCGCGCAGCGCGGGGCCCTGGCGCTCAACGGCTTCCTCGCGGCGGTGGAAAAGCTGGCCGGGGAAATCCGCGGTCTGGAGCTTCACGACCAGGTGGATCACGTGGTGCAGTCGAGCGGCCTCATCGAGCATTACAAGAAGGAGAAGGGCGAGCGCGGCGAGGCCCGGGTGGAGAACCTCCAGGAGCTCGTGAGCGCGGCCCGCGGGTTCTCGCCCGACGGGGAGACCGACATGCAGCCGCTCGAGTCGTTCCTGGCGCACGCCGTGCTCGAATCGGGCGAAGGGCAGGCGGACGCCTATTCGGACTGCGTTCAGATGATGACGCTGCATTCGGCAAAAGGGCTGGAGTTTCCGGTGGTTTTTCTGGCCGGGATGGAGGAGGGCCTGTTTCCCCATCAGCGCTCGGCCGCCGACATGGCCGCGCTCGAAGAGGAGCGGCGCCTCGCCTACGTCGGGACGACGCGCGCCATGCGGCAGCTGTACATCACCTACGCCGAGCAGCGCCGCCTCTACGGGGTCGATCAGTACGGCCAGCCCTCGAGATTCATTCAAGAGCTGCCGCCGGAGCTGATCGAGGAGATCCGCCCGCGCCTGCAGGTGTCCCGGCCGATTTTCGTCAAGCGATCGGCGACGCTCGACGAGACGCCGGCGTCCTCCATGCGATTGGGAAGCCGGGTGCGCCACTCCAAGTTCGGCGAGGGCGTGGTGCTCAACTTCGAGGGCAACGGCCCGCAGGCGCGCATCCAGGTGAATTTCGAGAGCCAGGGCACGAAGTGGCTGATGCTTTCCTATGCGAATCTCGAGGTCGTGTAAACTACCGCCGCTGTGAAAATCATCATCTTGGGCGCCGGACAGGTCGGTCGAACGGCGGCGTATCACCTGTCCCGGGAACAGGCGAACGAAGTCACCATCGTCGACACGAACGAGGAGATCTTGCGGGACCTGCAGGATCGGCTCGATATTCGCACGGTCAGCGGCAATGCGGCGAGTCCGCGGATTCTGGAGGCGGCGGGCATCGCGCGCACCGACATCCTGGTCGCGCTGACCAACTCGGACGAGGTCAACATGTTGGCCTGCCACATCGCCTGGACGCTGTACCGCACGCCGAAGAAGATCGCACGGGTCCGATCGGCGGCGTTCACGGAGCGCGAAGCGCTGTTCGGCGAGAACGCGGTCGCGGTGGACGTTCTGGATCAGCCCCGAGCAACTGGTCACGGAGTACGTGGCGCGCCTCATCCGCTACCCCGGCGCGCTGCAGGTGCTGGATTTCGCGGACGGCCGGGTGAGGCTGGTCGGCATCCGCGCACTTCAGGGAGGGCCGCTCGTCGGCCAGGCGCTGCGCACGCTGCGCGAGCACATCCCCACCGCCGACGCGCGGGTCGCCGCCATCTATCGGGCGGGAAAGAGCATCCAGCCCGAGGGCACCACCGTCATCGAGGACGGCGACGAGCTGTTCTTCCTCGCCGCGCGCAAGGACATCCGCATGGTGATGAACGAGATGCGGCGCGAGGAAGCGCCGGCGCGGCGGGTCGTGATCGCCGGCGGCGGCAACATCGGTTTCCGGCTCGCGAGCGAGCTCGAGGACAAGAATCAGGTCAAGCTCATCGAACGCGACAGCAAACGCGCGCGGCGTGTCTCGGAGCTTTTGAACCGCACCACGGTTCTGCACGGCGATGCGGCCGACGAGGAGCTGCTGCTCGAGGAGAACATCGACAGCGCGGACGTTTTCGCGGCGCTCACCAACTCCGAGGAGGCGAACATCCTGTCCGCCATGCTCGCGAAGCGGCTCGGCGCCCACAAGGTGATGGCGCTCATCAACAAGCCGTCGTACGCCGAGCTCATCGAGAGCGGCTCGATCGACATCGCCATCTCGCCGCAGACCGTCACCATCGGCTCGCTGCTCGCGCACGTGCGCCGCGGCGACGTGGTGCGGGTGCACTCGCTGCGTCGCGGAGCGGCGGAGGCGATCGAGGTGATCGTGCACGGCGATGAGAACAGCTCCAAGGTGGTGGGGCGCCGCATCGAGGACATCACGCTGCCGCAGGGGACCACCCTCGGGGCGGTGGTGCGCGGCGAGGACGTCATCATCGCGCACCACGACACCACCGTGCAGCCCGACGATCACCTGATCCTGTTTCTGACGGACCGCCGCCACATGGACGCGGTAGAAAAACTCTTCCAAGGCTCAGCGTCGTTCCTGTGAAGTCGATCCTGCTGCCGGTCGCGCACGTGTTCGCCATGGTGCTGATGGCGTTCGCCGTGACCATGCTGATTCCGCTGATCATGGCGATCTGGCAGTTCGATCCGGCGCTCTGGTCGTTTCTCGAATCGGGGCTCGCGACCTTCGCGCTCGGGGCGCTCTTGTGGCTGGCGACGCGCCGCTTCAAGCGCGAGCTCAAGACCCGCGACGGGCTGACGCTGGTGGCGCTCACCTGGGTCGCGCTGCCGGCCGTCGCGGGCATGCCCCTCTGGCATTACCTGCCGATCAACTTCACCCAGGCCTACTTCGAAGCGGCGTCCGGCCTCACCACCACCGGGGGCACGGTGCTGTCCGGGCTGGAGTTCCTGCCCCGGTCGATCAATTTGTGGCGCCACCTGTTGAGCTGGCTCGGCGGCATGGGAATCATCGTGCTCGCCGTCGCCGTGCTGCCGCTCCTCGGCATCGGCGGCATGCAGATCTACCGCGCCGAGATGCCGGGGCCCATGAAGGACTCCAAGCTCACCCCGAGGATCGAGCAGACGGCGAAGCTTCTATGGGCGGTGTACGCCGGGCTCACGGTCGCGTGCATCCTGTGCCTGAAGAGCGCCGGAATGAACTGGTTCGACGCTGTCTGCCACGGATTTTCGGCACTGTCGCTCGGCGGATTCTCGACCTACGACGCCAGCATCGGGCACTTCAATTCCATGGGCATCGAGCTGGTTCTGATCGTGTTTCAGGTCCTCGCGGCGCTGAATTTCGCGACTCACTTTCTGGCCTGGAGCCAGCGCGGCGTGCGCGCGTACTTCCGTGATGCGGAGGCGAAGGCGATTTTCGGCGTACTCGCCGTGAGCTGCGTCGGGATCGCGATATTCCTTTGCGTGAAGGATACCTACCAGGATTTTCCGACCGCGCTGCGCCACGCCACCTTCAACGTCATCTCCATCGCCACCGACTCGGGATTGCACACCGACGATTATTCGCACTGGCCGATCTTTGCGCCCATGTGGATGATGTTCCTGAGCTGCCTCGTCGCGAGCTCGGGATCCACCGGCGGCGGCATCAAGATGATCCGCACGCTGGTTCTCGCCAAACAGGCGAATCGCGAGCTGAACCAGCTGGTCCACCCGAACATGGTGCGGCCGCTGAAAGTGGGCGGAACCGTGATCGCCAATCGGGTGGTGTTCGCGGTGCTGGCCTTCGTGTTCCTGTACTTCATGAGCATCGTCACCCTGGTGTTCTTCCAGCTGGGCAGCGGCCTGGATTTCATGACCTCGTTTTCGTCCATCATTGCCTGCATCAATAATGCGGGCCCCGGCTTGGGTCTCGTCGGCCCCGGCAGCAATTACGGCGTGTTGAACAATTTCCAGACCTGGGTGTGCTCGGCCGCCATGCTGCTCGGACGGCTGGAGGTATTCACGATTTTGGTGTTGTTTACACCCACTTTGTGGCGAAAATAGGCCATCTTTTTGGGCCGGTGGTCCACCGCGGTGCCTTTTTGCTATTCCCGGCTCCTGCTCATGAATTTTGGGGCGTGATCGGATGCGAAAAGTGGCATTTTCTCATGATCAAGTTCGGTCAGTTTGTAGGGTAATAGGGAGATGATTGCCCTGATTCAGCGGGTTTCGGCAGGCGCGAGTGGAAATTGATGGCGGCGTCGTGGGCATCCATCGGTCGAGGCATGCTGGCGCTGATCGGCGTTCGGCCCGCCGATGACGAGGCGGCGGCGGGCCGGTTGCTCGATAGACTGCTCAAATACCGGATTTTCCCCGACGATGCCGACAAGATGAACTTGAGTTTGCAACAGATTGGGGGCGATTTACTGCTGGTGCCGCAGTTCACGCTGGCGGCCGACACGCATCACGGGCTGCGGCCGGGATTTTCGACGGCCGCGCCTCCCGATCAGGGCAGGCGCCTCTTCGCCTGGCTGTTGGAGGCCGCAAGAGGCCGCCACTCGCCGGTCGAGAGCGGGATATTCGGGGCGAACATGCAGGTGTCTCTGACCAACGACGGGCCCGTAACCCTTTGGTTGGAGAGTTGAAAATCGCCGGCTAAATGCGACCGAACACGCAGCGGGTCGGCGCTGTCAAATGTCATAATCTTTCTTGGCGTATGATTGTCTGCCGCGGATTTGGAGAATCGAGATGTTCGACTCAAAGATGCTACTGGTCATCCTCGCGATCGCCCTGGTGATTTTCGGCACCAAGCGGCTGCGTTCGATCGGTTCGGATTTAGGCGCTGCCGTGAAGGGCTTCAAGACCGCCATGAACGAAGGCGAATCGGAAGAACGGCTGAAACAGCTCAAGCAGGAGAAGGACGCCGACTTCGGAGCGGCCGCGGCCCATGAGGCCGAGGTCAAAGTTCCGCCCAAGACGAACGCCTGATTTTGCATGCTGGATTTCGGGTTCTCCGAGATTTTGCTCACCTCGGCCATCGCCCTGGTGGTGCTCGGTCCTGAGCGCCTGCCGAAGGTCGCCCGTCAGGTGGGCAACTGGATGGGCCGCGCTCGCGTGATGGCGCGCCAGCTGAGCGATCAGCTCGAGCGCGAAGTGAATGCCGAGGAGTTGCTCAAGCAGCAACTGAAGCCGCCCCTCAAGCCTGATCAGCCCGCGCTCGTGGCGCCCGCATCAGCGCCGACCTTTCCCATGCCGCAGCCCGCGATTGCGGCCGCGATACCCGCGGGCGAGCCCGCCGCGGTGGAAGCCGCCACCACGCCGGTACCCCGGCCCTTGCCGGATGGGCACGCGACCACGGCGGCCGCGATGCACCCGCCAGGCACGCTGCGGCGCCCGAGCCAGCGCCCGCGGCCCGAGGCGCACTGCGCCTGCCACGGTGCCCGCCGCTGCGCACGCCGCTGATCTTCCGCATACCGTCAACCAATGAGTGAGCCGCAAGGCGAACCCGGCGGGCTCGCCGAAGGTACGCTGATTTCCCATCTGCTGGAGCTGCGCGACCGGCTGCTCAAGGCCATGCTGGCGGTCGGCATCTGCTTCATTCCCTGTGCGATGTACATGAACCAGCTGTTCACGTTCGTCGCCGATCCCTTGAAGAAAAAGCTTCCTGCCGGCGCGACTTTGATCGCGACGAGCGTCGTCGCACCGTTCACCGTGCCGTTCAAGCTCGCCCTGGTGCTCGCGATCGGCCTCGCGATGCCTTTCGTGCTGTACCAGGCGTGGGCGTTCGTTGCTCCGGGCCTCTATCGACACGAGAAGAAGCTGGCGGTGCCGCTGTTGGTCTCCAGCATCCTCTTGTTCTACCTGGGCGCCGCATTCGCGTACTACGTGGTGATCCCGGTGATGCTGAGCTTTTTCATCGCCACCACGCCGACCGGCGTACAGATGATGACCGACATGGGCGCCTACCTGGACTTCATCATGGTCATGCTGCTCGCATTCGGCGCAGCGTTCGAGGTCCCGGTCGCAACGGTGCTGGTGGTGTGGACCGGCTTCGTCAGCATCAAAACACTGAGGAAAAATCGCGGCTTCGTGATCCTGGGGCTGTTCATCTTCGCCGCCTTCGTCACGCCCCCCGATGCGGTCTCGCAGAGCGCCATGGCGGTGCCGATGGTTCTTCTATACGAGATCGGGATCCTGATGGCGGGGCTGCTGCTGAAGGACAAGATCGCCGAGCGCGCCCGGGAAGACGCCGAGCGCCAGGCCGGAGCTTGATGAGGCCGGAACCTGATGAGCCCGTGAACGCCACCTTCCTGGGGCATCCCCGCGGTCTCGCCACCCTGTTCTTCACCGAGATGTGGGAGCGGTTCACCTACTACGGCATGCGTGCCGTGCTGGTGCTGTTCCTGGTCTCCGCCGTTGCGCACGGTGGATTCGGCATCGACGACAAGACCGCGACGGCGATCTACGGCTTGTACACGGCGGGCGTTTATCTCGCCGCGCTGCCCGGCGGCTGGATCGCCGATCGGCTCATCGGCGCACGGCGCGCCGTGCTCTTCGGAGGCATCGGCATCGCGCTGGGCAATGCCATCCTGGCGGCCTCCTGGAGCCTGCATGCGTTCTACCTGGGCCTGTTCGTGATCGTGCTCGGCGTCGGATTGCTGAAACCCAACGTGAGCGCCATGGTGGCCGATCTATACCCCGAGGGCGGCGCGCGGCTCGATGCGGGATTCACGGTGTTCTACATGGGCATCAACCTGGGTGCGACTCTGGGCCCGTTCGTCACGGGCGAGGCTCAGGAGCTGATCGGTCCGCGCGCCGGCTTCGGCGTGGCCGGCCTGTTCATGGCGCTGGGGCTCGTCCAGTATCACTTCACCCAGCACCATCTCGGCGATGCGGGCCGGGCGCCGCCTCCGGCGGCCGCCTCGGGGGGCAGCGGCAAGCCCTGGCTGCAGCTCTGGATAGGGCTCGGGGCAGCCTCGCTCGCGCTCGCCGCGTGCACGCTCGGTTGGATCGACGTCGATCCGCTGCGGCTAGCGCATGCCTCGACGCTGCTGATTGCCGGCACGGCGGCCGCTTTTTTCGCCTACGTTTTCCTGGCCGCCGGCTTATCGGCCGAGGAGCGGCGGCGCGCGCTCGTCATCGTCGTGCTGTTCCTCGGCAGCGCGCTGTTCTGGTCGGGCTACGAACAGGCGGGCTCGTCCCTCAACCTGTTCGCGGAGCGCTACACGGACCGGCAAATCGGGGGGCATTTCGTGGTGCCCACCGGTTGGTTCCAGTCGCTCAATCCGGCGTTCGTGATCATTTTCGCGCCGCTCGTGGCCTGGGTCTGGGTCGCGCTCGCCAGGCGCAATTTGAATCCGTCCGCGCCCGCGAAGTTCGCCATCGGCGTGATCCTGATGGGATCGGGGTTTCTGGTGATGGTCGCCGCGGCCTCGGTGGTCGCGCACGGATCGAAGGTGCTGCCTTACTGGCTGATCCTCACCTACCTGCTGCATACCTTCGGCGAGCTGTGCCTGAGCCCGGTGGGCTTGAGCTATGTGACGAAGCTGTCGCCGCAGCGCCTGGTCGGGCAGATGATGGGCATGTGGTTCCTGTCGCTGTCCCTCGGCAATCTCGCGGCCGGATTGATCGCCGGAGAATTCGATGCGAACAACGTCGCGGCAATGCCGGGACAGTATCTGCACATCGTGTACTTCGCGGTGGGTCTCGGCGCCGTGCTGTTGATATTGAGCCGGCCGGTGAAGCGGCTCATGGGGAACGTCGAATGAGCGCGGAGCCATCCCGGCCTACCGGCGCTTGACGATCACCTCGAACCGGCCCTTCGAGCCGATGAACCAGGATCCCACCATGCTCGTCAGGCTGACGATCACCGAGGTCCAGAACGCGGATCCAAATCCCGCCAGGTGCATCCCCGGCAGCATCCACGCAACCAGCGCGACCATGCCGGCGTTGATCACCAGCAAGAACAGGCCGAGCGTGACCAGGGTCATGGGCAGCGTCAGCACGATGGCGATCGGGCGGATGACCGAGTTGACGATGCCGAGCAGGATGCCGGCGAGCACCAGCGTGGTCGGACTGTCGATGCGCACGCCACCCACCCATAGAGTCGCCAGCCAGAGGCCCAGGGCGACAATGGCTGCACGAAGGAGAAATCCGATCATGTGGCCTCCATTGCCGCACTATGCCGTCGGCCTGGGAGAATTCAAGGTGCCCCGGGTCCCGGGCTAGTAATCCAATCCCGGCAGGCCCCGATCCTTGGGGGGTTCCGGCTTCTTCACCGGCTTGGGCTTGGGCGGGCTTTCCAGGGTGACCTTGATCCGCGCCATGAACCGCTCCCAGCCGAGCCGCATCTTCACGTAAGAGGCGTCCCAGGTCGGGGATTCGGGAATGCCGGAGCCCAATAATCGGAGGGAGGTCATGCCCTCGGACTTGCGCACGTCGAGCAAGAAATCGTCGACCACCGCGGAGTCGCTGGCCGGTGTATCCGGACCGCTCAGGTAGATCAAACGGAGCCGGCGGTTCACCTCGAACACGTCGATGTGCGCCTCGCGTCCGCCCGCGCCGCGCTTCCCGATGCGGTACAGGCCGCCTTCGCGCGGGTCGATCTCGGCTTCCTGGCCCGACCAGATGCGCACCAACGCCGGATCGGTCAATGCCCGCCACAACCGCGCCACCGGCACGGCGACCTCGACCAAATGCGCGTAGCCCCGGGTTCCGGAACGGGTAAGCTTGCGGGGAGAGCTCATCGCGATCGGGTGCCTCGTGTGATCTTCAGGAAGGCCGTCAGCTTGCCGGAAAGCAAGCGATCGCGCAGTGCTAGAATTCAACAACGAGGGGGAAATTCCATGGCATATGTCGATATCGTGACTGCGCTCGCACTTCTGCAGTTCGTGTATTTCGGCATCCAAGTGGGCCGCGCGCGGGAGCGCTTCGGCGTCAAGGCGCCCGCGATCACGGGCAACGACCAATTCGAGCGCTCCTTCCGCGTTCAGCAAAACACGCTCGAATCCATCGTGGTGTTCCTGCCCTCCCTCTATCTCTTCAGCCGCTATTTCAATCCGCTCTGGGCGGCGGGTCTCGGGGTGGTCTACCTGATCGGACGACAGGTGTATGCCGCCGCTTACGTCAAGGATCCCGCCAAGCGGAGTTTGGGCTACGGGCTCACCGTGCTGCCCATACTCGCCCTGCTCGTCGGCGGATTGATCGGCGCGGTCCTCAAGATCGCCGGGCACTGAAAAAGGCGCGGGCAATCCGCGCCGCGATCGCTTACAGTCATGGTCTGAAACAAGCTGGGGTGGCCTGGAGGGCCTGAGACGTTGGCTGCGTCCGTTGTGGGACGCGCACCGGCGAACCCATTGAACCTGATCCGGTTAATACCGGCGGAGGGAGCATGGTTAGCCACTCGACGGTCGCACGTCTCAATCTTCCCGCCATCATCGCCGTCGGTGCCCTGTCGGCATCGGCCGTTGCGCCGGCCGCGGCCGCGGTGGCCGATTCCCCGGAGCTGCAGGAGATCGTGGTCACCGCGACGCTTCGCAGCATGCCGGCCACCGAGGTACCGGCGAGCGTCACGGTCCTGTCGGAGCAGACACTGCGCGACGCGGGCCGCGCCAATCTCGAGGACGTGCTCGGCCTGATTCCGAATCTCAACTGGGCCGGCGATACCTCCTTGCCGCGCTACTTCCAGCTGCGAGGAATCGGCGAATTGGAGCAGTACCAGGGAGCCCCCAACCCTTCGGTGGGCTTCTTGATCGATGACATCGATTTCAGCGGCCTGGGCACGGCGGGCACCTTGTACGACATCGATCAAGTCAACGTCATGCGCGGGCCGCAACCCACCCGCTATGGGGCGAACGCGCTCGGAGGACTGATCTACCTGAAGAGCGCCGAGCCCACCGACGCTCTCTACGGCCGCGTCGATCTGGACGCGGGAGATTACGCGACGAATTCTCAAGGCGCCGTGATTTCGGGCCCGGTCGAATCGCTCGATTCGGGATTCCGGTTGGCGGTGCAGCGGTATTACAGCAACGGCTACTATCACGATCTGTATTTGAACCGGGACGATACCAACCGGCAGGACGAGTACACCTACCGCGCCAAGTGGGCCTATACGCCGTCGGATCGCCTGCGCATCGAGCTGACCGCGATGCAGGTGAACATCGACAACGGCTACGATGCCTATGCGATCGACAATTCGCGCAACACCGAATCGGACCAGCCGGGCGTCGACTCGCAGCACTCGACGGGCGTCTCCGTCCGCGCTCATTACCTCGCGAGCGACACAGTCGGGCTCACCGCGATCGCGACGTATGCCAAGTCGGTCATCAAGTACAGCTACGACGGCGATTGGGGGAATCCCGCGCTGTGGGCGCCCGTGGCCACCGTCTATCAGGCCTCGGAGATTCAGAACCGCGACCGCACGACGAGAACGCTCGAGCTGCGCCTCGGCACCGAATCGACCCAGGGATTCGGCTGGCTGGCCGGTTTCTACGGAAATGTGCTCGACGAAAGTCTCACCGATTTGAGCTTGAGCGATTACCAGCCCCTCGGCCTGCCGGTGGACCCCGTCGATGACCAGAGCAATAACGTGATCGACAGCGGCTATCGGGCGCGCAATGTCGCCCTGTTCGGCGAGCTCGATGGCGATCTCGCGTCCGATCTGCGCTGGTCGGCGGGCTTGCGCGGCGAGCGCTGGAGCGCGAGCTATCACGGGACGACCACCAACTTCCTCGGCACCAATATCGGCTACACCAACGCTGCGGTGACGCCGACGGCGATCCTGTCGGTGACGCCCGCGACCTTGAGCCCGGCCAACGATCTATGGGGCGGCCAGGTGTCGCTGACCTACAAGCTCGATCCCGGCCAGTCGCTCTATGCAACGGTGGTGCGGGGCTACAAGGCGGGCGGCTTCAACTTGAGCCAGGACCTGTTGCCGGACCAGCTGTCGTTCAATCCGGAAACGGACGTGAACCTCGAGACGGGCTACAAGGCCGACCTCAACGATCATCGGCTCACCGTCGACGCCGATGTGTTCTATCTCCACCGTCACGACGCCCAGGTCAAGACCAGCTTCCAAAGCGATCCCTCGAACCCCGACGCTTTCACCTACTACACCGGCAATGCCGCGAGCGGGCGCAACTATGGCCTGGAGAGCGACCTCGAGTGGCGCGCGGCCGACCGGGTCACGCTCGGCGCCGACTTGGGGCTTCTGCAAACCCATTTCGAGGATTTCGTGCAGCAGGGCTCGACCGGCGCGACCCTCGCCCCCGTTTCCCGAGAGCTGCCGAATGCGCCGCACTGGCAGGCAGCGGTGAATGTCACCTATCGGGATCCGCGCGGTCCGTCCGGGGGTCCCTTCGCGCGCATCGACGCCACCGGCATGGGCGGCTACTACTTCGATCTTCCGCCGAATTTCACGACCTCGAAACCCTATGGGCTCCTGCACGCGAAAATCGGCTGGGAGACACCGCGGTGGTCCGCCTATCTGTCCGGCCGCAATCTATTGGACAAGCGCTACCCCGTGCGCGGCTTTTATTTCGGCGACGTGCCGCCGAACTTCCCGAACGAGGTCTACATCCAGCTCGGCGATCCGCGCACCTGGGTCGCGAGCGTCTCGGTCAATTTCGGAGCGGCGCATCGCTGAAGCAGACGGAACCCGCCACACCGGCCGACGGCTCTGGCGCGGCGGGCTGAGCACCGGCTACGGCGAGCTCGAGGTTCGATAGCTTACAACGCCGACCGAGCGCGCCGGAATATGCAGCGTGAAGATCGGACGGCCGTTCTTCGTCCCCGGGGCTGGGTTGGCGTCGGCGAGGCGCATCCCGTCCGGAAGTCTCAGCTTGAGCTCGAATGCAATCCCCGCCGCCCGTGCGTTCGAGATCTCGATCCGGTGGCGGCGTCCGGTGCTCGTCGCCCCGACTTGGACATCGGAGCTCGGCCCCAGATCGATTTCCACCTCCTCGTCGCGCGCGAGATCGCGCAGATTCGTTTCCCGTTCGAGGAGCCGCCTGCCCTGACGATAACCGAATACCTGGACATGCCCGGAGGGCAGCGGAATACCGAGGTGATTCGCGTCCGTGTTCGTGGTCCGCAGGTATCGCGACGCCGGCATGACCCCGCCCACATGCGGATTTTCGGAGGCCTCGAGCTCGAGGCCGTACACCACCGCGACGGGGATGGCGGCGCGATCCATGAGCCGAACCTGCTTCGATTGCCGGCTGCCCAGGGTGGTCGGCTCCGGAATGCGGTACAGCTTCAGATCCCCGAGCTGCTCTTGCTGCGCTCGCGGAGCGCTCACCTCTCGCAGAGCAGCCGCCATCGGCGCCACCGCCGAATAGTTCATCACGCCCCCCTTCTTGAGTGCGTCCGCCCCCGCCTGGGCGAATTGCAGCTGCATCGGGATGTCGCTGGTCGAGCCGCGCGGCCAGCACGTCGCGACGATGGGACCGCCTACGTCGATGGGTTCGACCTCGCCGTTCTCGCGGTTCACGCGGCCGGCCACCACCTGTGTGTGCGCGTCGGGAAACCCCGTGCCGTTGCCGTTCGCCAGCGTGATCCAAGCGCCGAGATCCATCGAGCGGCCGTCCGAGGCGAGCGTCGCGGTGTAATCGGCCGCCCAGTCGAAGCCGCGCGCCAGATACGAGAGGGTCAGCGTGGCGCTCAGCTCGCGGCGCGATCGAACCCTGACCGACAGCGTGGGATGCGGCCGCAGGCCTGCGGTGCCCTCGAAGCTCAACGTTTCCGGCAGGCCCGAACATCGCAGCGCCTCGATGCCCTGCTCGCTCTTGAAAATCACCCCGCCTTGCGCATCCGACTCGACCGTGCCCGACACACGCTCGACCCGCCCGGTCCTCGGATTGGTGCGCGTGAGCACCAGCGGCTTGCCGACGGCGGCGGCCACCAGCGCCGAGGGACTCAGCACGGCAGCGTCGCGGTTCTTCTCGAGGCTGCCGTCCTCGAGGCCGGTCAGGATCGCGCTCTCGGGCTCGATCCCGTCGGCCACCCCCTCGAAGCGCAGACGCTGATCTCCCACCTGGAGGTGCACGGCACGCGTCTCGGTGATCAGGGCGAAGCCGTTCAGCCGATCGAGCATGATCGAGCCCGACGCGCGGTAGGGATCGCGGTAGAGCGTCACGGAGACCGCGCTCGGCGCGTCCGTCTGCGCGTCGGGGATGGAGTTCTGAGATTCGGACGGTGCGGGGAGAACCAGCCCAGCGATCGACGCAGCCGACGAAACGAGCAGCCACCGGAGACGCCGCGCAGCCATGGCAGCGGTCGGCGCGCTAAAACCGGGTGTCGAAGCTGGCGGTCAGCACGGTCCTGCCGTTCGCCGGAACGCTGACCGTCCATTCGGCCGTGTCGGCGCTGCGCCGGGTGCTCTTCTCACTTTCCGCGCTGATGCGCGAGTCGCCCCACAGACCGTCCTGCCGCAAGGTAACCGTCACCGGCCGCGGCAGCGCGTTCGACAGCTCGTATCGCATGTCGGTCTTCCAGTCGCGCTCGTCGATGCGTGTGCGCTTGTCGACCACCGCCTTCACCTTCACGTCGAAGGCATCGCCGGTGGCGAGCGAGAGCGTCGAGCCCATCGGGGTATGATCGATGCGGCTCTCGCCGATGAACTGCGGTTCGCCGCGTTTGTCGCGCATGTAGAAACGCAGGATGCCCGCGGGCAGTTGATCCCCGAGGCCCGCGTGCGCGCTGGTCGAAAATCGGTACGTGCTCTTCGCGCTCTGCGGCTGATCGGAGGTTCCCAGCCAGTGGTTCTGGAACTCGTATCCGTGTTCCGCCGGTACGCCATGGACATCGAGAAATCCGACCTGCTTGGTCTGCAGGTTGGCGATGGTGGTGCGCTCGGGCAGCGGATACAGATAGAAATCGCCGAGCCGCTCGCGGCTGCCGCTCTCGGTGCCCGCCTGCTCCAGGGTGGGTCGCCGGCCCGGCGGACGCCATCCGTTGAGGGGTGAGCCGAACTGCTGGCCCGGTGGACCGGCCTGGCGGGGTGAGCCGGCCACCAGCAGAGTCTGGGCGTTCTCATAAGTGGTCCCGCTCGAGTTGGTGAGCGTGATCCAGCCCTGAACGTCGATCTTGCCGTCCGCCTCATCGTAGAGCGCCACATAGTCCGCGTTCCAGCCGAGACCCGGGGTGAGATAGCTCAGGGAAGCCGGGCGCGTCCCGGCGTGGGCGGCGTCGATGGTCACCGACAGCGTGGGGCGGGCGCGCAGATTGTCGGGCACCTTGTCGAAGATCACCCGCACCGGCAATCCGTCATCGCGCAACACCTCGATGCGCTGTCCGATCTTGAGCACCACGCCGCCGTTGGCGGCGAGCACCTCGGCCTGCTCGCGCGTCTCCGCGCCGGTGGCGGGATTGACGCGCACGATGGTGACCTCCCGGCCGACCGCCTTCTCCATGAGCTTCGCGGGGGTCAACAGATCGAAATCGAAGTTCTGCTCGACGATGGAGACGTCACCGGCGGTCAGCGACACGGTCTCGGGACGAATTTGGGCGGAAACGCCCTCGAACTCGATGCGCTGGCGGCCGCCCTTCACGTCGATGTCGCGCCGCTCCTGCACGAGGGCAAGGTCATCGGTATAAATCGTGATCGACAGCGAGTTATCGGCGGGGTAGGCCGCCGGCGCGAGAAGCGCAAGCCACAGACAGCGGGCGGTGAAGAGGACCCCGCCGAGCGACTTAGCGCATCGACACCACGCGCCCCGTGGTGAGCGACTCCATCCAACTCTTGACGCGCTTGGCATCGGCAACCCGCGTGTACTTGCCCAGGGAATCCAGCAATACGATCACGACATTGCGGCCTTCGATCACGGCCTCCATCACCAGGCATTTGCCGGCCTCGGAAATGTAGCCCGTCTTCTGCACGATGATGTTCCAGGTGGGATTGGCCACCAGGTTGTCGGTGTTGTGGAATTCCACCAGGTGCCGGTGCACGCGCACCGTATAACTCTTATCGGTGGAGTACTCGCGGATGGTCGCGTTGCGCGAGGCGGCGATCACCAGCTTCGACAAGTCCTCGGGGCTTGCGACGTTCTCGCTCGACAACCCGGTCGGGTCGTCGAAATGCGCGTTGGTCATGCCGAGCGCGCGGGCCTTGGCGTTCATGGCCCGGACCAGCGCGGGCACGCCGCCGGGATAATACGTACCGAGCGCATGGGCGGCGCGGTTCTCGGAGGACATCAATGCCAGATGCATCATGTCGCCGCGGGTCAGCACCGTACCCACCGTCAGGCGGGAAAAATTGGTCTTGGGAAGCTCGGTCTCGGCCTGGGTGATCTCGAGCGGCTCGCCCATGGGCTGGCGGGCATCCAGAACCACGAGCGCGGTCATCAGCTTGGTGATGGAGGCGATGGGCGCCGCGACATCGGAATTGCGGGAATAGAGCACCGAGGAATCGCTCGGGTCGATGATCAGCACCGAACTTGACTTAAGCTTGGGGCTCAAAGCCGGGTTGGCGGCGGCGGTCGTGGCCAGGGCGGTGAGCAGGGTTCCGGCCAGCATCGCGACGGCGGCGCGCGGTCCTCGAGCGTTAAGTCCCATTACATTCCTAAGCGGTGTCGAATCTGCGGGTGTTACTTCAAGTTGTGAAGGTAACCATATGTTAATCACGCCTTGGCGTGATGCAGCGCTAACTTTGCCATTAATCCCCGGAAACTCCAAACGGTTTTAGGCGTGAGGCCCGGCATGGGCTTCGCTCAGCCCGAGGCTACGCGTTGGCCTGCGCACCGGGCCCCCGGCGCAGTTCCTTGTCGCGATACACGCGGTGATCGGCGGTGCTCATGAGCTCGCGCATGTCGCGGCCGTCCTTGGGGAAGGTGACCACGCCGATGCTGACGCTGCACCGGATCATGCGAGAACGCAGATCGAGGGTGGTCTTGTAGACGTTGTGGCGGATCCGCTTGACCACGGAGTCGGCGACCTCCTGCGAGGCTCCCGGCAGCAAAACCACGAACTCATCGCCGCCGAAGCGCCCGGCGCTGTCGGTGCCGCGAATGCTCCGCTGCAGGCACTCGGCCACCAGCGTGATGGCGCTGTTGCCCGCCTCGTGCCCGAAGGTGTCGTTGATGTCCTTGAGCTTGTCGATGTCGACCAACAGGAGCGCGTACACGCTTCGATCACGCTCGGCCACCGCATGCTCGCGCTGCCAGATTTCGTTGAACATGCGCAGGTTGAAGAGGCCGGTCAACGAGTCGGTCTGGGCCAGATTCTCGATGCGCTCGCGCGCCTCCTCGATGTCGGCGGAGAGCGTGGTGGTCAGGTAGGCGACCAGCAGGAACGGCGCGAGCTGTCCGACGGCCCGGCTGGCATAAGCGAGCGAAACCACATCCAGGCTCGGAGTGGCGGCCGCGAGCAGCACGTGACACAGGGCGATGACCGCCACCTGTACGAGCGTGACGAATCTTCCCAGGGTGAGCGCGCTCAGGATGATGGGCAGGAGGTACAGGTTGAACAGCGGGCTCGCACTCTGGCCGGTGAACCACAGCACCGCCGTGATGAACGCCACCATGGACCAGGACTCGATCGAAAGCCGGGTCCGGCTCTGCCCCGGGAAGAAGCTGCGCGCGCGGAAAAGCACGATGGCGAGCGCAAACAACAACAGCAGTCCCGAGACGGGCCAGGGCTCCTTGATCAGCGCCCCCGACCACACCAGCACCAGCGCCGCCAGCGCCAGGCAAAGGATTTCGATGGAGCGGGTGCTGCGCATGGGCGGCTAGTCGCGTGCCGAAGCGGGCGCCGTGCAAGCGGGCGCCGTGCGAGCGGGCGCCGTGGCAACGGGCGCGCGAGCGGACACCGCGGTGTGTCCCGCCGCCGTCGGCGTCTTCAGCTCTTGCACGGCCCGCTTCACCTCGGGATCGCGCTCCAGCAGGGGGGCTCCGGCCGGTGGCGGCACCGCGGGCGGGGCCGGATCGCGCTCGGTCTCGATGTCCGGCGCGATGCCGCGATGATTGATGGAGACCCCGGACGGCGTGTAATAAAGAGAGGTCGTCAGCTTCAGCGCGCGGCCGTGATCCAAGGGCATCACGGTCTGCACCGATCCCTTGCCGAAGGTGGTGCGTCCCATCAGGGTCGCGCGGTGATGATCCTTGAGGGCGCCGGCGACGATTTCCGCCGCGGACGCCGAGCCGCCGTTCACCAGCACGACGATGGGGGCGCCGTTGAGCTCATCCCCGGGAGTCGCGTTCATCTCGAATTTCGACTCGGCCGTGCGCCCCTTGGCGCTCACGATCACGCCGGAATTCAGAAACGCGTCCGCCACGGCGACGGCGGCCTCCAACACTCCGCCCGGATTGTTGCGCAGATCGAGCACCAGTCCTTTCAAGGGCGCACCGTTCTTGGCGCGCAACGCGTGGAGCTGCTTCGTCATTTCCTCGCCGGTGTTGTCGCTGAACTCGGCGATGCGGACGTAACCGTAACCCGGCGCCGCCATCTCGGAGCTGACGCTGTGCAATTCGACCCGGGTCCTTTTGAGCGTCACGATGATCGGCTCGGTCGATCCCTCGCGCAGGATTCCCACCTTGACGGAGGTGCCCTCCTTGCCGCGCATGCGCCCGATGGTGTCGGCCAAGGTGGTGGTGTTGACCGGCACACCGTCGATGGTCGCGATCACATCGCCCGAGCGAATCCCCGCGGCGGCGGCCGACGATCCATCGAGCGGTGCGACCACCACGACCTCACCGTCCTCCATCGACACCTCGATGCCGACACCGGAGTACTCGCCCGAACTCGAGATCTTGATGTCATCGTACTCGTCGCCGTCCAGATACGCGGAGTAGGGATCGAGCGAGGACACCATGCCGCGGATGGCGGCCTGCAGTAATTGATGATCGTCGACGGGCTCGACATATTCCCGCTCGACGCGCTCGAGCACTTCGGCCAGCAGACGGGCATCCTGCCAGGGCACATTCTGGTCGGGCGACGAAGGCTGGTCCGACGCCTGGGCCTGCGCGGGCGCCTGGCCCTGCGCGGGCGCCGGATCCGCCGCCCGGGCCTCGTCCGCGCCGAGGCAGCCCACCCATCCGAACGAGAGGCCGATCGACACGCCCAGCGCGAGGGTCGCGATTTTCCGCGTTTTCATGCTCATCGGCGGGAGAGCATACGTGCGGGGAGCCCCCGCCGCCAGCCAGTCGCGTCAATCAAGGAGCTCGCCGGAGCCAGTCTCTGGGATCGACGGGTTTGCGGCCTTCGCGGATCTCGAAATAGAGCTGCGGCGCCGCACCGGCGGCGTCGCTCATCGCAGCAACGGTGTCTCCCGCGGCCACCGAATCGCCCACCGACTTGTAGAGAACCTCGGCGTGTCCGTACAGCGTCAAATAATTTCCTGCGTGCGCGATGATGAGCAGCATTCCCATGCCCTGCAGCCAGTCGGCGTACACGACGCGGCCGGCGAGCGGCGCCCGCACCTTCGCGCCCCGCGCCGTCTCGATCAGCACGCCATTCAGGTGCACTGCAGTAGGCGCGCCGTTGGTGCGGGTCTCGAGGTTGCGCACCGTCATGCGGCCGGCGACCGGCCACGGCAGCGTGCCGCGCAGCTCACGATCGACATGCTGGTGCGAATCCACCGGGAAGTCCCTAAGCACGCGCGAGAGGTCGGCGACCAGGGCCTCGACCGCCTGCTCCTCTCTTTGCAAGCGGGCGAGTTCCTCGTGCCCGCTTTGCACCTGTTCGGCGAGCGCCGTCAACGCCGCGCCGCGCTCGTGCCGCGCCCGCTCGAGATCCGCGACCTGACGGCTGGCGTCGTCGCGCAGCGATTTGAGCTCGAGCGTTTGCTGATCGATGCCGGCCACCAGATCCTGCAGGCGCGACTCCTGGGCGCCGATCTCGCCGATCTTCGCGGCGCGCGCCCGGGCGAAATAGCCGTAGTACGTCAAGGTCCGGCCGACCTCGGCCGGATTGGTTTGATTCAGCAGAAGCCTCATCTCATCGCTGCGCCCGAGCATGTATTCGGTGCGCACCTCGGCCGCGAGCGCGGCCCGCTCGGAGTCGAGCGCCTCGCGCGTGCGGCTTTGCTCGGCGCGAAGCTCGCTGCGCTTGTGCTCGGCGGCCTCAACCGCCGCATCGAGACTCTCGAGCCGCCGGCGCTTCTCGGTGATGCCGAGATCCGCCTCGCGCAGGCGCGCGCTGAGCGCATCGCGCTGCTTGAGCTCGGCACCCAGCCGGCCGGTCAGGTCCGCAATACGCTCGCGCACCGCGGCGAGCTTGGCCTTCGCCTGGGCGGCATCGGCCTTGGGCGCGGCGCCCCCGCCCGCAGAGCGGGCGGCCGCGCTCGGCGGCGCCGCGTGAAGGCACATCGCGAGCGCGGCGAGCAGAGGCAAGCGTCTGATAAATTTGGGGTTCACGGCGGATCCGGGCCTCGAGGGGCGCAAGCATACAAGCCTTGTGGCCGCTGCTATACTTGCCCGCCCCAAATTGCTGAAAACACCAGGCATGCAGCGACTGCTAGAGTTCATTGGACATCATGCGTTTCTCGCCGGCGGGGCGGTAGTGGCCGCCCTGGCGGTGATCGCCGTCGAGCTCAAGGAACGCATCCAGAAGTTCGCGGCGCTCTCCGCCCCGCAGGCGGTGCGCCTCATGAATCAGGGGGCATTGATCATCGACCTCAGGCCTGCGGCCGGCGTTCGAGGCCGGCCATATTGGCGATGCACGCAACGTGCCGGTCGCCGACCTCGAGGCGCAGGCGGACTCGCTGAAGAAATGGCGGGATCGCACCGTGATCACCTACTGCGACTCGGGCGTGAGCGGCGCGGGCGCCGCGCGGACGCTCTCGAAGCTGGGTTTCACCAAGGTGTTCAACCTGGATGGCGGCTTGAACGCCTGGATCAAGGACAACTTGCCGGTGATCAAGGGCTCGAACGGCGGAAAGGCCAAATCCAAGTGAGCCAGCCGGCGATCGTGGTGTATGCGACCGGCTGGTGTCCGTACTGTGCGCGGGCGCGCGCGCTCCTCGAGAAGAAGGGACTAGCCATCACGGAAATCGATGTGGAGGACGGCGAACTGCGCGAAGAAATGATCGCGCGTTCGGGCAGGCGCACCGTCCCGCAAATTTTCATTGGCGAGAAGCACGTCGGAGGCTGCGACGATCTTCTTGCGCTCGAAGGCTCGGGCGAGCTCGATCGACTAATCCAGGGGGCTTGATGAACGATGTGACTAACGAGGTGACCGGAACGCCGGTGGCGGGCGTGCAGGTGAGTCTGCAGACGGTCTATTTGAAGGACTGCTCCTACGAATCGCCGAACGGTCCGCGGGTGCCCAACAACCAGACCTGGGAGCCGAAGTTCCAGCTCAACATGAACACGTCGGGGGGCGAGCTCGCACCGGACGTGCGCGAGGTGCTGCTCACCATCACGCTCGAGGCCAAGCAGGGCGATGCCACGCTGTATCTGGTCGAAGTGAAACAGGCCGGAGTGTTCACCATCGCGGGCGCCTCGGAAGAGGACATGAAGCGTCTGATCGGCAGCTTCTGCCCGAGCGTGCTATTCCCTTATGCGCGCGAGGTGATTTCGGATTTGATCACCAAGGGCGGCTTCCCGAACTTCCTGCTCCCGCTGGTGAATTTCGACGCGCTGTTCGCGCAGGCGTCGGAACAGCCGCAGCCGGGATCGGCGCTCGTCAACTAGGGCCGCGAGCCGCGAGGGGCACATGACCCCACCGATGCAGAGGCCCACTCCAAGCCCCGATGACCGTGATCGGCGCCGGCTCCTGGGGAACGGCGCTCGCGATCCAATGTGCGAGAGCCGGCCATCCCACGCGGCTGTGGGGCCGCGATGCCGCGTTGATGGACGCGATGCAGCGCGTACGGCGCAACGAGCGCTACCTGCCGGATGCCCGGTTTCCGCAGACCCTCGAGCATCGTCGCCGACTTTATCGACGGCGCTCAAAGGCGCCCGCGACGTGCTCGTTGCGGTACCCTCGAGCGCTTTTCGCGCCGTGCTCCTCGAAATCCGGCCGCACTTGGGCGACGAAACCCGTCTGTGCTGGGCCACCAAAGGCTTCGAGCGGCGGACCGGGCTGCTGCCTCATCAGGTCGCCGCCGAGATCTTGGGCGACCGGCCGGGGGCGGTGCTGTCCGGCCCGACCTTCGCCACCGAAGTCGGTGCCGGCCTTCCCACCGCGATGACGGTGGCTTCACGAGACCCGGAATTCGCCAAGGAACTTGCGCTGCGTTTGTCGGGGCCGAAGTTTCGCGCGTACATGCAGTCCGACCTCGTCGGGGTGGAAGTGGGCGGCGCCGTCAAAAACGTGATCGCCATCGGCGCCGGGATTGCCGACGGCATGGGATTCGGGTCCAACACCCGCGTGGCCCTGATCACGCGCGGCCTCGCCGAGATGATGCGGCTCGGGCTCGCACTCGGCGCCGAGCGCACGACGTTCATGGGGCTCGCCGCACTCGGCGATCTGGTGCTCACCTGTACCGACGATCAGTCCCGCAACCGCCGCCTGGGCCTGGCGCTTGGGGCTGGCCGATCGCTCGAGGACGCCCAGCGCGCCATCGGGCAGGTGGTCGAGGGCGCCACCGCGGCCGACGCAGTGCGCCTCGTCGCCGAGCGCGAGGCCGTGGACATGCCGATCTGCCTCGAGGTGTATCGCATCATGCACGAGGCGCGACCGGTGCGCGACGCACTGCAGGCGCTCATGAGCCGTGAGGTGCGGTCGGAGACGGAGTGAGCGCGGCAAGCTTCGGGATGGCCTTGCGCGCCATGTCGACATAACGCCGATCGCGTTCGATGCCGACGCTTTCGCAGCCGACGGCATTCGCCGCCGCGAGCGTCGAGCCGGATCCGGCGAACGGATCGAGAACCAGCCCCCGCCCGAGGGGCAACACGGCCCGCACCACCTGGCGCAGAAACGCCTGGGGTTTCAGCGAGGGATGCGGCGCGATCGCGCGTTCGATTCGCGGCGTGGGCTGCGAGGCGATGACGTCGCCGAACGGGCGCTTTGCGCCGGGGCGCCGAAATCCGCCCGTGCCCCAGCGCCTCAAGTTGTCCTGCACCCGACCCTCGAGCGGATGCCGCAAGATCACCCAGGGCTCGAACATCGATCTCGGCATGACGCTCACGTCATGAAATTCCTCGTGCGCATTCTTCGGACGGTCTCCACCGCGCAGGGTCATCACGAGGCGCGCAAGATAGCCCCTGATCTCGAGGCCCGCCGCGCTCATCGCATTCGCCACGACGTGCACCAACAAGGGATTGCTCGCGACGAGCACATGAGCGCCCGGCACCGTGACGCGCAGCGCGGAGGTTCCGAACGCGAGGAAAAAATCGTGCAGCGCGGCGCGGTCGCGTGGCGTCAACACGGTGAATCGAGGCAGCGGGGCCCGCCGGTGGCCGTCGAAGGAGGGGGGAATCCGCCAGACACCGCCGCGCCCCCGGCGCAGCTTCGCCTGTTCCTGGTCCGAGTATTCGATGAGTCCGTAGGGCGGATCGGTGACGATGGCGTGCACGGAGCAGGGCTCGCGTGTGCGCATCCAATCCAGGGCATCCGCGTGGAGCAGCGTCGCGCGGCCGATCCTGAATGACCGCACGCTCACGCCGCGGCGCTCACGTCGCCGACCGCATCGCGAAGCCGAGCTGCCGCCACGCCTCGTAAACCACCAGCGCCACTGCGTTCGACAAGTTGAGACTGCGGCTCGCCGGCCGCATCGGAATGTGCAGCGAATGCTGTGCGTCGATCCGCTCGCGCACGTGCTCCGGGAGCCCGCGGGTCTCCGGACCGAACATCAGCGCGTCGCCCGGGCGATAGGCGAAGTCCGCGTAGCAGAGGCGCGCGCCCGTTTCCACGGCGAGCAGGCGCGCGCCGTCGAGCGCGTCGACGCACGCGGCGAGACCGGCGTGGACCCGGACCTCCGCGAGGTCGTGGTAATCGAGGCCGGAGCGCCTGAGGCTCTTGTCGTCGAGTCGAAACCCCAACGGCTCGATCAGGTGCAGCGTCGCACCCGTGTTGGCGCACAGCCTGATCACGTTGCCGGTATTCGGCGGGATCTCCGGCTCGAACAGGACGACGTGGATCATTCCCGATCGACGACCACACGCTGCGTCGGATAGGCGAACTCGACTCCGAGCCGGCGAAATTCGTCGATGATGCGGAAGTTCACGGCTTGCTGCAGATCCAGCAGGGGATTCAGCTTCGGCTGCTGCACGAAATAGGAAAGCTCGAACTGCAGGGCGGAGTCGCCCAGCGCGGTGAGGTGGCAGCGCTCGAAGCGCACGTTCTGCTGCTCCCGCACGATGCCCTCGAGGAGCTTCGGAATCGCTTGGAGCTTGTCCGCCGGCGTCGTGTAATCGACCCGGATGGTGGCGAGCGCGCGTTGCTCCGGGGCGCGGCCGAAGTTGCGCACGCGGCTCTTCAGAATATCCGCATTGGACAGGACGATCTGCTCGCCCGTGTCGCTGCGCATCCGGGTGCTCTTGATGCCGATGCGCTCCACGGTGCCCGCGAATGCGTCGATCACCAGCCGGTCGCCGACCATGAACGGCTTGTCGAGGGCGATGGACAGGGAGGCGAACAGATCTCCCAGCACGCTCTGCAATGCGAGCGCCACGGCGACGCCGCCCACCCCCAATCCGGCGAGCAACGCGGTGATGTTGATGCCGAGATTCTCGAGCGCGACCAGCGTCAGCAGCGACCAGATCAGGAGGTGCGCGACGAAGTTGATGATCTCCAGGGAGCCGGCGAAGCTTCTGTCGGGGCCCCGCTCCATCTCCTTTATTTCCAGGTAGAACTTCAGGGACCGGGCGGCCCAGAGCCCGATCTGCAGCAGGAGCAGCACCACCACGACGTTGTCGACGACGCGCTGAATCTTGGGCGGGAAGGTCAGGTCCTCCTGCCCGACATAGAGCGCGAGCGCCAGCACGAAGAACTGCTTGGTGTTCCCGAGCAGGTAGAAGATCAGGCGCACCGGCGTCGGATGCCCGGCAGTGGCGTATTTTTGGTAGCGGGAAAAAATCACGCGGCGCACGACCGACAATCCGACCCAGACGGCCGCCGCCAACAAGCCCGCGACGATCCAGTCGGCGAGCGAATTCCCGATGAACATATGCTCGGAGAGCCCCAGGGTGCTTTTGAGAAAATCGGCCATGATGGGGCGCGATTATAGGCTGGGGCTAGCTCACATCCTCCATGCCGAGCTCTTTCATCTTGCGCGACAGCGTATTGCGGCCCCAACCGAGGAGCTTCGCCGCGTCCTGCTTGAGGCCGTCGGCCTTGCGCATGGCGGCGCGGATCAATATGCGCTCCACCTCGGGCACGGCCTGGTCCAGGAGCCGCCGGGTGCCCGAGTCGAGCTCGCGCTCGGCCCAATAGGAAAGCTTCGCGGTCCAGTCGTGGTTGGCCGAGCGGTCCGCCGGCACGCCACCCAGGTCCGCGGGAATATCCTCGGTGCGTATCTCACGGCCGGGCGCCGTCACCGTGAGCCGGCGGCACGCATTGACGAGCTGGCGGACGTTCCCCGGCCAGTCGAACGTGACCAGCGCGGTTTCCGCCGGCGGGGTCAACAGTTTCGGCTCGACGCCGAGCTCCTGCCCGGCGACGCTCAAGTAGTGGTGCAGAAGCTCCGGTATGTCCTCGCGCCGCTCGCGCAGCGGCGGGATCTCGATGCGAATCACGTTGAGCCGGTGCAGGAGATCCTCGCGGAAATGCTCCGACTTCACGCGCTGTTCGAGATCCTGGTGGGTCGCCGCGATCACGCGCACGTCGACCTTGACCGGAGTCTGACCACCGACGCGGTAGAACTCGCCCTCCGCCAGCACGCGCAGGAGCCGCGTCTGCAACGCGGGCGACATGTCGCCGATCTCGTCCAGAAAGAGCGTGCCGCCGTCGGCCTGCTCGAAGCGTCCCCGTCGCAATGCGTCGGCGCCGGTGAACGCACCCTTTTCGTGGCCGAACAGCTCCGATTCCAACAGGTCCGCGGTGAACGCAGCGGTGTTGAGCGCGACGAACGCCTTGTTCGAGCGCGGACTGTGACGATGCAGGGCACGCGCCACGAGCTCCTTCCCCGTGCCCGATTCACCGGTGATGAGCACCGTCATGCTGGAGCGGGACAGGCGGCCAACGGCGCGGAACACCTGTTGCATGGCGGCGGCCTGACCGAGCAGCTCCGGGATGCTGCGCCGTGCGGCATCCACGTCGATCGATACCGTCGCCTGCTGCGCCGCGCGGCGGACCAGATCGACCGCCTTGTCGATGTCGAACGGCTTCGGCAGATACTCGAACGCGCCGCCCTGATACGAGGCGACGGCGGCATCCAAGTCCGAGTGCGCCGTCATGACGATGACCGGCAGACCCGGCCGCGATGCCTGAATGTCCTTGAGCAGATCCAGGCCGCTCTTGCCCGGCATGCGGATGTCGGTCATCAGGACATCCGGCGCCTCGGTGCGCAGCGCGGCGAGCGCATTGTCGGCCTGATCGAAGCAGCGCGCGGACATGCCGCCGCCCTTCAACGCCTTTTCGAGCACCCATCGGATGGAGGCATCGTCGTCGACCAACCAGACCTGAAGCGGCTTCGAGTTCATACACCGTCCATCGGAAGATAAATCACGAAAATCGTTCGGCCCGGGGCGCTGTCGAACTCGATCAGCCCCCCGTGACGGCTGACCAGGTCCTGTGCGATGCCCAAGCCAAGGCCGGTGCCGTCCGTGCGGCCGGACACCAGCGGATAGAAGATCGTGTCGCGGATCTCCGGCGCCACACCGGGGCCGTTGTCCTCGAATTGAATGGTGGCCACCAGGCGATGGCGGCGCCCGCCGACGCCGACATTCCCGGCCACGCGCGTGCGCAGGGTCAGTCGCGGACTTTCCACCCGCGCCCCCGACAAGGCCTGGATCGCGTTGCGGCCCAGATTGAGCATCGCTTGAATGATGTGGTTCGGATCCACCGTCAAGGCGGGCAGGCTCGGATCATAGTCACGATCCACGATCACGCCCTCGGAGGCCTCGCTGCGCAACAGGTGATACACGCGCTCCAACAGCTCATGCACGTTGATGAGCTGTTTCGCGGGAGGGCGTCCCGGACCCAGCATGGAGTCGAGCAAGTGGGTCAGCCGGTCCGCTTCCGAGATGATGACCCGCGTGTATTCACGCAGACCCGGGTCGAGCAACTCGCGCTCGAGCAGCTGCGCCGCCCCGCGCAGGCCGCCCAGCGGATTTTTGATCTCGTGCGCCAGCTGCCGCACCATGAGGCGGCTGCCGCCCAGCTGCGCGAGCAAGGCGTTTTCGCGCGTGAGCCGCTTGTGCTGGGTGATGTCCTCGATTTCCAGAAGCAGACATCCGACTTGTGATCCGAGCGAAGTCTCGGTGACCGCGCAGTCGAGAATCCGGTCGGTGCCGCCCGGTGCGGGCCACGAGAGCTCGCGTTGCACGACCCCTTCGCCGCCCTGTCTCGCCCGTTCGAACAGCGGCTGGAGCGTTTCGGCGCCGCGGCTCAAATCGGTGATGCGGCGACCCAACGCCTGATTGGGTGAAAGAGCCAGCAGCGTTTGGGCGGCGGCATTCAAGTAGGTGACGTGATACTCGGGATCGAGAAGGATGATGCCGGTCACGAGGGAATCGAGGAGCTCGGTACCCTCTATGTGCAGCGGCTGCATCTTGAGTTCAGCGGCCAAGCGGTGTTCGCGGCGGCCCAAACGGGGACGGAGTTATTTGTGCTGGGGCGACAACAAACTCGGTCGGAGCAGGTTGAAGGTCACGGGTGCGGCGCTCTTCGATTCGCCCGAAACCGGGTCGGTCACCGTGGCGCCCAGGGTATAGCTCCCGCGACCGGCGGTCAGGGCCTCGGGCAGCGTGAACGACAGCAAATCGGCGCCCTCGCCCACGGGCGAGCCGTTCAGTGTCCAGCTGATCGAGAACTGATGGGCCGACTTGGGCGGCGGCTCGATCGACAGACTCGCCGTCACGGCTTCGCCGCCGGAAAAGGTCTGGTCTTGCGCCGGCGAGACGATGGTGACCTGGGCATCCGCGAAAGTGGTGGTTTTCGGCTTGTCCTGCGCCGTGACGACGCCCGCTGCGGGGCCGGTCAGAATGCCGTGGGTCGAGCCCGAGGAGGTGGTTACCTTCTCCGCGCCGTCCGCCGGCTGATCCGAGAAATGCACCACGCCATCGGCATCGACCCATCGGTACACGGTCGCCGCCCTCAACAGGAGCGGCGTCGAGAGGATCGAGACCAAGCCGAAAGCAAGCCATGATCGGCAAAGGCGCATAACGCGAAAGCATAGTCCTATCGCCTCCCGGCCTCAAAACAAGGTGACGGCGTCGTGACCGCCGTCACCTTTGGGGTCAAATCCTCGTCACAGGCTGTAATACATCTCCAGCTCGATCGGATGCGTGGTCATCCTCAGCCGGGTGACCTCCTTCATCTTCAGCTCGATATAGGCGTCGATTAGGTCGTCCGTGAACACGCCGCCGGCTTTCAGGAACGCGCGGTCGCGATCCAGATAGTCGAGCGCCATGTCGAGCGAGTGACAGACGGTCGGGATCTTCTTGTCCTCCTCGGGCTCGAGATCGTACAGATCCTTGTCCGCCGGATCGCCGGGATGGATCTTGTTCTGGATTCCGTCGAGCCCCGCGAGCAGCATGGCCGCGAACGCGAAGTAGGGGTTCGCGGTCGCGTCGGGGAACCGCACCTCGATGCGGCGCGCTTTCGGATTGGACACCCAGGGAATACGGATGGAGGCCGACCGATTGCGCGCCGAATAGGCGAGCTTCACCGGCGCTTCGAATCCGGGCACGAGCCGCTTGTAACTGTTGGTGCTCGCGTTGGTGAACGCATTGATGGCGCGCGCGTGCTTGATGATGCCGCCGATGTAAAAAAGTGCGATCTCGGACAGCCCGCCGTATTTGTCGCCCGAAAAGAGCGCTTTGCCGTCTTTTTGCAGGGATTGATGCACGTGCATGCCGCTGCCGTTGTCGCCGACGATGGGCTTCGGCATGAACGTCAGCGTCTTGCCGTACCCGTGAGCCACGTTTTGCAGCGCGTATTTGAGGATCTGCACCTCATCGGCTTTCTTGGTGAGGGTGTTGGCGGCGACATTGATCTCGCCCTGTCCCGCGGTGGCGACCTCGTGATGATGGACCTCGAACTTCAAGCCCATTTCCTCGCAGGCCAACGACATGGCGGTGCGGATATCCTGCTGCGAGTCCGTCGGGGGCACCGGGAAATAGCCGCCTTTCACGCCGGGGCGGTGGCCTTTGTTGCCGTCGTCGTACTCCTTGCCGGAGTTCCAGGCGCCCTCGTAGGAATCCACCTCGTAGGAACAGCCGTTCATGCCGGAGTTGTAGCGCACGTTGTCGAAGATGAAGAATTCGTTCTCGGGGCCGAACAACGCGGAGTCCGCGATCCCGGAGGCCTTCAGATGAGCCTCGGCACGCTTCGCGAGCGACCGGGGATCGCGCTCGTAGCCCTGCATGGTCATCGGCTCGATCACGTCGCAGCGCAGATTGACCGTGGTCTCCTCATAGAACGGGTCGATCACGGCGGTCGCGGGATCGGGCATCAGGATCATGTCCGACTCGTTGATTCCCTTCCAACCAGCGATCGACGATCCATCGAACATCTTGCCGTCCGTAAAAAACCCCTGGTCCACCAGCCGGGTCGGGATAGTGACGTGCTGTTCTTTGCCGAGAGTGTCGGTAAAGCGGAGATCGGCGAACTTGGCCTCTTTTTCGTTGATTAATTTCAGAACATCGGCGGGAGTCATGTGCGTCCTCGCGAATTGGTTGACTTCGGGCCGGCCAGTGCCGGGTTCCCCGGACAGTGCAGGTTGTGTGCCAATAGGGTGCGTATACGGATCAAGCACTTGCACTGCAAGGGTCGTGCTGCGCGCCCCATGATAGAGCATGACATCCGTTGTCTGCGTTATTTTGGTGCAAAACGAAACCCGTTGGGCGGCGAACCTTACCTGGATTCGATCGACGCCCCCGCCCGCTGAGCTAAATCAGTGCAGACGCGGCGCGGCTTTTGCGATGCAGGGCAGCGTGCGCGACGCCTCGTTATACTGCCGCGAATGGCCAAATCGCTTTACGCGCCCCCGCGCACGTTTCAGGATCTGATCTTCGCGCTGCAGCGCTACTGGGCGGAGCGAGGCTGCGTCATTTTGCAGCCCTACGACATGGAAATGGGTGCGGGCACCTTCCATACGGCCACGTTTTTGCGCGCGGTCGGCCCGGAGCCCTGGAGCGCCGCGTACGTGCAACCCTCGCGCAGGCCGACCGACGGGCGCTACGGCGACAACCCTTTTCGGCTGCAGCACTACTACCAGTTCCAGGTGGCCATCAAGCCCTCCCCCGACGATTTCCAGGAGCTCTATTTGGGATCCTTGCGCTCGCTCGGCTTCGACCCCTTGGTGCACGACATCCGCTTCGTCGAGGACAACTGGGAATCGCCGACCTTGGGCGCCTGGGGCCTGGGCTGGGAAGTGTGGCTCAACGGCATGGAGGTCTCGCAGTTCACCTACTTTCAGCAGGTGGGCGGCCTCGATTGCCGGCCGGTCATGGGCGAAATCACGTATGGTCTCGAGCGCCTGGCCATGTACATCCAGGGCAAGGAAAGCATCTTCGATATCCTGTGGACCGACGGACCGTTCGGCACGGTCACCTACGGCGATGTGTTCCACCAGAACGAGGTCGAGCAGTCGGCCTATAACTTCGAAAAGGCGGACGTCGCGGTGCTTCTGCGTCAATTCGAGACGCACGAAAGCCGCGTGCCGGAGCCTCCTGGCCGACAAGCTGGTGCTTCCCGCCTACGAGCAGATGGTGAAGGCCTCGCACTCGTTCAACCTCCTGGATGCAAGACGCGCCGTGTCGGTCACGGAGCGTCAGCGTTACATCTTGAGAGTGCGGACCCTGGCGCGCGGCGTCGCCGAAGCCTACTTGGGCAGCCGGGAGGCGCTCGGCTTTCCGCTCATCAAGCACTCGGGCCCGCGAGCGGCGTGATGGAAAAGCGCGACCTGCTGTTCGAACTGCGCACCGAGGAGCTGCCGCCGCGAACGCTGCAGCCGCTGTCCGCCGCGCTCACCGAGAGCATCGTCAAGGGGCTGGATGCGGCCGGCATCGCCCACGGCAAAGCGCGCGGGTTCGCCACGCCGCGCCGTCTCGCCGTGCTCGTGTCCTCCTGCGCCGATTCCGCGCCGGACCGGCAGGTCGAGAAGCGCGGGCCGCCCATCGCAAATGCCTTCGATGCCGCAGGGGCGCCCACCCAGGCGGCCAATGCCTTCGCGCGCAACTGCGGCGTGTCGCCAAGCGAGCTCGAGCGGCTGGTGACCGACAAGGGCGCATGGCTGGTTTTTCGCGGCACCGAACGCGGCGCCGCGATCCGCACGCTGCTCGCGGGAATCATTCATGCCGCCATCGCCGCGCTGCCCATTGCCCGGCGGATGCGCTGGGGAGCGCACACCACGGAGTTCGTGCGCCCCGTGCACGGCGCCGTTCTTCTCTACGGCGAGGAGGTGGTCGAGATCGAGGTCCTGGGCCTCACGACCGGCCGGGTGACCCTCGGGCACCGATTCCACGCGCCTCGCCCGATATCGCTCAAATCGGCGAAGACCTACGAATCCCGCCTGAACGGCGCGAAGGTCGTGGCCGATTTCGCGCGACGGCGTGAGCGGATTCGCGCGGGGGTCGCTGAGGCGGCTCAGGCGGCCGGAGGCTCCGCGTTGATCGAAAGCGATCTGCTCGATGAAGTCACCGCCTTGGTGGAGTGGCCGGTCCCCATCACGGGCCGGTTCGAGGAGCGGTTCCTGGCGCTGCCTCGGGAGGTGGTCATCGCCACCATCCAGGACCACCAGCGCTATTTCGCCATCGAGGGAGCGGACGGCACGCTCACCGGCGGCTTCGTGACGGTGTGCAACATCCAAAGCCGCGATCCCGACAAGGTGCGGGAGGGCAATGAGCGCGTGGTGCGTCCGCGTTTGCGGGATGCCGCCTTTTTCTGGGATCAAGACCGCAAGGTGCCGCTCGAGCAGCGTGCCGCCGAACTCCAGGGAGTGACGTTCCAGGCAAAGCTCGGCAGTTATGCGGACAAGACCGCACGCGTGAAATCCCTGGCGATGACCATCGGAGACAAGATCGGCGCGGGCGCGGACATCGCGACCGCGGCCGACCTCGCGAAGGCCGATCTGCTGACGGCCATGGTCGGTGAGTTTCCCGAGTTGCAGGGCATCATGGGGCGCTACTACGCGCAGGCCGAAGGGTATCCCGAGGATCTGTCGCGCGCGATCGAGGAGCATTACCGGCCGAGGTTTGCCGGCGATTCTCTGCCTTCCACCAAGATCGGCCAGGCGCTCGCCCTCGCCGACAAGCTCGACACGCTGGCCGGCATATTCGCGATCGAGCAGCGGCCGACCGGCGCGAAGGATCCTTTCGGGCTGCGCAGAGCCGCTCTCGGGGTGCTGAGAATCCTGCTCGAGTGCCAGCTCGATCTCGATCTCGATGCGCTGATCGAAGCCGCGGCGGCGGCGCAGCCGGTGCAGCGCCCGGCGACCTCCCGGGAGGTCCGCGATTTCATGGCGGATCGGCTGCGCGGCGTGTTGGCCGAGCGCGTGCCCGGCGTGAGCGCCGAGATGGTCGATGCCGTGCTGGCGAATCGTCCGCGGTCTCCCGTCGATGCCGAATTGCGCCTTCGCGCACTCGAGCAATTCCTGCTCCTGCCGGAGTCCGCCGTGCTGACGGCGATCAACAAGCGCATCGGCAACATCCTGAGGAAGGCCTCGCCGGACGAAGGCGCCCCAGCAGGCTCCAGCCTGCCAGTGGATGCCGCGCTGTTCAGCGACGCGCAAGGCCCCGAAGCGCTGCTATACCGGGTCGTCGGAAGTCTCTCGGAAAGGATCGCGCAGGCGGGCGCCGCGCAAGCGGGGCATCGGTATGCCGAGAGCCTGCGGGCGCTGATCGATCTGCGCGCGCCGGTCGATGAATTCTTCGAGCGCATCATGGTGATGGACGAGAATCTCGAGCGCCGAGCCAACCGGTTGGCGCTGCTTCGCGAAGTCCAGCGCTTGCTGGGAAGCATCGTCGATCTGTCCCGCCTGCCCGGCTAGGACCCCATGCAGCTTCTCGCATCGCTCCTGTTCACCGGGTATCTGATGGTGTCCGCCTGCCTGTGGGGCGGCTTCATGGCGCTTTGCTTCTTCCTCCCCTATCGGACCCATTTCGCCATGGCCCGCGGGTGGGCGCGGTGGAGCCTTTGGATGCTGGATCGCCTCTGCGGCCTCAATTTCAGGGTCGAGGGGCGCGAGCGAATTCCCGCCGGGAACCATATCGTCATGAGCAAGCACACCTCGGCCTGGGAGACCGTCGCGCTGTTCGTCATCTTTCCCCCGCAAGTATGGGTGCTGAAGCGCGAGCTCCTGTGGATTCCATTGATGGGTTGGGGGCTCAAATTACTGCGGCCCATTGCGATCGATCGCGGCGCGGGCCACCGGGCCGTCAATCAGGTCATCGAGCAGGGCAAGGAGCGGCTTGCCGACGGTCTTTGGGTCATCATTTTTCCGGAGGGCACGCGGGTGGCCCGGGGCGAGACGCGCAAGTACGGCCTCAGCGGCGCACTGCTAGCCGCGGCGTCGGGGAGTTTGGTGGTGCCCGTCTCCCACAACGCCGGCGATTTCTGGCCGCGGCGCGGCATATTGAAGAAGCCCGGCACCATCCGGGTCGTCATCGGCGAGCCCATCGAGGCTCGCGGCAAAGACCCCCGGGAGCTCAATGCCGAGATCCGCAGCGCCATCGAGGCGGGGGTAATGCCGCCGGCGTCCTTCATGTAAACCCTCAAGGAAATTGAAGGCGTGCCGTTAAGGGCAGTGGTGAGCCCATAACAGGACAACCGCCGTGCTCGAGCCCATAAAAAAGAAGCTTTCACTCGCCTCCAATTTCCCGACCCCTCCCGCCATCGCCCTGCAAATCGTCGCTTTGGCCGGCGATCCGGAGATCGATGTGGGCAAAGTGGCCACGACGATAGCCAAGGACCCCGGGCTGACCGCGAAGGTCCTGCGGGTGGCGAATTCACCGCTGTATTCGAAACGGCGCAAGAGCGAAAACCTCCGGCAGGCGTTGGTTGCGCTCGGGCTCAACGCCGCCACCACGCTGGCGCTCAGCTTTTCCCTGGTGTCGACCTACAAGAGCGGCACGGGGGCGGGCATCAATTATACCCGCTACTGGCGACGCGCCATTCTCGGGGCCTCCGCCGCGCGCACGTTCGGCGTCCTCATGGGCGTGCGGTCGCCGGAAGATCTTTTTCTCGCGGCGCTGCTGCAGGACATCGCCGTACTCGGCATGGATCGGGTGCAGCCCGATTTTTACCGCCCGCTCCCGGCGGAAGCGACCCATGAGGAGATCGCCGCCCACGAAAGATCGCTCCTCGGGACCGATCACGCGGCGATCGGAGGCTGGCTTCTGCGGCAGTGGAAGCTTCCGGAAACGCTCTGCGCGACCATCGAAGCGAGTCACCATCCCGAAAGCGGCGCGGAGCCCATCGCGATCGCCGCCCGCTGCGTGGCGCTCGGCAGCGAATGCGTCGAGATGCTGCTGGCCCACCCCCAGGCCCTCAATCTGCAGCCGCTCGCGGCACACGCGCAGGCCTGGTTGGGCATCGACGGAGAAGCGCTGACGCAGGCGATCAGCAACCTGGTCGCCGAGATTCCGGAGATCGAGCGGCTGTTCGATACGTCCATCCTCGAGATCGACATGGCCAATGCGATCCTCGATCAGGCGCGCGAGATACTGACCATCCGGAACCTGCAGGCCATCGATCAGATGAGCTCGCTTCGCGAGACGGCGCAGAGACTGGAGGCGCGCACCACGGCGCTCGAGGACAAGCAGCGCCGCGACCCGTTGACCGGCGTCTTCAATCGCGGATTTCTCGATGAGACGCTGAACCGGGAGTTCCGCAATGCCGTCGACGGAGGCTGGGCCCTCAGCATCGTGTTCGCGGATCTCGACCGCTTCAAACAAGTGAACGATACGCACGGGCATCCGGCCGGCGACTCGGTGTTGATCGAGACGGCGCGCGTGTTCATGAGCGCGGTGCGCGACACCGACACCGTGGCGCGCTACGGCGGTGAGGAGTTCGTCATCGTCTTACCGGGTCTCAGGACGGACGATGCGATGGTCGTCGCCGATCGGATCCTGATGAAGCTGCGCAGTGCCCGGCACCAGGTCGCGGGCGGCAGCATCCGCGTGACCGCCTCGCTCGGTCTCGCGACGCTGGATGGCGGCTCGAAGTTCCAGCGAGTCAGCGATTTGCTCGAGGCCGCGGACCGGTGCGTCTACGCGGCCAAGCGCGCCGGGCGCGATCGGCTGGTGTGTTTCAATCCGACGGAAGCGGCCGGCTCGAAAGTCGGCTGAGGCATGGCGCGCGTTCAGCCGGCCGGCGGCTCCGGGCGCGCTTGCAGCGGCACCAGCAAAAAGCCCCCGTCTTGCTTTCCTTCGGCATCGCCCTTGCCGACGATTTCGCCGCGGTTGTTGATGCCGCTCGCCGATTCGAGCGTCCACCCGGAATCGGCGGGAATCAGCGCGTTCAAATCCTGAAAGCCGGCGGACTCTTCCCACGCGAACGCCCGATCGGCGTCCGAATAGGGTCCGAACGAACCCACGATGACGCCACAGTCGTTGATCGCATGCGGGTGGCTGGGCACCTTCGGTGCGAGTCTCAAGCGATCCCAGCGACCGTCGCGGTACAGCAGGACGCCGGGAAAAGTTTCGATGACGATCTGACCCGCGATTATTGGCGGCGACCGCGGCACTGTAGCGATCAGCCGGCCCGATGCGCTGCACGCCTGCTGCCGCGGTCCAGCGATAGGCCTGATACCGGCCCTGATCGTCATAGACGACGCCAATCGCCTGCCCGAGATCATCCAAGCTCGTGACCGAGCCGCCGCAGCAGGTCGCGATCGGCTGCACATCCGCAAATGGATCCAGAGCGCGGGCTGCGTCGTCGTCTTTCCCGGGATCTGGGATTCTCCGGCAACGGTCCCCGCATCGCTGATGTGGTGGGCGCGCGCAGCGTCCCCGGGCAACAGGGTCGCGGTGTGGTCCACGACGACGAAAGCCTGGTGGCGGCCGAAGCCGGCGTCGAAGGCTACTCCTGCGACCTGGCCCCGGTTATTGATGCTGACCGCTTCGGAATGCGAAAACCCCGCCGGCAGGGGCAACTCGCTCAGGCCCCCCGCCATCGTCCACACCGCGGCTCGGTGCCGGCTCGTCGTGCCCGCGACCTGCCCCGCATCGTTGATCGCCGCCGGCATCATCGGCACTTCGACGACCCGATAACTCGATTGACCGCACGTCGGGGGCGCCGGTGCCGGCGCGGCTCCCCAGCCGCTCGAGCAGATCGCCGCGGCGAGAAACCCTAAAACCGCACGCGGGCGCTTCGGATCCATCGGCGCTCAGTTAACGACGAAGGTCCAGTTGAGCACTTGCTGCACCGACGTGAGGCCGCCGGTGCCGCCGGTGAAGCCGACGTAGGCGGTGCCCGCTCCGACGGTTGCCGGAATGTTGATCGCTTGCGAGCCGGTGAAGCTGGCTCCCGTCACGATGTCGGTCAGTGTCAGGACCAAGGTGGTGCCGTCATATGAAATATGCGCGTGCATCGCGTCGCCGCTGTGCAAATTGACTCCGGAGGCGGTCATATCGAGCGCAGGAACCGACGGATAGGCCCCGTTGGTGAAGAAGCCCGTGGAATCCACGCCTTCGCCCGCGTTGTCGTACAGATCGAACTTGACCGCGACGCTCGAGCCTATCCCTGCGTAGCCGAGCGCCCCGCCGGTCTGACCGAGCGCGTTGGGAGCGGCGTTCTGCAGCGTGAAGGTGAATCCATCGGCCGTGTTCGGGCCGGCGGGCGTGATTTGGAAGCTGAAATCGGTCTCGAAGTTCTGCACATTGACCGGCGTCGCGGACCAAGCGGAGTTGCCCTCGCTGCCGCCGCCGTCCGTCAACTGCAGCGTTCCGGGACTCGCGCTCGTGACCGTGACGCCGTTGAGCGTCAGGCCGGCGGCGCTCGCAAAGCCGGTCGGATGACTGATCACGGGCGTCAAGCCGCTGACGAACGTCCAATTGAGGATCTGTTGCGTCGCTGCCTCGCCGCCCGTGCCCGCGGTGAAGCCGACATAGGCCGTGTTGGCGCCGACAGTCGCCGGGATGTTGAGCACGTCCGCGACGACGAAACTGGAGCCCGTGACCGTGTCGGTCAGGGTCAGGGTGAGGGTCGTCCCGTCGTAAGTGAGGTGCGCGTGCATCACATCGCCGCTATGCAGATTCACGCCCGATGGAGCGAGGTTCGATGCGGGCACGGTGGGCGCGGCGCCATTGAGGAAGAAGCCCGTCGAATCCACGCCTTCACCGGCGTTGTCGTAGAGGTCGAATTTCACCGCGACGCTGGCAGCCATGCCTTCATAGCCGAGCCCTCCGCCCCCCGTGCCGCGCGCCCTGGCGCCCGCGTTCTGGATCGTGAACGTGAGCCCCTCCGCGATGTTCGCCGCGGCCGGTGTGATCTGGAAATTGAAGTCGGTCGTGAAGTTCTGCACGTTGACGGGCGTTGCGCTCCACACCGCGCGAGCCTCGCTTTTGCCACCGTTCGTGAGCTCGAGGGCGCTGCCGCTGAGCGCGGCGCCGCCGACCAGGCTCAGACCGGCGCTGCTGGTGAAGCCCGCGGGGTGATTGATGGCCACGTTGGAGACGTCCACCGCCAACACGACGACATTGCGGTTCTTCGGCAGCGTCAGGCTTTGGACCGTCTTGGCGCTGTTGATCGGCAGGGAGTAGCCGTAGATCCAAAATGTGCGGTTATCCCGGGTGCCGGAGGAGGTGATCCGATACGGCACCGACAAGACCTCGGTTTCGCCGGCGTAATGATGCGGCGTGTGCCAAGCGCTCAAGCTCTGCGTGATCGTCGTGGTGCTGCCATCGGTGTAGGTCACGACGAAGCTCTGCGCGGTCTGGTTCCCGTTGACCGCCGCGCCCAGGAGATTGATTGCCGCGTAATTGCCGACCGGCAAGGGGATGGTCGTGTCGCTGACGGCATCCTGGGCGCCCGGCGCGCCGAGGTTGAATGTCGATCCCGCCCAGCTGATCGATGTGCCGAGAACCGCCGCAGGATAGGAATCACCGTCGTTGTCGAATCCGCCGTCGATGGCCGGGGAACCGCTGCTCAAGGCGTCGACGTTCGCGACGCTCGACAGGCTCACGCTGCCGGGTGTGCTGATGACATAGCTGCCGCCGGTCACGGGACTCGCGGCGCTGCCCGGAGCCACCGCGAATGCCTGAATCGTTTCACTGGCGCCCACCGTGATCGGGCCGCCGTAGGTCGGCGAACTCGTGGTCGGGAGAGTTCCGTTGGTCGTGTAATAGATGACCGCTCCGCTCGTGCTGTCCGAGATCGTGACCGTCTGCGCGGTGGTGTACGACCCAGGGCTCGGAGTGAACACCGGCGCGGCGGTCTGCGGCGGGGCGGTCGCCAGCAGGCCATAGGCGGTCACCAGACCGTTCGTGCCGACGTATACCTGTCCGTTGGCGATGATCGGCGTTTGGAATTTATGCGCCGTGCCCGGAGAGTCACGATTGTTCGCGGCCTGCGAACTGATGTAGAGCAAGCGGCCGAGATTGGTGGCGTCGTAGGCGTACAGCCCCAGGCAATTCGCGCCGCCGCCGTCGCAGGTGGAATCATCGGCACTGCCGTCCAGAGCCCACAGGATCGCGTTCGTCGTGCCGTTCGCGGAAACCGAGGGCGTGGGTGCGGAGAACGCGAAAACTTGCGCACTTTGCGAGGTCGGGGTGGTCGAGATGCTCGCGCTGCCGTCGGCGTTGAAGGTCACCAAGTAGGCATTGATGGTGTCGTTGGCGCCGGTCCAGTAAAGATTGCCGTTCCAGTAAGCCGGCGATCCCCAGATGCCGCTGCTGGCTCCCACGATTTCCTGGACGATCTGCGGATCGCTGTTGCTGCAGGCCGGGGTCTGGTTGACGCAGTATTCGCCCATGCTTCCCGTCGTCGCATCGAGCAGATAAATCGTGCCCTGCTTGCCCTGCTGCGCGATCAGCTGGTTGCCATTGGTGGGCGGCAGCAACACCAGGCCGCCCGACGCCAGGTCGTTGTCCTGATTGGCGAGCGTGGCTTGATTGTAGGGGGTGAAGTAGTCGAGCACCGGAAATGCTCCCCCCGCCGGCGGCCCGAGCTTGACGATGCTGTCGCCCATATCCCCGGAATACGTCCCTCCCGCATTGAGCGCGGCGCTCCACGTGCCGTTGCCGGTGGCGAAGTACAGGTTGCCGCTCGCATCCGCGGCCGGGCCGCTTCCGCTCATCCAAACACCGTTGTGCGCACCGTTCGCCGAGGTGTTGTATGCGGCTTCCTGAGCGAGGGTGGTCGCGTTGTAGGAAATGACCCATCCATGCCAGGGATCGGCGTCGCAGTGCGAACTCCAGCCGATCACCACATGACCGTTGGTCAGCAGGAGCGCCGCCCGCTGATTCTGCTGTTTCGCGTTGAACTGCACGACACTTTGGCCGTTCACCACCGTTGCGTCGTAGCCGGTGCCGGGAACGCTTGCCTGAATCTGCACCGGGCCGCCAAATTTTTCGGCCAGGTTATTGGTGAGGTCGAGTGCGTGCAGATACTGCACGATCGTGCCGTTGACCTTGGATATTGCAACGGCGTAAAGCGTGTTGGTCGCGGCGTCGATGACCGGCGTACCGGTGATTCCGATCTCGGGAACCAAATCGCCGCAGCCAAGATCGGTCGCGCTGTTGACCGTGCTTCCGCCGGTCGGGATCAGGCTGACCTGGGTGTACACGGTGCCGAGATTGGCATCGATGGCGTAGACACTGTCATGCTCGGTCGCCACATAGAGCACGTTGTTCGTGCCCTGCGGCGTCGTGATCCCCGCCATCAGCAGCGGCTGCGCGTAGATGTCGCCGTCCACCGGAACCGAGAACCGCTTTCCGAATTGGCTGCTGTTGACGTTGGACGGGGTCAGAATCGTCTCTTGGGTGTTCTGACCGGAGCGCGAGGCATCGAAGTGGTAGGTCGTCACATTCACCGCGGCGCTCGAGCCCCCGCCCGACGCGATCATCAGCAACGACGACAACCCCAGCAAAACCGGTTTGATTTTCATTCTTCCATCCCGTCTTTTAATTATGGGTTGGCAAGCAACCGCATCGCAGTACACCCTTCGTATATCGCGGTGGCGCAGTGAAATGTCGAAAATCAGACATAAGCGGGCGGGGACCCGACGCGCGCGGGCATCGCTCAAGGCGGGGGCGGGGGACGCGGTGCCCATCACCCACGCCAGCCCCTCCGCACCCAGCCCATGAGTCTTGTCGGTGGAGTGGATATTGAACACGCGGGTCACGTTCTTCGAGTAGCTGTAGCTCGTCACGAGCGTCTCATTGACGAGGACATCATAAGTGACCACCAGGTCCCGGTTGCTGAACGCGGGCAGGAGGCCGAGCGTCCCTCCGGCGAGAATGACGCTTGCTATGTTCGATGCGGTACCGGCCCAAGCGTCCCGGGAGCCGCCGCCTTGGCGAGCAATTCGTCGTCGGACAGGATGTCCTTCATGATGCCGAACGACAGAGACAGAAAGCCGTTCGTTTGGAAAAGCTTGATCGTGTTCATGTCGTCGTGCTTCTCGCCCTCAATCAGCGTGTTGCCCGCTGAGTCGAGCAATTTGTATTTGATGCTCAGCGTCGAATTCCCATCCTTGTGGTCCCAGTGGGAGTGGGTCACCAGCAGCAGGTTGAACGGTGCGTCGGAGGGCAGGCTGAACATCGCGGCGGATTTGAAATAGAGGGTTCCCGCGGCCAGTGCGGCTTGCTCGAGCCCCTTGCCGGGCGACACGGCCGCGCCCCATTGCGGTATGAAGATTCTGCTGTCGAGCTCGTTTTGCGGCACATAAATCGCCAGCGAGCGGTCGACGGCTTGTTTCGATTTCCTGGCGTCCCCCGCGGCGAGCGCCGCTTGAATGGTCGCGTGCGCCGTGAGCAAGGCGAAGGCCCAGAGCGCGATTCGGGTTCGGCAGCGGGAGGAAGTCACACGCCGCCGGTTTCGCGCGCCCCGGGCGCGACGGTTTCGCCCATGATCATGTTGTCATCCTCCTTTGACGGCTCGCTCGGGGGGCAAGCTCGCATCCCTGCGTCGCAGAATACATCCCGGGGCTGCGCAGCGCACGAGCGTGCGAGTTTCCGGCCGCGCCGCGATTATGTCGAATGCGCATCGCGCCGCTTCAGTTTTCGACCTGTTCGGCCGACATCAGGGGCAGCATGGAAGCTTTGATGCCGTTCACGCCCGTCGGCGCGACACGTCGCGCACACGCCCAGCGGCTCACGCTGGCAGCGGTCCTGCTATTGGCCGGCACCTGGATGACGCCGCCAGCCATGGCGCAACAGGCCGTCTATGTCGGATCCTCGGTACCCACGCTGAGCTCCACCCCCGTCAACACCCTCACTCTGACCGCGCCGACCGGCGTTGCCGCGGGCGAGCTGATGATCGCGTACGTCGCACAAAACTACAGCTACCTTTCCATCAACCAGGCGCCCTCGGGATGGACCAACTACCAAGACAGCTTCATCACCACGATCGGCATGGCGGTTTTCACCAAGGTGGCAACCGCTGCGGATGTGGGCGGCTCCACCACCTATACCTGGACGTTCAATGAGTCGGCGGCCACTGCCGGCGCGATTCTGGCTTTCGGCGGTTTGACCACCGGCTACCAAATCGCCGCCGCCAATATCCAGGGAAATACCGCCAGCACCAGCCGCACGGCCCCCTCCGTCACCCCCGGAACCCCGGACACGCTGCTCGTCACCTTGTACGCCGTGGCGAACGGCACGACCGATGCGCAGACGAGTCCCGCGGGCTTGACCCAGGCCCTCGACCAGAGCACCCAAGGCGGAGCGAACGGTATTCTATTGAGCGCGTTCTACGGACTGATTACCGCCTCGACGGCGACCGGAACCCAGGTGTCCAATTCCACCTCGTCCGTGAGCGCGCCGAACGTCGGCGCGACTCTGGCGCTGATCCCGCTGGTCGGAACCGCCATGGCACAGTGGCATTTCGACGAGAGCATCTGGACCGGCACGAGCGGCCAGGTGCTCGACTCGAGCGGCAACGGCTATCACGCGACCGCGGAGCATGGCGGGACGACGTCGAACACCAGCCCGGCCATCGTGGGCGCCAAGGGAACCTGCGGATACGGCACGTTCAACGGCTCGACCCAATACGTTCAAATGCCGAGCTCCATGCCGCACGTCGGCAACACCTTCACCGTCACCGCGTGGATCAGGCCCACCTCCTACACCAACGGACGCATCTGGATCGACGACGAGAATTACAACGGCTACGCCATGAGTTTCGGCGACTCGAGCCCGGGCGTGATGCGTTTCTTCAGCCGCAGCCCGTCCCTGACGATCCTCGACGCGTATACGACGCTCAGCCTGAATCAGTGGTACTTCGTCGCCATCGTGATGGATTCCGTGACCAACCAGACGATGTCCCTGTACATCTTCAATTCGAGCGGCTCGCTCATCAACCTAAATTCGACCGGCAAGTCCTCGTTCTCTCCCGGCACCGGCGCCAACGCGGCGGTCGGCGGCAACGCCGACGGCGCGGTCGAGGGCGGCATCCTGCGCTTCCAGGGCAACATCGACGAGGTGACGGTCTACCCGATCGCGCTCACCTACAACGACGTGGTCGCAGCAGAGACCCTCGCTCACCCTTGCGGCACGGCGGCGTCCGCGCCCGACCACTATTCGGTCGGCACGCCGGGCACCGCAGTCAACTGCCAGGCGGCCGCCGTCACCGTCTCCGCGCTCTCGAGCACCCAGGCGCTCGTGGCGACCAGCGACACCATCGCGCTCAGCACCAGCACCGGCCATGGCGATTGGACGCTGACCTCCGGTGGCGGCACGTTCGCCGCCGGAAGCTCCAACAGCGGGAGCGCGAGCTACACCTATGCGACGACCGACGGAGGCGTCGCCGTGTTCGCGCTGCGCGATACCTATGCCGAAACGGTGACCATCAACGTGGTCGACGGCTCGTCGAGCGCGACCTCGGGATCCGCGCTCGCCTCCGGAGACCTGCCGCTCACCTTCGTCGCCTCGGGCTTCATCGTGACGAACGGCAGCAACGTCGCGACGACCATCGGCACGCAGCGTTCGGGGGTGACCTCGAGCCAAAGTCTCGCGCTGCAGGCGGTGCGCACCGACACCAAGACCGGCGCCTGCACGAGCGCGTTCGCGAGCGGCACCACCGCGAATATCGGACTCGCCTATCAGTGCAACAATCCCACCGCGTGCGTTGCCGGGCAGACATTGACCATCAGCAACAACGGCACCTCGACCAGTATCGCGTCCAATCCAAGCTCCGGGATCTCGAGCTTCACCGCGGTGCCGCTGAAATTCAGCACCGCCAATGCGGAGGCTCCGATCACTCTGACGTACTCCGACGCAGGTCAGATCACGTTGGCCGAAAAATACGCCATTCCGCTCGGGAACGGTGCCAGCTCGGCCAATTTCATGACGGGCGCGAGCCAGTTCGTGGTCCAACCCTACACGCTGCAGCTGTCCCACATCAGCCGTACGAGGGACGGCTTCGCCAACCCCGGAGCGGGCACGGCGAACGGCACCGTGTTCATGGGCGCCGGCCAGCCGCTCACGGCGACCGTGACGGCACTCAACTACCAGGGATTGGCAACCCCCAACTTCGGCCAGGAGACCTCGCCGGCGAGCGTCAGCTTGACGCCTGCGCTCGTGCTTCCGACGGGGGGTGATAATCCGGCGGTCAGCGGCGCCTTCGGCGCCTACAGCGCCGGCAGCGCCACGGGGGCGAGCTTCAGCTGGCCCGAGGTCGGCAGCATCACGCTGACGCCGGGCGTGCTCAATTATCTCGGCGGCGGCGCGCTGACCGGCACCACCAGTGGGACGGTCGGGCGTTTCGTGCCCAACAATTTCTTGACGGCGCTGAACACCCCGGTTTTTGCCACCGCATGCAGCGCGGGCAGCTTCACTTACGTCGGTCAGCCATTCACCTTCTCCGTGGCGCCGGTGATCAACGTCACGGCGCAGGCGCTCGGAGGGATAACGACACAGAATTACAGCGGTTCGCTGTTTCGGCTCACCAATGCATCCCTTACCGGGCGTGCCTATACCCCCACACCGGCGAGCCCCGCGCTTACGCTCAGCGGGCTCCCGGCGACCGCGGCGGATCCCGCGATCGTCGGCCTCGGCGGCGGCCAGGGCACGCTGACTTTCAGCGCAGGCTCGGGCATCGCATTCGCACGCGGCACGCCCACACCGCCGTTCAACGCCAATATCGCCCTGTCGATCGACGTGATCGATCTCGACGGCGTGGCTGCGACGAGCAACCCCGTCACCTTCGGTGCCGGGAGCGGAATCCTGTTCACCGCGAGCGGTGCCCAATGGTACGGGCGGCTGGCGCTGCGCAATGCCCTGGGCTCGGAGCTGCTCGATCTTCCCATGCCTTTGACCACGCAGTACTACTTGAGCACCGCGCAAGGTTTCACCGGCAACACCCGTGATTCCTGCTCGACCGCTCCGCCCATTGGATTCAGCAATTACCAGCAGAACCTGACTGCGGGCGGAACCTGCGTGCGCGATTCCGGCAGTCCGGGCATCTCAGGCGTCGGCTGCGCCACCGCGGCGGCAAGCCGCTACACGTCTCCCGCCGTCGCCGGCGCATTCAATCTCAATCTGGCCGCGCCCGGCAGCGGCAAAAACGGCGCCGCCTTGGTAACCGCCACGGCACCGACCTGGCTGCAATATCCCTGGAACGCGACCTCGGGCAACACGAGTCCCGTTGGAATCGCAACGTTCGGCCTATTCCCCGGTCCCGCATCCCGCACGTATCAGCGCGAGGTTTATTGAGTCGCGAATGGGCGTGCGTGGCGTGCATCTGCTCTCCAGGGCGCGGGACCGTGAAGTCCCGCCGGTGAATCGAGCCGGGTCAGATGTCCAGGTTGGAGACATGCAGCGCGTTTTTTTCGATGAATTCGCGGCGCGGTTCGACGGCATCGCCCATCAGGGTGGTGAAGATGTCGTCCGCCGCGACCGCATCTTCGATGCGCACCTGCATCAGCCGGCGCGTCTCGGGGTTGATGGTCGTATCCCATAGCTGCTCGGGATTCATTTCACCCAGGCCCTTGTAGCGTTGAATGGTCTGGCCCTTCTTGGCTTCCTCGAACAGCCAACCGATCGCCGCCTTGAAGCTCCCCACCTCCAGACGCGCTTCGCCGCGCTGGATGAAGGCTCCCGCACCGATCAGGTCGCTCAAGGTGGCGCCGAGCTCGGCGATGCGCAGATACTCGGCCGAACCGAAGAACTCGCGCGGGATGTGCTTCTCCGAGGAGAGCCCATGCTCGAAGCGCGAAAGATCAATGCGATGACCGCCCGTGGAGAGCGTTTGAACGGCCACTTTATAGCGGCGCGAAACGTCATCGAGCGCATTCAACTTGAGCTCGAGAGCGCGGCACCAGTCCCTGAGGGCGTCGAGACGATCGAACGTGTCGGTGGTGAGCGTCGGAACGTACAGCAGCTGCTCGAGGAACCGCTCATCGTAGCGGCGCGCCCAACGCTTTATGATGGCCTGCACTTCGACGTACTTGCGCGACAGCGCCTCGAGGCCGGTCCCCGACAAGGGCGGCGCCTCGGCATTGACGTGCAGCGCCGCGCCGTCGATTGCGGTACCGAGGAGCAGCGCGTTCAATTCGAGATCATCCTTGACGTAGTGCTCCTGCTTGCCCTTCTTGACCTTGTACAGCGGCGGCTGCGCGATGTAGATGTGGCCGCGCTCGATGAGCACGGGCATCTGTCGGTAGAAGAACGTGAGCAGCAATGTGCGTATGTGCGATCCATCGACATCAGCATCTGTCATAATAATGATTCGGTGGTAGCGAAGCTTCTCGACGTTGAAATCGTCGCGGCCGATGCCGCAACCGAGTGCGGTGATCAGCGTGCCCACCTCGACCGACGCCAGCATTTTGTCGAAGCGCGCCTTCTCGACGTTCAAGATCTTGCCCTTCAGAGGAAGGATGGCCTGCGTGCGGCGATCACGTCCCTGCTTCGCGGAGCCACCGGCGGAGTCGCCCTCGACCAGGAACATCTCGGAGAGCGCGGGATCCTTTTCCTGACAGTCGGCGAGCTTGCCGGGCAGACCGGCGATGTCGAGCGCGCCCTTTCGGCGCGTCATCTCGCGCGCCTTGCGCGCGGCCTCGCGCGCGTAAGCGGCTTCGAGGATTTTATTGACGATGGCGCGCGCTTCCTGCGGATGTTCCATCAGGAATTCTTCCAAGCGTTCCGCTACCGCCGATTCGACCACGCCCTTCACCTCCGAGGACACGAGTTTGTCCTTCGTCTGCGACGAGAATTTCGGATCAGGTAGTTTCACCGACAGGATCGCCGTCAAACCTTCACGCGCGTCGTCACCGGTCGTCGCGATCTTTTCCTTTTTTGCCGCGAGCTCCTTCTCGATGTATTTGTTGAGCGTGCGCGTGAGCGCCGCCCGATAGCCGGCGAGGTGGGTGCCGCCATCCTTCTGCGGAATGTTGTTCGTGTAGCAGTACATGCTCTCCTGATAGGAGTCGTTCCACTGCATCGCCACTTCGACCTGCGTGTTGCCCTCGCGGGTCTGGAACCACATTACCGTGGGATGCACGGCGGTCTTGCTGCGGTTCAGGTAGCCGACAAAGGCGGAGAGCCCGCCCTCGTGCTGGAACACTTCGCTCTTTTCATCACGCTCGTCGATGAGCTCGATGCGCACACCGGAGTTCAGGAACGATAGTTCGCGCAGGCGCTTCGCCAGCGTGTCGTAGTTGAACGAGATGTTGGTGAAAATCTGCGAGCTCGGTTTGAATCGAAGCGTGGTGCCGCGATCCGCGGTGTCGCCGATTGCCGCGAGCGGCGCCTGCGGCTCGCCCAATCGATATTCCTGCCGGTGAAGCTTGCCGTCGCGGCGGATGTTGAGCTCCAGGAAATCCGACAACGCGTTCACGACCGAGACACCCACACCGTGCAGGCCGCCGGAGACCTTGTACGAGGTGTCGTCGAATTTTCCGCCGGAATGGAGCACGGTCATGATGACCTCGGCGGCGGAGACCCCTTCCTCGGCGTGGATATCCACCGGAATGCCGCGCCCGTTGTCGGTGACGGTGACCGATTCATCGGCATGTATCGTGACCACCACGCGGTCACAGTGACCGGCCAGGGCTTCATCGATGGCGTTATCCACGACCTCGAAGACCATGTGATGCAGACCGCTGCCGTCATCGGTATCACCGATGTACATTCCGGGTCGCTTTCGTACGGCGTCGAGACCTTTCAAGACTTTGATTTTACTGGAGTCGTAGACGTTGTTATCTGCCATTATGAGGTCCTGCTGATTGACCGCGCATTCTAACAGCAACGAAGCCAAAACACGAGTTGGATTGACTTAAAAATTGCTATTGATTCAACAAGTTATGCGAGCGGTACCGACGCTGCCGGGGGCGCTGCCCGCCGGAGCGGGCGAGGCCGCGAATTTAGTGTGAATCGGGCTTCGTGGGGCCGCTCTGGGATGCAAATATCGGCCTCGCAGGTCCCCTGGACGCGCGTCAGGCGGGGGTCGAGCGCGCCGATCGGCGAGCCGGGGTCTTCAGGTGGAACTCGACCGCACGTGACACCGCGCTGCTCCCCCGCTCTCGCCCGGTCTTCCAGCCGCTTCTGACGGATCGCCTGTCCAAGTTGGCGACGGGACAAATGTTCCACGTGGAACCTGAACGTTGCCTAATACATGTTCCACGTGGAACGTTCCTTGGTCCGCTAACTCGCGACGACAATGCCCTTCTGCAGCCCATAGTGGCGACCGGGCTGCCCGAACCCCCCGAAGGTGCCCAACTCCGGATTCAGCGTGGTCACCACCAGCTGCAGCGATTGCGAACTCACTTCCTCGATAAACGCACTCAATCGTTCGGAATCCAGTTCGGCCGCCGGATCGTCGAGCAACAAGATCGGCTGGGCGGCGGCGTCCGGCTCGAATAACTTTATCTGCGCGATGAGCAATACCGCGGCCAGTAGCTTCTGCTCACCCCGAGAGATGCGATCTCGGGCAAGTACGCCGTCCAGCTTGACGGCGAGCTCGGCTCGCTGCGGCCCCACCTGCGTGGACCCCTGTTCCTGATCCTGCCGCCAGCTGCGGTCCAACGCTTCCGAAAACTCCAAATCGCGAAGCCAGCCGGCGCGATAGCCCAGCTCGAGCTCGAGGCCCAGCAGTCGCGAGGCCACCTGCGAGGCCACCGGCGCGAGCCGCGTGACATAGCGTTGCCGCGCATCGCTTACCAGCAGGGCATACCGGATTAACTCGGTATCCCACGCGGACACTACGGACCGCGCCGCCTTGGCGCGCAGGGCCGCGTTCCGCTGACGCAGGACCTGACCGTATTTCTGCCAATCACGCACGAAGGTTGGTTCCACGTGGAACACACCCCAATCCAGAAACCGACGGCGACGACTGGGCCCCTCTTCGATCAGTCGATGAACTTCGGGATCAATGATTTGAACCGGTAGGTATGCCGCGAGATCGGCCAAAGATTCGACTCGCTCACCCGCTATTCGCGCTCGGATCCCCTGAGCCGATGCCTCGACCCCGAGCGTGACCCGGCGGCCACCCACTTCGCTTTCGCCGACCACCCGCAATAGCTCACTGCCACTACGAATGAGGTGCTCGAGCCGCCGCGTGCGAAACGATCTTCCGCGACCCAGCACGTAGATCGCCTCCAACAAGCTGGTTTTACCCGCGGCGTTCGGCCCGCTGAATAACGTGAAATGCCGGTCGAACTCGATGTCCCCGTGATGCAAGCAGCGGAAATCCGTCACCTGCATCCGGCGCAAGGTCATCCGATCAGAGCCTCATCGGCATAACGACGTAGCGAGTGCCCGCAGCACCCGGGGAACGGATGAGGCAGCTGCTGTTGCTGTCGGTAAGGCCCAATTCAACTTCCTGGCCGTCAATGGCCGCAAGCGCATCGAGGAGATAATTCACGTTGAAACCTACCTCCAGATCAGCGCCGCCGTAGCTGACCTCGATCTCTTCCTCGGCCTCTTCCTGCTCCGGGTTGTGGGCTTGGACCGTCAGAGTATTGGTTTTGACGGTGATACGGATGCCGCGATATTTCTCGTTCGACAAGATGGCGGTTCTTTGCAACGCCTGTCTCAACGCGTCCCGATCTGCGCGAATTGCCGAGGCCGGTGCTGCTGGAATAACCCTGGAATATTCAGGGAACCTGCCGTCAATGAGCTTGGAAGTAAAGCGAATATCGCCTATCTGGGCCCGAACATGATTGGTGCCAATCGCTACGGCCGCGGTCCCTTCGGCGGTCAGCACGCGCTGCAGCTCCAGCACGCCCTTGCGTGGGATGATCACTTGCTGCGCCGACTTGGCTTTGTGCTCCAAGGTGGACTCGCACAGAGCCAACCGATGACCATCGGTGGCCACCGCGCGCAGAGTCTGACCGTCGATCTCGAGCAGCATCCCGTTGAGGTAGTAGCGGACATCCTGCTGCGCCATCGAAAAGTGCGTTTTCTCCAGCAGCCGTCCGAGTTCCTTGCGCGGAATCTCCACCGTCTGCTGCGCGTTGATGTCATCGATCACCGGAAACTCCGCTGCCGGCAGGGTAGATAGGCTGAAACGGCTGCGCGCGGCCTTGATCACCACCTTCTCGCCTTCGAGGCTCAACGAGACAGCGGACTTCTCGGGTAACGCACGCAAGATATCGAGAAACTTCCGGCCGGGAACCGTGATATCACCGGCCTGCTGGATAGTCACGTCCGTAGTGGCAACCAATTCGACCTCCAGGTCCGTCGCGGTGATCGACAATCGGCCGTCCGATACCGCGAGCAGTACGTTCGCCAAAACCGGCATGGTCTGCCGCCGCTCCACCACGCCGATGACCGCCTGCAAGGGCGCCAGTAATCTCTCCCGTTCGACCGTCAATTTCATGCGCTCACCCATCTCTAATTCTTAAAGATCTTTCTTAAAGACATTAATTACTATGATTATGAAGGGCGCCCATTTCTGGGGATAACCCTATATAACCCTTAATAATCAGTTAGTTAATTCCAATGAATACCTCTGTAGGAATCCTCTGACAAGTCGGGGCATCCTGTAGTTGAGTTGTGGATATCTTTGACCCCTTTTTCATCCACAGCTTTATCACCCTATCCAGCCAGAGTTCTCAACAGGTTCATATAGTCCTCGCCAATGCGCCGCTCGGTCTCCCGGAGCTCCTTCACCCGACGGCACGCGTGCAGCACGGTCGTATGATCCCTCCCGCCGAACGCGTCGCCGATTTCCGGCAAGCTGTAATTGGTCAATTCCTTCGCCAAAGCCATCGCCACCTGGCGGGGCCGCGCGATCGATCGGCTGCGCCGTTTCGACAACAAATCCGCGATCCTGATTTTGTAGTATTCGGCCACGGTCTTCTGGATATTCTCCACCGTAACCAACTTCTCTTGAAGCGCCAGAAGATCGCGCAGCGCCTCCTTCGCGAACTCCACCGTGATCGGACGCCCGGTGAACTCGCAGGTCGCCATGATCCGGCGCAGCGCCCCTTCCAGTTCACGCACGTTCGAGCGGATGCGCTTGGCCACGAAGAAAGCGACTTCTTCGGGCAGGTCCACTTTGGACATGGCCGCCTTGCTCATCAGGATGGCGACGCAGGTCTCGAGCTCCGGCGGCTCTATCGCTACGGTCAAACCCCAGCCGAAGCGCGACTTGAGCCGCTCCTCGAGGCCGTCCACTTCCTTCGGATAACGGTCGCAGGTAAGGATGACCTGCTGTTGGCTCTCCAAAAGCGCGTTGAAGGTGTGGAAAAATTCCTCCTGGGAGCGATCCTTGCCGGCAAAAAATTGAATGTCGTCGATCAACAGCGCATCGAGGGAGCGATACGCGGTCTTGAAATCATTGATCGTATTGTGCTGCAGCGCTTTGACCATCTCACTGACGAAGCCCTCGCTGTGCACGTAGGCCACGCGAGCATCGGAGTTGCGCTCCTTGAGCTTGTTCGCCACGGCATGCATCAGGTGCGTCTTGCCGAGCCCGACTCCGCCGTAGATGAACAGCGGGTTGTAAGCCTTACCGGGGTGCCCGGCCACCTGGATCGCGGCGGCCTTGGCGAGCTGATTGCTCTTGCCCTCGACGAAGCTGTTGAAGGTGAAGTTTTCGTTGATCGGGCTGCCGAGTACCGTGGGTCCACTGCGCCGCGGCTTGCCTGACCCCGGTGCGCGTGGATCACCCGGGCCGTTGAACACTCCGGCAGGGTTGACGGGCGCAGGGCCGTTCGACAGAGGCGGGGCCTTCAGGGGGCTGTCCAGCGGCCGGGTTCCCACATCGAGAACGACATCGAGCGCGGCATCGTCGGCGAACTGACGCACCAATTCCTTGATGCGCGGCAACGAATTGTCCCCGACCCACTTGATGACATAAGGGTTCGGCGCCAGAAGCCTCACCTGACCGTCGCGCTCGATGGCCTGCAAGGGACGCAGCCAGGTATTGAACTGCTCTATGGGCAGCTCGTTCTCGAGCACGCGCAGACAGCGGATCCATAGCGTCTCTGGCAAGAGCGCTCTCCTAGGGGCAGCGGTTGGGGCAACTAAACGAAAGGGGGAGCGAGTCTAGCTCCAACCGAGCGAGGCGTCTATTGACACTTCCACCTCCGCTCAGTACCCTTGCCGCCTCTCGCAACTAGCGCATTTTCGCGTCTCAGTTGCTTGGATTTCCATAGTTTTTTCCTGAAAGTGCCCCATGAAACGTACCTTCAATCCGAGTAACTTGCATCGTGCCCGCACCCACGGTTTTCGGGCGCGCATGGCGACCAAGAGCGGTCGACAGCTGCTTGCTCGGCGCCGAGCGAAGGGCCGCAAGCGCCTCTGCCCCTGACGTTTAAATTACCACTCGTCCGACCAAACTAACGTTCGAGCCGCGCAAGCGATTGCACCAGCCGGCCGAGTTTCGCGTAGTGCGACAGCGAGGCAGGCGTTTTTCCGATGCTTACTTTACCGTGTCCGTACTCGCCAACCACGAAACTCATCCGCGCCTAGGGCTCGCGATCGCAACGAAGAGCTGCGGCAACGCGGTCGCGCGGAACCTGATCAAGCGCTTGGCGCGAGAATCCTTCCGCTTGAACCAGCACGAGCTGCCCGCGGTCGACGTCACGATCGCGGCGCGCGACGCCGCGCGGCTGGCGCCTCCGGGCGCTCTGCGCGCGAGCCTCGCCAAGCTGTGGAAAAGCATCGCGCGACAGGGGTAGCCATGCGCCGGATCCTGATGGGCATCATTCGCGTTTATCAGTGGACCTTGAGTCCGATGCTCGGGCCCCGCTGCCGCTTTTATCCGACCTGCTCGTGCTATACCCATGCGGCGATCGAACGCCATGGCGCGATTCGGGGCCTGTGGCTCGGCGCCAGACGCCTGCTTCGCTGCCACCCCTTTGTTGAGGGCGGCTACGATCCCGTGCCTTAAGACGAGACCGATCAATGGCTAATACCCGCCTCATGCTTTGGTTCGCGTTCGCCGCGATCCTCTATCTCAACTACGAAGCGTGGATGCGCGATTATCAGCAGCCGGCTTCCGCCGCTGCCGTGACCATGCCGGCGGGCGCTGTGAGCGCATCGAAGTCCCTGGCCGATACCTTGCCGACGGCGCCGACCA
>CAVVKU010000019.1:0-224594 GCA_963748995.1 uncultured Gammaproteobacteria bacterium | reverse complement strand
GAGTTCGTCACGGCGAGGCCGCCATTGCCGATGATGCCCGCGCCTTGGATGGTGCTGGAGTTCGTCAGGGTCACGCCACCCGTACCCTGCTCGATATAGCTGCTGCCGCCGCCCGAGGCGACAACCGATAGGGACAACGTTCCGGCGCCGCTCAGCGTGGAATTGCCGTCGAGCACCAGAACGCGTTGTTGCCGCCACCGCCGTTGACCTGGATGGCACCCGCATTGGAAATGGTGGGCCCGACCACCGTCAACTGTTGTCCCGTCGGGATCAGCAGCGTGTTGCCCGTGCCCATGGTAAGGTCGTTGATGGTGGCGGCGAGATTCAACGTCACGGTCGACTTGCCATCGACGATGTCGACGTTGTAGGTATTGCCCCCGCCGTTGTTGGGTACCCCATTCGGCGACCAGTTGCCCGCCACGTCCCACAATCCGGATGCTCCCAGGGACCAGGTCTCGGTGGTCTGGGCTTGCGCGGGCGCGAGCGCCAGCTGTGCGAATAACCATCAGAGACGCAGACAGGATGACCCTCGGTTGAAGCGCCGACAGTCGTAATTGTTCATTGTGTTCCCTTTGTTGTAATTCATTGGAGTCGAACGTGTATCAGTCACAAGCGTGACCCCACGCTCGCCATGTCTGTTCACATTGAATAGAAGGCGTAATTTCTTTTGAAAACGTATCGCAGGCTGAGAAGTATTTGTGAACCGGCATGCGTCAGGCGCGGACCGCGCCATCCGTGGGGCGAGTTCCGCCTGGCAGGCGCATTCCGCCTGAGTCTCATCGCCATGGGCGCGGATTGAGCTGGACGGCGGCGGTTGGCTAGTAAGAGGCGTCGACCTTGCTGCCCCACTGCGCCGCGGCCGTGGCGTTCCCGGTCGCGGCATAAAGGTCGCGCAGGTCGGCGTAAGCGGCCTGCGTGGCGAAATACTGGTTCCTGCCGCTCGATTCCAGCCCGCTGACCGCTTGCTGCAGCAGCGGCGCGGCCTCAGCGTACCGGTGCTGCGCGAGCAGACAGGACCCGATCCCCGCGCGCGCCTGCAGCGTCTGCCAGCCGCTCGGCGTGAACCGGCTCGCGTACACGGCCTCGGCGCGCTGCAGGTTGTCCATGCCTTCGAGCGGCTGGCCCGAATGGCATTGTGCGCGGCCCAGGGCCTGCCAGGCATTGGCGGTCAGCCAGTGATCGGGCCCGACGACACGCGTGAGCGACCTGGCGGCATCATCGGCCGTCTTGGCGGCCTCCGCGTAGCGATGCTGAAACAGCAGGTCTTTGGCCAGCGACGTGCCGGTCATGAGCGTTTCGGGGTGATCGGCGCCGAGTACCGACAGTCGTCGCGCCAGAATCGAACGTATCTTTGGCTCGGCATCCACCGCGTGACCGTACATGGCCAGCGTGTCGGCATAGTTGAGTTCGGTGATCAGCCGGTATGGCGCATCGGCCGCGAATGCCGTCTTCGCGAGCGCGATGGCCTCCTCGCCGGTCGCCAGGGCCTGCGCGCGGCGCCCGAGATGCTCGTAGTGCATCATCAAGTTGTTGAGCGCGTGGACCGTGCGCGCCGACCATTTCGGCCCCTGGTAGCGTCGCGTGCAGGCGAGCTCGGCTTGGTAGGCGGCCTCCGCTTCGCCGTCCCGCTGGCCTATTGCTTCGATCTCGCCGAGGATGTCGAGCGTATCGGCGTAGACGCCCTGCGGGTCGCACCGGTTGTCGAGGATCTTCAGGATCTCACGGCTCGGCGCTTCGGCGTCGGCCGGACGCCCTTCCACGTATAGGACCAGGCTCTGGAGATTCAGCGCGTCGATGAGCTGGGTCTTGTCGCCCGGAAACCTGCGCGCCAGCGCCAGCTGCCGGTCGTTCGCGAGATGCGCCTCGTGGTAGCGCCCCAGCCCTTTTTCGGTCCGGCCGACGACACCCAGGATCGAGGCCGCCACCAGCGGGTCGGTGGAGATGTCCTCATCGGACTTCGCCAGGACCCTGTCGAGCAGATCCGCCACCATGACGTTGCGCCTGCCGATGCTCGGGTTCGCCGACGTCAGCAGCGATTCGAGAAAGTGATCACGCTGCGCCGCCATGTCCCGTGCCAGCGCGACCGCGCGCGCCTGCCTGATGTAGACGACACCGGCCACCAGCGCGCCGCCCAGCAGCAGCAGCGCGGCGGCCACCGGGATCCGGTTCCGCCCCGCGAACTTGCGCACCCGGTAAGCGAGCGATGGTTCGCGCGCCTCGACCGGCTCGTTGGCGAGGTAGCGGCGCAGATCTGCGGCCAGGTCATTCGCGGTCGCGTAGCGCCGCGCCGGATCGCGCGCCAGCGCCTTCAGCAGAATCGCGTCCAGGTCCCCGCGCAACTCCCGGACGAGGCGTGCGTCGCGGCCGGCACGCGCGGCCGCGATGGTGGGGGCTTCGGCGTCGTCGTGGGCAACGGCCATCATGTAGCGCAGCGGCTCCGTCGCATCCGGAAACGGTGGAATGCCGCAGAGCAGCCGGTAGCCGAGCGCGCCAAGCCCGAAGACGTCGGTCGCGACCGACGCCGGGCCACCCGCAACCTGTTCGGGCGACGAATAGTTCGGCGTGAACAGCCGCCCCGGATTCGCCAACTGGGCGCTATCGGCAGCCGGCAGAACGGCGCCGATGCCGAAATCGATGAGCTTCGGGAACCCCTCCTCGGTCACCAGCACGTTGGCCGGTTTGATGTCGCGGTGGACGACCAGCATCCGGTGCGCCGCCGCCACGGCCTCCGTCAGCTCGATCAGCAGCTGCACGCGCTGGCGGGTCGGCACTTTGCGCCGGTCGCAATACGCATCGATGCGGGTGCCGCGCACGTACTCGATCGCAATCCACGTCCGGCCATTCTGCGTACCGGTGTCGACCAGGCGCGCCACGGCCGGGTGCTCGAGGCGGGCGAGTATCTGCGCTTCGCGCTGGAATCTCGCATAATCCGGACCGGCCATTTCGCCGATCAGCAGCTTGATCGCCACCGATTGTGGCACGCCGTCGATGCGCTCGGCGCGGTAGACGATGCCCATGCCGCCGATGCCGATGCGCTCGATCAGGCGGAAATGGCCGAATTGCTGTCCGACCTGAGAGGGCGGCTCCGCAACGGCCTCGCCACTTAGCAACAGCGTCGGTACCGACCCGTCCAGCGCCACGCGCAGGAGGTTGTTGACTTCATCACGCAACGCCGCGTCGTCGCCGCAGGCGGCGGCGACAAACGCGTCCCGGTCCTCGCCGGCGCGGTCCAGCGCTGCGGCGAATATCTCGTAGGCCCGGCGCCGGTCAATCATGTAGACGAGCGTCGTGCGGTCATCGCTTCTGCAACTCCCACGACAACCAGGCCTTGCCCGTCGCCCAGCGACGGTTCACGATGGCAACCGACGAGGACAGGGCCTCGGCGACTTCCTTGATCGACAGTCCGCCGAATACCCGCAGCGTGACGACATCGGCGGCCAGCGCGTCGAAATCCTGCAGTTGGGTCAGCAGATCATCGACATCGACCGCGTCGTAGGCGACTCCGGCGGGTCCGAGGTTGGCATCGCTGAGCGTCACCGGGTCCCCGCCGCCGCGTTTGCTCGCCCGGCGCCGCCGCGCCTCGTCGACCAGCGACTGGCGCGCAATCCGCGCGGCGATCGACAGGAAGTGGGCCCGATCGCGCAGCTGCAGGTGTGACAGGCCGACCAGGCGCAGGTATACCTCGTTGACCAGCGCGGTCGGCTGGATCGTCAGATGGCGCTCGCCGCGCAGCTGGCGGACCGCGATGGCATGCATCTCCTTGTACAGGCGCGCGACCAGTGCATCGAAGGCGGCGCGGTCTCCGCGCGACCAGCGCGCGAGCAATTCAGCGATGTCGGGCGACCCCGTGCGACTCGGATCCATCGGTTTGACTCATGGCCCCGTATTGCGGCTGTTCCTTGAGATACAGCAACGGCGCAGAGCAGGCAACCGGAGCGGATGCCATTGCCGATCAGGCCACGGGCGGGTCCGTCAATTGTCAAAAAGGACCCGGCGCGAACAGCCGGGTCTTCCATGCGCGAGGGGCATCCTGTCTAGCGACGTGCCCGGATCAGCGCCAGCCGATCCACCGGCTTGTGCGCAACTGGCGACCGGGCCCAGGCCGCCGCAACCCCGGGGGTCGGCCGGCGCTCATCGGCAAAGGCTTGCGTTGAATGCCCTCAGAGCCGCCTCGAGGCGCAGCGGATTTTCCGCGAGGCCCAAGCGGGTGGCGACCGGCGCAGGCCTCGTCGCCGTGCTCACCACGGTCAGCAGCACGTCCGTGGGCTGATAGGTGATCGTGTAGGCCTCCGCCGCATTGATCGTCAGGCCATTCACGGCGGCAAAGGTACCGCTCTCCGAGCCGAAATTGAGGATCTTGAAGGTCGAGCCGACGGTCGGGACGAAGCCCTTGATTTCCGATATGTTGAGCGTGCCGCCCAGCACGGCGGTGGTTGCGTTCAGCACATCGAACTTCCCGGCACTCGCGCCGGCGATGCCGATGTCGAGCATGCCGCCCGCGTCCTGCGTGTAGGTGCCGGTGTCCGCGAGGGTGCCGGTCTTCGTCGCCAGCGCTCCGGGCGTGACGATGCCGCTCGACGTCAGGTTGCCGGTGATCGCGCCGCCACCGAACAGCGATCCGCCGGACAGTGCGACCCCGCCGGCAGCGGCCAGTAGTCCGCCGTCGGTGGTCGTACCGCCCGTCTGAGTGTAGGTGCCGGGCCCACCCACCGTGAACGTGCTGCCGGACCCGACCGACACCGTGCCGGCCGTCGAGAAGTTGCCCACGGTCGTGAAGTTGGCGTTGCCGGTGAGCGTGAACCCACCGGTCGCGGCGTTGGTGGCGAGATTCGCCAGGCCACTGCCGCTGGTGGTGGTGTTGACGATCTGCGCTGCCGGCCCGTTGAGCGTGATCTTGGCCGCGTTCGTGACGATATTGGCGCCCTTGAACTCCAGCGTACCGGCGATATCGTACGTTCCTCCCGTGAGCGTGGAAGTCGCCGACTTGAAGTTGGTGAGGCCGAGGCTGGCGTCGAAGGTGCTGCCGGTGAACACCGACAGGGTGCCCTTGTTGTCGAAAGTCCCCGCCGTGGTGAAATCGGCCCCACCTAGCAGCGTGAAGCTGCTCTTCGACGCATTCACCGCGAAGCCCGCGAGGCCATTGCCGCTGGTGGTGGAATTCACGATTTCCGCGGCCGGGCCCGAGAGCGTGATGCTGGCCGCGTTGGTCACGATGTTCGCACCTGCAAATGCCAGCCTGCCGAGCACCTCATACGTGCCGCCGGTCAGCGTCGTGCCGGAGAAATTGGTGAGCGAGGAGGCCGGCGCGACCGTGAATGCGCTGCCCGCCCCCACGGTCAGCACGCCGCTATTCGTGAAGTTTCCCGCGGTCGTGAAATCGTATCCGCCCAGCACGCTGAACCCGCCGGTGGCCGAGTTCACGGCGAAATTGGCAAGGCCGTTGCCGCTGGTGGTCGAATTGACGATCTGCGCGCCGGCTCCGGTCAGCGCGATGTTGGCCGCGTTGGTCACGATATTGGCGCCCGGGAATTCCAGGGTGCCGGTTACGTCGTAGCTGCCGCCCGTCAGCGTGGTCCCCGAGAAGTTGCCGAGCGACCCGGTCACGTTGAACGTGCTGCCGCTGCCGACCCCGAGCGTGCCGTTGTTGGTGAAGTTGCCCGCGGTCGTGAAATTGCGGCCACCCAGCAGATCGAAGCTCGAGCCCGCGGCGATGATCGCCAGGCGGGACAGGGCATTGTTGCCGCCACCGTCGACGAAGCTCGCGGCGGTACCGTTCAGGACGATATTGGCCGCATCGGTGACGATCTCGCCGCCGGCGCTGCCGAGTTCGTCGACCTGCAGGGTGCCCGCGACGTTGTAGGTGCCGCCGGTCAGCGTGCTGCCGCTGAAGTTAGTGAACGGCCCGCTCGTCACGTGCAGCAGGTCGCCGCTGCTGACCGCGAGCGTCCCGAGGTTCGTCAGCCCGCCGCCGCCGTTGAGCAACAGAGTGCCCCCGGCCGCGTTGGAGGATATCGTGCCGCCGGCCTCGTTGACGACGGTCAGGCCGCCGTTGCCGATGACGCCGTTGCCCTGGATGGTGTTGTTGAAGTTCGTCAGCGTGAGGCCGCCGGTGTTCTGCAGAATGTACGCGCTGCCGCCGTTGCTGGGATTGGTCGACAGCGTGACGGTCCCGCCGCCGCTCAGCGTCGTGGCGGCGTTCAGCGCAAAGAAGCCGTTGGCGCCGTTCCCGCCGTTGATCTGGATGGTGCCGTTGTTGGTGAGCGTTCCGGACACCGCGGTCGTCGCATTGTTGCTCGCCGTGTAGGTGCTGCCGCTGGACAGCGTGACGCCGTTCAGCGTGGTCGTGCCGCCGGACTCCATGACCCCGCCGCCGCTGGTGTTGAGGGTGCCGCCCGTGACGCTCGTATTGAACAGGCTGACCACGCTGCCCGTGCCGCTCGCCGTGAGGTTGCCGCCGGTGTTGGTCACGCTGACGCCGCCGAAGGCGAGGGTGCCGCCATTGGTCGCCTCGAGGAGCCCCGTGTTCGTGAGACCGCCGCCGTTGTTCACGGTCAGCACGCCGCCCGACACGTTCGCGTCGATGGTGCCCTTGGTGGCATTGTCGACCGCCAGCCCGCCGTTGCCGATGACGCCCGTGCCCTGGATGGTGTTGTTCGAGTTGGTCAGCTTCACGCCGCCCGAGTTCTGCTGGATGAAGGCGGCACCGCCGTTGGTGGGGTTCGTCGACAACGTGACCGTGCCGCCGCCGGTCAGCGTCGTGCTGTTGGCGAGCGAGAGAAAGCCGTTGCCGCCGTTCCCGCCATTGACCTGGATCAGGCCGTCGTTGGTGGTCGCGGTGCCGCCGATCAAGGTGGTCGAACCGTTGTTGACGGTGAAGGTGCTGCCCTTGGAGATCGTCACGCCGTTCAGCGTGGCGGTGCCTGAGGATTCGAGGAGGCCGCCGCCGGTCGTCGTCAGTGTGCCACCGGTGATGGACCCGTTGAACACGTTGACGGCCGCAGTCGCGCTCGCGGCCTTGATGGTGCCGCCGGCGTTGTTGACCGCCGTGGAGATCTGCAGGACGCCGCTGTTCGTCGCCTCCAGCAGGCCGGCATTGGTCACGCCGCCCGAGCCATTGAGCACCAGCGTGGTACCCAGCGTTCCGGCCGTCGAATTGGCATCCACTTTGCCGGCGGCGTCGTTGACGAAGGTCAAGCCGCCGTTGCCGATGACGCCCTCGCCCTGGATCGTGTTGTCGACATTGGTCAGCGTGACCCCGCCGACATTCTGCTCGATGTACGAATTGCCGCCGTTGGTTTGGGTCGTGGTCAGGTTCAGGGTGCCGCCGCCCTGCAAGGTCGAGGCGAGCGCCGCTGCGCTGCCGAACGTGACGAAGCCGTTGCCGCCGTTGCCGCCGGTGAGGTTGATCGTGCCGTCATTGGTGATCGTTCCCAGCATCACGGTCGTGGTGCCGTTGTTGGCCGAGTAGGCGCTGCCCGTGGAAATCGTCAGCGCACCCGCGGCGGAGCTGCCGTCCAGCATGGTCGTGGCGCCGGATTGAATGACGCCGCCGCCACTGGTGTTGAGGGTACCCCCGGCGACGCTGGTGTTGAACAGGCTGATCACGCTGCCCGCGCCGCTCGCCGTGATCCTGCCGCCGGCGTTGTTCACGGCGGTGTTGTTGAAGCCGAGAGTGCCGCCGTTGGTGGCCTCGAGGAGTCCGGCATTCGTCGTGCCGCTGCCGTTCATGGTCAGCGTGTCACCGGACACGTTCGCATCGATGGTGCCGCCCGTGCTGTTGACGACGGTCAAGCCGCCATTGCCGATGACACCGTTGCCCTGGATGATATTGTTGTTGTTGGTCAGGGTTTGGCTGCCCGACGCCGGATCGATGAAGGCGTTGCCGCCGTTACTGAGGTTGGTCGACAGCGTGACGGTCCCGCCGCCGCTCAGTGTCGTGGCGGCGTTCAGCGCAAAGACGCCGTTGGCGCCATTCCCGCCGTTGATCTGGATGGTGCCGTTGTTGGTGAGCGTTCCGGACACCGCGGTCGTGGCATTGTTGCTCGCCGTGTAGGTGCTGCCGCTGGACACCGTGACGCCGTTCAGCGTGGTCGTGCCGCCGGACTCGATGACCCCGCCGCCGCTGGTGTTGAGGGTGCCGCCGGTGACGCTCGTGTTGAACAGGCTCACCACGCTGCCCGTGCCGCTCGCCGTGAGGTTGCCGCCGGTGTTGGTCACGGCGACGCCGCCGAACGCGAGGGTGCCGCCATTGGTCGCCTCGAGGAGCCCCGTGTTCGTGAAGCCGCCGCTGTTGTTCACGGTCAGCGCGCCGCCCGATACGTTCGCATCGATGGTGCCGCCCGCGCCGTTGACGACGTCGAGGCCGCCGTTGCCGATGACGCCGTTGCCCTGGATGACATTGTTGGTATTGGTCAGGGTCAGGCCGCTCGAGCCCTCCTCGAGGTACACGCTGCCCCCATTGCTGGGATTGGTCGACAGCGTGACGGTCCCGCCGCCGCTCAGCGTCGTGCTGGCATTCAGCTGGAAGATGCCGTTGTCGCCATTCCCGCCGTTGATCTGGATGGTGCCGTCGTTGGTGAGCGTTCCGGACACCGCGGTCGTGGCATTGTTGCTCGCCGTGTAAGTGCTGCCGCTGGACACCGTGATGCCGTTCAGCGTGGTCGTGGCGGCGGACTCGATGACCCCGCCGCCGCTGGTGTTGAGGGTGCCGCCGGTGACGCTGGTGTTGAACAGGCTCACCACGCTGCCCGCGCCGCTCGCCGTGAGGTTGCCGCCGGTGTTGGTCACGGCAACGCCGTTGAAAGCGAGGTTGCCGCCATTGGTCGCCTCGAGCAGCCCCGTGTTCGTGAGACCGCCGCTGTTGTTCACGGTCAGCACGCCGCCCGACACGTTCGCGTCGATGGTGCCGCCCGTGCCGTTGACGATCGCGAGGCCGCTGTTGCCGATGATGCCGGTGCCCTGGATCGTGTTTCCTGCATTGGTCAGGGTCACGCCGCCGGTATTCTCTTGAATGAAGGCGCTGCCGCCGCTGCTCGGCGTGGTCGACAGCGTCACGGTGCCCTTGCCGCTCAATGTGGTGTTGCCGCCGATGCTGAGAAATCCATTGTTGCCGTCCCCGCCGTTCAGCAGGATCGCGCCGTTGTTGGTGACGGTCGGTCCATTGATGGTGAGGGTCTGGCCATTGTCGATGGCCAGCGTGTTGCCCTTGGCGAGGCTCAGATCATTGATTCCGGCCGAGATATTCAACGTCACCGTCGACACCCCATCGAGGATGTCGACGTTGTAGGTGGCACCCGCGGGAGTTCCATTGTTCGGCACCACGTTGCCGGACCAGTCGCCGGCAACGTTCCAGAGCCCCGAGCTTCCCGCCGACCAGGTTTCGGTTGTCTGGGCCTGCGCCGCGGGGATCGATGACAACACCGCCAGGACGGTCGTGGATGCCGCGGTGCCCGATCGAAGTAACCAAGTGTGTTTGATTTTCATGCCGATCCCCTTCTATCTTCTGGTTGTGCATCCCGGGCGCGGATTGACGGCGCCTCCCCTGGCGTCCGGCGTGAACGTGCGAGCGCTGTCGCACGGGCCCACCGGCACTGAATAAGAAAGGCGTCAAAACGGTGGGAAATGAATCCGGAAATTCTGGACGCGAATTGATGCAGCGCGAAAAGCCGGAGCACAGGCCTAACGCCGCGCGCCTTTGCGGGAAATCGGGCCGCCAGTGGCCCGCTGCGCGGGGCTCCGACCGTTGACAGGCCGCCAAGCCCGTGTGCCGCGACGCCCGCGACTGCTCACCTCTGCCATGCGCTCGAACCGGGACACGGCTGGCGCGCGTGGGCAATAGTGCTTAAGATCGCGCCGCCTGCCGTGAATCCGATTCGAGTCCGGGTGAGAGCACCCTGTGGGGATCTTGAGCGATGAAAACCTTTGACTCGGCGATTCTCACGTGCGCGATCACCGGCGGCGTTCATACGCCCAGCATGTCTCCGCATTTGCCGATCACGCCGGAGCAGATCGCGGGCGAGGCCATCGCGGCGGCACGCGCGGGTGCGGCGATCATTCATCTCCATGCGCGCCGGCCGGAACAGGACGATCGGTACGGAGCGCCCGACTACCGGCCGGCCACCTATCGCGCGGCGCTCGCCGCGATTCGCCGCGAAACCGACGCCATCATCAACATCACGAGCGGCGGCGGGCTCGGGTTTACCGAGGATCAGCGCCTGGCGGCGCCGATCGATCTGTCCCCTGAAATCACGTCGTTCAACTTGGGCTGCGTCAACTTCGGGCTCTTCACCATGCTCAAGCGATCGCCGGAGTTTCGGTTCGAGTGGGAACGCAAGTTCGTCGCCGGCACGAAGGATGCGGCCTTCGTCAACACCTTCGGACTCATGGAGCGGGTCGGTGCGTTTGGCCGTGAACACCGCGTGCGCTTCGAGTACGAATGCTTCGATGTGGGGCACCTCTATGCCTTGAAGTTGATCCAGGATCAGGGCTGGCTGCCGGAAGGACCCACCTTCATCCAGTGCGTCCTGGGGGTCCCCGGTGGACTCGGCGCCGAACCCGAAAATCTGGTGCACATGAAGGAGACCGCGGAGCGCTTGTTCGGCGGAAATTTCCAAATGTCCGCGCTCGGCGCGGGCCGTCATCAGATGCGCGTGGTGGCGGTCGCGGCGAGCTTGGGAATGCACGTCCGGGTGGGTCTGGAGGATAGCCTCGGCACCGAGCGGCACGTCTTATCCGCCGGGAACGCCGAACAGGTGATGCGCGCACGCCAGATTCTCGATGCGCTCTCGATCCGGCTTGCCACACCCGACGAAGCGCGGCGCATGCTCGAGACCAAGGGCGCGGACCGCGTACGATTTTGATGAGGTGCGCACCCTGGCGCGCGGGTCGTCGTGATCGGCGGCGGCATCGGCGGCGTGAGTGCCGCATACCATCTCGCGATGCTCGGCTGCACCGACGTGGTTCTGCTGGAGCGCGCGGAGTTGAGCTCCGGCACGACCTGGCATTCAACCGGCAATATGGAAACCTACCGCGCGGATCCGTTGATCTTCGACATGGTCCGTTATGCGGCCGAACTGTACCCGCGCATCGCCGCGGACAGCGGACGGGACATCGGGTGGCGTACCGTCGGGCGGGTGATGTACACCGATCGCGGCGAGCGATGGGATCTCATGCGCACCTTGCCCGAACTCGGCCGTGTCCGAGGCATCGATATCGAGCTGCTGTCGGGTCGGGAGGTGCAGCGCCGCCTGCCCATCATCGAGGCGGATGATCTGATTGGCGGGATCTGGGTGCCGAGCGATGCGCGGGTGAATCCGACCGACGCCGTAACGGCCTTTGCGCGCCTGGCGCGCTCGCGCGGCGTCCGCATCAAAGAGCACTGCCGGGTGCTCGGTATCCGGATGCGCGATGGATCGGTCTGTGGGGTGACGACCGGCGAGGCCGAGATCGACTGCGAGGCCGTCATTCTCAGCGCGGGACTCTGGTCCGCCGACCTCACCCGGTCCTGCGGCCTTGCGCTGCCGCTGCATGCGCTCGAACACCAGTACCTGATCACCCAGACATTCGGAGTCGACCGCAACCTGCCGCTGTTCCTCTCCTACGACGATCAGCTCTACGGCCGGGAGGAGCTCGGGGGAATCATCGTCGGCAGCCTCGACGATCACGCGATTCCCGTGGCGACCTCGGAGCTTCCGCAGGATTTTTCCTCCTGTCTGTTGAATGAGCGATGGCAGCAATTCGAGCCCTACATGACAGTTGCCATGCGGCGCTTTCCGGCTTTGCGGACCGCACGGGTGAAGATGCTGCTGAACGGGCCGGAGAGCTTCACGCCGGACGGTCAGATGCTGCTGGGGCCCGTGCCGGGCGCGACCGGGCTATACGCGGCCTGCGGGTTCAACTCGAATGGCATGGCCCTCGCGCCGGCCGCCGGCCGTTACATCGCCGAATGGTTGGTCGAAGGCGCGCCCAGCGCCGATGTCGCCCCGCTCGATGTGCGCCGCTTCTCCCCGGTGCAGTCGTCCGAGGGCTACATCCGCGAGCGCGTCACCGAGATTCCGGGCTATCACTCGCGAATGAAGGCGGCGGACGCAGATTATCAAACCGCGCGGGACATCCGCCGCTCACCCCTGCACCAACAACTCGCCGCTGCCGGCGCTCGATTCGCCTCCGTCAACGGGTGGGAACGAGCCCTGTGGTTTGATACCGGACCGTCGGGCGCCGCTTGGCCGGATGCCGTCGCGCGGGAGACTGCGGCCGGCGACGAGCGGCTTCTCATCGTCGATCGCTCGAGCGATGCCAAGTATCTGTTGACGGGTCCCGGCGCGATCGATTGGCTGACGGTCGGCACGTGGGGTGCGCAAATGTCGGCCGGCCGCCGGTACGCCGTCTCCGTCCCACCGATTTCGCGGGCATCTGGCGCGCCCCGCTTCCCGGAACTCACCGACAAGTCGAGGCGCTCGCGCGCGTGCTCGCGCGGCTGGACGGAAGCTGCCTGTTGACGGTCGGCCCGGAACAAGAAACCCGGCTGACTGAGTGGCTGCGGCGCGCGCAACTTCCCGCGCACATTCGTGCCGTGGACCAGACCGGCGCCCATGCGTCGCTCGAGCTTCACGGATCCGGTCGAGTTGAGCTGAGTCAGGAGCTGGTCGCGGACGGCTGTGGCATCGAGGCGCACGTGCATCCGATGAACGATTCTGTCGTGCTCATCTTTCCGAGCGAGTTGGCTGGTTATGTGTGGCGCCGCCTCGTTCCGCTCAGCCGGGATGTCGGCGGACTCCTCGGCGGCCATTTCGCCGAGGAGGCGCTGCGGATCGCACGCGGTATCCCCGCTTTCGGCCGTGAAATCAGCCCGGCGACCCTTCTCGGTGAGCTGTGCGCCGAGAGCGGGACGCGCGGCGCAGCGGGCAGCGCCCTCGGAGAGGACACCTTGCCGACAGCGGTTCCGCGAACGCACCGTGCCAGAATCATCGCGGCATTCTCGTGCCCCCTGACATCGATCGGCTTCGGTGCGCACGATGTGATTCTCGAGGCGGGCCGTACCGTGGGCGAACTCACCTCGCGGGTGAGGCTTCCCGGATGGCCCGCCACCTTGGCGCTCGGTCTGCTGGATCGCGAGCGCTGGAACGGCGGTGCGCTCTCCGCCGTCGCCGACGGATCCGTGTGGCCACTCGAGCAGCGCCGCGTGCGAGGCGCCGGCGCGGCGAGCGACTCACTGCCCTGAAGGCATCCCCCGTATGCAGGCCTGCGCTAAGCCCGCGGAGCCACCTGCCGGGCTCGACGATGGAGGGCCTTCTTGCGCCAATGCCAATATAAATAGAGCGGCACGCCCAGCAGAGCGAGCGCCAGACCCTCGAGCGACTCGCGCGGCTTGGTGTACAACGTGCTGGTCACGAACGCTCCCGCGACCAGCATGTAGACGATCGGAAGCCACGGATAGCCGAAGCAGCGGTAGGGCCGCGGCCGATCGGGCTGCGTTCGGCGCAGCACCAGCACCGCGCCCACGGTCATCGCGTAGGTCAGGGTCATCATGAAGATGAAGCAGGTATAGAGCTGATCGTAGTGGGCGCTGAAGATCAGCACGCACACCCATACGCATTGCCAAACAAGGCTCGTGACCGGCGTCTTCCAGCGTGGGTGAAGGCGCGTCATCGCGGAAAAGAAGGCGCCATCGAGCGCCATCGAGTAGTAGATGCGCGCTCCGCCGAGAACCACCACGGAGGCGCCGCCAAAGGAAATGAGCGGCGATGAACAGCGACAACCAACGGCCCACGTCCGACGAAAAAAGCGTGCCCACGGCGGCCGCTCCGACGACGGTCGATCGCCCGAGCTGCGCCGGTGTCAAGGCGTACAGGTAGACCGTGTTGGCCAACAGGTAGGTGAGGATGATCAACACGATGCCGAAGATCAGACCCAAAGGCAGGTTGCGGCGCGGATTGGTGACCTCACCGCCGACCCAGGAGAGAAATTCCCAGCCGTCGTAGCTGTAAAACAGCGGGATCATCGCGACACCGACGCCGGCGGCGGTGATCGAGGCCGCTCCACTCGACGCTGCCGATTGAAAATGAGCCCATGATCCGTGCCCCCACAGGAACCCGGTGGCGCCAATGACGACGACGGCCACGAGGTACGCCAGGGCCGCCAAGTTGTGAATCCATGCGGCGAGCCTCACGCTAAGAAGATTGATAACGGTCAGCACGATGACCGAGGAGGCGGCGATCAGGCTGCCCTGCTCGAGCTTCAGATGCATACCCAAGACGGTGTGGGCCCACAGCACGTGATCGGCCGCCAGTGCGGGCACGGCCTGTCCCAGGAAAAGCGCGACTGCGATGGCCATGGATGCGAGTGCTGCGCTGTTGCCCGCCGTGAACAGCACCCAGCCGTACAGGAACGCGGTGAAGCCTCCGTACGCCTCGCGCATGAACACGTACTGACCGCCGGCTTCGGGAAACATCGCGCCCAATTCCGCGCAGGCGAGGCCGGCCATGAGCGTGATGCCGCCGGCGACCACCCAAAGCGTCAGCGCAACGGCGGGAATCGGAATTGCCCGCATGACATCCGCGGGCACGATGAAGATCGACGGCCCGATGGTGCCCGTCACCACGAGCATGATCGAGTCGAACAAAGTCAGCCGGCGGACCAGATGCACGGCAGCGCCTGCGGGCTGCGCGTGCGTCGGTCCTCCTCCGCTCACCAGAGCTCTCGCCCCGTTCGAGCTCCTATCAGAATTGTTTTTTGACATCGATGCCGATGGTGCGCGGCGGCGTGATCATCCAGCGCGGCCGGCCGGGAAGCTCGCTGATTTCGGATTGCTCATCGCCCAGATTGCCGCGCTTGTCGAGCAGATTCTTGACGAACAGCGAGGCTTCCCAGGACTCCTGCTTGCCGCCCACGAACAGATTCGTGAGCGAATACCCTCCGCGCTGGCGCTGGGCGAGCGTGGAGATATTCACCGCGAGCGGATTGTTGTCGCTCACGCTGGAACCCGTGTAGCTGTACTGAGCGCGCACGAACCCTTTGCCGAAGGACATCGGGACGGAATAATCGCCGAGCAACGAACCGGTCCATCGCGGCACGCCGTTGAGCGGAGAGCCCACGGGAAGAGGCGAGCCCGGCGGCGCTTGGGTGAATGCCGCATCCTCGAACCCCAATCCCATGTTGAAGTACAGACCCTCGAACGGCGCGCCATCGACCTCGAGCTCACCCCCCTTGCTCACCGCCGAGCCGACGTTCTCGGTCACGTGAAAGGAGCATGCGAGCAGAATCGACTGCTGAATCTGATTCCAGTTGATCCGGTAGGCCGCGAGGCGGGTGTTGATCTTGCCGTCAGCCCAAGTGTTCTTGGTGCCGACCTCATAGCTCCAGAGCGAGTCGCTGCCATACGGTGTCGTTCCGTCCGACCACGGGGAACCGCAGATCGAGGGCTGCTCGGAATTCGCGCCCCCAAGGCGATAGCCCTTGGCGGCGTTGGCGTAGATCATGTTGGCGGAGTCGAATTTGTACTTTGCGGTGAATCGCGGCGTGGTCGCTTTTTGACTGGTGGCGACCGGACTGTCGGAGGGGCCGCCGTTGATCCAGCCGTTGGCGATATAGGCGCTGCTGTACTCCAGATGCGATTGCCGCACGCCGGCGGAGATCTCGACCTTGTCGAAGATGTTGTAGGTCCCGCTGATGAACCCCGCGGATTCCTCGTTCACGCGGGGAATGTTCTCGGTGAAGGCCGGATTGCCGAAACCGTCGTAGGGCAGCACCTCGGCGGAAACGATGAATTGCCGGAGTTTGTTGTAGTAGGCGCCGGCGACGACCTGAAACGGGCCGGGAAAGCTCGATTCGAAACGCAGCTCATCGGTGAGCTGATTGCTCTTCACCCAGTTCGGCGACGGCGAGGCGCAGTACACGCCTGCGACGCACGTGGGCACCGGCGGCCCGCCATAGCCGCCGATCGAGATCAATTCGCTGCCGTCCTCCGTATCGCGCGCATAGCGATGGAAATAGCTCGCCGATTCGATGAACGTGCCGAAGGCCGCGGCATATTTGACCGCGAGGTTGCTAAACTGCCAGATGTCCGTATCGCCTTCCCGATTGTTCAAAGGCCGCACCTGGGTCAGGTTCTCAGTGTAGTAGTCGGCCAGCGGAAAGCCGTTGTTGCTTTGATCCTGGTACATGAACATGGGCGTTATGGTGAGCGCATCGAGCGCCGCCGGACGATAAGTGAGCGAGAGGGTCGCGCCTGCCTCAACGTCGTTGCCGAGATGATCCACGGTCTGCCGCGGTTGGCTTGCCGGCACGGTCAGAGTGGGCCAGGGACCGCCCGGCCCCGTCGCCGCCGTCGGGACGCCATATTGTGCGGTGAAGATGCCGGGGTTGTAGGTGCTGTAGCCGCTCACGAGCAGGGCCATCTGATTGTCGATCAGGGGCAGGTTGTAGTTCGCGGATACCATGTATCCGGGGCCGCCGCCGTGGATCTCATACCCCTGAACGTCGGCCGATCCGAACGCTCGAGTGAGATCGGGCTGCCGGGTGATGAGACGCACGGTTCCGCCCATGGCCGATGACCCGAACAGCGTGCCCTGCGGGCCGCGCAGCACCTCGATGCGCTGCAGATCGACGGCCCGCGGATCGATGGAGATCGGCAGAGGCGTGTCGTTGATGTAATAGCTGGTCGTGTTCGTGCCAGAGATGCCGCGGATGGTGATTTCGCGCCCGTTGGTGATGCCGAAGGTGTTGCCGGTGCCGAACGACAGATTAGGCACCAAGTGCGCGTAATCATCGAAATTCACGATGTCGAACTTCGCCAGGGTGTCGGCCGTGATCGCCGTCACGCTCAGGGGAACCGACTGGATGCTTTCCGCCCGGCGCTCGGCGGTGACTACGATGGCGGTCAGTGTACCGGCATCCTCGCCGGACGCCTCCGCCCCCATGACAATGGGCGCCGCGAGTGACGTCGACACCGCAAAAGCAGCGGCCGCAGCCGCAGGCATGCTGATCGTTCTCATTTCCCTTCTCCCTAGTGAGCCATCACGGCGCCCCCGAGGCTAAGTATTGTCACGATTCTCACATTTGATCAAATTATAAATGTTCGATCTAGGTGAAGGCGTTTGAACGCCACATTTTGGTACACTAAACCTTGGACCGCGCACCACTGAGGGCCGGGCATAGGCAATGGATGGGAGTAGTGCGTGGCCCAGCTAGCAGGGGACTCGAATCAAGGGCTGGTATCCAGCGGTAAGCCCAAGCCCGGCGACACGGATAATGCCCGGGCCTATGCGGCACTGAAGCAGGCAGTTTTGGCGGGGGCTTTCAAGCCCGGTGAGATCCTGACGCTGCGCGCGCTCACCAAGCGCTTGGACTTCGGGGACACCCCGGTGCGAGAAGCGGTCAAACGGCTGATCTCCGAAGGCGCGTTCGAAGGCCTGCCCAACCGCTCGGCGCGCGTGCCCTTCCTCGACCGGCGCGAGATCCAGCAGATCCTGGATCTTCGCATCCTGCTGGAAAGCACGGCGGCGGCGCTCGCGGCGCAGAACATCACGCTGCATCAGATCGAGCAGCTGCGCTCATTGCACCAGGCGATGGGCTCGGCGGTCGCGGTCGACGACAGCCAGCAGTACGGCGAACTGAATCGGGCGTTTCATTTCGAGATCTACCGCGTGGCCGACAACAAGACGCTCGCGACGCTGATCGAAGCGCTCTGGCTGCGGATGGCTCCCTTCGTCTCGCGCACGCGCTCGCTCATCACGAGCGATCCGGCGCAAGCCTGGCAGGTCGCGTGCGGCCAGCATGAGGCGCTGCTCGCCGCCCTGCAAAGCCGCGATGCCGAGGCGGCGCGCATGGCCATGCGCGAGGACCTGTCGGCGCTCACGAGGATCGCCGGCTACTGGGAAGGGATCGAGGATCTTGCACTGAAGTAATTCGCCGGGGCGGCGGAGGTCGATATGAAGCGAGCCGACAAGGTCATCATCACCTGCGCGATCACCGGCGGCATCCATACGCCGTCGATGTCGCCGTACCTGCCGATCACGCCGGCGCAAATTGCCGCGCACTCCGTCGCCGCTGCCGAGGCGGGAGCCGCCATCATCCACCTGCACGCACGCGATCCGCAGACCGGGAAGCCCGATCAAACGCCCGAACGATTTCTCGAGTTCCTGCCGCAGATCAAACGGCAAACCGACGCGATCATCAATATCACCACCGGAGGTGGATTGGGGATGACGCTCGATCAGCGGCTCGCGCCCGCGCTCACCGTCGCGCCGGAAATCGCCTCGATGAACATGGGCTCGTTCAACTTCAACATCTCCGCCGCCGCGGAAAAGCGCACCGAGTGGCGCTACAGCTGGGAGAAGCCGTATCTCGAGGCCTCCAGGGATCTGATCCTGTCGAATACCTTCACGCAGATCGAGCGCGGCATGCGCGAGCTCGGAGCGTTGGGCACTCGCTTCGAATTCGAATGCTACGATGTGGGTCATCTGTACAATTTGGCGCACTTCGCCGATCGAGGCCTGGTGAAGCCGCCGTTCTTCGTGCAATGCATCTTCGGCATCATGGGCGGCATCGGCGCGGATCCGGAGAACCTTTTGCACATGCGGGCGACCTCGGACCGGCTGTTCGGCGACGATTATTATCTGTCGGTTCTCGCGGCCGGCCGTCATCAGCTGCCCTACGTGACGTTGAGCGCCATCCTGGGCGGCAACGTGCGCGTCGGATTGGAGGACAGTCTCTACGCCGGCAAGCACCGGCTCGCCAAGTCGAACGCGGAGCAGGTGGCGAAAATCCGCCGCATCCTCGAGGAGCTGAGCCTGGAGATTGCGACCCCCGCCGAGGCGCGCGCGATGCTCGGGACGAAGGGCAGCGACAACGTGAGATTCTAGGCAGGGTCCGGGGAAATGGGCGCGCCGGCGCCTTTAAGTCAACGGGGCATCAAGTCGGCCACGCTCGCGAGTGCGGCCGAGAGGCCCGAGATCGCGTGCGAGATCGCCGCCGCGTCGTGCGCCGTCGAGACGGCGAGAATGCCGCCGGGGCCGATCAGAACGCCTTCATTCGCGCAGGCGAGTTGAAACAGGGAGGCGAGTCCCAAGGCCGACGGATCATCCTCGTGACGCTTGGGGTCGGCGGTAAAAGCGATCCCGGCGACCGAACCGATGCCGCTGATGATCACCTCGAGCCCCAATTCCTTCGCGCGCCGCGTGAGCGCATCGCGCAGCTTGACACAGGCGCCGTCCATTGCCGCGATGCGCTCGGCGGTCAGATCGCGCAACGTGACCAGACCGGCGGCGCACCCGACCGGATTGCCGTTGAAGGACCCGCCGTGAAAGACCGGACCCGGCCGGGTGGGATCGAAAATCTTCATGATCTCGCGCGATGCGCCGAAAGCGCCGAGCGCCGTGCCGCCGCCGAGAAATTTGCCGAGAACGATCATGTCCGGCTGCAGCGCGAACTTCTCGGCGGAACCGCCCACCGCCAACCGCAGCATGAGGCAGTCATCGAGGATGGTGAGTGCGCCGTAGCGCTGCGCCAGAGCCTGCACCTCGTTGAGAAACCCGGGTGCCGGCGGCACTACGCGGCCGGTTACCAGCACGGGCTCGATCACGATGGCGGCGATCTCCTTGCCATGTTTCGCCATGACGCGCTCGTAGCTCGCGAGATCGTTGAACGGGGCGACCAACGCGCGGCCTTCCAGATCGCCGCGGCCGTACAGCCCCGCTTCAAGATCGGGATAACTGCCGTGATAGGCGCCGACCGACTTGAAAATGTAGGGCCGGCCGGTGATGTGCCGGGCCGCCTTGACGGCGAGCATGCCGGCCTCGGATCCGGAATTGGTGAAGCGCAGTTGATGCAGCGGCTCGATCCTCGCGCACAACAACTCGGCGAAGGCGATCTGTTCGCGCGAGGCGCCCGACCATGCGGTGCCGCGCTGCATGGTGCTTTGGATCGCTTCGCGGGCCGGAGAATAATTGTTGCCGTGAATGAGGCTCAGGCCGTTGCAAAACAAATCCACATAGCGACGCTGATCCACGTCCCACAGCCACGGCCCATCGCCCCGCTCGAGCACGACCGGATAGGGTGGATGAAAGCTCGTGGTGCGCGAGTTGCCGCCGGGCATGACGGCCGCGGCTCGATTCATGAGCTCAGCCGATCCGGGAGTTTCACGCCGGTAACGCGTTTCGATGAGGCTGGGCGCGGTCATGCTGCGCATCCTTTCGCCGGCATTGGTGATGGGCCGTGGTTTCGGGGTGGGAGGCTAAGGATGAACGGTGACGACTGCGACGGCGTCCACCTCGAGCTTGGCCCCGAGCAGCAGGTCGGAGACTCCGACGGTGGCGCTCGCGGGCCAATCCGCCCCGAAAACTTCGCTCCGCACCTTGGCATAGGCCGGGTAGTCGGCGAGATCCTTGACGTAAGCGGTGATCCGAACCACATCCTTGAAGCCCGCGCCGGCTCGATCCAGGGCATGTTTGATGTTCGCGAAGCATTGGCGCGCCTCCGCTTCCATTCCCCCCGGAACCACTTTTCCCGTGGCATCCCGGCCCACTTCGCCCGAGACGTAAACCATCGACTTCGGCCCGAGGGGCACCACCACCGCAGCACTGAAACCGCGATCGCGCTCATTCGAAATGCGACGTAGAGGCAGCTGCCCGGTCATAGCGTTCTCACTTTCGGCTCATACGGTCCAATTATTGGCGCTCTTATACCAATTTTTAAGCTAACGATCAATGACACTACTTATGATCATATTTCTATTATTTGATCAAAAGAATGGGCCTTCGCTGGCGATCGGGCGGCGATCTCTCATCGTCCCCGGCCGGCCTCATCGTGCCAAGGCAAAAACGCCGCCTCGAAGGCTGCGCGGATCGCGTGCGCGTCGTCGATCTGCAGACAGGTCGGCACGATCAACAACGTGCCGGTGTCGGCATCGGTCGCGTCTACGTGCACGGCCGGGGTGGCCCCTCGAAGCCGGGCGGCGATCTCGGTGGCATCGGGACGGCCGGCCGCCGGGACGATCGTGATTTCCACCAGCGGAAGATCGGCATGGGTTGGATCGGATACCGACCGCACGCGCAGGTCCGGCACAGCGCGCAGTGACTCGACGAGTGAGGTGGCGATTCTCGCGAATCGCTCGTTGCGGGCTGCATCGTCCTCGGCGGCAAAGCGGTTCAAGGCGGCGAGCAAGCCCACGATCTGCTCCTTGCCGACTTTGCAGGAGCGGCCGATCCCATGGCGCGGGACGCCTCGAAACTCCCGCTTGTCGATCAGCTGAGCGGGCGGCTGCCAGTCCTCGTATCGGTAATCGAGATCGAGCTGCTGCAGGAGCGCAGACGCCACGAGGCGCCGCCGCCCGCAGAGAATGCCGGATGCGGACGGGCCGCCGATGCCCTTGCCGCCGCTAAAGACGACGAGGTCGGCACCCTCATCGATATAACGGCGCAGATTGCCCGCCGGCGGAAGCTGCGCGGCCGCATCGACGAGCACGGGGACGTTGGCGGCGCGCGCAACGCGCACCACCGCCGCCAAGGGGGGGCGCGAATGGGCACCCGCCAGATACAGAATGCCGGCCGTGCGCTCGCCGATGGCGTCCTCGATCTCCCACGCTTCGGTATCGCGCACACCGCAGGCGGTCAGCCGGTCGGGAAGCCCCACTTCGACCAGCCGTGCTCCGGCAGCCCGCACGCCATGATCGTAGGAGTTGCGATGGCTGCGGGGCACGATGAACTCATTGCGCATGCCCGCGGTGTCGGGCAGTTGAGCCATCTTGACGGCGTCGAAGCCGGCGATGCAGGCTGCGGCGCCCACCAACAGTCCCGCCATCGCTCCGGAGGTGACGATACCCGCTTCGGCCCCGGTGAGGCGAGAAATGCGCTCCGACGCGCGGCCCTGCAACTCGCCCATGTCGATGCTGGTTTGCGCCGCCGCCGCCATCGCCGCGATGACTTGCGGGTCGATGGGACTCGCTCCCAAGCGCGTCACGGTCCCGGTCGCGTTGATGACTCGATCCAAACGCAGGCGCTCGAGGAAGTCGGTGTCAGTCACCCGGTGCTCGTCCTGTGATGGCTTGACCCTGTGATATTGCGCAGCCAGACTCTCGTCATCCTCATCCGCCCTATCAAGTAATGTCCATCATCCACACCGAGAGCGCCTCGTTTCGCGCATTGTCCGAAGCCACCGCCCAAGACTGGAGCATCATCGAGCGTGCCGAGCGCCACTATCGCGCGGAGTACGGACCCGGTGCGGGACTTCTCACGCTCATGGCCGCTTTTGCACACATCGATGCGCAAGGCGCCCCCATCAATGTCTATCAGCATTGCCTGCAAACCGCGACGCGGGCGCTCGAGGCGGGGGCTGATGACGAACTCGTCGTCGTCGCGCTCTTTCACGATCTTCCCGAAGCCTTCAGCGACAATCATCATGGACGGCTGGCCGCGCAGATACTTGCGCCGCGACTTTCGGAACGGCGCAGCTGGCTCTTGACCCATCACGTCGAGTTCCAAGCCTATCACTTTGCGAATCACCCGACTCGCGATCGCCATGAGCGCGATCAGTTTGCGGGCCATCCGTATTTCGAACAGACCGCCGAGTTCTGCGCGAAGTTCGACCAGAATTCCTTCGATCCCGCGTATCCGACGCTGCCGCTCGAGGGCTTCGAGCCCATCGTGCGCAGGTTCTTCGCGCGCCCGCTGGCGGCGATTGCGCCGCTCGCAGCGAAGAAGCCGGCCGCTCATGCGGCCAGCTAGGTGCAGGATCACCTCACCGACGCGACCCTATAATTTTTTGAAGGTTTTTCATCTCAGGTATCCGCACCAATGGCCTGGTGTTTACGTTTCTGCCGCCGGACTCCGCTGAGTCAAAGCGCCAAAGAGCGGCCGCCGACGCGTATCGTCGATCCGACTCAGCCAAGGTCCATGCATGAGGTCCCACGGCAGCTCTCAAGCTCGCCAGATGAGCTGCGCTTGACGTGAGCGGAGCGGCCACCACCAAAGGATCGGCCACCACATAGCTCACCCCAATTCCGCCCGCCGTCTTCTCGGTAACGGAGATCGTCTCCTTCAAGCTCACCGCCCCGACCAGGTTGCCGAGCGCCAACGGATCGTCGTTGAAGTAGGTTTGCGCCGCAGTCAACGTGGTGAATGTTTTGGACACCAGCGAGGTCGCCCCGTTCTGCACCGTGAAGGTCAGGCTCGTGAAGGGACTGGCGCCGCCATAGCTGTTGATGCCGAGCAGCCCGAGCGTGACGGCATTCGAGCCCGTCAAATTATAATTCTGCGTGTTGCTCGCGGTGTAGGTGATGGTCCCTGTGCTGGCGGTGGAATAATTGGTGCCCAACACGCCTGCGCCGAATACCGTCGAGCCGCTCGACTTCAAAGAAGCCGCCACGTTGGTCGTGAGGATGCTGGACACCACGCCGGCGGTTGGCAAGCCCATCGCACCCGCATAGGCAGCGTAGCCGTTATTGCCGGTACCGACCGTGCCGAACCAGGAGCCGCTCACGTTCGCTTGTGTCCAGGTGGCCACACCGCTCTTGAACGCCGGCGCACTGGCATTGGCCACCGCCGTATCCGCGGGGGCGCTCACGGAACTCTCCGCCGTGCTTTGGGCGCTGCTGCTTCCCGAAACCGCGCCGGTGGCCCGAGCGACGGCAGTGCCGTTGATCGTGCCGATCGAGGTGTCGATGGCCGTGGCGATGGCCTTGCCGCCGACCGTACCGTTCCACGAGCTGGCGGTCGCATTTGCGCTGATCGAATTGTCGCTGGCCGAGTCGCCGATCGCGGTCGCCGTCGCGGTCGACGCTCCCGGGGTGCTGCCCCCGCCGCCCGTGGCGTTCGCGCTGGAGGACGCCGAGTAGGGTGAGGTGACTACGTCGGTCGCCGTCGCCGCAGCCCCGGTACCGCTGGTGACACCACCGCCGGTCGCAGTGGCGGCACCGTTCACAGTGGGAGTACCGGTTGACGTCGAGGTGACGTACAAGCTCGCCGTGGCGATGCCTCCTTTGCCGGGAGTCGCGCCACTGCCGCCGCTGCCGCCGCTGGCATCGACGGCCGCCTGCAGAGTACCGGCGGACGAATCGGTGTAAGCCAGAGTGCTGGTGCCCAAGCTGGAGCTGGCCGCACCGCCCGCGCCCCCTGCGGCGCTCGCCGAACCGCCGCCATTTCCGCCCGTGGCATATTGATTCAGGTACAGCACACCTTTGGTGCTTCCCGAGACCGCATTGGTCGCCGTCGCCTTGGCTCCCGCTCCACCCTTGGCTCCGCTGTAGCCGTAACCGCCTCCTCCGCCGTAATCGGCCGCGGTTGCCTGCGCATAACTGGTTCCACTGCCCGACGTTGCCTTCGCCTTCGCGGTGCCCGCTCCGCCGGCGCCGCCGACCTTTCCCGTGCCATAACTGCTGCCGCCCGATCCGCCCCGGGCGGTGGCGGAGACGTTCGCGGTGCTCGCGGTGCTCGTGCCCGTGAGAGTCGCGGTGGCTTTGCCGCCCGCGTGACCGCTCGCAATGCCGCTGCTGGTCCCGCCGCCGGCGCCGCCCGTCGAGCTACCCGTCAGACTTAAATTACCGGCGCTCGAGACCACGCCGCTCACCGTTGCAATGCCGCCGGCCGCCGCCGTTCCGGTGGTCGTACCGCCTCCCGCACCGCCATCGCTCTGCAGAGAGACTGTCAGATTGCTCGCCGAGGTATCGCTGTACGGGCTCGCGGTCGTACCCAAGGTCGCGCTCGCCTTACCGCCCACCCCAGCCGCGGCGGCGGCCGAGCCGCCGCCCGTCCCGCCGTAGGCGCTTTCCCCAAGATACAGACTCCCGGTCGTGGTACCCGAGACGGCGTTGGTCGCGGTCGCCGCCCCGCCGGCGCCGCCGGTCGCTCCCGAGTAGCCATAGCCGCCGCCGCCGCCGGAATCAGACATGGTCGCTTGGGCCGAGCCGCTGCCGGAACTCGCTTTCGCCGTCGCGGTACCGGTGCTGCCGGTGCCGCCGCTCTTTCCCGCGCCATAGGCGATGCCGCCCGCCCCACCCGCCGCGCTGGCGGCGGCAGTGGCGCTTTGGGCGCCGCTCGCGGCCGCGGTCGCACCCGCGGTCGCGGTGGCGCCGTTGCCGCCGGCTCCGGCCGAATAATTCTGCCCCCCGCCGCCGCCCGAGGCCGAGGCGGATACCGATGCGGCGCCGCTCGTACTCGTTGCGCTCAAACTGTCGGTCGCCGTATTTCCGTTCGCGCCCTGCACGCTGCCGCTGCTCGAACCGCCAACGCCGCCGCTCGAGTTGCCGCTCATGTTCACGTTGCCCTTACCCGACACCACCGCGCTGACCGCTGCGGTGCCGCCGCTGCCCGGCGTGCCGGTCGCCGCGCTGCCGCCGCTGCCTGCATAGGCTCCCAACGTCACGCTGAGCGTGCTCGCACTCGTGTCCGAATACGGACTCCCTGAGGTGCCCAACGTCGAGCTCGCGTTGCCGCCATTGCCGGCGGTGCCGCTGTCGGCGCCGCCGCCGGCGCCGCCGCTGGCATTCTGAGTGAGGTACACGATACCGGTGCTGCTGCCCGAGACGGCGCCGGTCAGCGCGGAACTCGCTCCCAATCCGCCGTGCGCGCCGGAGTAGCCGTAACCGCCCGCACCCCCGTTCTGGGTGACGCTCGCGCTTGCACTGCCCCCCGAGGTGGAGGTCGCGGCTGCCGCGGCGGTGCTGGCACCGCCTGCGCCAGCGGTGCTCCCCGTGCCGTAACCATTGCCGCCCCCACCGCCTGTGGCGGCGGCGGAGACGGATGCATTGCCTGCCGAAGATGATCCGGTTAGATTCGAGGAGCCGGTATTCCCGGCCGCGCCGCTCGCGCCGCCGCTGCTGGTCCCGCCGCCGGCGCCGCCCGTCGAGCTACCCGTCAGACTTAAATTACCGGCGCTCGAGACCACGCCGCTCACCGTTGCAATGCCGCCGGCCGCCGCCGTTCCGGTGGTCGTGCCGCCTCCCGTACCGCCATCGCTCTGCAGAGAGACTGTCAGATTGCTCGCCGAGGTATCGCTGTACGGGCTCGCGGTCGTACCCAAGGTCGCGCTCGCCTTACCGCCCACCCCAGCCGCGGCGGCGGCCGAGCCGCCGCCCGTCCCGCCGTAGGCGCTTTCCCCAAGATACAGACTCCCGGTCGTGGTACCCGAGACGGCGTTGGTCGCGGTCGCCGCCCCGCCGGCGCCGCCGGTCGCTCCCGAGTAGCCATAGCCGCCGCCGCCGCCGGAATCAGACATGGTCGCTTGGGCCGAGCCGCTGCCGGAACTCGCTTTCGCCGTCGCGGTACCGGTGCTGCCGGTGCCGCCGCTCTTTCCCGCGCCATAGGCGATGCCGCCCGCCCCACCCGCCGCGCTGGCGGCGGCAGTGGCGCTTTGGGCGCCGCTCGCGGCCGCGGTCGCACCCGCGGTCGCGGTGGCGCCGTTGCCGCCGGCTCCGGCCGAATAATTCTGCCCCCCGCCGCCGCCCGAGGCCGAGGCGGATACCGATGCGGCGCCGCTCGTACTCGTTGCGCTCAAACTGTCGGTCGCCGTATTTCCGTTCGCGCCCTGCACGCTGCCGCTGCTCGAACCGCCAACGCCGCCGCTCGAGTTGCCGCTCATGTTCACGTTGCCCTTACCCGACACCACCGCGCTGACCGCTGCGGTGCCGCCGCTGCCCGGCGTGCCGGTCGCCGCGCTGCCGCCGCTGCCTGCATAGGCTCCCAACGTCACGCTGAGCGTGCTCGCACTCGTGTCCGAATACGGACTCCCTGAGGTGCCCAACGTCGAGCTCGCGTTGCCGCCATTGCCGGCGGTGCCGCTGTCGGCGCCGCCGCCGGCGCCGCCGCTGGCATTCTGAGTGAGGTACACGATACCGGTGCTGCTGCCCGAGACGGCGCCGGTCAGCGCGGAACTCGCTCCCAATCCGCCGTGCGCGCCGGAGTAGCCGTAACCGCCCGCACCCCCGTTCTGGGTGACCGAGACAGTTGCCTGCCCACTGCCGGAACTGGCCGTTGCCGAAGTGCCGCTGACGAGGCCGCCGTTACCGGCGCTGAATCCGGCGCCTTCCCCGTTGCCGCCTTGCCCGCCCGCCGCGTACGCGGAACTGGTTGCCGAATTCGCCCCCGTCGCGGTCGCCGAGGCGCTGGTTCCGGTGGCGTTTCCGCCGGCGCCGCCCGAGGCCCCGCTGCCACCGGTTCCCGGCGCACCGGCGCTGCCGCCGCCGCCGCCGTTAGCATTCGCCGCCGCCGTGGCGGTTCCTGATGAGGGTGCGGTTGTTCCGACCGTGGCCGTCGCATTGCCCCCGGCGGCGCCGGCGCCGGCGGAGCCCCCCAGAGGATAACCACTGCCGCCCGAACCCCCGGTGCCGCCATATGCGTCCGCGGTGTTGGAAGGATCCGTCGGAGTCGATGTCGCCGCGGTCGCACCGCCTCCGGCCGTGCCGCTTGTGCCATTGGGAGAGCCGGATGTGCCGGAGGTGCCATTGGTACCGCTCGAGCCGGTGACCGACACGGTTCCGGCCAACGCATGCGTGGTGGCGAGTGCCAAAATCACGGGGCTAGTCCACCGCAGCGCAGCCCTCACTGCATCTCTTAAAGTGGTATTGGAAACAGACGCGCGGCCGCGCTCTTTAGACTGGTTGCCCATGATGCAATCCCCTTTTATTGTTTTCAGTTCTACTTTATCGAGCTGTTCTTGTTTCAATGCAAATGACGGGGCGCCGATCGAGTCGAGTCCGATCGGACAACGCTGAAAGATAAATCATTCTTGTAACATTTCGATGACGCGCACCGACGCGGACAATCGAGTCGATCGGAGGGCGCGAACAAAAATCCCCCGGGGGCAGGGAGCAGATTATTCTTCGCATTGTGATGGCCGCCAGCCATTGGACACCGTTCTCCGTTTAACCAGCGTAGCAGCACACAGACGCAACGCCGTCAAGTTCCCTGAGTCCGACCCCACTCGAATTTATGCCTTACATTAACCGATGGCGGACTAGTAGACATAATGCGAAATTATTTTTCAATGCCAAGCGCAAAATGTCGCGAGCGATTAAAGACTCGTCACAACTTGCACATGAATCCCATGATCTTGCCAACTGCCATGCTGTGCGTCCGCGAAGGCCGGGTGAATTAGGCGCAATCCATAGGCGAGATCCGCTTGAACGTGCGCCCACTTCAGCCGAAACGTCAGTCCATAGGAGGAAAACGTATCGTTCGGCTGATCGACATCATGCCCGCTCGCCCAGTCGAAAAAAGTCCCCAGCGTTACCCCGGGACGAAGCGAGGCCGCCGCCGGCAACGCGAGCCAGCGAAAGTCGAAGTTCAAATTCGTCGCATTGGAGACGAGCACCTCATCCTCCTGATAACCGCGCACCGAATTGATGCCGCCGATTTCGAGCGCATGCAGGTCCGAGATCTGCGAATGGGTGCGCTGCAGGATCGCGCGCGATTCGAACTCGAACGGCGCGTGAGGGAATTCCCATAGGTCGTGCAGCTGACCGACCCAGACGAAATAATTCTGATCCGGCAACGGATAGGTCGCCGGTCCCGGCGGATAACCACGCAAATCGGCATGCAGTGCCGTGAATTTGAGATTCAGGTATTGCTGCGCGGATCGGTAGCTGTATTGCGGGATCAAGCTCGCGGTCAGCGAGTGGGTCGATCCCGGGGTCAAACCCGGCGAAAGCGAGGAAAGACCATAACCCGGTGTCGATTCTTCTTCGTTGGCGATGCTGACGCCGACGTTGACCTGCTGGCGCAGCGAACCCCAAATGGCTTGGCTCAGCTTGAATTCCTGGCGCTCGATCGTACTGCTTATCTCCGGCGTCGACTGCGCCTGTGCAGGATAGACGGTATTGACTCTCGCCGCCGATAGCGATACCGCGCTGTCCGCGCGATTCAAGGGTATCTGCCAGTTCAGCGTGTAGCCGATCCCGCCGGAGAATTCGAGCGGCCCCGACAGAGACGAATCGATCACGTCGCCGAAGCCGGTCAAATTCCGCAATTGGCCGCCGATGTCGTATGACTTCTCGCCGATCGAGGGTGGACGATAATTGTTCAAGGCGGCGGACAGGGAATAGGGCTTGGCGCGCTGCGCGTTCACATCCAATATCGCATCTGCGGATTCCGGAACCGGTTCGAGGTTCGACGTGACGTGCGCGATCATCGGATCCTCCGACAGCCGCTGAAGCCGCGATCGCAGCACATCGGTGTTCAACGCATCGTCCTCGCGCACATGCAATCGTTCGACCACATAAGACGGACGCAACCCATTCGCGCCCTGAACGCGGATCTCCTTAATCCGCCCTTCGATCACCAAGAAGCTCAGCATCCCGTCGTGGTAGGAAGCATCCGGATCGACGACCACACTCGAGGTGATGTAACCGTGGTCCGTGTAGCGATGCGTCAACGCGCTGCACAGCGCCTCGACGTCGTCGGCGGTCAGGTCGCGCCCCAGGTAGGGGGCGGCGACCGCGCGCAGTGCGGCCGTCGGCAATGCGCGGTTGCCGCGGAATACGATTCGCTCGACCCGGAGTGGCTGTGAATCTGCCTTGCCAGCCACGGCTGCATCCGCAGGAATCGACGCAAGTGCCGCGCCACCGCTCGGCAATCCCGACGCCAGGATCGAGCAAACAACACCGATCGACGCCACACGCGGATTACGCATCGATCGTCGAGCGCGAAGCCACGGCTATATGAACTGGAATGCCTGCGCCGCGGCTCGGCTACGAGGTGCAGCCGTGATCGCAGCGGTCGCGCTCGATCTGCAACGTCGCGTGGTCGATGCGAAACCGCTTCTTGAGGCTCGGCGTCAGGGCGCCCAGGAGTGCCTCGTCCGCATCCCGGTCCGGCACCACGAGATGCGCGGTCAACGCCACGCTCGTCGTGGACAGCGCCCAGATGTGAAGGTCGTGCACGTCGGTGACGCCGCGTTGGTGGGCGAGATACGACATCACATCGGTCGAGTTGACGCCGGCCGGCACGCCGTCGAGTGAGAGGTGCAGCGAGTCGCGCAACAGCCGCCAGGTGCTCAATAGAATCACCGCGACGATCAGCAAACTGACCGCCGGGTCGAGCCAGCTCCAGCCCGTGAACAGGATGATGCCGCCCGACACCAGCACGCCCGCGGACACGGCCGCATCACCCAGCATGTGCAGGTAGGCGCTGCGCCGGTTCAAGTCGTCATGGCTGCCGCTGTGCAGGAGCCAGGCGCTCACGCCATTCAGGACGATGCCGACGGCCGCCACCCCGGCGACGGTGGCTCCCGCCACGTGGGGCGGCGATGCGATGCGTCCCACCGCTTCCCATGCGATCGCACCGCAAGCCACCAACAGGAGCACGGCGTTCACCAGCGCGGCAAGCACCGAGGAGCGCCCCAATCCATAGGTGAATTTCCCGCCGGGCGGCCTTCGGCCAAGATAGACGGCGGCACAGGCGCATAAGAGGCCGAGTACGTCCCCGAAGTTGTGCCCCGCATCGGCGATCAGCGCAACCGAGTTGGACATGAAGCCGAAAGTGATCTCGATCGCAACGAACGATAGATTGAGAATCATCGCGATCATCATGCGCAGGGTCACCGCGTCGGCGGTCAGGCCGTGCGAATGGGCGTGAGCATGTCCATGAGCGTGCGCATGGCCGTGACCCGCGCCGTGCTCGTGATCGTCGCCGTGCTCATGGTCATGATGGTCGTCATGGTCATGGTCGTCCCCGCCGGGGGCGCCGTGACGTTCATGAGGTCCGTGATGTGCCATCCGTTTCGTGATCCTTGAGTTGCTGAAAAGTCCGCAATCGCCACAGACAGGGAAAAAGACCGTCGCCCAAAGCACCGCCACCGCCAATGTTACTACGCCGCCCAGGACGATCGCCGGAACCAGGCCAAACATTGCGGCGTTGGTCCCGGGGTGACCCAGACGCGCCCGGTCAGTCCAAAAAACCAGAGCCGCCGCCCCGAATAGGGCGACGCCGCGCTCAAGGGCTCGTCTCCCGCGGCCGCCTAAAGACCGAGCGCGCTCAACGAGGGGTGGTCGTCGGGGCGTCGGCCCGATGCCCAATGGTATTTTCGCTCGGCCGCCGTGATCGGCAGGTCGTTGATGCTGGCGATGCGCAGTCGCATGAGGCCCGCGTCATCGAATTCCCAGTTCTCGTTTCCGTAACTTCGGAACCAATGGCCGCTGTCGTCGTGCCATTCATAGGCGAATCTGACCGCGATGCGGTTCTCGCGGAACGCCCACAATTCCTTGATGAGGCGGTAGTCGAGCTCGCGCGCCCACTTGCGCACCAAGAAAGCCTGGATGGCATCGCGGCCTTCGAGGAACTCGGCGCGATTGCGCCAGCGGCTGTCCTCCGTATAGGCGAGGGCGACTCGGGCCGGATCGCGCGTATTCCACGCATCCTCCGCCATGCGCACTTTTTGTGTGGCGGTGGCGGCATCGAATGGCGGCAGCGGCGGTCGGGTCACGGCGGCGGTCATGGCGGGGTCATTGTACTCCGCAATGAGCGCGAGCTTAAGCCGCGCCGCTCTCAGCCGCCCGCGCGCGTCGATTGCAGGTCGAAGCCGCCCGAACCGCTGAGCCAGGTGTCCTTGTCCCGGATGATCGCCTGCGCGGGCAGACTGGCCGTCTGCACGCCGATGCCCGGAAGCTTGCGCACCGCCGTACCTACGGAAAAGATCTCGACCAGACTCGTCCCGAGCTCGATGATGTAGGTTTTGATGCCCACGACCTCCTCCGCCCCGAGCGCGGCCGCCTCGCGCTTGAGCCGGTCGAACACCTGCTCGCGCGCGTCGTAGATCAGGGTGGTCAAATCGGGGAGCTCCCCCTTCACGAAGCTCTGAAACGCCGCCTTGATGCCGCCGATCGCGCCGAGCGAATAGACCGACGTGGAGATCAGGAGCTTCAACGGGATGTAGCCGAGCTGCGTCATGCCCCAGAGCTCCTCGCCGGTCAGATCGCTGGTGGCGGGAGAGGAGGCGAATTCGGCCGGCAACGCCGGGTGCGAGGCCGCGGTGCCCGCCATGTACATCTCATGGAATCCTGCGAAATGCATGACGCTGGTGCGGATGCCCACCACGGCATTCGCGCCCGCGGCCTTGGCGTGGCTCACCACGCGGTCGAGCGCATGGTGTCGCGTCTCGTTGAACACGTCGCTGAACTCCTTGATCTCACCCCGCACCAGGGTTTTCAGGGTACCGGCAATCCCCCCCACCGCGCCCACGGAATAGGCGATATTGCCGAACACGAACTCGCGCGGCTCATAGCCCGCGTCCATGTGGCAGTAGAGCTCCTGGGCGTCGCCCGCGCTGGTGAAGGCTTGCGCACCGGGTGCCCCGCTCACCCCGGAGCCGACGAACAGGAACTCCGAGTTGCCGCCAAGGCTGCGCAGCTCCGAGGTCACGCCGACCACGCCGTGCACGCCCTCCCGCTTGGCTTCCGCCCGCATGCGCTCGAACGCGGCCTCGCGCCCCGCGTGGATCATCCCCGTGACGTCCGGAATCTCTCCGCCGACGATCCCGCGAAAAGCCGAACGCACCCCGCCGAGAAATCCCATGGATTGGATGCTGTTGCCGAGCACCACGCCGCTCGGCGTCAGTCCCTTGAGCCGCATGCAATAAATTTCGTTTCCGGACAGCCCGGTCAGCTTGGGTTCAGTCAGCATGTTGGCGTACGCTCCATTCGTTTCGAATATTCGCCGAGGTCGATCCGCTGCCGTCGGCGCGCCATCCGGGCGGCCCGAACACCACGCCCATCGCCTCGCGCCACGAGCGGGCGGTGATCAGATCGCGCGCGATGGACATCCACTCGTGAAACGCGATGCGGACCGGATTGAAGGTGTCGATGTTCTTCACGATGCCGTAACGGGGCGGCTCCTGCTCGCACTCCTCGGCGAAGGTGCCGAACAGCCGGTCCCACACCATGAGCACGCCGGCGTAGTTGCGGTCCAGGTAGCGCGGATTCGAAGCGTGATGCACCCGATGATGCGACGGCGTGTTGAACAGATATTCGAACCAGCGCGGCATGCGCTTCACGGCTTCGGTGTGAATCCAGAATTGATAGAACAGGTTGAAGCCCTGCTCGGCCAGAATCATGGCGGGCGGAAAGCCGAGAAATGCGAGCGGAATCCAGGGCGTCCAGGTGCCGACGATGACGCTGGTCCACGATTGCCGGATGGCGGTCGACAGGTTGTACTCCTGCGAGGAGTGATGATTGACGTGGGCGGCCCACCAAAAGCGGCACTCGTGGCTGATGCGATGGAACCAGTAGTACGTGAAATCGTCGAGGACGAACAGCGCGGCCCACGCCCAGGGCGATGAGGGCGAGAGGTCGAGCAGGCGGTGCTCGTAGGCCGCGGTCAGCCCCGCGAACACGACGCCCGCCATGCCGAGATTCATGACGATGTTTCCCGCCTGCATGCCGAGCGAGGCCAGGGTGTCCTTGACGCGATAGCGGGCTTTCACGAGGGCCCATTGCGCGAACGCAGCCTCGATGGCAATCATGGCGAGTGAGATGAGGAGAAAGATCTCGGGCAGATTCAAGCGTCGGTGCATGCTCGGAACCTCAAGCCGGCAGATATCGGTTGATGAGCTCCGCCATGCGCTCGGTCGCCGTTTGGAACAGATCGACGCCGAGATCCGGCAGATCCACATAGGCGGCGTCCGCCTTGAGCATGGGCCTCACCCGGAGGGTTTGCTCCATGAGCTCGTCATGAGGTGCGAACACCGTCAGGGGCGAACGCAGGCTCTTGAGCTTTTTTTCCATGGGATAGCCGCTCGAGGCGCGCAACGCCGCGCCGGGATTGGCGGCGAGCAGATGCTCCACGAACCGCCGATGCGCATCGGCGAGATCGTACGGCGGCTGACGAAAGGCGAAACAGCCGCGCCAGGCGCCGAGCACATGGCCGCCCTCGGCGGCCGGCTTCAAGGGCTGCTCGCTGTATTTTTCCATCTGCCGCTGCTGCTCCTCGAGGCTGAACAGCGGCATGCCGACCGCGATCACGCGACGGACCTGGGCAGGCGCCTGATGGGCGATTTCAACCGCTTCCGCCGACCCCACGTGGACGCCCAGCACGTCGAACTGACCCTCGATTCCCGCCGCCTCCAAGGCGTCCACGGTGCACTGCGCATATTGTTCCAGGGACAAAGCCCATGGCGGCGCATCGGAAAACCCATAGCCGAGACGGTCCGGTGCGTAGGTGGGTCTGGTCAGCCGCCCCTGCAGCGCCTCCCACATCTCGCCGGAGCGCGGCGAGGGATGCAGGAGCACGAGCGGTGTGCCCTTGCCCTCCGTGCTGCGTACGTGCAGCTGTCCATATCGGGTGGGAAACAATCGCCGGGTGAGTGCCAAAGGAGCCTCGAATGTCGCCAATCGGTTCAGTCAGCGTGCTCGTCCAGAAACCGCTCGATCGGAGGCGCAATCGCTTCCGGCCGTTCGATGTGCAGCATGTGCCCCGCCCCCGGGATGTGAACGATCTCGATGTCGCGCACCATCGCCCGCCATGCCGCATCGGAACCATCCTGTCCGAGCTTCGCCAGAAAATCGGATTCCGCGCCCAGCATCATCAGCATGGGTGCACGCACCCCCCGCCAGGTTGCCTCCGCGTCCTCGCGTTTGTAGAGCAGCGGATTGACCCAGCGATGCCGCGCATCGCCCAGCAGATGAACACGACCATCGCCCTCGATCTTACCCCAAGCGGCGGCGATGAATCGTGAACGCGCCTCGCCGAACCGCGGATAGCGGAACTGGATGATGGAGGCGAGCTGGTCGAAGGAATCGTAGGTTCTCAGCGGCGGAACCGTCTTGATCTGATCCAGCCACTCGATGAGCCTCGCCGGCGCGCGCTCCGGCGAGGTGCGCGGCAGCCCGAAGCCTTCGAGGTTGACGAGGCAGCGCACGCGCTCGGGGCGCAGTCCCGCATACAGGCTCGCGACATTGCCGCCCATGCTGTGGCCGATGAGCCGCACCGGCCGATCCGGGCTCACCCTGTCGAGCCATTGATCGAGATCCGCGAGGTAATCGGGAAACCAGTAGCCGTCCCGGGCCCAGCCGCTTCTTCCGAATCCGCGCCAATCGATCGCCGCCAGCGCCCGATCGCGCTGGAATTCATCCACCAGGAACTGGAAGGTATCGCCGGTGTCCTGAAAGCCGTGCAGCAAGATCACGGGCGGCTCGCCGTCTGGCGCTCTCGGGTCCCCAGCGTCTCAGATGAAGATCGAGTCCGCGGACACGAATGGTCTCATGCCGCGCCGGGCGCAGCACCTGATAGGAGGCCGGCGTCGTCAATCAGGAACGCAGACTGCTGCCGATGAGCGCGCCCACGATGCCGCCCACCAACCCGCCGACGGCGGCGGCGGCCACGATGGCCGCACCTTGCGGGGGCTTGTCATTGTCGTCAGGCGTGGTTCCTCCCGTGGATCCGGGGCCCTTGGGGGCGCCCGGGCCGGAACCCGGGCCCGATCCCGAGCCGGAACCGGATCCTGAGCCGGAACCCGAACCGGGGTCTTTTGGATTGCTTTGGTCATTCCCGTTAGGCATAAGCGGTTCCTCGATGGTGCTTCCTGGAACCTACCTCATACACGCTCGCCACCCCGGGTCGCAAGGCCGCGCCATGTTTGCCGCGATGTGGCCGCGGGAGCATGCTCTGCGGCGTGAAAGGAGAGCGCATCGGTCCGTACCGCATCGTCGGCACCTTGGGTGCGGGCGGCATGGGAGAGGTTTTCCTTGCGGAACGCGCCGACGCCGAATTCGAGCAGCGCGTCGCGATCAAGGTGGTGCATGGGGGCGCCGTGAGCCGCGCGGTTCAATCGCGCCTCAAAATAGAGCGGCAGATCCTCGCCCAGCTCGATCATCCCAATATCGCGCACCTCTTGGACGGCGGAACCCTGCCGGATGGCACCGCCTATCTGGTCATGGAGTACATCGATGGGGTTCCGATCGACACCTTCTGCGATACCCATCGGCTCGACGTACCGGCGCGGCTCGAGCTGTTCGCCATCGTTTGCGCCGCGGTGCATTACGCCCATCAAAACCTGATCGTGCATCGGGATCTGAAGCCCTCCAACATCCTGGTCACCACGACCGGCGTCCCCAAGCTCCTGGACTTCGGCATCGCGAAACTGTTGGACGAACGGCAGGTCGGACAGCATACGCTCGCGGTGACCCGGGACGATCTTCGGGTGATGACCCCGGATCACGCGAGCCCTGAACAGGTTCGAGGGCAGCCGATCACCACCGCGAGCGATGTCTATGTTCTCGGTGTGCTGCTTTACAAGCTTCTGGCGGGCGTCGGCCCCTTCCTGATCGAATCCGTCCGGCTCGTGGATATCGAGCGCGCGATTTGCGAGGCCGTTCCCCCGCTTCCGAGCCATGCGGTACCCGACGCCGATTCGGCGCAGGCACACGCCATCTCGCGACGCCCGCAGCACCAGCGTGCGCAAGCTCCGTCGCACCCTCGAGGGGGATCTGGACAACATCATCTGCATGGCGATGCGCAAGGAGCCCAAGCGCCGTTACGGATCGGCGGAGCAGCTTGCGGGCGACATTCGGCGCTTCTTGCAGGGCAAGCCCGTCATCGCCCGCAAGGACACGCTCTCGTATCGGAGCACGAAGTTTGTCACGCGCCATTGGTTGCCGGTCGCGACCGGCCTCACGGTGTTCTTCCTGATCCTGGCCTTCACGGTCACCACTTACGTGCAATCGGTGCGCATCGCGGCCGAGCGCGATCGCGTTGCCGAGCAGCGCGAGGCCGCCGAGCACGAGCGGGCGAGGGCCGAGGAGGTGTCGACGTTTCTCGTCGATCTGTTCAAGCTCTCCGATCCGGAGGTGAACCGTGGCAATCAGATCACGGCCCGGGAGCTCTTGGACTCGAGCACCAAACGGTTGCGCGACGCTTTCAAGGACCAGCCGGCGACCAAGGCGGCTCTTTTGGCGACCGTGGGCAATGTGTACGACAGCCTCGGACAGTATCAGGACGCTGTGCCGATCCTGCGCGAGTCGTTGGCTCTGCAGCAGCAATCGAAGGACAAATCGCATGTCGATACGCTCCTGGAGTTGGGCCGCGTGCTCTTCAAGAGCGGAAGTCTGCGGGACGCCGAGGTCGCCGCTGCAGGACGCATTGCGCCTGTCGCAGCGTGAATTCGGCGGGGTCGACCTGGAGTCCGGTCGGGCGTTGTGGGAGCTGGGCCAGCTCCGGCATCTGCAGGGAAACGCAGGCGGCGCGATCGATCTCTACAAGCGCGCACTCGACATTCTCGAGACCGCGCAGGCGCCGCCCACGGAGATCGCACGGTTGCTGGACGATCTGGCCCAGGACTACGAGCGACAGCAGCAATGGATTCTCGCCAAGCAAACCTACGAAAGGGCTCTGACGATCGACCGGGACATCCTGGGCAACGATCACCCGCGGGTGGCCTCGCATGTTCACAATCTGGCGATCGTCGCGCAGAACATGGGCGATTTGCAGCGCGCCGAAAGGCTGTATCGCGAGGCGATCGACAGCGAGGAGCGCGCGTTCGGCGACCAGCATCCGGAAACCGCGGCGGCGCAGGGAAATTATGCGCTGCTGCTCGAGCGAGAGGGCCGGTTGACCGAGGCGGAGCCGCTGCTGCGCAATGCGCTCGATGTGGCGCTCAAGGTGTGGGGTGCCGACAATTTCAACGTCGGCTACGCGCGCGTGAGTCTTGCCATGGTGCTGCACGACGAGGGGCAATTGCGCGAGGCCGAGAGTCAATTCCGCCAGGCGCTCGCGATCTACGACAAATCGCTGCCGCGCAATCATCCCTATCGGGCGGCCGCTTTGATGCACCTGTCGCGGCTTCTGGTCGACGCCGGCCGGCCGCAGGAGGCGCTTCCCTTGAGCGAGCAATCGGTGGCGATCTGGAGCGCCTCCTTCCCCGCGACGCACCCGCCCACCGCGCAGGCGCACGCCATCCATGCCTACGCGCTGTCGCGGCTGGGCCGCCGCCGCGAGGCAAGCGACGAGCTCGCGACGGCCGTGCCGATCCTGCTGGCTGCCCGGGGGCCGGATGACCCCAGCGTAAGGCGCGCGCAAGCCTGGTGGGCGAGCGCGCGCGCACCCGCTTCGCCTTCGAACGCCGGCGTGTCGGGCATCCCGCGCGCGCCGGCGCCGGCTGAGGTCGCGGCGCACTAGCTCACGGACTCAGGAAAATCTTGTAGGCCGGGTTCTCGGTCTCTTCGATGTAGGCGTACTGCAGCTCCTTGAGGTGCAATAGAAAGTCCGGCAGCGTCGCCGGGGGCACCTGAATTCCCGCGAGAACGCGTCCGTAGTCCGCGCCGTGATTGCGGTAATGGAACAGGCTGATGTTCCACTTCGGCCCGACCGCCTGCAGAAATTTCAGAAGCGCTCCCGGCCGCTCGGGGAATTCGAACCGATACAGCCGCTCGTCCGTCAGATTTCGGGCGTGCCCGCCGATCATGTAGCGAACATGCAGTTTTGCCGTCTCGTTGTCGGTCATGTCGTGCACGGCGAAGCCCGCCCCGCTCAGCATGCTGATCACCGACGCACGCTCGGTGCGGCCCTGATTCAAGGCGAGGCCGACGAACAGCTGGGCGGTTTTGGATTCGCGGTAGCGATAATCGAATTCGGTCACGCTGCGCTTGCCGAGCAGCTCGCAGAATCTCAAGAAGGAGCCGGGAACCTCGGGTATCTCCACCGCCAGCAGGGCCTCGCGCTGAGCGCCGATGTCCGCCCGCTCGGCCACGTACCGCAGCCGGTCGAAGTTCATGTTCGCCCCGCCGTTGATCGCCACCAGGGTGCGCCCGGTGCAGCCCTCGCGCGCCACGTATTTCTTGATGCCGGCGACCGCGAGCGCGCCCGCGGGCTCCGCGATCGAGCGGGTATCCTGGAAGATGTCCTGGATGGCCGCGCAGATCTGATCCGTGGTCACCAGGAGAATCTCGTCGACGTACTGCCGCGCGAGCTTGAACGGTTCCTCGCCCACCCGGCGCACCGCGACGCCGTCGGCGAAGATGCCGACGCGATCGAGCGTGACCCGCTTGCCGGCGCGCAGCGACTCGTACATGCCCGCCGCATCCTCCGGTTCGACCCCGATGATCTTGATCCGCGGGTAGAGGGACTTGGCATAGGCCGCAATGCCGCCGATCAAGCCGCCGCCGCCTACGGGGACGAAAATGGCATGGATGTCGTCGCCATGCCATTGGCGCAGGATTTCCATGGCGATCGTTCCCTGCCCCGCAATCACGTCGGGGTCGTCGAACGGGTGCACGAAGACCAGTCCCCGTTCGCGCGCGATCTCCGTCGCCCGTTCGTTGGCCTCGTCGTAATCGTCGCCGTGCAGGACGATTTCGGCGCCGAGCTCGGCGACCGCCTGCACCTTGATGTCCGGGGTCGTGAGCGGCATCACGATGACCGCGCGGATGCCGCGCGTGCGCGCGCCCAGGGCGACGCCCTGGGCATGATTCCCGGCCGAGGCACAGATCACCCCGCGCTGCGCCGCCGTGTCCGACAGCTGGGCGATCTTGTTGTAGGCGCCGCGAATTTTGAACGAAAACACCGGCTGGAGGTCTTCCCGTTTGAAGAGCACGCGGTTGTCGAGGCGTCTCGAGAGACGCGGCGCAGCCTCCAGCGAGGTCTCGATGGCCACGTCATAGACCTTGGCTTTGAGTATTTTTTCTACGTAACTTTCTTGCATGGCCTGCTTCTGCTTGGGGACGGCTACATTAGCGCAAGCCGGATCTGGGGGGTATTCCGGTCCGAAACGGCGTCAAACTGTGAGGCGTTGCACAGTGACGGGCGATCTCGGTGATAAAGGCGGGAGCTTAATTGGGTAACATGTCGTCATGCGGACGCTGAAATCGCGCTCTACCACGCTCCTCTTCGCCGGCTGCTGGCTGATCGCCTGCCTCGCGATGTCGCCCGCCGTTCGTGCGCTGGCGGGTGATTCCGTCTCGACCGAGAACGTCAAGGCGCGATTGATCAGCGAGAACGACGCCATCGCACCCGGGCAATCGGTCTGGGTGGCCCTCGAGCTGAACATTCGCGATGGCTGGCACACCTATTGGCGCAATCCCGGCGACTCCGGTCAGGCCACCCAGCTGGCGTGGACCCTGCCCGCGGGCGTGACCGCGGGGGACATCGTCTGGCCCATGCCACATCGCTTCGAGGTCGCCCCGTTGGTGAATTATGGCTACGCGAAGCACGCCATGCACCTGGTCAAGGTTACGGCGGCTTCCGATCTCAAGGATGGGGCGTCGCTCGATCTCGCTGCGAAGGCCAGCTGGCTGGTGTGCGCGGATGTCTGTATCCCGGAGAGCGCCAACCTGCATCTTCGATTGCCGGTTCGGACGGGCGGCGGAGCCGCCGATCCGGCCGTCCTGCCCTTGTTTGCCGCGGCGCGCGCCGAGCTGCCGGGCGTCGCGCCGGCGCAAAGCGCGGCCAGAGTCGCTGACGGCCGGCTCGTGCTCACGCTCGGCAAGGACTGGGGCGCCGCGCTGAGCCGGGTGAAATCGCTCGAGTTCTACCCTTACGATGATGGCGTCATCGAGTACGCCGCCCCCCAGACGCTCATCCATAAGGACGCAGTGACCGAGCTCTCCATGAAGCTCGGCTACCAGCCTCCCACATCCGGGCAGGTTCGCGGCGTGCTGGTCGCCACCGAACAGAGCGGAGGCGACACCCTCGGTGTGCCGGTCGAAATCACCGCCGCCCTTGCTCCGGGCGCCGCCGCCGGAGCGCCGGCATCTCCGCGATTCGTCCCGATGCATGCGAGCGCAGCAGCGAGCGCAGAAGCGGGCGCTGCCGCTGCCGCGCCCGAGAAGGCAACGGCGTTGCCCGTGCTCATGCTGCTCGCAGTGCTCGGAGGCCTCGTCTTGAACCTGATGCCCTGCGTCTTTCCCGTGCTCTCCATCAAGGCCATCGGCCTGGTGGAACAGGCGAAGAAGCATCCTGCCGCCGTGCGCACCAAGGGACTGGTCTTCGCCGCCGGCGTCATCGCGTCCATGCTGACGCTCGCCGCGGTGCTCCTGGCGCTGCGGGCCGGCGGTGAACAGATCGGCTGGGGGTTTCAGCTGCAATCGCCGTTGTTCGTCACGCTGATGATGTATTTGTTGCTGGCCGTCGGATTGAACCTGTCCGGCGTGTTCGAGGTGGGAGGCGGCCTGGCGGGAGTCGGCGACGCGCTGACCCAGGGCGACAGCTATCGAGCCTCCTTTTTCACCGGCGTCCTGACGACGCTGGTGGCGACGCCCTGCACGGCGCCGTTCATGGCCGCGGCCGTCGGGGCGGCGCTCACCCAATCGCCGCTCATTGCGCTCTCGATCTTCGCCTCCCTGGGGCTCGGATTGTCGCTTCCCTACCTGCTGCTGTCGGTCGCACCCTGGATGCGCCGCGCGCTTCCCAAACCAGGCGCGTGGATGGACACGCTGAAGCAGGTGTTCGCGTTCCCCATGTACGCCTCGGCTGCGTGGCTGCTCTGGGTGCTGGCGCAGCAGACGTCCTCGCTCGGACTCGGCGCGGCCCTGGCCGGCGCCATTCTGGTCGGTTTGGCGGCCTGGGCGTATCAAAAATCCAAGGGCATCTCGGTGGCCGGCCGGCTGACGGCGCTCGCCACCGCGCTCGCGGCCGTGGTGCTGGCGGTCGTGCTGCCGGTGCGATTCGCGAATGTCGCCGCGGCGGCGGCCGCCCCGTCCTCGTCGGCGGCACTGGAGTCGGCCGAGCAGTGGCAGCCCTACGATGCGGCTCGGGTGGCTCAGCTGCGCGACGAGGGAACACCGGTCCTGGTCAACTTCACCGCCAGTTGGTGCCTGACGTGTCTGGTCAACGAGCGCAATGCGTTTGCGGACCCCAAGGTTCAGCGCGTCTTTCAAAGCAAGGGGGTCACCTTGATGAAAGGCGATTGGACGAACCGCGACGCCGCGATCACCAAGGCACTCGCGGATTTCGGCCGCGCCGGCGTGCCTCTCTACGTCGTATACAATTCCAAGCCGGGGGGCGGCGAGCCGCTGGTTTTGCCGCAACTCCTGACCGCTGGAATCGTCGAAAGCACCTTCTCGGGATTGCCAGATCGCGAATCGAAATGACTCGGACGGCGCAGGGTAAGAGCCTGTCTCCCGACAACGCTGGTACGGTCCCGGTGGTCGATTTTCGCCGCCAGAGCATGGTGCTTCAGTGGCACATTCTGGGCGGCACCTGGACCGCTTACGACACGCCTCCGTCGCTTGTTCACGGAGTTGCGCTGATTCGCGCGGCCCAACCCAACATCTGCGTGTACGGCCATGGCGGCCGCCTGCGATTGCAGGTGGGGCCTCAACAATTCGCCCTGTCGGAGAACTCGCCCCGGATCAAATGCACGCGCGGCGTCGCAAGCTTCGGCTTGAGGCGCCGATTCACCGTCGAGTCGACGACCGGGGGGGTCCTCTTCTCGCATTCGTATTGGACTGCGAGCCATGGGGGCGAGGATTTTTTTCGATGGTTCGCGGCGCGGGTGCAGGATCCGGATTGGCGGACTGCGACGGGCCGCCGGTGGAGCGAGGGGGTGTCGGCCCCCGTGCTGCGCTCGACTTGATCCCGCCCGCCGTCAGACCGGCGACTTCCGGCTCCGACAGGTAACGCCACTCGCCCGTCGGCAGATCGCCCAGATCGATGTTGATGATCCTCACCCGCCGCAGCCGCTCGACGCGGTAACCGAGCGCGGAACACATCCGGCGGATCTGCCGGTTCAATCCTTGGGTCAGAATGATGCGCAACCCATCGCGCCCGACGCGGGTCACCTTGCAGGGCTTGGTCATCACTCCCATGATCTTCACGCCGCTCGCCAGCATGCTGAGCGACAGATCCGTGATCGGACGATTCAGCCCAACCAGATATTCCTTCTCGTGCTCGTTCTCGGAGCGCAGGATCTCGTTGACGATGTCGCCATCGTTGGTCAGGAGGATCAGGCCTTCCGAGTCCTTGTCCAGGCGTCCGACGGGGAAGATCCGCTCGCTATGGCCGATGAAGTCGACGATGTTGTCCTGCACGTGCGATTCGGTCGTGCACGTGATGCCGGCCGGCTTGTTCAGGGCGATGTAGATCGGCTTTTTCCTGGCGCCGATGAGTTCCCCGTCCACTCGAACCTCGTCGTCGGCCTGCACCTTGAGGCCCAGTTGAGCCCGAACGCCATTCAGGGTGACGCGCCCCGCTTCGATCCATTGATCCGCTTCCCGGCGTGAGCACACCCCTGTCTCGCTGATGTACTTGTTCAATCTCACGGGGTCGCCATGCCCATCATCCGGCGAGAAAGGGCACGATCCGTCCTGCCAACGCCTTCGGATCCGAATCGAACGGGTCGGGTGCGTCGATCTCGACGACGCGCGCGTGCGGCAACGCACCGTTGGCCCACCGCGTCTCCTCGGGTTGATCCATTTTCGTCCTCACCACCAGACAAGCCTGCTTGATCGAGGGAACGCGATCGAGCGGAGGCGAGCCGATCAGCACCAGTCGCCGGACCAGCTCGGGCCGCACGACCGCGAGCTCGAGTGCGACGGCCGCGCCGAAGCGCACGCCCAACAAGTCGATCTGTCTCAAGCGCAGGTCATTCGCCAGATCGGATACGGCCTTCGCGGCATCGGCGTGGCCGAAGCTCGGCGCGGGATCGGATTCGCCGAAACCCGGCAGATCCGGCGCATAGACCGAACGCTCGCCGGCAATCTCGGGCAGGAAGCGCGCAAAGCTCCGGCTCGAGCCCTCCCGGGAGTGAAGGCAGATCAGGGTCACGCCTTCGTCGAAACCGCCGGTGGTGGGAAAGGCGGTGCGCACGTGCAGCTGACCGAATTGACAGTCAAAATAGGCGCGACGCGTTCGCACCGCGGTCTGGGGCACGGCTGAGGACTTGGAAGGCTTGGCCACGACGATCTCCCGGCTCCGATCAGGCATCAAGGATACTCGATCGACGCACCGCTCCCCGCGCTCTTGCCGGCCGACGCGCTGCCACCCCGCCGTCTGTGGCTTTTTTGGTACATTAATTTTTTAATTTTTCGTTATAAGCACTAGCATCAGTGACCGCACGACGCTAGAGTGTTGCTCGAACGCAAAGCATCGTCGGGGAAGTAAAACAGACCGATCATTCGCCGGAGCGCGAAACAACAGCGCCGCCGCGATAGGCATGGGGACTTGAAAGCCGGGCACTGCCCGGCTTTTTTATTGCCTCGGCGGCATCGCCTTGGCGCCGGGGACACCCCCGGCCGGGGCCGCGCCGCCCGACGAAACCCGGTCCCACTCGCGCGACGCGACGAAACCGTTGGAGCGTCCGCCCTTGAATTCCACGACTTCCACCAACCGGTCGCCGTCCTCCGACAGGCTGAAACGCTGCTCGTAGGGAGGTCTGTCGTCGTCGGGCTCCCCGGACTGCACGACCAGGGTGCGCTCGTCCCAGCCGCACCGCGGCGGGGGTGCATCGCCTCGACCGCGCGCGGGCATGTCGTGGCCGTGCGCGTTGCCGTTGCCGCCGGAAGGCGGGTGGTGCCCGTCATCCTTGTGTGCGCTCGGGCGGCAAGACCTCGAGCCTCCGTCGGAGGTGAAGCTGATCCGCTCCGCGTTTTGCTCGAGAGTCAGATCCCGACCCGGCCAGCGCAAGCTCTCATCGAGCACGGCCACGGAGGGCATCACAGGGCCGGCCGGGCCCCCGGGCCCGGGTCCCATGCCGCCGTTGCGCCCTCGCTGACGGCCTCCGCCCCCGCCGCTCGGACCGCCCCCGCTCCCCTTCACACCGGCGGTCGCAGCCGCGATCTGGCTTTGCATGAGTCGCTGCGCATCGTCGCTGTCCGCCAAATTGAGAGTCCAGTGGCCGCTCAGGTCGACCCCCGGAGGCGGCGACGAGGCGAGCTGATTGCTCGCGCACCCCGCCATTGCACCTACGAACACCAACACGCCCCACCGCATGACGCACCTCGAATGGAATCGGCAGCCGTTCGGACCGCGGCTCGGGGCGCAAGCTTACAATGACTGGCGGCGGGGAGGCAGGTCCCTCAGGCGATCGGTCGGCGGCTGCAGCCGGCCCGCAAGTCCTCGGGGCCGCAAACCCAAACGCGCCCCTCGAATGGCTGAAAACATACGCGCAGGGGCTCGACGCGCCGCACCGTCTGCGTCCCGCACGAAATCTTGCCGTCGGCGAAATCGGCCTGGATGAGATCGACCAGCGACGCAGTGGGCTCATCGACGCCCGTCGGTGGCAGCGCATGGGCCAGGATGCGCGCCTGGATGTCGTCGCGCTTGGAGGAATTGCCGAGCACGCCGCGCTTGAAGCGGTCCAGGACCACCAGCACCGAGCTCAACGTGTTGTCGGTCACATCGCTCGGGCGGCCCGTGCCGCCCATGAACTTCAGGTGCAACAAGCCGCCCACGCCGCGTCCCTCGTCATGCAGGCAAAGCGCCAGCGCACCGTGCAAATCGGCGATCAGAAGCATGGGTTCGGGCGAGACATGGTAGGTGTCCGGCGAGACCACGACTTCCGTGAGATCTTTTGTCACCGCGAGGACTTTGGCCACTCTTGAAACCTTATGTTGACTGGCAAATGCTGCGCTCAAACAGGCATTTGCTCTGCCGAGCCAATCACGTTTTGCCGACGCCACCTCGGACCTGGTCGAGACCTCGGAGCGGAAACGGGCATTAGCCCATGCCCGGCGGTTATTAGCCTGGTGTTCCCGGGGCGGCTAAAGTATCCCCATGTACCGTTATGACACCATCGATCGCGCGCTGGTCCGCGAGCGGGTCGCGCAATTCAGGGATCAGACGCGCCGTTTCCTCGACGGGGAGATGAGCGACGACGAGTTCCGTCATCTGCGGCTGCGCAACGGCCTGTACATCCAAACCCACGCGCCGATGCTGCGGGTGGCGATCCCGTACGGCTTGCTGTCGTCGCAACAGCTGCGGACGCTGGCTTCGATCGCGCGACGCTACGACCGGGGCTACGGGCACTTCACCACGCGGCAGAACCTGCAATACAACTGGCCGCGCCTCGAGCAGGTGCCGGACATCCTCGCGGAGCTCGCCGAAGTCGAGATGCACGCGATCCAGACCAGCGGGAACTGCATCCGGAACACGACCTCGGACCCTTTGGCCGGGTGTCGCCGCCGACGAGCTCGAGGATCCGCGGCCGTGGTGCGAGATCATCCGGCAGTGGTCGACGTTTCATCCCGAGTTCACCTACCTGCCGCGCAAATTCAAGATCGCCGTCACCGGATCGCCCGATCAGGATCGCGCGGCCACCTTGGTGCACGACATCGGCGTGCACCTCGTGGCGGGCGCGGACGGCGAGCGCGGTTTTCGAATTCTCGCCGGCGGCGGCCTCGGGCGCACGCCGGTGATCGGCCAGGTGATCCGCGAGTTCCTGCCGCGCAGGCATCTGTTGTCCTATCTCGAGGCGGTGCTGCGCGTCTACAACCGTGAGGGCCGGCGCGACAACATCCACAAGGCCAGGATCAAGATCCTGGTCCGTTCGCTCGGGCTCGAGGAGTTCAGGCGGCGCGTGGAAAGCGAGTGGCAGCTGATCAAGGACGGCCGGCTCGAGATCGAGGAATCCGAAATCGAGCGGATGCGCAGCTTCTTTGCGCCGCCCGCGTACCGCACGCTTCCCGACATCGAGCCCGGCACCGGCAGGCACGCGGCCTTTCGCGCCTGGTACCGCTACAACACCGTCGCGCACAAGGTGAGCGGCTATCGCGCGGTGTACATATCCTTGAAGAAGCCCGATGTGGCGCCGGGCGATGCCACCGACGCGCAGCTCGATTTGATCGCCGATCTGGCGGATCGATACAGCTTCGGCGAGGCGCGCGTGACCCACACGCAGAATTTGGTGCTCGCCGACGTGGAGCAGGGCGCGGCGTTCGAGCTGTGGCGCGCGCTCGACGAGGCGGGCTTGGCCACGCCGAACATCGGCACCCTGACCGACATGATCTGCTGCCCGGGCCTGGATTTCTGCAGTCTCGCCAATGCGGGCTCGATCGATGTCGCGAAGCTGATCAACGAGCGCTTCGACGATTTCGACTACGTCTACGATCTGGGTGAGATCGAGATCAAGATGTCGGGCTGCATGAACGCCTGCGGCCACCACCACATCGGCAACATCGGCATTCTGGGCGTCGATAAGAGCGGCGAGGAGTGGTATCAAATCACGATTGGCGGCGCCTCGGGCGCTAAGGCGGCGCTCGGGACCGTCATCGGGCCCTCCGTACCGAAGCACGAAGTTGCCGAGAGCATCGCGAGGCTGTTGGAGGTGTACGTCGATCAGCGGCGCGCGGACGAGCGCTTCGTCGACACCGTGCGCCGCCTCGGCGTCAAGCCGTTCAAGGAGAGGGTGTATGCCGCGACGGCTGCTGCGTGACGGGCGCATCGTCGCGGACGATTGGCGCACGTCGAGCGATGGCGCCGTGCGCGACGACGAGGCGTTGATCGTTACCTTCGCCGAATGGCAGGCCGAACGCGAACGCTGGCTGTCCCGTCCCGGCCGCCTTGGCGTGGTGCTCGAGCCGGCCGACGAGGTCGAATGGCTGGTTCCGGATCTCGCACGGTTCGATCTGGTCGGGGCGCACTTCCCGGGCCCCAGCGAAGGCCGCGGCTACACCCAGGGACGGCTGCTGCGCGAGCGATTCGGCTTCCGCGCGGAGCTGCGCGCCCGGGGGGCGATCCGCAGGGACCAGGTATTTTTTCTCGCCCGATGCGGCTTCAATAGCTTCGAGCTGCCGGAGAGCGAGCTCGAAGGCGCGGCAGCGGCACTGTCGACCTTTTCGGCGGCCTACCAACCCTCGAACGACCTCGGCCTGGCGACCCCGCTCGCCCACCCGTAGCGCAGGCCCATAGGGTCAGGGATTATCCCGCACCGGCACCGTGAGCCCGTGCAAAACCCGGTCCACTTCCTCCTGCGTCTCGGACTTTTCCGCCTCGCGCACCAGCTTGCGCGTGAGCTGCGGCGCCAGCAGCTCGATGAATTCGTACATGTATGCGCGCAGCAATGCGCTGCGACGAAAGCCGATCCAGGTGGTGTGGCCTTCGAACAGATGCGCCGCATCGAGAACCACGAGGTCCGAGTCGGCGATCGGGTCGATCGAGAGCCTCGCGACGATGCCGACACCGAGCCCGATGCGCACGTAGGTCTTGATGACATCCGAATCGCGGGCGGTCAGCGCGACATCGAGCGACAGGCCGGCGGTCTCGAACAAAGCCGGCAGCGACGAGCGTCCCGAGAAGCTGAACACATAGGTGACGATGGGATAATCGGCGAGCTTTTTGAGCGTCAATTTGCCGGCCGAGGCGAGCGGATGCCCTTTGGGCACGATGACAGCTCGATGCCAGCGATACACCGGCAGGCGCACCAGGTGCGGAAACAAGTCCTCGGAGCCCGTCGCAATCGCAAAATCGACCCGGTCGCGGGCGACCATCTCGGCAATCTGCTCCGAGGTGCCCTGGTGCAGATGCAGCCGCACCTTCGGATACTTCGAGCGAAATTCGCGGATCACGGGCGGCAGCACGTAGCGCGCCTGCGTGTGGGTGGTCGCGATGGACAGCGTTCCGCCGTCGGCTTTCCTGAGCTCGGCGGAGGTGCGGCGGATGTTTTGCATCTCACGCAGAATGCTTCCCGCGCGCGAGATGATCTCCTCGCCGGCGGCCGTGGTGCGGGTGAGCGCCCTGCCCTGGCGCTCGAACAGCTGAAATCCGAGCTCCTCTTCCAGCAGCTTGAGCTGCCGGCTCACTCCCGGCTGCGAGGTGTGCAATTGCCGGGCTGCGGCCGTGATGTTGAGACCATTCTCGTGTACCGCCACGAGGTAGCGTAGTTGCTGCAATTTCATGCGATCACAGTATAAGAGTTCTGGACCGAGATCAGGCGAACAGCAGCACCAGCACCAAAAGACATGTGCTCATAAGCGATTGTTCGGATCGGCCTCGCATCCGGCCCGGGATCGAGGCGTAAACTGCGCTCGGTAGGGGCCGGTCGACTTGGATGGGTATCGCGCGTGGATTATTTTCCGCTCTTCTTCAATCTTCAGGGTCAGCGGGTACTGGTCGTCGGGGCGGGCTCGGTGGCGTTGCGCAAAGTGCAGTTGCTCGAGCGCGCCCACGCGGCGATCGCGGTGGTGGCGCCCGAGGTCGCGCCCGAGCTCTCACAGCTCGCCGCAGCCGGTGCCATCGAAGTTCGCCTGCGCGAATTCACGGCCGAAGACCTGGAGGGGGCACGGCTGGTCATCGTGGCCACGTCGCGGCGCGCCGTGAACCGCTGGATCGCGAGCCTTTGCGAGGCGCGCGGCATTCCGGTCAACGTGGTGGATGACCGCAAGGCCTCCCGCGTGATCGTTCCCGGCGATCATCGATCGCGATCCCGTGATCGTGGCGGTGTCGAGCGCCGGCACCTCACCGGTATTGGCCCGGCGGCTGCGCGAGCGCCTCGAAGCGCTCGTTCCGAAGCGGATCGGCCTTTGGGCCTCCTGGCTCGCCGGCATGCGCGCCACCGTGCGGCGCAGAATCCCCGGCGCGGATGCGCGGCGGCGCTATTTCGAGATGCTGGTGGATGGCCCGGCGGAGCGCCGATTCGTCGACGGCGACGAGCGCGGTGCCCGGCGCATCGCCCAGCGCCTGCTGGGATCGGTCTCTGCCGCACCGCTCGGGCAGGTGACGCTGGTGGGCGCCGGACCCGGGGATCCGGAGCTTCTGACCTTGAAGGCGCTGCGGGCCCTGCAGGACGCCGATGTGATCCTCCACGACCGACTGGTGCCGGCGGCGGTGCTCGATTATGCGCGGCGCGATGCCGAGCAAATCTGCGTGGGCAAGGCCGCCGGCGGCGCCGGTATCTCCCAGGACGCGATCAACGATCTCTTGATCGAGCATGCACGCCGCGGGCGCCGCGTGGTGCGGCTGAAGGGCGGCGATCCGTTCATCTTCGGCCGCGGCGGGGAGGAACTCCAGGCGCTCGTGCAGGCCGGCATCGCGTTTTCGGTCGTGCCGGGAATCTCCGCGGCGAACGGCTGTGGGGCGTACGCCGGCATTCCCCTCACCCATCGCGATCACGCCCACAGCGTGGTCTTCGTCACCGGCCATGGCGAGGAAGCCGGCAATGAGCCCGATTGGGTCTTCCTCGCGCGGCCCAAGATGACCGTTGTGTTTTATATGGGTCTCACGCGACTGCAACGCATCGTCGCGCGGCTGCTGGAAAACGGCGCACCCGCGGAGCGTCCCGCCGCACTGATCGCACAAGGCACGACGGCGGAGCAGCAGGTCGTTGTCGCGACGCTGGGTACGATTCGCGCGCAGGCCGCGACCCGGCGGATCGAGTCGCCCGCGATCCTCGTGGTGGGCGACGTGGCGGCGCTGCACTCGGCGCTCGCCTGGTTCGGCGAGAGCGCGGCGGCCGACTCCGAATCGCGCAGCGCGTAGCCGACCGCTCGCTAGCCGACCGCTCGCTAGCCGATCGCTCGCTAGCCGATCGCCTCCGTGAATCCCCGCTCCTTGATCCACGCGGGATTGAACAGGCGCGATTGATACTTCGCCCCGCCGTCGCAGAGCACGGTGACGATGGTATGTCCCGGCCCGATTTGCTTCGCGATCGCGACCGCCGCCGCCACATTGATCCCAGCCGTGCTGCCCAGCAACAAGCCCTCTTCGCGCATCAGCCGGTAGACGAAGCGCATGGTCTCGGCGTCCGGGATGCGAATCGCATCGTCGATCGGCGCGCCCTCGAGGTTCGCGGTGACGCGCCCGGTGCCGATCCCCTCGGTGATGGACGAGCCGCCGTCGGACTTGAGCTCACCGTCCTTGAAGTAGTGATACAGCGCGCTGCCGGGCGGATCGACCAGCACGATTCGGACCGACGGGGATTTCGACTTCAGGAAGGCGGCGACGCCCGCGAGCGTGCCGCCGGTCCCGGTGGCCGCGCAAAATACGTCGACCTTGCCGCCGGTGTCGCGCCAGATCTCCGGCCCGGTCGATTCGGCATGGGCGGCGCGATTGGCGGTGTTGTCGAACTGGTTCGCCCAGATCGCGTTCGGCAGCTCGGCCGCGAGCCGTCCCGCCACTTTCTGATACTGGTTGGGGTTGCTGTAGGGCACCGCGGGCACCTTGCGCAGCTCCGCGCCCAACGCCTCGATGATCTGGTATTTTTCGGCGGCCTGGTTGTCGGGCATGACGATGACGCAGCGGTAACCGCGCGCGTTGCAGACATGCGCGAGCCCGATGCCCGTATTGCCCGCCGTACCTTCGACCACCGTGCCGCCGGGTTTCAGCACCCCCCGCCGTTCGGCATCGAGGACGATCCACTTGGCGGCCCGGTCTTTCACGGAACCGCCCGGATTCATGAATTCTGCTTTACCCAGGATCTCGCAGCCGGTTTCGTCGCTCAGAGTCTTGAGGCGAATCAGGGGCGTGTTGCCGATCGAGCCGATGAAGCCATCGCACAGAGCCATCTACAACCCCGCTCACGTATTGATATTGGAGGGCGGTCATTGTGACGGCAGCCGCCCCATAAAAGCATCCCCGGATGAACCGGGGATTTAGTGGAACAGGTGTTGAGTAAGAACCCGACACGTCCGGAGCCGGAAGATGCGCTGCACAAAAGTGCCCAGCGCTCAACCTTCTTGGAGTTAGGTCATCTGTTGCATTTAAGTAACTGGTGCAACAGTGCCGCGACAGCGTTGGTGTGAAGAGTATCACTAGACTCCACAAAATCCAAGGTTTCAAGCGTAAGCTCGCGGTTGCTGCGCTATGTCAAATATATCGCAAATTTGTGACGATGACGCAACAGTGCGGCCGCCTGGCGCCCGCGCTCAGGGCCATTCCGCCGCCCGCTCCTGAAACTTTGCGGAAGTTCGCCCGCACCACGCAAAAACGCTGGCCGGTCGGTGCCTCCATGACCCACCAGGTTTGTACCGCCTGAATTCGCTTGGCGCCCAGGGCCTCCAATCGGCGCACTTCCGCCTCGATGTCATCGGTCTCGATGTCGAGATGGACCCGGCTCGGATGCCCGACCTTCTGGACCTCGATATGCAGGTCATGCTGGCTGTCTTCGAGCCGTTTGTAGGATTCTCCCTCCGCCCCGGGGAGCTCGCGGACCGGCATGCCGAGCGCGGCGCCCCAGAAATCCGCGGCCGCGCCGAGATCATCCGTCCGGCAATCGATGATGAAGCCGCCCAATTTGCTTTTATGCATCGCTTCCTCCAAATTCGAGCGCCATGAAGTACCTGCATACTATGGTCCGGGTGACGGACATCGAGCAATCCCTGCGCTTTTATCGGGATGCCCTCGGCCTGGTCGAGCTGTCGCGCAAAGATTATCCGCAGGGCCGATACACGCTGGTGTTTCTGGCGGCGCCCGGCGACGAAGAGGCTCAGGTCGAGCTCACGCACAACTGGGATCCGGAGAGCTATGGCGTCGGCCGCAACTTCGGCCACCTCGCCTACGCGGTCGAGGACATCTACGCCGCGTGTGAGCGCCTGATGAAGCACGGCGTCACGATCAACCGTCCGCCCCGGGACGGCCGCATGGCGTTCGTGCGCTCCCCGGACAATGTATCCATCGAGCTGTTGCAATCGGGCGGCGCGCTCGCGCCCGCGGAGCCCTGGAAGAGCATGCCGAACACCGGCGTGTGGTGAAATCGGCGCGGGCAGCGCGCGAGCGGCCGCTGCGCGCCGCTAGAACATCTCCGAGGCGTCCGGCGTCTTGATCTCGACCTGATTGCGCGAGGCGATGTGCTCGCCGGTGATCATCTCGTCGTAGGCCTGGCCCGGGCCGACCATGGGGTACACACCGGCGTCCTGATCGATCATGACCTCGAGGAACGCGGCGCCCTCGAAGCGGATGAACTCCTCGACGACGCGCGGCACATCGGCCTTCTTGTCGAGGCGCTTCGCAAACTTGAATCCATCGGCGAGCGCCGCCTTGACGAAATCCTTGGTATGCAAGCTCTTGTCGCTCGCGCTCAGGCGGCCCTTGAAAAACAGCTTCTGCCACTGTTTCACCATGCCGTCGCCGCAGTTGTTGAGCACCACGACCTTGATCGGCAGATCGTAGGTGGTGACGGTCTCGAGCTCGCCCAGATTCATGCGGATGCTGGCGTCGCCATCGATGTCGATCACGAGCCTCTTGCGCTGCGCGAACTGGGCGCCGACCGCGGCCGGCAAGCCGAACCCCATGGTGCCCATGCTGCCGGACGTGAGCCACAACCGGGGGCTCGAGAAATCGAAATACTGGGCGGCCCACATCTGATGCTGGCCGACCCCGGTCGTGATGACGGCCTCGCCGCGCGTCAATCGGTTGATCTCCTCGATCACGTAATACGGCTGGATCAGCGCGCTCTCGCGATCGTAATTCATGGCGTGGCGGCTGCGCAGCTCCGCGCATCGCGCCCGCCACGCGGCGAATTCCCGCTTGTGCCCCAGGCGCCTGCCGTACTCGCTGAGGGTCTTCAGGGCGTCGGGCATCAAGCCGACATGGCTCAAGTCCACCCGCTTGACCTTGTTGATCTCCGAGGCGTCGATGTCGAAGTGGGCGATGAATTTCGCGTTCTTCGCGAACTTGGGCGGATTGCCGGCCACGCGATCGTCGAAACGCGCGCCGGCCGCCATCAGGAAATCGCAGTCGTCGACCGCGTAATTGGCAAACGCCGCGCCGTGCATTCCGAGCATGCGCATGGACAGCTCGTCCGTCGTATCCACCGCGCCGATCCCCATCAGCGTCGTCACCACGGGGATGTGAAATTCCCGCGAGAATTCGCGCAATGCCTGGGATGCTCCGGCATTGATCACCCCGCCACCCGCGTAGATGAGGGGACGCTCGGACCTCGCCAATGCGGCAAAGAACGACGCGCAGGCGGCCTCCGGCAATTTCGCCGCCTCGAGGCGGTTCATGCGCTGGCGGTAGCCGGGTATCGGCAGGCGCCCCGAGCCGTGAAACACGCCCTTCCAGTTCTGCACGTCCTTCGGGATGTCGAGCACCACCGGCCCTGGGCGCCCGGTGCGCGCGATCTCGAAGGCCGTCCGCACCGTCGCCTCCAGCTTGGTCGGATCGGTGACCAGAAATACGTGCTTCGCGACCGCGCCCATGATGCTCGGCACGGGGGCCTCCTGGAACGCGTCGGTGCCGATCGCGGTGGTGGCGACCTGGCCGCAAATGACCACGATGGGCACGGAGTCGGCCTGGGAATCCCTCACGGGCGTGACGGTATTGGTGGCCCCCGGGCCGGAGGTCACCAGCGCGACGCCGACCCGGCCGCTCGCGCGCGCATATCCCGCCGCCATGAATCCGGCGCCCTGCTCGTTGGCCGGAACGATGAGCGGCATGGAGGCCGCATGCTCGAGGTTGTAGCGGAAGACGGCGTCGTAAATCGGCAAAATCGCGCCGCCCGAGTATCCGAAGATCGTGTCGACGCCCTCGTCCGCCAGCACTTGAACGAGCATTTCGGCGCCCGTCATGCCGGCTCCGGCCTTGGGGTGCGCACCATGACTCGCGATGTGGGCGGGGTCTTTCACCGGCAAAGACTAGCAGTTCTCGCCCTGGCGCCCAAGTGCCGCGCTCCCGTATCCTTCCGAGGACCATGCGACACCTCATAGCGATACTTCTGCAGAACGAGGCCGGGGCGCTGACCCGCGTTACCGGCCTGATTTCCACCCGCGGCTACAACATCGAGTCGTTGTCGGTGGCGCCCACCAACGATCCCACGGTCTCGCGCATCACCTTGGTGACCGTCGGCTCCGATTCCGTGATCGCACAGATCAATGCCCAGCTGCAAAAGCTGGTCGACGTGGTCGCCGTCGAGGACATGACCAGCGGAGATCACCTGGCTCGCGAGCTGCTGCTGATCAAACTGCAGCTTGCCCCCGACCACGTCGAGGCGGTCGAGGCACTCCTGCGGCGCATCGGCGGCAAGGTTCTATCCCCGCAGCCCTCGAGCTACATCGTCGAGCTCACCAGCACCGAGGTCGAGGTCGGCGAGTTCATTGCCAATGTTGCCGCATTCGGCCAGATCGTCGAGGTCGTCCGCTCGGGCGTGCTGGGAATCTCGCGCGCGAACCCGCGATTGCACGCTGTGAAATGAGCCACATCGAAACACGACCCACGTCGAGGATAATTCTCAACTCATGACCGAAATCGAACTCACACCCGAGCACGCCGCCGACCCGAACAGCCGCCGCGTCGGCATTCTGGTCGGCATCGTCGGCATCTTCCTGTCCGTCGTCACCATCGCCTCGCATCGCTCGCACACCAAGGCGGTCATCTACCGTACCGAGGCGAACGATGACTGGGCCTATTATCAGGCGAAGAAGATCCGGGAGAACACCTCGGACGTTGCGGCGACCGTGCTCGACACCCTCGCCACCGATCCGGCCAAGGCGGCGCCATCGCTGCAGAAGCTCAAGGCCGCGCGTCAGAAATACGCGGACGATGCGCTCGGCCTCGAGTCCGATGCGAAGGCGAAGGAGGCGAAGACCGAAAACGAGGAGCAACGCGCCTTCAAGTTCGACATCGGCGAGGGACTGCTCGAGCTCGGGCTCGTGCTGTGCTCGTTGTTCTTCCTGGCGCGCAACGTCTTGTTCCCCCTGTTCGGCACCTTGTCGGCCGCCGCGGGTATCGCGCTCGGCATCTGGGGGTGGCTGCTTTGACGAGGGCCTGGGCGCTCGGCCCTGCTTCTCGGCTCCCTCGCCGGGGCGCAGACCCCCTCGCTCCCGAGCGCGCGCGTCGAGGCCCGCTCGCCGGATCTGCTCGCGGTCGGTACCGTGCAGGGGGACCGCATGGCGGTGCATCTGAGCCGCATCCTCGATAATGCCCCGGTCGGCAATGCGGGTCTCGCCGTGATGCTGCGCGGGACCACGCATCCCGCGGTCGCGGAAGCCGACGGCAGCTATTCCATCCAGACTCCGGATCTGAAGCTGCCGGGCCCCGCCTCGATCGAGTTTCTGGTGACCGTCGGCGACAAGCGCGAGGAGCTCAAGGGGACCCTGGCGGCCGCCGGTGCGGAGCCATCCGGCGACAAGAACAGCTCGCGCCAGCTCGGCTGGTGGGTGCTCAACTTCGCCGTATGCATCGGCTTTCTGTGGCTTTGGAGCCGGCGCAAGTCATCCGCCGACTAGAAGCTCTGCATCGTCTGCACGATCACCTGGAACCTGGCGTTGCCGGGCACGTCCTTGAGCGGGAACGCGAAGTCGATGTGCAACACGTTGCCGAGGCCTGAGCGGGCGTTGCCCAGCCGCAGGCCGAAGCCTAAGTCGCTGAGCATGCCGAGGGAGCTGTTGCCCACCACGCCGGTGCCCCAGGTTCTGCCAACATCCGTAAAGACCGCGGCGCCCACGCGCACGAGCCTGAAGGGATACCAATCGGTGAACACGCGCTGCTCGAGCGTGAACAGGCCCCGCGCGGTGCCGGCCTCGTACCGCAGCGGGTAGCCACGCAGTCCGCTGTCGCCGCCCAGCAGCAGTTGCACGTCCGGATCGAGCGCATGTGTGACGGTCCCGGACAGCGACGCGTACAGGAGCCAATCGGTCCGCCAGCGCCAGTAATACTTCGCGGCGGCATCAGTGATCAAATTGCGCGCATGGTCGCTCTCGAAGCGCGAGGAGAAGCTTGCGTTCACGAACACCTGCTGCTCGTAGGGCAGTGCGACACCGTGATTCACCGTGCTCTTGACCAAGAGCGCATCGCGGTTCGCGCCGAAGGCCGAGTCGGAATACCCGAGCTCGCCGGTGACCTCCGTCCCGAAGTACAAGATCCTCGGTCTTGCCGATCTGGTTCTCATCCCCCGCCTTGCCGTACTTGTCCTGGAGGATGTCGAAGCCGACGAACGGATAGGACAGCGTGCGCGGCGCGGGCACCGGCTTGGCGGGCAGAGTCGTCGACGGGGTGGGCAGGAATTCGTTGCGATCGTAGTACATCCCGAACAGGAGGCGCCTGGTCCAGCCGTCGACGAGCCCGCTGGAGAATCCGCCGCCGATCAGATAGGTGTTCTCGTTGTCGTTGAACTGATCCGCGATGTTGCCGAGAAAATAGCGGGAAATCGTGCGATCGTAGCTTTGCCCGACCAGCGTCGCGCTCCACCGCGTATCGAGGGAATAAAAAGGCTGCGAGAGTGCGGCCAGGCGCTGGCTGCCGTCGCTCGAATCGACGTAGGCGAGGCCTCCGGTCCAGTGCGAGCCGAGCACATTCGGGTCCGAGTACGCGGCGATCTTGCTGGTGCGGTCGACATTGCTGGTGTGTCCGACCTCCAGCTGCTTGCCCCAGCCCAGAAAGTTCTCCTCCTGGAGGCTGGCGCTGGTTGAGTTGGAGCCGCCGGTGCGGCCGAAGGAGACGTTGGGATCGAAGGTCCAGACGTCGCGGGTGATCACCCGCACATCGACCTTGCCGTCGACGAAGCGCACCGGAACCACGCGGGCGTCATAGATGAACACCAGCGTGCGCAGGTTTCGCTCCGTTTCGGCGAGGTTGCGTGCGCTGTAGCGGTCGCCGCTCTTGAAGAGCAGCTGAGCGCGGATCGTGGCCGGCTTGGTGCGGACGTGCAGCCGGTCGGCGAGTTTGTAAAGACCCGAGTTCTCGCGGGGATCGTTCTCGTCGAAAATATTGCGGATGTCGATTTCGACCTTGCCGATCACCGCGCCGTCGGCTTCCAGCTCCGCATCGGTCGGCATGCCGGGCGGCCGCGGCTCCGCGATTTGGGTGCGCTGCTTGTCGGTCAGCTTCGCTCCATCCGCGGGCCCCGGGAGGCCCGCGCCGAGCAGCAGCAGGCTCCATGCCACGCAACCCAACGGGGTGGCGGTCAGGCGGGCCCACCGGGCCGCGTCGGTCACGCCGCGTTTTTGCTGGTTACGGGACCTTCGGTCAGAGGGCGGCGTTATCGGTCTCGCCGGTCCTGATGCGCAGAACTCGGAGAATGTCGGTCACGAAAATCTTGCCGTCGCCGACCTTGCCGGTCTTGGACGCCCCGACGATGGCCTCCATCACCTGGTCCACGAGCTCGTTTTTCACGGCCACCTCGATCCGGGTCTTCGGCACGAAATCCACGACGTACTCGGCGCCCCGGTAGAGCTCGGTATGTCCGCGCTGCCGCCCGAACCCCTTGACCTCGGTGACGGTCATGCCCGACACCCCGATTTCCGACAGCGCGGCACGAACGTCGTCCAGCTTGAACGGCTTGATGATGGCAGTGATCAATTTCATTCGAGAACTCCGCGAGCATGGGCCTTGCACGGCAATCCTATTACTATTCACCCATGACTACCACGATCCTCATCATCGGCGGCGGCCAGGCAGCCGCGCAGGCGGTCGATACCCTGCGCCGCGCGGGTTTTGACGGGCGTCTGGTGCTGGTGGGCGACGAGCCCCACCTCCCTTACCAGCGCCCTCCCCTGTCGAAGCAGTTTCTGGCGGGCGAGCTGGCGGTCGACCGGCTGCCGTTCCGGCACCAGGCGTTCTACGACGGGCACCAGGTGGAGCTCAGGCTGGGGAAGGCCGCCGCACGGATCCATCGGGACACACGCCGGGTCGTTCTCGGGGACGGGACGGAGATCGCCTATGACCGGCTGATGCTGTCGACCGGCGCCCACTCGCGCGCATTGACCTGCCCGGGCGCCGAGCTGTCCGGCGTGCACTACCTGCGCGGCATCGGCGACGTCGCCCTGATTCGCGAGGGCCTGAAGCCCGGCGCACGCGTGGTGATCGTCGGCGGCGGCTACATCGGCCTCGAGACCGCGGCGACAGCCCGCAAGCTCGGCTGCGCGGTAACCGCGCTCGAAATGGCCGATCGGGTGATGAATCGCGTCGTGGCGTCCAGCGTCTCGGAGTACTTCGCCCACGAACATCGCACTCAAGGCGTCAAGATCGTCTGCAACACCCGGGTGATCCGGCTCGAAGGGAGCGGATCGGTGGAACGGGTCGTGTGCGCGGACGGCTCGAGCTACGAGGCCGACATGCTGATCGTGGGTGTGGGGGCGATTCCCAATACGGAGCTCGCGGCGCAGGCGGAACTCCCATGCGAGAACGGCATCGTCGTCGACGAATATTGCCGCACCGCCGATCCCGCGATCTACGCCGCAGGGGATTGCACCAATCATCCGTCGCTCCGCTATGGCATGCGCGTCCGGCTCGAATCGGTGGACAATGCGTTCGAGCAGGGCAAGACGGCCGCCCTCAACATGCTGGACCGCGTGACGGTGCACGATCGCGTGCCCTGGTTCTGGTCCGATCAATTCGACAACAAGCTCCTGATCGTCGGCTTGTCCCAGGGCTTCGATCAGCAGGTGCTGCGCGGCGATCCGGCGACGCGCGGTTTCAGCGTGTGCTACCTGAAGGGCGGCGAGCTGATCGCGCTCGAAGCCGTCAACCACTCCAAGGACTACATGGCCGCCCGCAAGATGATCGCCGACCGCGCAAGGCCCGACGCCGACAAGCTCGCGGATCCTCGAATCGCATTGAAAGACACCGTCTGATGCCGAAGGTCGTTTTCATCGAGCCCTCGGGAGAGCGGCGCGAAATCTCTGCGCCCGTCGGGATCAGCCTGATGGAGGCCGCCCGCCAGAACGGTGTGGATGGGATCCTCGCGCAATGCGGCGGCGCCTGCGCCTGCGCCACCTGCCACGTGTACGTGTCGCCTTCCTGGATGGGCAAGCTCGAGCCCCGCGGCGAGATGGAAGAGGGCATGCTCGAGAATGCCTGGCATCCGCGCCAGAACAGCCGGCTCAGCTGTCAGATACCGCTCACCGACGCGCTCGACGGATTGGAGGTCACCGTGCCCGAGCAACAGGGCTGACGCAGCGCATCAATCGAATACGACGAGCAGATCCTTGGCGTCGACGGCTTGACCCGGCTTCGCCAGGATTTCCTTGAGCACCCCGTCCTGCTCGGCTCGCACCGTGGTTTCCATCTTCATGGCCTCGAGCGTCAGCAGCGTATCGCCGCGCGCCACGCTTTGGCCGGCGCGCGCGGCCACGGTGCCGATGGTGCCGGGCATCGGGGCGCCGACGTGTTTGGCATTGCCCGCCTCGGCCTTGCGTCTTGGCGGACGCTTGGCCACCTGGCTCGAGTCCGGCACGCGGATCGGCCGCGGCTGGCCGTTGAGCTCGAAAAACACCGTGCGGGTGCCGTCCTCGTGCACATCGCTGGTCGCGACGTAGCGCAGGATCAGCGTCTTGCCGCGCTCGAGGTCGATGTTGATCTCCTGGCCGGGCTGCATCCCGTAGAAGAACACGGAGGTGGGCAGGATGCTCACGTTCCCGTAGCTGGCCCGGTTGGCCGCGTAGTCCGTGAACACCTTGGGGTACATGAGATAGGAGGCCAGATCGAAATCGGTCACCGCCCGCCCGATCTTGGCTTGCGCCGCGGCCCGCTCCGCCTCCAGATCCGCCGGCGGGATGAGCTCGCCCGCACGTACCGTCAGCGGCTTCAGGGGGCCCAGCACTTTCTTCTGAAGATCCGCCGGAAAGCCGCCCGCGGGTTGGCCGAGTTCGCCGCGGAACAGCTGCACCACCGACTCGGGGAATGCCACCTCCACGTGCGGGTCGCGCACCGCCTCGGGGGTCAGTCCGCTGGTGACCATCATGATGGCCATGTCGCCGACCACCTTGGAGGTCGGCGTCACCTTCACGATGTCGCCGAACATCCCATTGACCTCCGCATAAGCCTGCGCGACCTCCGGCCAGCGGTGATCTTCGATGCCGAGGGAGCGGGCCTGTTCGCGCAGGTTGGTGTACTGGCCGCCCGGCATGCCGTGCACGTACACCTCGGATGCTCCCGAACGGATGTCGCTCTCGAAGGCGACGTAGCCGCGGCGGACCTGCTCCCAGTAGGCGGAGATCGTCCTCAAGTGGTCCGGATCGAGACCTGAGTCGCGCGGACCGAAGCGCAGCGCCTCGACCATCGATCCCAGATTCGGCTGCGAGGTGAGGCCCGAGAGCGCGTCGACCGCGCCGTCGACGGCATCCGCGCCCGCCTCGATGGCGGCGAGCGCGCTGGCCGCGCCGATGCCCGAGGTGTCGTGCGTGTGGAAATGAATCGGCAGCCCCAGATCCTCCTTGAGCGCCTTGACGAGCGTCGCGGCGGCGCGCGGCTGGCAAAGGCCGCCCATGTCCTTGATGCCGAGCACGTGAGTGCCCATGGCCTTCAACTCGCGCGCGATACGCAGGTAATACCCGAGTCCGTACTTGGTCTCGCGGGGGTTCGAGAGGTTGCCGGTGTAGCAGATGGCGGCCTCGCACAGCCGATCCGCCGCCAGCACCGCCTCGATGGTCACCTTCATGTTCGGCGCCCAGTTCAGGCAGTCGAACACCCGGAACACGTCGATCCCGCCCGCGGCTGCCTGCGCGATGAAGTAGCGCACCACGTTGTCCGGGTAATTGGCGTACCCCACCGCGTTCGCCGAACGGAGCAGCACCTGAAGCAGGAGGTTGGGCATGGCTTCGCGAAACGCCGCGAGCCTCGCCCACGGGTCCTCCTTGAGGAATCTCAAGGCCACATCGAACGTTGCACCGCCCCAGCACTCGACCGAGAAGAGCTCGGGCAGCAATGCGGCGTAATACGGCGCTATCGCCGCCATGTCGTGCGTTCGCAGGCGTGTCGCGAGGAGCGATTGATGGGCATCGCGCATGCTCGTGTCGGTGAACAGCACCCGCTGCTCCGCGAGCATCCATTGCGCGAACTTCGCGGGACCCAGCTCGTCGAGCTTCTGCTTGGAGCCCGCCGGCGGCGAGGGCGGCAGCGCGGCGCGCGGCAGGCGCGGGAAGACCTGCGTCTTCGGCTTGGCGTCGCGCTGGATGATCTCCGGGTTGCCGTTGACGATCACATGGCCGATGAACGAGAGGAGCCGGGTCGCGCGGTCGCGCTTTCTCGGGATGCGGAACAGCTCCGGCGTCTGATCGATGAACTGGGTGGTGTAGTCCCCGCGCGCGAATTGCGGATGCATGATGAGCTGATCGAGAAAGCGTAGATTCGTCACCACGCCGCGGATGCGGAACTCCCAAAGCGCGCGGTGCATGCGCGCGATGGTCTCCTCGGCGGTCGGCGACCACGCCGTGACCTTCACCAGCAGCGAATCGTAGAAGCGCGTGATGATGGCACCGGAGTAGGCCGTGCCGGCATCCAGCCGGATGCCGTAGCCCGCGGGGCTGCGATAGGCGGTCACCCGGCCATAGTCGGGAACGAAATTGTTCTCCGGATCCTCGGTCGTCACGCGGCATTGCATGGCGTGCGCACTGACCCGGATGTCCTCCTGGGCCGGCACCCCGCTCTCCGCGGTGCCGATCCGCGCTCCGCCGGCGATGCGGATCTGGGCTTTCACAAGGTCGATGCCGGTCACGCACTCGGTGACCGTGTGCTCGACCTGGATGCGCGGATTGACCTCGATGAAGTAGAACTTGCCGGTGTCGGCGTCCTGCAGGAACTCGACCGTTCCAGCGGCCCGGTAATTCACCGCACGTCCTATCTTGAGCGCCGCCGCGCACAGTTCGCCGCGCTGCGCATCGGTCAAGAACACCGCGGGAGCCCGCTCGACCACCTTCTGATTGCGCCGCTGCACGGTGCAGTCGCGCTCGAAGAGATGCACCAGGTTGCCGTGCGAGTCGCCGAGAATCTGCACCTCGACGTGGCGCGCGCGCCGCACCAGCTTCTCCAGGTACACCTCGTCCTTGCCGAACGCCGCCTTGGCCTCGCGCCGCGCCGCGGCCACGGTCTCCATGAGCGCGCGGTCGTCTTCGACGACGCGCATGCCGCGTCCGCCGCCGCCCCAGCTCGCCTTGAGCATGACGGGAAAGCCGACCTCGCGCGCCATGGCGAGCACCTCGGCCTCGTCCAGGGGCAGCGGCGGCGTAGCCGGCATCACCGGAACACCGGCGCTCACGGCCAGGTTGCGCGCCTGGACCTTGTTGCCGAGCTTGCGCATGGTGTCCGGCAGGGGGCCCACGAAAATGAGTCCCGCGGCGGCGCAGGCCTCCGCGAACTCCGGGCTCTCGGACAAGAATCCGTAGCCGGGATGCACCGCGTCGACGCGCGCCTCGGTGGCGATCCGGATGATGTCGGGAATGTCCAGGTAGGCCTCGATCGGGCCCTTGCCGTCGCCGACCAGATAGCTCTCGTCCGACTTGGTCCTGTGCAGCGAGAAGCGATCCTCGCGCGAGTGGATGGCGACCGTGCGCAGGCCGAGCTCGGCGGCTGCACGCATGACGCGGATGGCGATTTCACCGCGGTTCGCGATGAGCAGGCTCTTGATGTGGCCGATCTTGGGGAATGGATTCATTCCTGATTGATGATAGCCTTGCTCCAGGCCAGCGGCCAGAGAAAACAGACCGGGGAAAGTGATTCAACGTATGTTCGGTTTGGCGATTCATGGCGGCGCCGGGACTTTGCCGCGGGCGGAGATGAGCGTGGAGCGCGAAGCGGAATATCGTGCCGCTCTCGCCGCGGCGCTCGCGGCCGGCTTCGCGGTGCTCGAGGACTCGGGCTCGAGCCTCGACGCCGTGACGAAAGCCGTGTCGACGCTCGAGGATGACGCACTGTTCAACGCCGGGCGCGGCGCCGTGTTCACGCTCGACGGGCGCAACGAGCTCGACGCCTCGATCATGGACGGCGCGACCCTCGCGGCAGGCGCGGTATGCGGGCTGACCCGCATCCGCAATCCCATCGAGCTCGCGCGCGCCGTGATGGAGCACTCCGAATACGTATTTCTCGGCGGAGCCGGCGCAGAGGAGTTCGCCGCGTCGCGCGGATTCGAATTCGTCGGCCCGGATTATTTCCACACTGCCGCCCGCTGGCGCCAGCTCGAGCGCATTCGAGGCGGGGACGGGGGCGTCTCGCCCCTCACCATCTCCCACGTGGGCACCGTCGGCGCGGTCGCGCTCGATGCGCGCGGGCGCCTCGCGGCGGCCACCTCGACGGGCGGCATGACGGGCAAGCGCTTCGGACGGATCGGCGATTCACCGCTGATCGGCGCGGGGACCTACGCCGACGACCGCAGCTGTGCGGTATCGGCGACCGGGCACGGCGAGATGTTCATCCGTGCCGCAGTCGCGCACGACATTTGCGCGCGCGTGCGCTTCGGGGGGCGGACGCTCGCCCGAGCCGTGCAAGAAGTGGTGATGGAGGAGCTGCCCGCGATCGGCGGCGAAGGCGGCGTCATCGCCATCGACCGTTCGGGCCGGGTCGAGATGGAGTTCAATTCGGAGGGCATGTTCCGCGCCAGCCGCGTATCGGGCGGGAGCGCGAGCATCGACATCTATCGCGCGGGCGCGCGCTGAGGCACGATCAGGCCGATTTCTGCCCGCCGCGCCGCTCGAACCGCCCGGTGCGCAGCGTGTGATACTCGGCTTCGAGCACCACCAGCCGATTGCGTCCCTGCTCCTTCGCGCTGTATAGCGCCTCGTCCGCGAGCTGGATCAGGCCGTCGTGGGTCCGATTGGCGCCGGGCAGCACGAACGCCGCGCCGATGCTGACCGTCAGGCGGCTCGCGACCCGCGACGCTTCATGGGGGATGTTGAGCTCTGCGATGGAGCGCTGGATGCGGGTGAGGACCTCGGCCACGTACTCCCGCGTCGCCTCGTACAGGATCACGGCGAACTCCTCGCCGCCGTAGCGCGCGACGAAATCCATCGGCCGGCGTGCACACTGGCTCAACGACACCGCAACCGCGCGCAGGCACTCGTCGCCCGCCTGATGGCCGTAGCGGTCGTTGTAATCCTTGAAGCAATCGATGTCGACCAAGAGCACGGCGACCCGCTGCGCGTCGCGCACCGCCTGGCTCCATGCCCGCTGGATGTGATGATCGAACATGCGTCGATTCTGAATGCCGGTCAAGCCATCGCGGGCGACCAGCTCGCGCAGCAGGGCGGCCTCCAGGAAACGCAACCGGCTGGTCTTTTCGCTGATGTAGGCGACCGAGGCGCAAAACCCGTTCGCGGTCACGACGGAGATCATGCCAAAGGCGAATTCCCGCGCCGGCAACTTGAACACGGTGCCGGCGGCCAGGTACGCCAGGGCCACCAACAGGTTGAGCGCCAGCGCTTGGTAGAACATCAGGCCGATCATGAAATAGACGGCGATCGCGTACAGCTCCAGGCGCGGCACCACCATCGAGGCACCACCGGACTCCGCGATCACCTGGATGGCCAACACGCAGCCTCCGCCGACCAACGCGGTGAGCAGCGAAAGCGGCCGGTAAAACCGATGTCTGCGGGCCGAGAAAGTGGCCGCGAAGCACAGCAATGTCAGCGGAACGATCACCAACAGACGCAGAACGACGGGAATGACGCTCATCGACGTCCCCGCCGTGGAGAACCGCAGGGCCGACACCATGCCGATCGCGAGTATCACCAGACCGAGATTGACGCGGATATACGGGAGATGCTCCTCGAGCACGGTCTGCCGGTACTCGGACTCGAGCGCCGGTTCGAAGGTGAGCCAGGGGAATCCCGCCTTGAGCTGCCGCGCGTGCGGGGAGTCAGGCAGATCAGCCTGTGGAAGAGCGTTGCCTTTGATCATTGCGTTCCACCCTACCCATCAACCGTGGGCACCTCCATGAAGTGCACCACACGTTGGCGGGAAAATAGCGAGCGCCAGGTCTCCATTTTATGTCAAAAGAACCGGCCGACCAGCTGCCTCCCGACGATGCCGTTCAATCCGCGAGGTAATGCGCCAGATAGGTGTCGAAATCCCATTTATCCGCCGCTTCGATTCGCGCCTGCTCCTCGTGTGATTCTTGCGCCGCCGCAGCGAATTCCCCCAGGCGGCGCTCGTTCGGCGGATACAGATCGAGAAAATAGTCCTTGTGCATCTTCGACATGCGCTGGGCGAGCTGGAAGAACGATTCGCCGGTCTGGCGCATCTCGGTCAACAGCCGGGCGGAGGGCGTGCGATCCACATCGTCGATCTTGGCGCGCTGTTGCTCGAGCGCCGTCTGGTAGGGGCGCGAGGACTCCCCGTGATCCAGCATCTCGGCGATGCCCTGCATGCGCTCGAGCAGCTCGGCGGCCCATTGGGCCATCGGCACATTCCGGCCGTCGCGATCGAGTGTGAGACCGGGCTCCCTTCCGCGGCGCGCCACTTTGAGATGATTGGCGTCGAGCGCATCCTGCTCGCCCCGGCTGATGGGCTCGGATTCCGACAGCACGCAGAGGGCCAGGAACGCCTCCAGAAAGCGCAGCTTGTTCTGGTTGACGCCGACGGGATCGAAGGCACTGACATCGAGCGCGCGCACCTCCACGTACTCGACGCCGGCGCGGCGCAATGCCTTGGTCGGCCGCTCTCCGGAGGTCGCGACACGCTTCGGCCTGATGAAACTGTAATATTCGTTCTCGATCTGCAGGATGTTCGCGTTCAACTGCAGATACTTGCCGTCGACCTTGACGCCCAGCTTCTCGTAGGGCGGATACGGCGTTGAGATGGCTTGCGACAAATCGCGCACATAGTCGCTCAAGCTGTTGACCGAGACGCTCACCGTCGCCTGATTCTTGTTTCGATAGCCCACATCGCTCATGCGAAGCGAGGTCCCATACGGCTCGTAGACGGTATCGGCGTCCAACGACGGCAAATGCGGATCCCGGCCGCCGAAGAAGCTCTTCGACACGGCGGGCGAGGTGCCGAACAAGTACAGGATGAGCCAGCCGAAGCGGCGATAATTGCGGAGCACGCCGAAATATCGCTCGGAAACGTAATCCTGGCGCGGCAGCTTCGACTCGTCTCCGTCCTGAAGCGCGTCCCAGAGTTTCGCGGGGAACGAGTAGTTGAAATGCACTCCCGATATGGCCTGCATGGTCCGGCCGTAACGCATGCCGAGACCGTGCCGGTACACGGTTTTCATGCGCCCGACATTCGAGGCGCCGAACTGCGCCAGCGGGATGCCGTCATCGCCTGAGAACACGCAGGGCATGCTGGTCGCCCACAGCATTTCGTCCTGCAGATGCCGGTAGACGAACTGATGAATGTCGCAGAGGTACTGCAGGAGCTCCCAGCTCTCGTGAAACGGCGGAGTGACCAGTTCGATCAGCGCCTCGGAGAAGTCGGTGGTGATGTTCTCATTGGTGAGCGGCGCGCCGAGCGCCGCCGGGTGGCGGGTCTGGGCAATCTCGCCCGACGGCGATACCCGCAGCGATTCCTTCTCCACGCCCTTGCGCCCGCCGCGCAGCACGCCCCGTTCTCCGCAATTGATGAGTCCGGCGAGCCTCTTCTCGAATTTCCTGTCGACCACTTTACGCATCACGCCCCTGCCCCGGCCCATCACCCGCTTGAGGCGGCTAGGATACCAGCCCGCTCACGGTAGCTCGGCGACAACCTCGATTTCGACCAGGAATCCGGGGTCCACGAGCCGCTGCACCTGGACCCACGACACCGTCGGCAGGCGCTCCTTGTCGTAATACTCGAATCGGACATCCGAGGATTTGAGCAACGCGTCCATGTCCGTCGTGTAAATCGTCTCTTTGACGACCTCGTCGAAGTCGGCTCCATGCGCGGCGAGCGTGCGCCGGATGTTGGCGTAGGCGGCGCGCATCTGCCCGGCCATGTCCCCGGCAGCCACCAGCCGTCCGTTCGCGTCCGCGGACACGGATCCCGACACGTACAGCGTCTTGTCGATCAAGACCGCCTGCGAATAGCCGAAATCCTTCTCGTAGCCGTTGAGGTGGAATACCTGCTTCACACGCGGCGGAGCGATCACGGGCTCGGGTTCGCGTTCGCAGGCCGTGAGGCCGAGCAAGGTCAGCAGGCCCGCGATCCGAGCTGTCCGGCATAAGTCGCTGCTTGTCATCGTTGCGTCCCTTGTCCCAAAGCCGCCGCGGCTAGGCCGGCGATTCCGCGAGCGATCGCAGCGCGCGAAGCATCTTGGGCAAATCATGCCGCAGCGCCGCTTTGATCAGCCAACGCGGCACCCAGAACCCGGGGGCCAAAGCCAGCGAGTAATGCGCGATCGTGAAATCGCCGTCCTTCTGCAGATCCCACGAACCCTCGAGCACTCGCAGGTCGCCCGAGACACGCCGGATGGAGATCCGCTCCGGGTACGCATAATCGGCGCGAAACACGAACGTCAGCTTGGGAACGTACCAGGAATAGTCGACCACGTGTCGAATCAGCTGCCAGGAGTGATCGGGCGCCGCCCCGACCACCGTGCACTCGGCGAGCCCCGGGACGAGCTTCAGGGCGCTCGCACAGTTCGTGAGCAGCGCCCAGACGGTGGGCCGGTCGGCGTGAATCCTCACCGCGGCGCGGGCGCTGCCGCTCTGGGCGGAGGAATCGAGTGTCACGGAAAGATCGATGTCTCCGTGCTGCTCCGCGTCGGCGGCCATGTCTGCGTGCGCAATGCCGGTGAGCAACAGGGTCAGGAGGGCTGCAAGGAGGGATGAACGCACGGTGTCCTTCGGTTAGTGCGGGCTTTTCAGCCATCGGTTCAATCTGTCGTCGAGAATGTCGAGGGGCATGGCGCCGTCGTTCAGCAGCTCCGAATGGAAGGCCCGCAGGTCGAAGCCTGCACCCGAACTCTGCTCCGCGCGCTCGCGCAGCCCCTTGATGGTCCGAGCGCCCATCGCGCACGCCAACGCCTCGCCGGGCAGCGCTATGATCCGGTCGATCGCGTTCTTCGCTCCGGCATCGTCGATCGGCAGCTGCGCGCGCAAATAGTCGAGCGCCTGATCCCGGGACCAGCCGAGCGCATGTATCCCGGTATCGATCACCATGCCCGCGGCGCACTCCAATTGGTCCGCGAGCGCGGCAAACTTCGATTCGGTGTCGCGGTACAGGCCGAGGGAGTCTCCGAGTGACTCGGCATAGATTCCCCAGCCTTCGACGAAACCGGGGTCGCCGCCCTGGCGCCTGAATCTCGGCAAATCGCCGCGCTCCCCCTGGATGGAGATCTGCAGGTGGTACCCCGGAATCGCGCGGCGCAGGAACTCTGGCGTGCTCGGCACGATGGGCGTCGTCTCGATACCCGCCGTATTGACGTACAGAATCGCGGGAGAATTGCGATTGGCGGCGCGCTGGTAGGTCAGGGCGGCCGAGGTCGCCTGTCGAAACGGCTCCAGCCGGCGGATCGCGAAATCTCCCTGCGGCAAGCCCTCGAACTGGGTGACAATCGCAGTGGCGGCCTCCACCTTGAGCTGATCATAGAAATTCTGCAGCTCCTCGGCGCTCTTGAAGGCAGTGCGCGGCTCGCGGTGCATCGCCTCATGGAACTCCTGAGCACTGCCGGCAAAGCCGGCCTCGGCGAGCAGGGATTGCAGCCGCCCGCGCAGACGCTCGACCTCCGCGACGCCGAGGGCGTGGAGCTCCGCGGGCTTCAGACGCGATGCGGTCTCGCGCCGAACCAGGAAGGCGTACCAGGACTCGCCGAGCGGCAGAGCCGACAAGCCGACGCTCTGGCGCGCTCTCGGCAGATACTCGTCGCGCAGAAAATCGCGCAGCGCCCGGTAGGCCGGCAGAATCTTGTTCCTGACGCCGGACTGGAGGGCTCCCGAGATGCGCTTGCGCTCGGGCTCGGCGAGGGTGTCGGGTATCGAGCGCAAAGGGTCGTAGAACGGGTTCGAGGGCGTGTCTTCCGCCAAGGCGCCGAGGACCGGGAGCATCTCGGCGATCAGCACGCGCGGCTCCGCGTAGCCGCGGCGCAATCCCTCGCGCATGTTGACGATGGCCTCGCCGGTCCAGTGGACGAAGTCCTCGACTCGCAGCTGCCAGTTGTCGAGGTCCTTCGCGCTCAGGATCGCGTAGGCGCCGATGCCGGTGCCGGTGCGGGCGAACTCCGAGGGCACGGACCTGAAAGGATTGATCGGCGAGAGCTCGGCCGGATAGGTGAAGCTCTCCACGGCGAGTTCCCGGTCGCGTTTAAACAGATCGTAGGTCAACTGAGCATCGGCGGCCAGACGTTCTCGCGGCAAAGCCGACACTTCCGCGAGGTAGCGGCGCTCCAGGGACAACGAGTCGGCCAGGAACTGCGCCGAGATGTCGAGCCCGCTGCCCGAGTCGAAGCGCACGGCCGCCCCCTGCGGCATCGGGCGCGGGTTGAGTCGCCGATAGTCGTCCCAATATTGCTCGACGAGAACGCGCAGCTGTTCCGAGGGCGTCCGTGAGGGCGCCGGTGCTGGGAGCGGCGGCGGCGGGCCTGAGCCGCAGGCCGTGAGGTAGAAAGCGGCGGCGGCGAGGCCCCCGAGCAAAAATCGCTTCATCGATCGATTATAGCCGTCCCCTTGGAGTCATAATCCGAGTTGGCGCCCGCGCCCGGGGCTCGGACGCCGAGGAAAGTCAGGAGGTTTCATATGCTGGTGGGAAGTGCAGCCCGGCGGGTTGCCGTAATCGGCGGCGTGCGAATCCCGTTCGCCCGCGGCAACGGCGCCTATGCGCAGGTGGGGAATCAGGAGATGCTCACGGCCGCCTTGCGGGGTGTGGTGGAACGCTATGGCTTGGGCGGTCTGCGCATCGACGAGGTGGCGGCCGGCGCCGTCATGAAGCACTCCAGCCAATGGAACCTCACGCGCGAATCCGTGCTCGGTTCCGGCCTCGCCGCCGAAACCCCGGGGCTGGACCTGCAGCGGGCTTGCGGCACGAGCCTGGAGGCCGCGATCGCGTTGGGCAACAAGATCGCGCTCGGGCAGATCGACAGCGCCATCGCCGCCGGCGTCGACACGGTGAGCGATCCGCCGGTCGTGTATCCCAAGGCCTTCCAGCAGCTCCTGCTCAAGAGCTACCGGGGAAAGACCGCCGGCGAGCGTGTCGGCCCCTGGCTCGGACTGCGTCTGCGGCATTTTCGACCCGTGCTGCCCGGGACGGCGGAGCCCCGCACCGGGCTGTCCATGGGCGAGAGCACCGAGCTCATGGTCAAGACCTGGGGCATTGGCCGCGTGGAACAGGACGAGCTGGCCCTGGAGAGTCATCAGAAGGCCGCGGCCGCGTACGCGCAGGGATTCTACAAAGATCTGGTGCGCGATTATCTGGGGCTGTCCCAGGACAACAACATCCGCGCAGACACCACCCTCGACAAGCTGGCGAAGCTTCGGCCGGTATTCGACTCATCGGGCGCCGGCACCTTGACCGCCGGCAACTCCACACCCATGACGGACGGCGCGTCGGCCGTGCTGCTGGCGTCGGAAGATTGGGCGCGGGAGCGCAATCTTCCCGTGCTCGCCTATCTCGCCTACGGCAAGGTGGCCGCCGTCGACTACGTCGAAAAAAAGGAAGGTCTGCTGATGGCTCCGGCCTACGCCGTACCGCGCATGCTGAAGGATGCCGGGTTGACGTTGCAGGATTTCGACTTCTACGAGATTCACGAAGCTTTCGCAGGCCAGGTGCTCTGCACCCTCAAGGCCTGGAACGATCCGGCGTTTTGCCGGGACAAGTTGGGGCTTCCCGCGCCGCTCGGCGTGATCGATCGATCCAAGCTCAACGTGAAGGGCGGCAGTCTCGCCATTGGCCACCCGTTCGCGGCGACCGGCAGCCGCATCGTGGCGACGCTGGCCAAGGTCTTGGACGAGCGCAAGGCCAAACGCGGGCTGATTTCGATCTGCACGGCGGGCGGCATGGGCGTGACCGCCATCCTCGAGCGCTAATATCCCACTCACTCAACATCCACTTCCAGGACCGATCGCCATGGCACATTCCACCGAATTGACTGCGGAAAGACCCCAATCGAGCCGCGATCCCTTGAATCTCAAGGACAAGGCGCTGTTCCGCCAGCAAGGGTTGATCGGCGGTGAATGGGTCTCGGCCGACAGCGGCGGAACCCTCGCAGTGAACAATCCCGCCTCCGGCGACAAGCTCGGCGTCATTCCCAACATGGGAAGCGCGGAGACCAAACGCGCGATCGCCGCCGCTTCCGCGGCGCTGCCGGCCTGGGCCGCCAAGACCGCGAAGGAGCGGGCGGGAATCCTGCGCCGATGGTTCGATCTCATGGTCCAGAACGAGGCGGACCTCGCCACCCTCATGACCGCCGAGCAGGGCAAGCCGCTCGCCGAATCCAAGGGTGAGATCGCCTATGCGGCCTCGTTCATCGAGTGGTTCGCCGAAGAGGGCAAGCGCCTGTACGGCGATGTGATTCCCGGCCACCAGGCCGATAAGCGGATTCTCGTGCTGCGCCAGCCCGTTGGCGTCGTGGCCGCCATCACCCCGTGGAATTTCCCGTCGGCGATGATCACCCGCAAAGCGGGGCCTGCGCTCGCCGCGGGCTGCACCATGGTGTTGAAGCCTGCGACGCAAACGCCGTTCTCCGCATTGGCGCTCGCGGAGCTCGCGGTGCGCGCGGGCGTCCCGGCCGGCGTGTTCAATGTGGTCACGGGCTCGGCGTCCGCGATCGGCGGTGAAATGACGACCAATCCCGCGGTGCGCAAGGTCACGTTCACCGGGTCGACCGAAGTCGGCAAGAAGCTCATGGTGCAATGCGCGGGGACGGTCAAGAAGCTGTCCCTCGAGCTCGGCGGCAACGCACCCTTCATCGTGTTCGACGATGCCGACCTCGATGCGGCCGTGCAGGGCGCAATTGCCAGCAAGTACCGGAATACGGGACAGACTTGCGTGTGCGCGAATCGTCTGCTCGTCCAAGAAGGCGTCTACGATGAGTTCGCGCGCAAGCTCTCGGCAGCGGTCGCGAAGCTTCGGGTGGGCGATGGACTGAAGGGCGCAACCGAGCAGGGTCCGCTGATTGACGAGAAGGCCATCGCCAAGGTGGAGGAGCATGTGGCGGATGCGCTCGCCAAGGGCGCCAAGGTGCTCGCAGGAGGCAGGCGGCATGCGCTCGGAGGCACGTTCTACGAGCCCACGATCCTTACCGGTGTGACCCCGCAGATGATGGTGGCCCGCGAGGAGACCTTCGGGCCGGTGGCGCCGCTGTTCAAATTCAAGACCGAGGCGGAAGCCATCAAGATGGCCAACGACACGGAGTTCGGCCTCGCCGCCTACCTGTATACCCGCGATCTCGCGCGCAGCTGGCGTGTGTCCGAGGCGATCGAATACGGGATCGTGGGACTCAATACCGGCATCATATCCACCGAGGTCGCGCCGTTCGGCGGCGTGAAGGAATCGGGCACCGGCCGCGAGGGCTCGAAGTACGGCATCCTCGATTACACCGAGATCAAGTACGTATGCGTGGGTGGCGTGAGCTGAGCGCGGCCTGGTTGCAACACGGCGCCTGCGCGCGATATCGATAGCCGTGCTCGGGCGCTTTCTCGAATACTCCATTGCGACCCAGGACATCCGGGCATCGCTCGATTTCTACGTAAAACTGGGATTCTCGCAGGCGGAGGTCGGAGAAACCTGGCCTCATCCCTATGCGGTGGTGACGGACGGCAGGATTCACCTGGGACTGCATCGGCTTGCCGAGGAGGAGCCGGTGCTCACCTTCGTGAAGCCTCACCTGCTGCGCCACCTCGCGGCGCTCGAACGGGTCGGCGTGCAGTTCGAGGTGCGGCGCCTCGGCAACGATGTGTTCAACGAGCTCGGCTGGCTGGATCCGTCGGGTCACCGGGTGCGGATGGTCGAGGCGCGCACCTTCAGCCCCACCAAGCGCGAGGCCACCAAGACCTCGCTCTGCGGTTACTTCACGGAGATAGCGCTGCCCTCCCCGGCCATGGAGGAAGCCAAGGAATACTGGGAAAGGCTCGGCTTCGTGGGATTGGACGAGTTCGACTCACCGCTGCGGCACGTCTCGTGCACCAGCGATTCCATCGACGTGGGACTCTACGAGCCCGTGCAGTTGCCGCTTGCCACGCTGGTGTTCGACGCGGGCGACGTTCGGAGCACTTTGCAGCGGCTCGCGGACGCGGGCGTATCGCCGTCGGCTCAGGTGCCGAGAGCACTGCGTCAGCTCTCCGCCGCGATGCTGACGGCGCCGGAGGGAACGTCGATCTTGTTGATGCCGGATCGGGAGATGTGACGGCGCCGCGCAGCTCCCCTCATGACCCGCATCGGCCTCATCTCGGACACGCATGGCCTGCTCCGCCCGGAGGCGAAAGCATTCTTGTCGGGCAGTGACGCCATCATTCATGCCGGCGACATCGGCAATCCGGTGATTCTGGCCGAGTTGCAGGCCATCGCGCCGGTGACGGCCGTCAGAGGCAACAATGACGGCGGCGCATGGGCCGCGGCGCTCGACGACACCGAGCTCATGTGCGTGGGCGATTGCCAGATCTACGTCCTCCACGACCTCGCGCAACTGCGCATCGATCCCTCGGCGGCGGGCATTCGCGCGGTCGTGGCGGGACACTCGCACAAGCCCCGGGTCGAGCAGCGCGGCAGCGTACTGTTCGTAAACCCCGGCAGCGCGGGGCCTCGACGCTTCTCGCTGCCGGTCTCGGCGGGTGAGATCCTGGTCCGCGACGGGAAGCTGTCCGCCCGGACGGTTGAGCTCACGCCCCGCCGCGGACTGCCACGAGCTTGAACTTCACCCGCAACTCATCCTGAACCTTCAGGGCCCCGAGAAACACGCTGAACGGCGTCAGTCCGATGGACGACTGGCGCAGGGCAAGCTCGCCGTGCGCGATGAGACGGCGAGGTGAGGTTTCGAGCATGAAGGGTACGAGGAGCGTCGAGGCATGCCCGGCGACCTCGAGCGCCACACGAGCCTGTAAGGAGCCGGGACCGGTGGTCAACGAGACGCTGCTGATCGTGAGCACGGGGAAATCTGCCGCATTCAACACCGCGGGCCCGAGCATGTTGTGCGCCGTGCCCGACCTGGCCTCATCGGTGACGCTGTCGGCGAAATCCGCGCCTTCCTCCATCCGACGCTGGGGATCGTCGATCACGAAGTCCGCCACCGGCACGGACAAGGCAAATGCCGCGGCCGATGCGTTTCCATCGAATGTCACCCATCCCTGCAGTCCGTGGGTGTAGATCACGTGATTGTGCCCGAGAGAAGCCATAGCCCCGGCGCGATAGACGAGCACGCGCAATTCCGATTGGTCGGGGTCGATGCGATAGCGATCCCCGGCGACCGGGGCGGTTACGCTCGGCGCGGGCGCGGGCGCGGGCGCGGGCGCGGGCGGCGCGGTGGCGGGCGGCTGGGGCTCGCCTGCCCGGCCGGACGGTCTGGGTGGCGGCGCGCCGCAGGCGGCCAACAAGAGGCAAAGAAGGACCGTGCCCTGTCGTTTCACGACGGTGCGCATCGCACTCTCTTGATAAACTCGATTGCGTGCAGTGTGCACGCGGAGCCTATCTATGCCAACTCGAACCCAGCCGGTACGCTACGGCGTCCCGGCGCAATTCCTTCACTGGGTGATCGCCGCCTTGATCGTGATCCAATTCGTGCTTGGGCGAATACAGGAGGACCTGCCGGTCGGCGTGCGCAAGCTGGGCATCCTCGCGCGCCACAAAAGCGTGGGAATGACCATCCTGATGCTGGCCATCCTGCGTCTCGCGTGGCGCCTTTGGCATCCGGCGCCGCCGTTGCCGCCCGCGATGCGTCCGTTCGAGCGCTGGGCGGCGCGCGCCACCCATGTGGCGTTCTACGTGCTGTTGTTCGCCATGCCGCTGACGGGGTGGATGATGTCCTCCGCGAAGAACTACTCGGTCAGCTGGTTCGGCCTGTTCACCTGGCCGAACCTGATCGGCAAGAATGAGGCTGCTTTCAATCTCCTGCGCTCCACGCACGACGCATTGAGCGCCCTGCTGTTCATCATTGCGGTGTTGCATATACTGGCGGCGCTCAAGCACCACTTCTGGGACCGCGACGATGTGCTGTTGAGGATGCTCCCCTTCACCCGGCAGCGCTGAGTCGCGGCGGCCACTTCGATGAGGATCCAGCGATGAGACCAACGATGATTCCGGCGGCTCTCGCCGCCGCCCTGCTCGCCGCCGCGACCCCGCTCGCGGCGGCGCCGTCCGCAAGCTTCACGGCGGACCCGGCAACGAGCCATCTCGAATTCACCGGCCTGCAGGCCGGCGCGGAGTTCAAGGGCGTTTTCCACAAGTTTTCGGCGGCCGTCGATTTCTCACCCGACGCCCTGGCCAACGCGCACTTCGATGTGGTCATCGACATGGCCTCCGAGGATTCGGGCGACACGGATCGGGACGACACCATGCACGGCGCCGACCTGTTCGACGTCGCGCATTTTCCGACCGCGCACTATGTGACGAAGAGCTTTGTCAAGACCGACTCAGGCTACACGGCGCAGGGATCGCTGACGCTGCACGGGGTCACCAAGGATGTCGCCATTGCGTTCAAATTCATCCCGAGCGCGGCGGGCGCAAGCCTCTCCGGGACGGCGCAGCTGAAGCGCCTGGATTTCGGCGTGGGGCACGGCGACTTGAAGAGCACCGACTCGGTGGGCGATGCGGTGAAGGTGGCCTTCTCGCTGAACCTCAAGCCCAAATCTTGAGCGGCGGCGGATTGCGGCTCAGCGCACCGGCAGTTCGCGCGATTTCTGCACCGTGCGCAGCGCGAAGCTCGACTGCACCCGCGCCACGTGCGGCAGCCGGGTGAGATGCTGGCTGTGCAGGCGCTCGAAATCGGCGGTGTCCGCGAGCACGACGCGCAATAGATAATCGTACTCGCCGGACATGAGATAGCACTCCATGACCTCCGGCACCTTGCGTGCGGCCTCCTCGAAGGCATGCAGGTACGCCTGCTCCTGGCGGTCGAGCGTGATGTTCACGAACACGTTGACGGGGCATCCCGCTTTTTGCTGACTGATGAGCGCGGTGTATCCCTCGATGAAACCGGCCTCCTCCAGCGCCCGCACCCTGCGCAGGCATGCCGACTCGGACAGGCTCACCTTGTCCGCGAGTTGACTGTTGGTCATGCGGCCATCGAGCTGCAACGCCTGCACGATGGCGCGATCGTAGCGGTCCAGTTTCATCGGCAACGTCTCCGCGCGGTTGATCCAACCGGCCCAGTTGCACAATATTATTGCGCTACCTGGCGATTATTGGAAATGTTCTGTCGCATTTGGCCCCATTTGACGGAGTTTTTGCAAAGTTCTGGCTCCAGACGGGAGTAGCCTGATACGCCTCAAAACTCACCCCCCGCGGAGCGATCCATGAAAATCGGCGTGCCCAAGGAAATAAAGGTCCATGAGTATCGGGTGGGACTGGTCCCCGCCGGCGTGCGCGAGTTGGTCGATGCCGGGCACCAAGTCGTGGTGCAGACCGGCGCCGGAGCGGGCATCGGATTCGAGGATTCGCATTATCAGGCGGCGGGCGCCACCATCGCCACCCGAGCCTCCGATATATTCGCCGCGGCGGATCTCGTCGTGAAGGTGAAGGAGCCGCAGCTGGCAGAGTGCCGGATGCTGCGCTCCGGGCAGACGCTTTTCACGTATCTGCATCTGGCCGCCGACAAGGAACAGGCCGACGCCTTGATGGCTTCGGGATCCACCGCCATCGCCTACGAGACCGTGACCGCATCCGATGGGTCGCTGCCGCTGCTCACGCCCATGAGCGAGGTGGCGGGTCGCATGTCCGTCCAGGTGGGCGCGAACTGCCTGCAGAAGGCCAATGGCGGATTCGGCGTGCTGCTCGGCGGCGTGCCCGGCGTTTCTCCGGCGAAGGTCGTGATCCTGGGCGGCGGCGTGTCCGGCACGCACGCGGCCGAGATGGCCGTCGGCCTGCGCGCCGATGTGACGGTGGTCGACCGCTCGGTGAAGCGGCTGCGCGAGCTGTCATCGATTTTCGGCAGCCAGTTGAAGACGGTGTACTCCACCGCGCATGCCATCGAGGAACTGGTCCGCGATGCGGATCTCGTGATCGGCGCCGTGCTGATCGCAGGCGCCGCGGCGCCCAAGCTCGTCACCCGCGCGATGGTCAAGACCATGAAGCAGGGCGCGGTGCTCGTCGACATCGCGATCGATCAGGGCGGCTGCTTCGAGACCAGCCGCCCCACCACGCACGCCGAGCCCACTTTCGTGCTCGACGGCGTGATCCATTACTGCGTCACCAACATGCCGGGAGCGGTGCCGCGAACGTCCACCTTCGCCCTGACCAACGCCACGCTGCCGTACGTCAAGGCACTCGCCGATCTCGGCTGGAAGGGCGCCCTCGCCAAAGATCCCGGGCTCGCGCACGGATTGAACGTGCATGCCGGCCAGCTGACGCACGAAGCCGTCGCGCACGCGCTCGGAATCGGCTATCGGGAATACCGCGCGGCCTGACCGCAAGGGTTGACCGCGGTTCGTCGGCCCCCGGCCAGGGGGCCGGGCGGCCGCCGGTTGCTACTATACGATCGATCAATTACTCTCGGCGGCCTTCTCGCAGGCGATAACGGAGAGCCGCCATGGCGCGCAATCAGCGCTTCGACATCTTGTTCGAGCCGGTACGCATCGGTCCGGTGACCGCTCCCAACCGTTTCTACCAAGTGCCGCATGCCAGCGGCATGACCAATGCGCTGCCCCACGTGCGTGCCGGATTCCGGGGCATCAAGGCCGAGGGCGGCTGGGGTGTCGTCTGCACGGGCGCCGTGTCGATGCATCCGAGCTCGGATGATTCGCCGCTGCCGTTCGCCATGCTGTGGGACGACAAGGACATACGCTCGCACGCCCTGATGACCGAGGAGGTGCATCGTCACGGGTCCCTGGCGGGCATCGAGCTCTGGCATGGTGGTGCGTGCACCCTGAACCGCACCAGCCGCATCGCGCCGATCTCGCCGTCCGGCATGCCCTGGATGTCGACCCATATCGGCTTCATGGGGAACCTGCGGCCGCGGCGCATGGATACGACGGACATCGCGGAGCTGCTCAAGTGGCAGGCCGCCGGCGCCAAGCGGGCGATGCAGGCGGGATTCGACATCGTGTACGTCTACGCGGGCATGGGGTACCTGCCCTACGAGTTCCTGTTGCCCGAATACAATCACCGGACCGACGCCTACGGCGGCAGCATCGAGAACCGGGTGCGTCTGGTGCGGGAGCTGCTCGACGTGACGCGCGATGCCGTCGGCCATCGTTGCGCCGTGGCGCTGCGCATCAGCCTGGAGGAGCTGCGCGCGAGGCCCGGCCGCAACCAGCCATCGGAAGCCCACGAGGTCGTGACGCTTCTGACCGACTCGACGGATCTCTGGGACGTGAAGATGGATTCGAGCCCCACGGACTGCGCGCCGTCGCGTTTCGCGCCCGAAGGCAGTCACGAGCCGGTGATCGATTTCGTCAAGCGTCTCACCGCAAAGCCGGTGGTCGGCGTCGGCCGGTTCACCTCGCCCGACGTGATGGTCTCGCAGATCAGGCGCGGCATTCTGGATCTGATCGGCGGCGCCCGGCCTTCCATCGCCGACCCGTTCCTGCCCAGGAAAATCGACGAGGGCCGCGAGCACGAGATCCGCGAATGCATCGGATGCAACATCTGCATTTCGAGCTGGCACGACGGCGTGCCCGTTCGCTGCACGCAGAATCCCACCGCGGGCGAGGAGTGGCGGCGCAACTGGCATCCGGAGAAATTCGTGCCCCCGGCGAGCGACTCGTCGATCTTGATCGTCGGCGCCGGCCCCGCGGGACTCGACTGCGCGGTGACGCTCGCCCGCCGCGGCTACCAGGTGACGCTCGCGGATGCGGCCACGGAGCTCGGTGGCCGTTTGCGGTTCGAGCGCCGTCTTCCCGGCCTCACCGCGTGGGGACGCGTGGTCGATTGGCGGCTCGGGCAGCTTCGAGAGCGCCCCAACGTCAATCTCTATCCGGGCAGCGAGCTCGGAGTCGATGACATTTTGGGGTTGGAGCACCAGCATGTCGTCGTCGCGACCGGCGCGCGTTGGACGCGGATGCTCTTTTCGACGCTGGAGTTTCCGGTCGGAGAGCTTGCCGGGCCGGCCGTCTACACGCCGGACGACATCGCGGCGGGCATTACGCCGGAAGGTCCGGTCGTGGTGTTCGACTTCGACAACTACTATATGGCGGGCGCCGTCGCCGAGCAGTTGGCGGGACAAGGGGCCGGCGTGACCTACGTGACCACGGCCGGCAACGCATCCGCTTGGACCTTCATGACCAATGAATTGCCGCTGGTGCACCGGGCGCTCACCAAGGCGGGAGTGCCGATCCACACCTTGAAACGGGTGACCGCGTTCGACGGTGAGTCCGTCTCGATCGCGGACGTGTACACGGGAACCGAAACGCGCCTGCCGTGCAGATCGCTGGTGTTGGTTGGCATACGCAAGCCCAACGACGATTTGTATCTCGCACTCACAGCACGTGCACCGGATGTGAAAAAAGCGGGTATCGCAACCGTGACATGTATCGGCGACTGTCACGCTCCCGGAGCAATCGTGCATGCGGTGCACAGCGGCCATCGCTACGCCCGCGAGTTCGAATCGACGCCAACGGACGTACCCTACAGCCGCGACTTTCCGGTATGACGTTGCAGGAAACTCCGCTCAGGGCGGTCGTGATATAAAAGGCGCCGAAGGACCACGGCGGCTCACGGCGCTTGGCCGGAACAAGGATAACAAGGGGCAGTAATGGCGACCAAGCGTGCGGTACCGAAGTTTCGTCGAGCCACGCCCGCCGTCCGTCGCGAGGCGCTCGTCGAAGCGACACTGCGCTGTCTGAAGGAGTACGGACACGAGGGCGTGTCGGTGCGCCGAATCAGTGCCGCCGCCGGCGTGTCCATTGGATTGATCAATCATCATTTCCCGAGCAAATCCGGGCTCGTGGCGGTGGCCTACGAGACGCTGGCACTGTCGTTGCAGGATTCCATCCGTGCACAAGCCGACAACAAGGCCGTGTCGCCGCGCGATCGTTTGAGCGGGTTTTTTCGCGCGTCGTTCGCGCCCGAGTTGCTCGATCCGCAGCTGTTCAATGTATGGTTGGTGTTCTGGAGCATGGTGGCGCACTCCCCCGAGATCCGCGCCATACACGACAAGACCTACGGCAAGTACCTGTCGATCCTCGAATCCATGCTCGGCCAGCTGGCCGATTCCGCAGCGGCTCCCCCTTTCAAGCTTCGCCAGGCTGCCATCGCGCTGTCCGCGCTGCTCGACGGCCTGTGGGTCGAATTGAGCCTGAGCCCGGTGAACTTCAAGCCGCGCGAGGCGATCGCGCTTTGCGAGGACTGGGTCAATGCGCTCTGCAACGGAGCGTTCCCGCGTCTGCTCACCCAGCGCGCGAAGGCGCCCGCCGCGCGAGGACGAGCGGCGCGAGGCTTCCCGCGCGTGGCTGAGCCCTCATCTCGCGATGCGGTGATCATCGGCGGCGGCCACAACGGCCTCACCTGTGCCGCCTACCTTGCGGCGGCGGGCCTCAAAGTGACCGTGCTCGAGCGCCGCGCCGTGGTCGGGGGCGCCGCAGTCACCGAGGAGTTCCATCCGGGATTCCGCAATTCAGTGGCCTCGTACACGGTGTCGCTGCTCAATCCAAAGGTGATCCGCGACCTCGAGCTCGCGCGCCATGGCTTGCGCGTGGTGGAGCGCAAGATCTCCAACTTCCTGCCGCTGGACGATGCGCAATATTTGAAGGTCGGAGGCGGCAAAACCGAAGGCGAGGTGGCGAAGTTCTCGGCGCGCGACGCGTCGCGCCTCAGCGCCTATGGAGAGCGTCTCGATGTGATCGCCGACGTTCTGCGCGACATGGTGCTCGAGACGCCGCCGAACGTCACCGTGGCGGGTTGGATCGAGTCCATCCCCGAGCTGTTGCGCGGAGCGCGTCTCGGCCGGCGTATCTCGAGGCTCGACATGCCCATGCGGCGGGAGCTTCTCGGCCTGTTCGTGCAGTCGGCGGGCGACTATCTCGACGGCTGGTTCGAGAGCGCGCCCATCAAGGCCGCTTACGGCTTCGACGGCATCGTCGGCAATTACGCCAGTCCCTACACGCCCGGCTCGGCGTATGTGCTGCTGCATCACGTGTTCGGCGAGGTCAACGGCAAGAAAGGCGCCTGGGGCCACGCCATCGGCGGCATGGGCGCAATCACCCAGGCGATGGCCAAGGCCGCTCTCGAGCGCGGCGTCGATATCCGGCTGTCGAGCCCGGTGCGGGAGGTGGTGGTGGAGTCGGGCCGTGCGGTCGGTGTCGTGACCGAGAGCGGTGAGATGCTGCGCGCGCGCAGCATCGTTTCCAATTTGAACCCCAAACTCCTCTTCGGCCGCTTGATCGACCCCTCCGTATTGAATGACGATTTCCGCGAGCGCATCTCCCGGTGGCGATGCGGCTCAGGCACGTTCCGCATGAATGTCGCCCTGTCGGAGCTTCCGGATTTCACGGCGTTGCCTGGCCGCACGCTGGCGGAGCATCATACCGCCGGCATCATCATGGCGCCGAGCCTCGCCTACATGGACCAGGCCTATCTGGACGCCAAGGCGGGCGGCTGGTCGAAGCGGCCCATCGTCGAAATGCTGATTCCTTCGACCCTAGATGACAGCCTCGCGCCGTCCGGGCGGCATGTCGCGAGCCTTTTCTGTCAGCACGTCGCGCCGCTGCTGCCGAACGGCGCGTCCTGGGACGACCACCGGGACGAAGTGGCCGACCTCATGATCGACCTCGTGAACAGCCATGCACCCAATTTCCGCGCCTCGGTTCTCGGCCGGCAAATCTTGAGTCCTTTGGACCTCGAGCGCACATTCGGCCTCATCGGCGGCGATATCTTTCACGGCGCCTTGAGTCTCGATCAATTGTTCTCCGCACGACCGATGCTGGGGCATGCCGATTACCGCGGACCGCTCGCAGGCCTGTACATGTGCGGTTCGGGCACCCATCCGGGCGGTGGGGTGACCGGCGCGCCCGGCCACAATGCGGCGCGCGAGATCATCGCCGATTTTCGGCGCGGGCGTTTGAAGCAGGCCTGAGCGGGGTCGGTCAGCGCGCGGGCGTAACGGGAAGGGCCGGCGCGGCAGGCTTGTGCTCCACGATTTCGAGAGGCCGGTTGTCCATCTCCCTCGCCACCTCCTCGCAATAAGCTGCATCCCGACGCGCCCCGGCATCCCGCGGGGTATCGCCGGACGGCACTGCATCGCAGCGGGCAATCGCGGCGGCCAGGTCCTGCTGGGTCATCGCATGGACGAGCGCCCGCTCGTGATCCGCTTTGCGCTCCGCGCGGCGGGTGTGGAGATAACCGCTACCGACGAAGGCGACGACGGCGAGGATCGCCGCCGCCGTGGCCGTCACGAGGAGGAATTTCACTTTATTGCCGCCGATGATGCAGGGGATCGCTTTCGCTCCCGACGATGCCGTGAGTATAGCGGCGGCGCGGCACGCCGGTTCGCGGTCCTTCTGAGCTTGAGCGGCATCGGCCGGTCGGCTTCGTCCGACTCGAACCACGTGCGGTGTCCGACGTTTGCGCCGTGCGGCGACGCCTAAGATGCGTTTTCCTCGTCGCGAACCCATGCTTCCACATTCAGGAGTCATTCATGGCCAAAGACACCCTCAAAGGTTTGAAAGTCGCAATCCTCGCAACCGATGGCTTCGAGCAGTCGGAGCTCACCGAGCCGCGCAAGGCGCTCGATGAGGCCGGCGCGGACACCGAAATCGTCTCACCGAAGCCGGGGAAGGTGCGGGGTTGGAAAATGAAGGAGTGGGGAGAGGAAGTCCCCGTGGATCAATCGCTCGATGAGGCGGATCCCGAGGACTACGACGCGTTGGTGCTGCCCGGCGGGGTCATCAACGCGGATGCGCTACGGTTGCAGCCCAAGGCGGTGAATTTCGTGAAGGCCTTTTTCGATGCGGACAAGCCGGTCGGGGTCATCTGTCATGCGTCCTGGACCCTGATCGAGTCGGGCTCGGCACGCGGTCACAAGATGACGTCGTGGCCGTCGCTCAAGACGGATCTCACCAATGCGGGAGCGCACTGGGTGGACGAAGAGGTGGTGGTGGACGGCAATCTCGTGACCAGCCGAAACCCGACGACCTCCCCGCCTTCAATCGGGAGATCACCAAGCTGTTCAGTCAGGCTCGGGCCTAGAGGCGGGCGGCGGGGGCAACGAGGGAGCGCTGCCCCCGGCGTTCCTCCCCCTCATCGGCCCGCCCCGCAGAGCAGCGTTCCGAATCGCTCTGCATCGACATTGCCTCCACTGAGGATCACGCCGACCCGCTGCCCGCTGAACTCCGCGGCACGGCCGCTGAGCGCCGCCATGCCAAGACACCCCGTCGGTTCGACCACGATCTTCAGGCGATTGGCGAGCAGCCGCATGCACTCGACGAGCTCGGAGTCGGTCGCGGTAAAAATGTCGGCTGCGTCGCGCCGAATGATCTCGAAGGGGATCTTCCCCAGGCTTTGCGTCTGGGCGCCGTCGGCGATGGTCTTCGGGACTTCGATGCTCACGATCGCTCCCTGGCGCAGGGACCGCTGGCCGTCGTTGCCGGCCTCCGGCTCGACTCCGTATACCTTGCAGGCAGGCGCGAGCGCTCTCGCCGCCAGCAGCGAGCCGGCAAGCAGGCCGCCGCCGCCCAGACAGACGAACAGGCTGTCGAGCGGACCGACTTCCTCGAGAAGCTCGGCGGCGGCCGTCCCTTGTCCCGCGACGATATCGGCATGATCGTAGGGCGGAATGATCGGTGCGCCGGTCTTTCGCGCGAGCGCGTCGGCGATTTCCTGGCGGTTTTCCCGATACCGATCATAAATGACGACGCGGCCGCCGTACGCGCGCGTCGCCGCGAGTTTGGAGGCCGGCGCGTCCGCGGGCATGACGATGGTGGCCTCGATGCCGAGCATGCGCCCCGCGAGCGCCACGGCTTGCGCGTGATTGCCCGAGGAGAACGCAATCACCCCACGGGCGCGCGATTCACGGGGCAGGCAGGACAGCGCATTGAACGCGCCCCGAAATTTGAACGCGCCCACGCGCTGGAAGTTCTCGCATTTGAAAAACACGCGAGGCGCCCAGCGCCTCGTCCAGGCCGTGCGAGGTCAGTACCGGTGTGCGGTGGGCGTGCCCCTTCAACCGCCTTGCGGCGGTTTGAACGTCGGCGTAGGTCGGCAGCTCAACGCTACCCAAGCGGCGAAACTCCGAACAGCCGCACGTGCGCCCATGCGATGAACAACACATAGAGCCCAAGACCCACCACCACGGCCAGTACGTCGTTGAACGGCCGCGCAGCCGCGGTGGCGATTCGTTGCGCCGGCCTGCGCTTGAGGGAGATTCGATCGAGCACCGCCCAGGCCAGAAATCCGCCGAACAGCAGCACGTCCGCCAGGCTGCCGTTCGAGAGCAGGTGCGCGAGCGCCCAGAATTTAACCGCGGCCAGCATCGGGTGCTTCGTCGCCGTCTTGATGCGGCCGGGAAAATACGCCGCGAGGAGCAGCGGAAAGACCGGCAGCATGAGCAGGAAAGTGACATGGCGCATCCAGCCGGGCGGCGTGTAGAGCATCACCGAAGACTCGCGCGCCTCCGCGAAGCCGCGCACCAGCAGCACGAACCCTATGATCGCTACGACCGCGTACAGCCCCTTCCATCCGCCTTCGCCGAGCTTGGCGACGGCGCGTGCCCGAAGGCCGGGCGACGCGAACGCGATCGAGTGCACCCCGAGAAAGATCGCGAGACCTAGGATCAGCATTGCCATGTGAGTCCCCTGTTCCTTCGTTTGATGCGGCCGCCGGGCGCCACCGCGGCGTCAGCGCGGTTGTCCGCTGAGGATGCGCCGCGCCTGCTGGCGCAGGATGTTGCCGAAGCCGTGGGCATCGAAAAACGCATGCAGAGCCGCACCGTCGGGGTTCCCCCGCCTCAAATCCTCGGTAGTCGCCCGAAGCGGCATGTCGCAGACGATGCCCGTGAGCCGCCTGGCCAGGTAGGCCGCCTCCTTGTGCGCAAGGAGCTTCGCTGCGAGGGTCGCGGCGCCGCGCAGCTTGAGGGTCGCGATGCGCTCGAGGTTGGCGTAGAGCTCATCGAGGGAGCCGAAATGAGCGAACAGCTCCGCGGCGGTTTTCTTGCCGACGCCCGGCACCCCGGGAATGTTGTCCACCGCATCACCCGTCAACGCCAGAAAGTCGGCGATCGATTCGGGCGCCGCGCCGAAGCGCGCGCCGATGTCCTGGTAGTGATAGCGGGCATTGCCGGTGTAATCCCAATACACGTCCCCGCGGCGAATGAGCTGGGACAGATCCTTGTCGCGCGACACCACCACGTTGGTGAGTCCCGCTGCGCGCGCGCGCGCCACGAGCGTACCGATGATGTCATCCGCCTCGTATTCGGAACTCGCGAACTCCGCAACGCCCAGATGACGGCAAAATTCCCGGCATAGCGCGAACTGGCGCTTCAGATCGGCCGGCGGCAGCTCGCGATTCGCCTTGTAGGCGGGGAAAATACCGCATCGGAACGACGCCTGTCCGCGCAGGCTCTCGTCGAAGGCGACGGCGATCCGCTCGGGCCGCACGCTCTCCAGGAAGTCGGACAGGAAGCGGGCGAAGCCGTAGAGCGCGTGCGTCGCGTTGCCATCCCCATCCACCATGTCGGGCGGCATGGAGTGGTAGGCCCGAAAGATGAAGTAGCTCGCATCGATATGGTAAACGATGCCCGCGCGGGGGAGCGCATCCGGGCTCGGCGCCGTGGCGCCGATGACGACACCGTCCAATGCCACCCGGCCGAGAGCGGCGCCGGTCACATCGGCCAGCGTTGCATGCGTTCGTGCAGCGGGCTCGAGCGCGGGAAATGAGCCACCAGATATTCCATCTGATCCGCGAGCACCCGGCGCCCCTTCAAGAAGATGTATTCCGCGTAGGTCGGCGTGAATGGCACCGCCAGGAGCTGCATGCCCGCCTGCTCCGGCGTGCGCGACGCCTTGGCGTTGTTGCATCGGCGGCAGGCCGACACGACATTCCGCCAGGTGTCCTTGCCTCCGCGGCTGAAGGGCGTGACATGGTCGCGCGACAGGAGACTGTACGGAAAGCGGGCCCCGCAGTACAGACACAGATACGCATCGCGCTTGAACAGGGTCTGGTTGTTGAGCGGGGGCGTATAGGCGCCGCCCCGCAAATTCCCGGGGTTTCCCGTATGTCCGAGCGTGGCGATGATGGAATTGACATCGACGATGGTGCGCGCGCCCGTCTTGGCGCACGTTCCTCCATACAGCCGGTACAGCAGCGTCCCGCAGGTGTAGGCCACCTGGTCCGTGTGGTAAAGCCGCGCGGCTTCCTTGTAATCGACCCATTCCAGGGGCATCCCGGAAACATCGGTACGCAGAATCTGCTGCGAAAGGGGATACCCCGTGACGGCCACGGTCAAGTCATCCTTTAGTTCGGGCAATCCCATGTTGTCTCGGATCATCCTACTCATGTCATACTAAAGATAGACGACCCTTGTGCCATAATTCAATGTTTTGAGGGGGAGAAATACCGCATGCCTGTCGTCGTGGGCGTCCTGAAGGAGACTGCTGCCAATGAAACCCGAGTGGCGCTCACTCCCGAGATCGCGGGCAAGCTGAAGGGGCTCGGGGCGCGGGTTTTGGTCGAACGGGGCGCGGGTACGGCCGCCCAATTCACCGATAACGCCTATGGGGATGCGGAATTGACCGACGCACCCGCGATTTTGTCGAGCGCCGATATCCTGCTCTGCGTTCAGCCTCCCAGCATCGAAACCGTCAACGCGCTCAAACCAGGGGCGGTCGTCGCCGGCTTCATGCAGGCCTATGCGCGACAGGATCTGGTGCGGGCGCTGAAAGAACGCCGCACCACCAGCTTTGCGATGGAGCTGGTACCGCGTATCTCGCGCGCGCAATCGATGGACGCCCTCTCCTCTCAGGCCTCGGTTGCCGGCTACAAGGCGGCGCTGATCGCCGCAAACGCCCTGAAAAAGTTCCTGCCCATGCTGACCACCGCAGCGGGCACGATTCGCCCCGCCTCGGTGCTGGTGATCGGCGCGGGAGTCGCGGGATTGCAGGCCATCGCCACGGCCAAGCGCCTGGGCGCCGTCGTCGAAGCGTATGACGTACGTAGCGCCACCCGGGACCAGGTGAAGTCCCTTGGCGCGAAATTCGTCGAAACCGGCGTCTCGGCCGAGGGGACCGGCGGTTATGCCCGGGAACTCACCGCGGAAGAGAAGGCGAAGCAGCAGGAAGTCCTGGATGCACGCATCGCCGCGAGCGATGTCGTCATCAGCACGGCCGCAATTCCGGGCCGCGCCGCGCCGCGCATCGTGAGCCGCGCCGCCGTCGAGCGCATGAAACCCGGGTCTGTACTGGTCGACATTGCCGCCGAGCAGGGCGGCAACTGCGAGCTGACCCGCGCGGGCGAGACCATTGATCACGGCGGCGTCACCATCATCGGCCCCGTCAACCTGCCCGCGACGCTGCCCTATCACGCGAGCGAGATGTACGCGCGCAACTTGTTCAATTTCTTGAAGCCGGCGATGCCCAAGGGCGAGCTTGCCGTGGATTGGAAGGATGAGGTGTTTGCGGGCGCCGTTCTCACTCACGACGGTGAGATCAAGAACGAAGCGGCCCGCAAGTCCGTGGAGGGCGGAGCATGATCGACGGGGTAATTGCGCTTTACATATTCATGTTGGCCGCCTTCACCGGCTACGAGGTGATCTCGCGCGTGCCGGTCATCCTGCACACGCCGTTGATGTCGGGCTCGAATTTCGTCCACGGCATCGTGCTGGTCGGCGCCATGGTGGCGCTCGCGAGCGCCGACTCGACGCTCGTCCGGGTGATCGGTTTCATCGGCGTGGTGCTTGCCGCAGGCAATGCGGTCGGCGGCTACGTCGTGACCGAGCGCATGCTCAAGATGTTCGTGACCGCCGGCAGGAAAAGGGAACCCGGCAAAAAGAAGGAAGAGTAGTCAATGCCCTCCGTGTCGACTGAAACATTGACGCAACTGTCGTACTTCGTTGCGGCCGCGCTTTTCATCCTCGGCCTGAAGCGCATGAGCTCGCCGGTCACCGCGGTGAGCGGCGTACGCTGGGCCGGCGCCGGCATGCTGCTCGCCACACTCGCCACGCTGGCGTTCATGGGAGCGTCCCAGTTCAACCTCATCCTGGTGATTGCCGCGATCGGCGTGGGCGGCATCGTCGCCTGGGTGAGCGGCAAGCGCGTCGCCATGACCGACATGCCGCAGATGATCGCGCTGTACAACGGCATGGGCGGTGGCGCCGCGGCCGCGATCGCCGCCGTCGAGCTCTACAAAGGCGGCGAGCAGAACCTGGTGCATCTGACCATCGCCACCATCGGAGGCCTGATCGGTTCGGTCTCCTTCAGCGGCAGCCTGATCGCTTTCGCCAAGCTTCAGGGCCTGATCACCAAGTCGGTGCGCTTTGGCGGCCAGAAGATCGTCAACGGCCTGCTCCTGCTTGCCGCAGTCGTGTTCGGCGTGATGATCATCACGGGACAGGACGCGGGCCTGCCCGTCGTGTCGCTGTTTTTCGCCGCTGCCCTGGTCCTCGGCGTCGCCATGACGCTGCCCATCGGCGGCGCCGACATGCCGGTGGTGATTTCGCTGTACAACGCATTGACCGGCCTCGCCGTCGGCTTCGAGGGTTTCGTTCTCGACAACGCAGCCATGATCATCGCGGGCACCGTGGTCGGCGCCGCGGGCACGTTGTTGACCCAGCTCATGGCGAAGGCCATGAACCGGTCGCTGGGCAATGTCCTGTTCGCGAACTTCGGCGAGACCTCCTCGGCGGGCGGCGGCGCCACCGCAGGCGGCACTCAGAAGCCGATCGAGGCCTCCGATGCCGGCGTCATGATGGCCTACTCGCAAAAGGTCATCATCGTCCCCGGCTACGGCCTCGCGGTCGCGCAAGCCCAGCATAAGGTGTGGGAATTGAGCCAGCTCCTCATCGACCACGGCGTCACCGTCCGCTTTGCCATCCATCCGGTGGCCGGCCGCATGCCGGGACACATGAACGTGCTGCTGGCCGAAGCCGGCGTGCCCTACGATCTGATCTCGGACATCGACGAAATCAATGCCGAATTCGAGACCGCCGACGTGGCGCTGATCATCGGCGCTAACGACGTGGTCAATCCCGACGCGCGCACCAACAAAGGCAGCCCGATTTACGGCATGCCCATTCTGAACGCCGACAAGGCCAAGAACGTCATCGTCATCAAGCGCGGCCAGGGCCAGGGCTTCTCCGGCATCGACAACGCGCTCTTCGGGCTCGATCAGACCCGCATGCTGTACGGCGACGCGCAGGCCGCCGTCGGTCAGCTGATCCAAGCGGTGAAAGCGGCGGGCTGAGGGCGCGACAAAAAGCGCGTCGATCCTTCGACGCGATGAGATGCCGAACGGCCCTCCAGGAGCGAGCTCAGAGGGGCCGTATGCGTTACGGCGAGTCGCGAATGCCGCGGCTGGGAAGCGTCGGTCGGAAAGCGCCCGGCAGGAGCAGGTGGGGATTTGGCGGCCCATGCGGCTCGGTTGATCGGAGCCTTTCTTTTTTCTTTTCCGCCTACCCGGAAAAGCAGGCGCGGCTAGTTCCATGTATGCCGCCACCAGTCGGGCGTGTCAATCGTTCAAACTGCCCTGTTATAGATGAAATGCGTGTTCGGGTCCCGTGAGCTCCTAATCTATACTCGTGCTGGTGGTCGCGTATATCGCGCGGCTCGCATATTCTTGGCGTAATGACCGTGATGAGAAAGCTGGACTTCCTCGCCATCCTGGTTTTCGCCATTGCCGCTCACGCGCAGGCGGGCACCCCGACCCCGCCGGAAACTCAGAAAATCCAGTACCTGATATCGGCGATAGAATCATTGCCGAACGCCCAATTCATCCGGAACGGCACCGCCTACGACGCCAAGAGCGCGGCCGACCATCTGCGACTGAAGCTGCAGCGGGCCGGTTCCCGGGTTGCAACCGCAGAAGATTTCATCCGAGTGTGTGGGTCCGTATCGTCGGTGTCGGGGTCGCCGTATCAGATCAGATTCGCCGACGGGACGACGATCACATCGGAGGTCTTCCTGCGGCAAAAGCTTCACGAATTCGAGCGGGCATCGCAAGGCAAGGTGGCGGAATGAGGCGACTCGCATTCTTCGCTGTGAGATCCTGCCGTGAGTGCGGCATCCTTCTCGAGAGTGACCGGCCTTGGCCGACCTGCCTCAAGCAGGCCGCGGAATCCTGACAGGAGAGCCTCCTATGTTGCTAGGCCTGCGAACCGCCATTTACCCCGCGCCCGACCTCGCGGCAGCGAAGCGCTGGTACACGGAAATGCTGGGCGTCGCCCCCTATTTCGACGAGCCGTTCTACGTGGGCTTCTCGGTCGGCGGATTTGAATTGGGGCTGATTCCGGATGGCGCCCCCGGAATTTCCGGCCCTCAGCCGCTCTGGGGAGTTGCGGACATCGTGGCGGCGTGGTCCCGACTGATGGAACTCGGCGCTTCTTCGTTGGAACCCGTAAAGGACGTTGGTGGCGGCATCAAAGTGGCGGCCGTTCTCGATCCGTTTGGCAATCGCCTCGGGATTATCGAGAATCCCAATTTTAGCACGGCCGCCGTGCGATGACCGCGGCTCACGCCGGCAACATGAGCACGAATCCGTCGCTCTCGTACACGTAGAAACGCCACCCTCGGACGGCCTGAGGGGACCCGAGAATCACGAGCTGCTTCCGCTGCGTGGCGATGTCGTTGAATATGTCCGAATCTCTGATGATCGACTCGTATTTGCCCAGCAGCGCCTCCGCCTCGGCGCCTTCAGCCACGTAGGTGATCAACACTTTCAGGGGGGCGTTGAACATCTGCAGCTTGTTGATCTCTTCGTACGTCTTGCTCGGCCGGTTCGCGTGTTCCAACGCAACCGAGATCCATTTGGCGTACGTCGTGTATTTGCCGGCGCTGTCCCGGCCCCGCTCTTCGTAGAAGATACCGTCGAGCGCGTAATAGTCCTTGTTCCAGGCCAGCAGATCGAGCTGCCGGGCAATCTTCGGGAAGATGTTGGTGCGCAGGAAATACGTGTATGACTTCGCCTCGAAGCTCACCGCAGCTCGGAAATTGCTTTCCTCGGCCTTCAATACGGACAGAAAGGCGTTGCGGAATTCCCTGGGCGAGATCATTTTCATGGTGGATACGGCCGTGGTATCTCGAGACGAATGCTCGGGGTGAGCCGGCCCGCCTAGGCAGGGCAACCTTCCCCGGCCCTGATTCTAATCCTTCCGCTGCGGCAAAGATCCAGCCGGAAGATGCGAAGCGCGATAGGAGAGCCCGGCTCTAGCGGACGACTTCCGCCAGGACAGGGTGATCCGTCATCGGCTCGGCAGGGTCGCCCTGCACCTCGTCGGTGCGCAACGGGGCTTCCGCTTCGGGCTTAGTCGCCGCGGTCTTGGCATTTCTCGCCAACGACCAGGCCGTGAATTCCGGCATCGGCATCGCCTTCGACACGAAATACCCCTGGATCAAATCGCATCCCAGGCGTCTCAACGTATTCCAGCTCGAGGCCTGCTCCACTCCTTCCGCCACCACCTTGAGCTGCAGTGCGTGACCCAGGTTGATGGTGGACCTTACGATTACATCGTCGTCACCTTGCGCCTCGAGTTCCTTGATGAAGGAGCGGTCGATCTTCACCTCATCGACGGGCAGGCGCTTCAAGTGCGCGAGCGAGGAATGGCCGGTGCCGAAATCGTCGATCGAGAAGCGCAGGCCCAGGACCCGGAGCTGCTCCATGATGCGCAGCGTCGCGGCAATGTCCTTCATGGCGCCGCTTTCGGTGACCTCGAGTATCACGCGGCTCGCGTTCGCGCCGGTCTGCAGCAGGAGCGACGCGACGTTGTCGGCAAATCCGGGATCGGCGAAATCCACGGGGGATACGTTGATGGACACATCGACGGACATGCCTTCACGCTCCCAGCGTGCGGCGTCGTTGAGTGCCGTGGCCATCACCCAGGAGGTCAGCGAGCGGATGGCTCCGGTGCGCTCGGCGTGGGGAATGAATTCGCCCGGCGGTATGTACCCGTGCTGAGGGTGCCGCCACCTGACCAGGGCCTCGCAGCCGGCGACTTTACCGGTCGCCGCCTTCACTTTCGGCTGATAGTGCAGTTCGAGCTGGTTCGACTCGACCGCACGGCGCAGTTCGCCGAGGATCGACAGTCGATGACGATGGCTGCTGTCATCTCCCTTGATGTAGATGCCGACCGGAGTTCCAGTGTCCTTGGCCCGGTAGAGGGCGAGGTCTGCGCGTTGCATCAGCTCCTCCGCGCCCGAGCCGTCGGCCGGGAATACCGCTGCGCCCACCCGTAGATCCAATTGGAAGGAGACATCCTGGTAATCGAAGCTGCCGTGCAGCCGGTCGACGATGGCGGCGGCCTGCTGAGCGACTTTCGCGGTCCCGGTCGATTCGAGGATGAGCAGGAACTGCTTCGTGCCGATGTGCGCGACGTGGTCGATTCGGCGTTCGTGCGCCTTGAGCCTCCGTGCCACTTCGAGCAGGACCCGGTCGCCGGCTGTGTGGCCGAACGAGCCGATGATGCTGTGATATTGCTGGACCTCTGCCAGGCACACGGTCACCGTCCGGTTGCCCGTGCGCGCCTTGGTCAGGATGTCCTCGAGGATCGAGCTGACCCGCGCGCGCGTCGGCAGTCCGGTCAATGGATGATGGTCGGCCTGATGGCGGATGGTCGCCTCACGATCGGCCACGGCCGCGCGCATGGCATTGAACGCGCCGGCGAGGCCCTTCAGCTCGGTGGTGCCCGAGGATGGCACCTCCACGCCGTAGTCGCCGGCTTCCAGACTCTTTGCGGCCTTGGTCAATTCTTCGACCGGCTTGGTCGCACTGCGCGCGAGCCACACGGCAAGCGCGGTGGCGACGGCGAGCAGCAGCCCGCCGACCAGCAGCATGGAGTTGCGGAGGGAGTCGTACGGCCGCAAAGCGCCCGACAGCGAGCGCTGCAAAACCATGCTGAGCGATCCATTGGCGGATTGAATCGGAACGATCCAGGTCAAGACCTTGTCCGATCCGGACAGGACGATGAACGGTTTCGCCTGCGCCGTTCGCATCATGGGCGAATCGAGCGTGCGCTGATCCTCGGGGGCCGATGTGGCGGTGAACAGAGGATGCAGATCGGATGCCGCGACGAACGACACATCGGCCCCCAATTGCCGCGACATGGCTTCGGCCGCGCGCTCATCGAGTGCGAAGCCCATGGCAACCCATCCGATGGGCTCGGGATCGAGAATCGGCGCGATCACGAGCTGATAGGGCCGTCCATCGATCAGCCGGTAGAGCTCACGCACTTCGCGGCCGGTGCCGCTCACGATCAGCCGCTCGAGATCGCGTTCCGCCTTCGCCAGGGAGCCGTTGAACGTACTGGCGAGAGGCCGACCGTTGGGGGACAGGACGATGACCAGATCCGCGGTGATGCGCCGCTGTTGATTCTCGATCGCGGAGGCCAGCGCCGCGGCGTCGGCGGAGCCCACCGCCTGACGGAAGCCGGCGTCCAAGGCCAAGGCCCCGACGCCGGTCGCCAGCTGCAAATCCCGGAACCGCAGCAGTTCCTGCGCGGTGCCCGCATTCATCTGTATCTGCGCACCCACCTGGCGCTGCGTTTCGGCGCGTTCCGTCACATCCATTCCGACGATCGCCGCCATAAGCACCAGGGCCACCAGGCCCAGCACCAATGCCAGGATGCGGCTGCGAAGACTGCCGAGCAGGGTCGGAAAAATTCCCATCAGCTATGGTAAATCCCCACCCGGCACCCGCCTCGTGATGCGGCGTCAATCTGGAATCCAATTCGCGCTCCGGCGGCCGGCAAATGCCACCTGCGTCACGTTTTGGGGCTGGGCGTCAGCAGCCGCCGGGGCGGCGGGCAATCACGATGCCGTGACGCTTGATTTTTCGGTAGAGGGTGTTGCGGCTGATGCCGAGTTGCGCGGCGACCTGGCTCATGTTCCACCGGTGTTGCGCGATCATCCCGAGCAGAACCTCGCGTTCGGCATCCTGCAACGAGCTCTGCACCGTGCGCGCGGCGCCGCCCCCGGACACGACCTCTTGGCTTCGCCTCGAACATCGGCCTTGGCGAATCGCTTCAGGTAGGTCGCCGAGCCGTATGACTCCGCCGGAGCACAGCGCGAGCGCGGTACGGATCGAATTGCGAAGTTCGCGGATGTTGCCAGGCCAGTCATAGGCCAGCAGCTTCTCCAGTGCAACTTTCTCGATGGACGCGGCGCCCATGCCGGCCGATTCGCGCGCGATGCAGCCCCGCACGAGCGCTTCCTTGTCGCGCCGCGCGCTGAGTGGAGGCAGCTCCAGCGTAATGCCGTTCAATCGGTAATAGAGGTCCTCGCGAAACCCCCCTCGCTGAAGCAGCTCCGCGAGGTTGCGGTGCGACGCGCACAGCACGCGCAGGTTCACCTTGATCGATGCTTCGGAGCCCAGCGGCGTGACTTCCTGATCCTCGAGCACCCGCAGGAGGCGGGTCTGCAGGAGCAGCGGCATGTCGCCGATCTCGTCCAAGAACAGCGTGCCCCCCGAGGCCTGAACGAGGCGGCCGCGCATGCCCTCGCGGCGCGCGCCCGTAAAAGCTCCCGGCGCGTAGCCGAACAGTTCGCTTTCGATCAGCGTCTCGGGAATCGCCGCGCAATTGATGGCGACGAACGCGTGAGCCGCCCGCTTGCTGGCGAGGTGCAGCGCTCGGGCGAAAGCCTCCTTGCCGCTGCCCGTCGGACCCGAGATCAACACCGACACGTTGCTATCGGCGATCCTGCGCGCGTTGCGCAAGTTCCTCAACATCTGCGGATCATCTCCGGCCAGGTCCGCCAGGCCCATCGCTGCGGCACCTTCTCCGGGAGCGACGTGGACGACGGTGCGGGCGGCTTGCGCAGCGACGCCCGGCGGGCGCGACGTGTTCGTTTCGGCTTCGACCAGGCTTGCGTAGTAGCGGCGGCCGAACTGATTGTCGCGCAATTCCCGCATGGTGCGCCGTCCGTGCGTACCCGCCGGCAGCCAGCTCGTCGTAGCTCGCATCGAACACGTCGGTGATCGAGCGTCCCACCAGTTCGCACCGGTCGGCGGCGCCGAGGAGCTTCAGTCCCGTGGCATCGCTCGCGACGATGGTTCCATCGACCGCGACCGCAATGGCGCCGTCGTGCAGCAGATCCACGAATTCCGGGCGGTAATGAAACCGGAGCATGGCGTCGGCGCGGTGCCGCCTCAGGAAGAGGCATTTCTCGATCAACCGCGCGGAGGTCTCCACCAGCGCGACCGTGTGCATCTTCGAATCGCGGCTGCCGTGGGCGTTGACGCTGGAGGCGTCCAGCACCGCCACCACCCGGCCGCTCGAATCCCGAATTGGAGCCGCGGAGCAGGACAAGCCGACATGGCGGGAACGGAAATGATCTGATTGATGAATGGTGATCGGGCGCGCTTCCTTGGCACAGGTGCCGATGCCGTTGGTCCCCTCCCGCTGCTCGCTCCACTCTGCGCCGACGATCAGACCCGCGTGAGTGAACATTCCCTTCAGCTCCGGGTCGACTTTCTCGCACAGGATCACGCCGTCGGTATCCGCCAGCAGCAACGCATAGCCGGAGCCCGCAATCTGTTCGTAGAGCGAATCCATCTCGGCACGGGCGATATCGACCAGGTCCCGGTGCTCCGCCTGCAGATCCTTGACCCTCGAGCGGTCCAGAACCGTCGGCTGATAGTCACGGGCCGGATCCAGCTTGAACTCGTGCAAGCAGCGCCGCCACGATGAGTCCACGGTCGCGGTGACATCCACGGTCGCGGTCACGTCCGCGGCCTCTCGCGAGCGCGCTGCATCCGGCGACCCTGAAGACCCGATCGGCGTGCGGGCCGTTCCTGACGTCGCTCATGGATATCCCCGCGCCGGCGTGCACGGCGTGCTTTTTCCATCGGCCATTGTGTCCCCCAGCCTTTGAACCGTTAAACCGCGAAGCCTCGAGTGTGTCAAGTTGCGCGGAAAACCTGTCACGAATCTGACACGCCGGCGCACGCGGAGCCGCCTTTGCCCGGGGACTGGGGCGCGGGCCTCTCGCCCACGGGTCAATTCGATAAGTGATTGTACGGGCTATCGTTGCTCCGGAAAAAGGCACAACATGGGCAGCTGGCACGATGTTTGCTCCACAAAACATTTCGGCGAGTTTGGAATTTCCGGGGGAAAATACATGGCTAACTCCGTTACGGCCCTGCACGCCCATACGCTTGTTCCCATCAACCCAATATAGGAGAAGGATCATGAGTTCCGCCCAGGTCCGCCCCACCGCAGATTCCAGCAGCATTGCCGAGAGTGGTTCTTTTGCATCGCACATGAAGACGCTCGAGCGCAAGATCGCGCTTCGCGCCAAGTACGAAAATTTCATCGGCGGCCAATGGGTCGCCCCCGCCAAGGGCGGCTATTTCGACAACATATCGCCGACCACGGGGCAGGTGATCTGCAAGATCGCCCGCTCGCAAGCGGAGGATGTCGAGCGCGCGATCGATGCGGCGCATGCCGCCGCCCCCGCGTGGGGCCGTACTGCCGTGGCCGAGCGGGCACGCGTGCTCAACAAGATCGCGGACCGGATGGAGCAATACCTGCCGTTTCTCGCCGCCGTGGAGACCTACGACAACGGCAAGCCGATCCGTGAGACGAATCTTGCGGACATGCCGCTGGCGGTCGATCACTTTCGTTACTTTGCGAGCTGCGTGCGCGCACAGGAAGGCTCGCTCGGCGAGCTCGATGACGACACGGTCGCCTATCACTATCACGAGCCGCTCGGTGTGGTGGGTCAGATCATTCCCTGGAATTTCCCGATTCTGATGGCCGCCTGGAAGTTGGCGCCCGCGATCGCGGCCGGCAATTGCGTAGTGATCAAGCCCGCCGAGCAGACGCCGCTGTCGCTGCTGGTGTTCGCGGAGCTCATCCAGGACATCGTCCCGCCGGGCGTGCTGAACATCGTCAACGGCTTCGGGCTCGAGGCGGGCAAGCCGCTGGCCTCCAACCCGCGCATCGCCAAGATCGCCTTCACCGGCGAGACCACGACCGGGCGGCTCATCATGCAATATGCCTCGGAGAACATCATCCCCGTGACGCTCGAGCTCGGCGGCAAATCGCCGAACATCTTCTTCGCGGACGTGATGCGCGACGACGATGACTTCGTCGACAAGGCGCTCGAAGGTTTTGCGATGTTCGCGCTCAATCAGGGCGAGGTGTGCACATGCCCCTCCCGCGCGCTGGTGCAGCGCTCTATTTATGATCGATTCATGGAGAAGGCGATCGCGCGCGTCGAGAAGATCCGCCAGGGCGATCCGTACGACATGGGCACGCAGATCGGCGCGCAGGCCTCGAACGACCAGTACGAGAAGATCCTGTCGTACTTCGACATCGGCAAGAAGGAAGGCGCGAAAGTGCTGACCGGCGGCGTCGCCAACAAGCAGTCGGGCGACCTGGCCGGCGGCTACTACATCAAGCCGACCGTCTTCGAGGGTCACAACAAGATGCGCGTGTTCCAGGAGGAGATCTTCGGGCCCGTGGTCTCGGTGACCACCTTCGATACGCCGGAGCAGGCGATGGAAATCGCCAACGACACGCTGTATGGGCTGGGTGCGGGCGTCTGGACCCGCGACCTGAATACGGCCTATCGATTCGGGCGCGGCATCAAGGCGGGACGGGTGTGGACCAATTGCTACCATGCCTACCCGGCGCACGCCGCGTTCGGCGGGTACAAGAAATCCGGCATCGGACGGGAGACCCACAAGATGATGCTCGACCACTATCAGCAGACCAAGAACGTGCTGGTCAGCTACTCGACCAAGGCGCTGGGCTTCTTTTGATGGCGCTCGATCACGTCGACGTCACGGAGGAGGCGCGCCGGTTGATCGAGGAGCTGAAGGCGGCGCACGGACCGATCATGTTTCACCTGTCGGGGGGGTGCTGCGACGGCAGCGCCCCCATGTGCTTTCAGGTGGGCGAGTTCAAGCTCGGCGGCGTGGACGAGAAGGTGGGCGAGATCGCTGGCTGCGAGTTCTGGATGGATCGGGAGCAGTACAAACGCTGGGCGCACACCCGCTGGACGGTGGATGTCGTGCCGGGGCGCGGGGCGAGCTTCTCGCTCGAGGCGCCGCTCAACAGGCGCTTTCTGATCCGCTCCGAACTGTGTGCGGTGTGAGTCGGTAGCGAACGCGGCCCTCAGTGCGGATAGCGTCGCTCACCCGACCCCAGCCCCGGCCGTCCCGGTGCCCGGCCCGCTGACCGTCCGACGTTGCGCCGCTGTTCGGGGCTCATCTGGCGCCACTGTCGGCGCAGCTCCTGACGGCGCTCCAATGGCATCTGCCTGAAGCGCTGGAACTGCTCGCGCACTCTCTGCTGCTGTTCGGGCGGCAGGGCCCTGAACTGCTGCCAACGCTGGCGCAGCACCTGGCGCTGCTCCGGCGGCAGGGCGTGCCATTGTTTGAAGCGTTCCTGCGCGCCGTTGCGCTGCTCCGGAGTCATGGTGATCCACCGCTGACTTCCTCGCGCGAGCGCCTGCTGCTTCTCCGGCGGCAGACTGTCCCACTTTCCCTGGAAGTTCTGCAGAAGCTGCTGTTGCTGCTCGGACAGGGATTGCCAGGAGCGGGGCGCGGCGGCGGGCGCGGCGGCGGGCGCGGTCGAACCGGGCGGCTCGGCCGGTGATGGCGGCTGGGCGCTCACGTCGAGCGCCGTTAAAGCCAGCGCGCACAGCAACAGAATCCGCGGCAATGGTCGCGTCATTGCTTTGGGCTCTGCGGCTGCGCGGGGTCCTGACTTCCCGGCTGCGTCTTTTTCAAGAATTCCCACCAAGCGGAATCTCCGTGATCGTCCTCTCCCAAAAACTCGATGAACTCGTCATCCGGCGCGTCCGCAGGCCGCTGCGCCGCCTGAGGCGTGCGCCCCGGAGGCTGCGGCGGCTGCGCGGAAGGCTGTCCCGGAGCCGGCGTCTGCGCCATGGCGGCGAGCCCCCAGAGAGCCGCTCCAAGGGCCAACCAATACCTTGGCGCGCTCAACGGGCATGCAGCCTTGAGGCTTCTACGCAGTCGGCTCGCTGCCCGCGGTCTTGTCCGCCCAGGCATAGAAGTCGAGATCGTCTTGAAGCATGTCCATCGCATCCCCGGAACTCTCATCGCTCGCGGCGATAATGTCCAGATCCTCAAACTTCGATTGAGCATCGGCGGCCGAGATCTGGCCGTGCGGGCTCAACGGACCTCCAAACCACAACGCCACGCCGAGCACTGCGGCGCAGGTGACACCCGCGGCGGATGCCCACACCGGCATGCGCAGGAGCCAGGGGCGCCGACGAGCGGAGGCCGCGGCGGCCAGAGCGGCGTGGCGCGCCTGCGTAAGCCGCGAGCGCGTGCCCATGTCCAGGCCCGCGACGCTGTTCTGGAACAGCTCGCGGCTGCGCTCTTCGAATCGGGACATGGCCGGGTCAACAGTGTCTTCGCTCATCACCAAACCTCGCCGAGTTGTTCGCGCAGCGTATGCACCGCGCGCGAATAATGCGTCTTGACGCTGCCCTCGGAGCAGCCCATGGCGCTCGCGGTCTGCGCGACATCGAGTCCTTCGAAATTGCGCAGCGTGAATGCCTCACGTTGCCGCGCCGGCAGTTGGCGCAGCGATGATTCCAATTTCTGCATGGCCTCATCCTGCATCAACCGCTCCGGCACGGGCGTTCCGCCATCGGCCACGCTGTCGATGGGATCCTGTGCCTCATTGTCCGGATCCTCCTTCGGGCCCGGAAGCCATACCATGAAGCGCTTGCGCACACTGCGGCGCCTCTGCTGATCGCGTATGGCGTTTTCGAGGATGCGATAAAACAGCGGCCGCCACTCGGCGCTCGGTCGAGCGCCGTAGTTGCGAGCCAGCTTCAACATCGCGTCCTGCACTGCATCCATGGCGTCGTCGGGATCGCGTAGCGCAACCTGCGCCATGCGAAACGCGCGGCGCTCGATTTCGCTCAAGAATTTATCCAGCTCTCGCGTCTGCTCCAGAACCGCTCCCCTAGGTGCTGGCGCGGGATCATCCCATACCATCCAAGCGCTCGGGAGCGTATCAAAGCCCGACATAAGGCGTCCTCTCTGCATCGACGGCGTCTGCTCGTTACGGGTATAACGCCTGCGGCTGGTCGCGGTTGACGGCCGCACCGCAGGATCAGCGACTTACGCACATGAACTGTGACTTGCCGTGCAATATTTGCAACGCTTTCTCGTAATGGGCATCCAGAGGGTAGTGTAAATCGTTGATTTTTCTAAATTCTTTTCAATTTCGCATACTTTTTCACCATTTTGATTATGTCTCGAAACAGAACGGGCACTTAGCGCTCATGACCCCTGGTTCTCAACAGACTTATCCACAGGATATGTGGACAAGAAAACCCGCGTGATTCTGCGCATCGCCCTCGACACGCCGCTGCGTCGGGTGTTCGATTATCTGCCCCCGGCAGACGCCGCCGGGACGGATTCGCCTCCTACTCCCGGCGTGCGTGTTCGGGTCCCGTTCGGCCGCCGCCAGGTGGTGGGGATCCTGGTCGAGGTGGCGGACGGATCATCGATCGACCCCGCCAAGCTGAAGCATGCAGTCGAGATATTGGACTCGAGTTCCGTATTCGATGCCGTGACCTTCGATCTTCTGCGGTGGGCCGCCGATTACTATCACCATCCGCTCGGCGAGGTCATGGCGGCGGCGTTGCCGGCCAGCCTCAGGGCGGGTCAAGCCGCCCTGGCGCCCGTCGAAGTATGGTCGGTCACCTCCGCCGGGCGCTCCGAGCTCGAGCGTCCCGCTGCCAAGCGGGCGCCGAAACGACGCGAGCTGCTCGCCCGGCTCGCGGAGCGCGACGGCGCCACCGCCGACGAGCTCGCCGGATTCAAGCCGGCGCTGTTGCGGGCATTGGCCGAGAACGGCTGGGCCGTCCCGCAGGCGCTCCCGGCTGCGCCCGTGGCGGTCGAGTCGCGGCCCAGCGAGGTCGTGCTCACGGCCGCTCAAGCGGGCGTCATCGAGGCCATCCGGCCCTCGTTGGGGCGCTTCGCCGCGCATCTGTTGTATGGCGTGACCGGCAGCGGCAAGACCGAGGTGTATTTGCAGATCATCACTGCCGCGCTGGGGGCCGACCGCCAGGTGCTGGTTCTGGTGCCGGAGATCGCGCTCACGCCGCAGCTGGTCGAGCGCTTTCAAAGCCGTTTCAGCGCGGGTGTGGTCGCTGTGCATTCCGGGCTGACGGGAGTCCAGCGCCGCGACGCGTGGCGCGCCGCGCACGCAGGTGTAGCACGCATCGTCATCGGAACGCGCTCGGCGGTGTTCACCCCGCTCGAGCGCTTGAGCCTCATCGTGGTCGATGAGGAGCACGACGCCTCCTACAAGCAGCAGGAGGGATTTCATTACTCGGCCCGCGATCTGGCCGTGCTGCGCGCGCAGCGCGCGCAAGTTCCCGTAATCCTGGGGTCCGCGACGCCCTCGCTCGAGACCTTGGACAATGCCGCACAGGGACGCTACCTGCGGCACGAGCTGCCGCAACGGCCGGGCGCGGCGCATCCGCCCGCCATGCACCTGGTGGATCTGCGCAAACATCCGAGCGATCAGGGGCTGTCGCAGCCGGCCATGAGCGCGATTGAGCGCCATCTGAAGAGCGGCGGCCAGGTGATCGTGTTCTTGAACCGGCGGGGCTATGCGCCGACCCTGTTTTGCAATGCCTGCGGCTGGATCGCCTCCTGCGCCCACTGCGATGCGCGCATGACCCTTCACGCCCAGGCGAGGGAGCTGCGCTGCCACCACTGCGGCGCCCGCACCCGGATACCGGCGGTGTGCCCGACCTGCAGCCAGCCGCTCCATCCCGTGGGTCAGGGTACGGAGCGAGTGGAGGAGACGTTGGAGCGGCTGTTCCCGGACGCGCCTCTGGCGCGGCTCGATCGCGACACCGCGGGCGCGAGCGGCGCCATGCAGGCCGTGCTCGATCGGGTTCATCGGGGCGAGGCGCGCATCCTGGTCGGCACGCAAATGCTCACCAAGGGTCATCACTTTCCGGACGTGAGCCTGGTGGTCATCCTGGATGCCGATCAGGGCCTTTTCGCCAGCGACTTCCGGGCGACCGAGCGGCTGGCACAGACCATCACGCAAGTGGCCGGACGCGCCGGGCGCGCCGCCCGGCCTGGCGAGGTCATCGTGCAGACTTCCTTCCCCGAGCACCCGTTGCTCACCCGTTTGCTCGCGGAAGGCTACGATCGATTCGCGGCGACCGCGCTCGAGGAGCGCCGGGCAGCGAGCTGGCCGCCGTACTCGCGGCTCGCGCTGCTGCGGGCGGAAGCGAAAGATCGGGATGGGTTGGACGCCTACCTGCGGGCCGCCGCCTCGAGTGCCCGGACGCTGCACGACGGCGCCGTGCGGGTGCTGGGGCCGGCCACCGCCCTGATCGCCCGGCGCGCCGACCACTTCCGCGCGCACCTGTTGATCGAGAGCCCGTCGCGCGGGCCGCTGCAGCGCTTTTTGGCGCTATGGCTCTTGAAAGTGGAAGCACTGCCGGGTCCCAAGGGGCTGCGCTGGTCCATCGACGTGGATCCGCTGGAGGTGGACTAGGGTCCTAAGGCTCGAGGCGTTTGCGGTACACTGCCGGCCCCCTCATCCACTGACCTATCGACGGATTTGCCTTGAAGAACCTGATCGAGACCTTGCTGAGCCAGGCGCTGGCCGCGCTGCCCGAAACCCTGGTTGGCGCCGCACAGCGCGACATCGACATCGAGGTGGAGCGCACCCGCGACTCATCGCACGGCGATTTCGCCTCGAACGTTGCAATGCGTCTCGCGAAGGCCGTGCGTCAGAACCCGCGCAAGATTGCCGAAGCGGTGAAATCCGCGCTGCCGGCGCACCCCGCGGTCGCGAAAATCGAGATCGCGGGCGCCGGTTTCATAAACTTCTTCCTCCATGACGATTCCTACCGCGCCGAGATCGGACGGATTCTCGCGTTGGGCGATTCGTACGGCCGCTCCACGTCGGGCCGGGGCAAGTCGGCGCTCGTGGAATTCGTGTCGGCCAATCCGACGGGTCCCTTGCATGTCGGGCATGGTCGCGGCGCCGCGTACGGCGCCACCGTCGCGAATCTGCTCGAGGCCGTGGGCTATCGCGTGGCGCGCGAGTACTACGTGAACGACGCCGGACGCCAGATGGAAATTCTCGCGGCGAGCACATGGCTCCGATACCTCGAGCAATGCGGCGAGCGCTTCGACTTTCCGGCCAACGGCTACCGCGGGGACTATCTGCTCGCCATCGCCGGAGAGCTGCACGCGGCCGAGGGAACGGCACTCGTCAGAAAACCCGCGGAGATCTTCGAGGGCCTTCCGCCCGACGAGCCGCAGGGCGGGGACAAAGAAGCGTACATCGATGCCGTCATCGTGCGCGCGCGCCGGCTGCTCGGCGACGCGGCGTTCCGCCGCGTGCTCGATCACGCCTTGACCGCAATCTTGGGCGACATCCGCGAGGATCTTGCGGAGTTCGGCGTGATTTTCGATTCCTGGTTCAGCGAGCGCTCGCTGATCGACGATGGCTCCATCGACCGGGCGGTCGCGAAAGTGAAGGAAAGCGGCCACGCCTACCTCAAGGAAGGAGCGCTCTGGTTCAAGAGCACGGATTATGGCGACGAAAAGGATCGGGTGATGGTGCGCGAGAACGGCATCAAGACCTACTTCGCCTCCGACATCGCCTTCGTGCTGAACAAGCGCGAGCGGGGCTTCGAGCACCTGCTCTACGTCTGGGGCGCGGATCATCACGGCTACATCGCGCGGCTGCGCGCGGGCCTGATCGCGCTCGGGGGGCCGCCGGAATGCTTCGAGGTGCGGCTCGTGCAGTTCGTCACCCTGTTCCGGGGCGGCGAGAAGGCCCAGATGTCCACGCGCTCCGGGGAGTTCGTGACCTTGCGGGCGTTGCGTGCCGAAGTCGGCAACGATGCGGCGCGCCTGTTCTACGTCATGCGCAGCAATGACCAGCACCTGGATTTCGATCTCGAGCTCGCCAAGGCCCGCTCCAACGACAACCCGGTGTATTACATCCAATATGCGCATGCCCGGGTTGCGAGCGTGAAGCGTCAGATGCAGGAACGGGGCTTCGTGCATGATGCCGTGCGCGCCGAGTCCTCGCTCGCGAGGCTCACCGAGCCGCAGGAAATCAAGCTCATCAAGCGCCTCGCGAGCTATCCCGAGACCGTGGAGTACTGCGCCTTGCAGCGGGCCCCCCACGCGTTGGTGCATTACCTGCGGGATCTGGCGAACGACTTCCACACCTACTACAGCGCGCACCAATTTCTGGTCGAGGACGAGGTGCTGCGCGATGCGCGATTGAGCCTCGCCCTCGCCACCCAGACGGTCATTCGCAACGGCCTGCATCTGGTGGGCGTTTCGGCGCCCGATACGATGTAGTCCGGCGAGATGGCGCGCGACTACAAGCCGAAACGCAAACGGCCCGGCAGCGGTTTCTCCGGGTGGATCGGCGTCGTGTGCGGCTTGGCCGCGGGACTCGCCATTGCGGCGGCAGTGTACGTCAAGGACCATCGGCCCGACCCATCCGGGGTCAAGCTCGCGGCCAAGCCGGACAAGAAGAGATCCCGCGGTGGCGACCCGGGCGAGGCCGACGCCACCGAGTCGGGCGCACCCGACGATTCCGGAAAATCCTATGCGTTCTACGACATGCTGCCCAAATTCGAGGTGGTGGTGCCGGAAAAGGAGAAGGACGTCCGCCCCGACACCCGCGCGGTGCCCGAGACCCGCAGCGGCACCTATGTGCTGCAGGCCGGCTCGTACAAGAACTTCGCCGACGCGGACCGCGTCCGCGCCAAATTGGCGCTGCAGGGTGTCGAGTCCAAGGTCCAGAAGGTCTCGGTGGACAACGATACCTGGCACCGCATCCGCATCGGCCCCATCTCGAATCTGGACGAGCTCAACCACCTGCGCTCCGTCCTGCGTAAGGCGGACGTCGACGTGCTGGTGATCCGCGTCGGCGATTGATCGCGGGCGCTGTAGGGGGAAGCCCGGGGTGTGGCCTGGGTTTCCGGCAAAAGGCGCGCTGAGCCTCAATTCGCGCCGCTCCATGCCGATACTTCGAGCAGCGGAATGACCGCTGTCTCGGCCGACAATGCAAGTTACCTACAATCACTGGCTGGTCGGATTATCCGTCGCGGTCGCGGTGCTCGTCTCCTATACGGCGCTGTCGCTCGCCGCACGGGTTGCGGCGGCGGGCGCGCGTTATGTCCATGCGTGGCTGATCGGCGGCGCGCTCGCGATGGGCATCGGCATCTGGTCGATGCATTTCATCGGCATGATGGCGTTCACGTTGCCCATCGCACTGCGGTACGACGTGACCCTGACGCTGCTCTCCCTGGCGGCCGCCGTCCTGGCATCGGGCAGCGCGATTCGGATCGCGGCCGGCGCGCGTCTCGGGTCTTTGCGCCTGGTGGGGGGCGCCTTGGTGATGGGCGCGGGAATCAGCGCCATGCACTACCTGGGCATGCGCGCCATCATGATCTCGCCGGGCATCTCCTACGACCCGCTTCTGGTGCTGGCCTCGGTCTCGATTGCGGTGGCGGCCTCGTTCGCCGCGCTCTGGCTGGCGTTCACCTTGCGCGCCGGCCACTCCTGGCTCATGGCGCTCGCGCGGCTCGGCGCGGCACTGATCATGGGCATCGCCATCAGCGGCATGCATTACACCGGTATGGCCGCCGCCCGCATCGGCGCCGGCGCGTACTGCTTTGGCGGCATACCCATCGACAATCAATGGCTCGCGATGATGGTGGGGCTGGTGGCAGTCTCGTTGCTCGCCATCGCGCTGATCGCGGCCGTCTTCGACGCGCATCTTCAATCTCAAACCGCGGCGGAGGAGGCCAAGGCGCTGGTCAGCGAGGAGCGCCTGCGGCAGATCTCCGACGCCATCCCGGCGACGGTCGCCTACTGGGACCGCGAGGGCATCTGCCGCTTCGCCAACCGAGCCTGTCACGAACGACTCGGCGTCGCGCCGGGGCGCCTCGTGGGCGCATCCTTTCAAGAGTTGTTCGATGAGAGGGACGCAGGCAACCGGCGCCCCCGCAAGGCGGCGGCCCTTCTAGGCGAGCGTCAATTATTCGATCAAAGCGATGTGGACCGTTCAGGACGGGTACGCCACTGGCAGAGCGAGTACCTGCCGGACGTTCGCGATGGCGAGGTGATCGGCTTCTACGCGCTGGGTGTCGACATCACGGAGCGCAAGCAGGCGGAAGGCCGGGTGGCTCAGCAGGAGGCTCGGCTCGAAGCCACGAGCCGCATGGGCGAGATCGGCGGTTGGGAGCTCGATGTCGATGCGCCCGGCCCCTGGTGGTCCGACATGACCTATCGAATTCACGACCTTCCGGTGGGCGAGATGCCCTCGCTCGAGGCAGCACTCGGCTTTTATCCGCCCGAGGCCCGCAGCACGGTCGTGGCCGCCATCCGTGCCGCATTCGACCGGGGAAAATCGTTTGATTTTGTCACGCCGTTCGTCACGGCCCTCGGGCGTGCGCGTTGGGTGCGCTCCATCGGCGAGCCGCAGCTCATCGACGGCCGCTATTCGCGCATCGTGGGCGCATTCCAGGACGTGACCGAGGCGCGACGCAACGAAGAAACCTTGCGGCTGGCGAAGGAAGCGGCCGAGGCGGCCAACCGGGCGCAGAGCGAATTCCTGGCCAACATGAGCCACGAAATTCGCACGCCCCTCAATGGAGTCATCGGCATGACCGGCCTGCTGCTCGATACGGCGCTCGGCGAGCAGCAGCGTGAATACGTGGAGATCGTGCGCTCCAGCGGCGAATGTCTGCTGGCGCTGATCAATCACGTGCTCGATTTTTCGAAGATCGAGGCGGGCCGGTTGGAATTGGAGTGCATCGATTTCGACCTTCAGAATGTCATCGACGACGCCGTCGACGCCGTGGCGCTCCCGGCCTCCGCCAAAGGCCTCGAACTCCTGGTGGATGTGGACCCGGCCGTCCCGCGGCTGGTGCGCGGCGATCCGATGCGCCTGCATCAGATTCTGGTCAATCTCTTGAGCAATGCGGTCAAATTCACGGGCCGCGGCGAGGTGATGCTGGCGGTGGAAGGCCGCGACATCGAAGGCGGGGCCGTGACGCTCGACTTCTCGGTGCACGACACCGGTATCGGCATCCCGTCCGGGCAGATTCAAAGCCTGTTCGATCCGTTCATTCAGGCCGACAGCTCGACGACACGTAGATTCGGGGGGACCGGCCTCGGTCTGTCGATTTCGAAGCGGCTCGCCGAGGCCATGGGCGGCGGAATTCAGGTTTCGAGCGAGGTGGGACGAGGCTCGACCTTCCGGTTCAGCGGGTCCTTCAAGCGCAGCGACGCCGAATCCTCCAGGGCCGACGCCGTGAGGCGGCTGTCCGGCTTGCGGGTTCTCGGCGTCGTGGCGCATGCGGGCGGGCGGCGCGCCCTGGTGCGTCAGTTGGTCCCGGAGGGCTGCGAGGTCGAATGCGCGGTCGATGCGCGCGAAGCGTTGAAGCTGTATCGCGCGATGCTCGCTTCCGATCGCCCACCGGCCGCCGTCTTGATGGACCTTGACCTCGAGGACCACGACGGCTTGTGGCTGGCTTCCGCCATTCGAGAGTGCCCCGCGCCGCCGCCGTCGTTCATCTTGCTGACCTCGCTCTCCTGCGACCTCGAGGATGCGCAGTTGAGGCGGTTCGACCGCGTCATCACCAAGCCCGCCAAGACGCGCATCCTGGTGCGGGCGCTCACCGCCCTCACGCAAAACGGCAGACCCAGCGCTCCGCACGCGGATGCGGTGCCCGAAGCCCCGGCGCTTCTGGGGATGAGGGTGCTGCTCGCCGAAGATCATCTGGTGAATCAGAAGCTGGCCTCGCGCCTGCTTCAAGGCATGGGCGCCCGCGTGCAAATTGCCAACGACGGACTCGAGGCGCTGTCGGCTTTGCGGGAGGCTGACTTCGATGTGGTTCTGATGGATTGCCAGATGCCCCGGATGGACGGCTACGAGGCCACCCGGCAGCTGCGCGATCCCGTCGTGCGGGCGAGGAATCCGTCGATCCCCGTCATCGCATTAACCGCTCATGCGCTGGCCGCTGACCGGGAGAAATGTCTGGCCGCGGGGATGAACGACTATCTGACCAAACCGATCAATCCCGCGCTGTTGCTGAAGTCGTTGGCCAAGCTCGCGTTCGCGCCGGCCGGGCTTGAGCCTCGCCCTGCATCCGAAGCCCCGTCGCGCTCGTCCGATGGGGTGATCCTGTTCGAGGAGGCCTCGCTCCTGTCTCGGACCGGCGGCGATGCAACGTTCGCACGCGAGTTGGTGCAGCTATTCGTCGAGTCGGCCGGGGACACTCTGGCGCAACTGGCCGACGCGATGCGCGGCACCGGCGCTGCCGGCAGTGCCGAGTCGGTGAGGCGCCTCGCGCACAGCTTGAAGGGCGCAGCGGTGACGACCTCGGCCCTGGGCATCGCCTCAGCCGCCGCGGAGCTTGAAAAGGCCGCCGGAACGGCGGCGGCCGAGCAGAGCCTGCGCGCCCTTCTATCGGTGGTGGCGCGCAGCGTCGCGGAATGGCAAGAGACCGGCTGGTGCGCCCGGGAAGACCAGTTAAATCGAGCTCATTCCTCGCCCAATTGACGAAAATCGACGCCTAATGCGCGCAATTTTCGATAAAGATGGGTGCGTTCCATGCCTACCCGCTTGGCCAGCTGGCCCACCTTGCCGTTGCACAGCAGGAGTTGTTGCTGCAGGTAGGCGCGCTCGAACTGCTCGCGCGCCTCGCGCAGCGGAAGCGCCAGCAAATCTTGCTTCACCAAAGGCTCGTCCAGCGCCATCTTGACGGCGAGCTCACGCTCGATCTCCTCCAGGCGGATCTCCTCGCCCGCACCGAGCACCAGCACACGCTGAACCAGATTCTTGAGCTCTCCCAGATTCCCGGGCCACGGATAATTGCGCAGCCGGTTCTGCGCGGCGACGCTGAAGCGGCGCAGCGGCAGATGCTGATCGTCCACCAGCCGGTCCACGTAATACCGCAGCAGGTCGGGTACGTCCTCCGAGAAATCGCGCAGCGGCGGCACCCGCAGGGTGATCACGTTGAGATGGGCGATGAGATCGCGGCGAAACGGCTCCGGCGATGAGCGCCCCTCGAATCCTTCCTGGGCCGAAGCGATCCAGCGCACGTTGAGCGGCACCCGTTCGCGCCCGCCGACGCGGGTATATCCATTGGCCTCGATGGCCCCCAGCAGCGCGCGCTGCGCCTCGCTGTGCAGATCCTCGAGACCGTTGATGTACAGCGAGCCGCCCGCCGCCTGGTCGAGCGCGCCGAGCACCACCTTGCCGTCGCGCTCGCTGCCGAACAGCGCGGCCGCCGGATCCGCGCCGAGGCTCGCCGCCACCACCATGAAGAAGGGCTTGGCGGACCGCCCGGACAAGGAATGCAGGTAGCGCGCATAGGCTTCCCGTCCCGAGCCGAGTTCGCCGATCAAGAGCACCGGGGAGGAACTGGCGGCCGCCTGCTGCACCTGTTCCCGCAGCGCCTGCGTGAGCTTGCTCTTGCCGATCGGCACGGCGAGCGCGGCCCCTTTCGCCCGCTCGGACAGCCGCTTGCGGCGGCCCGCATCGAGCGCCCGCTCCACCGTGCGCAGGAGCTTGGTGAGCGAGAGCGGCTTCTCGACGAAATCGAACGCGCCGAGGCGCGTGGCCTCGACCGCCGTCTCGACGGTCCCGTGCCCGGACATCATCACCACCGGGCAGTCGTAGCCGTCGGTCACGGACCATTCACGCAGCAGCGTGATGCCGTCCGTGTCGGGCATCCAGATGTCGAGCAGCACGAGATCCGGCACCTGCGCCGCGCGCGAGCTTCGCGCTTGGGCGGCGTCCGCGGCAACCTCGACCTCATAGCCCTCGTCCGCCAGAATCTCCTTCAAGAGCCCGCGGATATCCGCCTCATCGTCCACCACCAATATCCTAGAAGCGGTCATACGCGTTCTCTCCTCTGTTCACTCTTGCGCGGCTCTCGGCTGATCACTCCGCGCACACCTTCGCCCAATGGCAGCAGGATACGCACCCGGGCGCCGCCCGAACGTCGATTATCCGCCTCAATTCGTCCGCCATGCTCTTCCACTATCTTTTTCACGATCGCGAGACCCAGACCCGTGCCTTTTGGCTTGCTTGTGACATAAGGATCGAAAACGGTCCCGATCAAGTCCCGCTGAAAGCCGGGACCGTTGTCGGACACAACGATGGCCGCCATCTGTTTGGGACCATCTTCAGCCACGTGAGTTTCGATTTCGACCCGTCCGTCCGGCTTTCCCTCCAGCGCCTCGAGTGAATTGGTGAGTAAATTATTCAAAATTTGCCGGATTCGGACCCGGTCGGCCGATACCATCGGCAACAGGGGGCTCAACGACAGCTTCATCTCCGCGGTGTTCTCGTGAGAGCGGTACAGATCGACGACCTCGGTGATCAGCTGGTTCAAGTCGAACGGCGAGAAATGCAGATCCGGGGCGCGGGCGTATTCGGAGAAGGCATTCACCATCTGCTTCATGGCGTCGACCTGGGCGACGATGGTATGCGTGGCACGCTCGAGGATCTGCGCGTCCTGCGCGTTCATGCTGCCGAGGAACTTGCGCTGCATGCGCTCCGCCGCGAGCTGGATGGGCGTCAGCGGATTCTTGATCTCGTGCGCGAGGCGGCGCGCCACTTCGCCCCAGGCGGCGTCGCGCTGGGCCTGCAGCAGCGTCGTGATGTCGTCGAACACCAGGACGACGCCCGATGCGCCGCCCCCGTCGCTCGGAAGCTCCGTGCAGGCGCACATCAGCACGCGCCTGCCGGCGTCCGATGGCAGATCGAGCTGCTCGCGCCAATCGAGCTGCCCGGCGTCCAAGCGCGATTTGACGGCGGCGAGAAACTGACCGAAGAGCTCGCCGTCGTTGATCGATGCGTCGAATCGGGTTCCGACTGCGGCCTCCAGATCGACGCCCAGGATCGCGCTCGCCGCCTGGTTGGCCGTGCGCACGGTCAGATCCGGCGCGAGCGACACGACGCCGGTCGAGAGGCGTGCCAGGATGACCGCAAGTCCCGCGCGCTCCGCCTCCACGGCCTCGCGGCTGCGGCGCGTCTCCTCGCGCGCGCGGCCGAGGCGCTTGGTCATGTCGTTGAAGGAGGTCACGAGGAAGCCGAGCTCGTCGCGTGAGGGAAGCGGCAGCTGGGTGTCGTAGTTGCCCTTGGCCACCGCGCGGGTGCCGGCAATGAGGTCCTGCACCGGCTGCACCAGGCGCTGCGCGGCGAAGAACGCGCCGTACACCGCCGCAATCAGCGACATCAGCACGACGAAGGTGAGGATCAGGACGAAGGTCGATTTGAGCGGACGCCTCATCTGCACCAGGTTCGCGTACTGCGTGTAGGAGCGCTGCACGGTGTCGGCCAGCTGGCTCAACTGCTGGGGAACCGGGTAGAGCGCGATCAACACGCGCGAAGTTCCGCTCGGATTGGGGTCGAGCTGGGCCGCCGCGCGGATCACGTATCCACCCACCGAATCGGTATCCAGGCTGATGTACGAGCGGCTGCGCCTCACCTGCAGCATCATCTCGTCGGTCGCGGGAACGGGCAGCATGTCCATGGGGCGCTCGGAGCTCGTGGCGATGATCTGCATCTGGGCGCCCACCACGGTGAATTCCAGCGCCGCGCTGTCGCGCCGCTCGCGGTCCAAGGTGGCGACCAGGCTGAAATCCGGCAGCCCCGACAGCTCGTGCGCCACGAGCTCGGTGTGCGCCAGGAATTCGCGCACCCGCACTTCGAGCGCGGCATGCGACAGCTCGCGGGTGTCTTTCAGGCCCTGGCTCACCTCGATCTCGAACCAGCTGTCGATGCCGCGATTCAGGAACTGCAGGGCGAAGTAATACACCACCAGGATCGGGGCCACGGCGAGCGCGCTGAAGATCGCAACCGTGCGCCCCTTCAGGCGCGACCCGGGCACATTCCGGCGGAAGTCCTTGACCAGCTGGTACAGCTTTGCCGCCAGCAGCACGAGCAGCGTCAACAGGCCCGAGATGTTGATCAGCAATATCCACGGCAGCCAGCGGTCGAACTGCGCCGAATTCTGCGCGGCCGAGGCGAGCAGGTAGAGAGCGACCAGCCACAGGGCGACGCCGATGCCTCCGAGCACCGCGCCGCCGTGCTTTTTGATCAGGGCTGCAGCGTCCATGTATACCAATCGCTTTCGCGATGCCACTCGTTGACCCAGAACATCAAGACCCGGAGCGTGAACGGCACCGTGCCGAAGTCGACCTTGGCCCGCACGCTTGCCTCGTAGCGCCTGTCGCTCGACAACAGCGCCTTGTCGAGCACGGGTACGCTTCGCACCTCCGACAGCGACTCGAGTGCCGCATCGATGGTGCCGAGCGACTCCTGCTGACCGCTGTTGTCATTGCGCAGCACGTAGTGCCCGCTCACCGCGTTGTATTGCAGGTGGTAGCGCTGGGTGAGCTCCGCGACGCGCGAGTTCGGCAGCAATTGACGCACCCGTTCCACATCGAGGTCGACCTCGAGCGTGAGCGGCACGCCCTCGGCGAGGCCCCGGCGCACGGCGTCCGAGATCGGCAGCTCGAGGCGCGCATTCAGGTGATAGACCCCATCCTTCAGCTCGAGATCGGCTGAGCGGATCTCGAAGCGTCCCTCCAGGCCGTCGGCGCGGATGCGCGGGGCCGGGAGGCAGAGCGCGAGAGCCGCAACCAGCCACAGGAATCGCGCCGAGCGCATTGTCTGAAGGACGCTCATTGTTTGGTCAGGGCAGCATAATAGAAGCCGTCGGCACCCGCCTCCCCGGGCAGGATTTGCACGCCGTACGCATCAGCCTCCCCGAAGCCCGGCCACGCCGGCCACTCCGCCGCAGGTGCCACGCGGGCGTCCGGCGTGTCCTCGAGAAACGCCGCGATCACAGCACGATTCTCGCTGCGGGTCACCGTGCAGGTGGAGTACACCAGGCGGCCGCCGCGGGCGAGCAGCCCCCAGGAGGCCCTGAGCAACCGTCCCTGGATCGGCGGCATCTTGTCCAGGTCCTTGGGCGATCGGCGCAGGCGGATGTCCGGATGGCGGCGTATCACGCCGAGCGCCGAGCACGGTGCATCGAGCAGGATCCGATCGAACGGAGTGCCGTCCCACCACGCGCCGGGCGAGGCGGCATCGCCGGTCAGGACCGAGGCCTCGAGACCGCACCGCGCGAGATTCCCGCGCACGCGCGTCAGGCGCCCGGAGTCGATGTCGAGCGCCGTGAGCCGGGCAAGTCCGGGCTCGCGCTCGGCCATCAGCGCCGTCTTGCCGCCGGGCGCGGCGCAGGCGTCGAGCACCCTCTGACCCGGTTCGAGGCACAGCGCAAAGGCGACGCATTGCGCTCCGAGGTCCTGCACCGAAACCAGGCCCTGCGCGAAGCCGGGGAGATCCTCGACGTCGCGAGGGGTGTCCAGCACCAGCGCCTGCGGCACGCGAGGCTCGAGCCGGGCGCCGATGTCGGCCGCCCGCAATGTTTGCAGATAATCCTGGGCGCTGAGGCGCCGCGCGTTGACCCGCAGCCACATCGGCGCCTGGGTGTCGCCCGCGGCGAGCAGCTGGGTCCAGCGGCCCGGCCAGTCGGCGCGGAATCGTTCCGCGAGCCACTGAGGCGAGGCGTGGCGCAGCGCGGGGTTTCGCACGATCTCCCGATCGACGGCGCTGCGCTCGCGCAGATACCGCCGCAGCACGGCATTGACGAGTCCTGCGGCGCGCCCCGCGCCGATCGACTTCGTAGTCTGCACGGCCGCGTCGACGACCGCATATTGCGGCGTGCGCGCATCTTCCAATTCGAACAGCGCCACCGACAGGAGCGCGCGCACCGGCACATCCAGCGACTTGGGTGGCTGCGACAGCACCTGGCCCAGGATGGCCTCGTGCCGATAGAAGCCCCTCACCGCGCCGAACGACAGCGAGCGCACCGGCGGCACGAGCTCGCGGGGCGCGTCCGCGAGCGTGGTCTCGAGCGCTGCATCGAGGGTCACCCCGTCATCGAGGATCCGCGCGACCACCTGGGCGGCGAGCGAGCGGGCGCCGGCGGCTGCGCCGATCATGCGAAGATCGCGCCGTCGAGGCGGTGGGCGCGGTTGAATTCCGCCGCGGTTACCGGCTTGCGGCCCGCGAGCTGGAGCCGCCCGATGCGAAGCGCGCCGCGCCCGCACGCCACGTCGATGCCGCCGGGCGAGGCTTGCAGCACCGTGCCCGGCGCGATTGCACAGCCGGCCGGCCCGCACGCCGGCAGCGCGAGTGCCTCCCAAATCCTCAACTGCTCGCCGTTCCACCGCGTCTCGGCGATCGGCGTCGGAAAGAAAGCTCTCACCATGCGCCCGACCTGCTCCGCCTCCGCGCGCCAATCGATCAAGGCCTCCGCCTTGGTGATCTTCTCCGCATACGTGACGCCGTCCGCGGGTTGCGCGGTTTCGGCCGCCCGGCCGGCCGCCAGTTCATCCATCGTCCGGCAAATGAGCTCACCCCCCAGCACGGCGAGCCGATCGTGCAGCGTTTCGGCGGTGTCGAGCGGATCGATATCGACCGCGCGCTCGGCGAGCACCGGGCCGGTGTCGAGCGTGCTTTCCATGCGCATGATGCTGACGCCCGACACCGGATCTCCCGCGAGGATGGCGCGTTGAATAGGTGCGGCGCCGCGCCAGCGCGGCAGGAGCGACGCATGGATGTTGAAGCAGCCGAGCCTCGGCGCCGCGAGCGCCCTCGGCGGCAGGATCAGGCCGTAGGCAACCACGACCAGCGCGTCCAGCCGCAGCTCCTCGAGCTCCGCGCATGCCGCGGGATCCTTGAAGGTGGCGGGCTGATGCACGGTGAGCCCCATCTCGAGGGCGCGCGCCTTGACCGGACTTGCCTGCACTTTCCTTCCGCGCCCGGAGGCGCGGTCCTCCTTGGTGAAAACGCCGGCGACGCGGTGCTGCGACCGGGTCAGCGCATCCAGCGCCGCGACAGCGAACCCCGGTGTGCCGGCGAACCCCAGCCGGAGCGAGCGGCGCGGGGCGTCATCTGCCGCGGAGACGGCCACTCTGAATACTCAAGCGAGTTCCTTTAGATCGCCGGGGCCGGAGCGCGAAGTCCGCTCCCCTGCGAAGGACGCTGCCTGCGTTCTTTTTGCAGCCGCCGGCGAATCAGCTGGCGCTTGAGCTCGGATAAATAGTCGACGAACAGCTTGCCCTCGAGGTGATCCATCTCATGTTGAATGCACACGCCGAGCAGGCCGTCGGCTTGCAGCTCGAACGGCTCGCCGTTGCGATCCAGCGCACGCACGCGAACGCGCGCTGCGCGCTCGAGCTTGTCGTAGATTCCCGGCAGCGAGAGACAGCCCTCCTCGCCCGGCGCCGATCCCTCGGCCTCGAGGATCTCGGGGTTGATGAACGCCATCGGCTGATCGCGGCCGTCGCTGATATCGAGCACCAGCACGCGGCGGTGGATGTCCACCTGGCTCGCCGCCAGGCCGATGCCCTTGGAGGCATACATGGTCTCCAAGAGGTCGTCGATCAACTGACGCACCGCGTCATCGACCACCGCCACAGGCGTAGCTCTGGTCCGAAGACGCGGGTCCGGATACTCCAAAATTGCGAGCTTTGTCATGAGAGTTATGAGATGGATATCGTGTTTTCGGCCGAAGATTGTTGCTAAAGTTCCGCCGCTGCTTAACTTAATGCTCGTTGCGGCGGGGTGCAAAATGCCCTGAATCCGCCAAAAACGGGCGACACGTCCCAGTCCTTGGGGCCAGGCCGGCAGTATACCAGCGGGCCCGGCAACATAGGCTGTGGACTCAAGGGAGCGAATGAATGCAACGCCAACGATCTATAGCCCTATTTCTCGCCATCGCCGCGGTCGCCGGTTGTCGAACGCAGCCTCCGCCGGCGCCCCCGGCGGCCCGCGTTTCGGCTGACACCGGCATCCAGGGGACGGTCGTCGGCGACGAACGCACCGCCATGGAAGCGGCCGTCGACTCCGGCAGCGGGGCATCCACCACCCCGCTGCCTCCGAGCACGACTTCCGACGCCTCGGGCGGCGGCATGGCGCTGGCGCCGAATGCGCCCGACAGCTACACCGTCAAACGCGGCGACACCCTCTGGGGCATTGCCAAGGTGTTCCTGAAGGATCCCTGGTACTGGCCCGAGATATGGCAGGTGAACCCCCAGGTCCAAAATCCCCATCGGATTTATCCGGGCGACACGCTGCATCTCGTGTACGTCGACGGGCGGCCGCGCATCGTGCTGCAGCCGGGCCTCCAGCGCGGCAACGGGGCGCGCGTGGAACCGCGGGTGCGCAGTCAGCCGCTCGAGGCGGCGATCACCACGATTCCGTACGAGACCGTCGCCGCGTTCATGTCCAAGCCCTCGGTGCTCGACAAGGATCAGATCGCCTCGGCGCCGCACGTGCTCGGCACGCGGGACAATCACATCATCATGGCCGACGACAACACGGTGTACGCCGTCGGCTTCAAGGAGCCGGCGCAGCTCGGCACCAGCTACAACTTCGTGCGTGTCGGAGAGGCGTTGCGCGATCCGGAGGATAATCGCATCCTCGGCTATAACGGCGTGTACACCGGCACCGGCCACGTCACGCGCATCGGCGATCCGGCGACTCTCATCGTGACGGCATCTAATCGGGAGACCTACCCCGGCGACAAACTGTTCGCGGGCGGCGTCGACGTGCCGCTCGACTTCATACCGAGCGTGCCGAAAACCCCGATCAAGGGCAGCATCATAGCCGTATCGGACGGCGTCGCCGTCATCGGCCAGTACGAAGTGGTGGTCATCAACCGCGGCGTGCGCGACGGCCTCACCCCCGGCAACGTGCTGGCCGTGTATTCCGTGCAACCGGACATGTACGACAACTCCAAAAATGGATACGTGCATCCGACGGCGAACATGTTCGCCAAGAAGGTCCCCGTCCCCGAGGAGCGGACCGGCACCTTTATGGTGTTCAAGACTTTCGAGCGGATGAGCTTCGGGCTCATCATGGAAGCGACCGACGTCATCCACGTGGACGATCACGTCGAGACACCGTGAGCCGCATATCTCGATGATGCGGTAGATTTCGCGTCGGTCCCAGGAGCCGACCCGGCCGGAGAATGGCCGGCATGGGGCTGACCGACGAGCAACTCGCGTGGCTGACGCTCTCCCGCACCGGGCTCGAGGCGACGGTGCTGCGCCCCGCGCTCGATACGGCCGGCTCCGCCGCCGCCCTGGTCCGCGCCGGCGATGCCTGGTGCGAGCGCGAAGGAATACCCGCTGCCGCTCGAGCATATTTCGGGCAGCGGGCGCCGCCGACCCGGGCGGAGCTTCGATGGCTCGACAGCCCCCATCATTACCTCATCCCGTTCACCGACCCGAGCTATCCGAGGCTGCTCGCCGGCCTCGACCGTAGCCCCGCCGCGCTCTATGCATCCGGCAATCTGGGCGCGCTCGGCGAGCCGCCGTTCGCCGCCGTCGGCAGCCGCAATCCGACTCAGCCGGGAACCGACACGGCTTTTGAGTTTGCCCGCGCTCTGGCCGAGCGGGGCCTGGCGATCGTCAGCGGGCTGGCCTTGGGGATCGACACCGCCGCCCATCGCGGCGCGCTGGCCGCTCAAGGCGTCACCATCGCCGTGCTCGGCTGCGGAGCCGACGTGGTCTACCCGGCGGCGAATCGCGGGCTTGCCGAGTCCCTCCAGCACGAGGGGCTCCTGCTCAGCGAATTCCCCCTGGGAACGCCCCCGCGGCGCGCCAATTTTCCGAGGCGAAATCGGCTCATCGCGGGACTTTCGAGGGCGATTCTCGTGGTCGAGGCGGCCCACGGCTCGGGCTCCCTGATCACGGCGCGCGCCGCCCGGGATCTGGGGCGGGCGGTGTTCGCGGTGCCCGGATCGATCCACAACCCGCTGAGCCGCGGCTGCCACGAGCTCATCAAGCGCGGCGCCAAACTCGCCGAAACGGCGGATGACATATTGAGCGAGTTGAATTTTTCCACGTTTTTCGGCCGCGGCTCCGGCAGCGCCTGCAGAGGCGCCTGCGGTGCCGCACGGGACGATGCCGATGCATCGGGAATGGACAAGGATCACAAAATCTTGTTAGATGCGCTCGGCTTTGATCCTGCGGACCTCGATATGCTGATCGTGCGCACCGGATTCAAACCAGAAGCCGTGTCCTCGATGATGCTGATCCTCGAGCTCGAAGGCCACGTTCAGGCCGCCCCCGGGGGCCGCTACTCCCGAGTCGCCAACAGGAGAGCTGGAGGTGAAAGATAACGTTCTCGACCTGCTCATATACCTTTTCGAGAATTACATGAGCGCCGACGACGAGCCCCGGCCGGACCGCGACACGCTGAAGGTCGAGCTCGACAAGGCCGGATTCTCGGAGCCGGACATCGAGCGCGCCTTGGAGTGGCTCGACGGACTATCGGGAGATCCTCTCGGCAAAGTCGCCGAGGCCACCGCCCGGGCCGTGCGGATCTTCAGCGGACAGGAGCTCCTGCGCCTCGACACCGACGTGCGCGGCTATCTCATGTACCTGGAGAACGTGAAAATCCTGTCGGGCACCCAACGGGAGCTGGTGATCGACCGGCTGATGGCGCTCGAAGCCGACGAGATCGACATCGATCAGGTGAAATGGGTCGTGCTGATGGTGCTGTTCAGCCAGCCCGGCCAGGAGTCAGCCTATGCGCAGATGGAAGACCTGGTCTTCGAAGAGCGTTCCGACGCCCTCCACTAGCCGACGCGCCAGACGACGACATTGACCTCAAACCTCGTAATCGTGGAATCGCCGGCCAAGGCGAAAACCATCAAGAAATACCTCGGCAAGGACTTCGAAGTTCTCGCCTCGTACGGTCATGTTCGGGATCTGGTGCCCAAGGAAGGCGCCGTCGACCCGAAGCATCACTTCGCGATGAAATACCAGGTGGTCGAGCGCAATCAGAAGCACATCGACGCCATCGTGCGTGCCCTCAAGAAGGCCGATTCCCTGTACCTCGCGACCGACCCCGATCGCGAGGGCGAGGCGATTTCCTGGCACCTGCATGAGCTTCTGAAGGCGAACGGGGCCCTCGACGGCAAACAGGTGCAGCGCGTGGTGTTCTACGAGATCACCAAGAATGCCGTGCGCGAAGCGATGGCCCAGCCGAGAGGCCTGTCGGTCGACCTCGTGAACGCCCAGCAGGCGCGCCGCGCCCTCGACTTTTTGGTCGGGTTCAATCTGTCGCCGCTGCTCTGGAAGAAGGTGCGTCCGGGGCTGTCCGCGGGACGGGTGCAAAGCCCCGCGCTGCGGATGATCTGCGAGCGCGAGGATGAGATCGCGGCGTTCGTGCCGCGCGAATACTGGACCATCGATGCCGAGCTCGAGCACACCGAGCAGAAGTTTCCCGCCAAGCTGGTCGAGTACCGGGGCTCGAAGGTCGAGCAGTTCAGCTTCACCACGGAGAGTGCCGCGCACGAGGCGGTGCGCACGCTCGACGAGGCCGCCCGCGGCGAGCTCACCGTGCTCTCCGTCGACCGAAAACAGCGGCGCCGGAATCCCGCTCCGCCCTTCACCACCTCGACCCTGCAACAGGAAGCCGCCCGCAAGCTCGGTTTCAGCGCTCAAAAGACCATGCGCGTGGCGCAGCAGCTGTACGAGGGCGTGGACATCGGCGAGGGCCAGGTCGGCCTGATCTCTTACATGCGCACCGACTCGGTCAATCTCGCGCAGGAAGCGATCGGGCAGATCCGCGAGGTCATCGTCCGGCTCTACGGCCAGGAGGGACTCGCCGAAGAGCCGAGGATCTATCGCACCAAGTCGAAGAGCGCGCAGGAGGCGCACGAGGCGATCAGGCCGACCGACGCCGGCATCGTGCCCGCGGATATCGAAAAGAAATTGGAATCCGACCAGTTCCGGCTCTACTCGCTCATCTGGAAGCGCACCGTCGCGTGCCAGATGGCGCCCGCCATCTTCGACACCGTGGCGGTGGAGTTCCTGGCCGGCGGTGGCGCGGCGGGCGCCGCCGACGGCGCGCAGCGCACCGTGCTGCGCGCCAACGGTTCGACGCTGATCAAGCCCGGCTACATTTCGGTGTACCAGGAGGGCATGGACGATGTCGTGCAGGACGACTCGGATCACGTACTGCCGCCGATGACGGAGGGCGACAAGGTCAAGCTCGTGGGCGTGACCCCGGCCCAGCATTTCACGGAGCCGCCGCCGCGCTTCTCGGAGGCCTCGCTGGTGAAGGCGCTCGAGGAATACGGCATCGGCCGCCCCTCGACCTACGCATCGATCATCTCGACGCTGCGCGACCGCGAGTACGTCGACATCGAGAGCCGCCGCTTCACCGCGACGGACATCGGCAAGATCGTGAGCCGCTTCCTGACCCAATACTTCACGACGTACGTCGATTACGACTTCACCGCGCGGATGGAGGATTCGCTCGACGCCGTCGCGACGGGCGAGATGGAATGGGTGCCGCTGCTCGACAAGTTCTGGAAGCCCTTCATCAAGCTGGTCAATCACACCGAAAAATCGGTGAGCCGGGAGGAGGTCGCTCAGGCGCGCGATCTCGGCGCTCACCCCGAGAGCGGCAAGCCGATGAGCGTGCGCATGGGCCGCTTCGGGCCCTTCGTGCAGATCGGCACCAAGGATGACGAGGAGAAGCCGCGCTTCGCGGGGCTTCGGCCCGGACAGAAAATGGACACCATCACCCACGCCGAGGCGCTGGTGTTGTTCCAGCTGCCGCGCAAGCTCGGCACGACCGCCGACGGAGAGGAAATCTTCGCCAACACCGGCCGCTTCGGCCCGTACGTCAAGTACGGCGCGAAGTACGTGTCGCTCAAGCTCGACGATCCCTACACCGTCACCTTGGAGCGCGCGCTCGAGGTGATCCTCGAGAAACAGATCGCCGATGCGAATCGTCTGATCCTGGATTTTCCCGACGCCGGCATACAGGTGCTGAACGGACGCTACGGTCCGTACATCACCGACAAGACGCGCAACGCCAAGATCCCCAAGGATCGCGATCCGAAGACCCTGACGCTGCCCGAGTGCCAGTCCATGCTGGCCGCCGCGCCGGCGCGCACGTTTGGAAAGTGGGGCCGCAAGAACAAGCCGGGGGCGAAGGCGGCCGCGCCCAAGGGTGCGGCGCAAGCCGGCGCGGCGCCGAATCCGAAGGGTGCGTCCCAACGCCTGGCCGCCAAGGGTCTGAAGTCGCCCGCCAAGAAGCGGGCGCCTGCCGAGCCTTCGGCCACGCCCAAGCCGGCGCCGAAAGCCGGCGGGGCCAAGAAGCCCAAAAGCTCGACCAAAACCTCCCCGAAGGCCCCCCCGAAGGGCTTGCCGAAGGCCTGAGTCATGCCGGATCCCACGGCACCGCCTTCGCCCGCTCCGGATGCCCGGGCGGTACATCGTTACCTCGGTGAGCTGCATGATCGGATCACCTCGGCCGTCGAATCCATCGACGGCGGCCAATTTCGCCGCGACGCGTGGCAACGCCCGGGCGGCGGAGGCGGAGAGAGCCGCATCCTGAGCGACGGCCGGGTTTTCGAGAGAGCCGGCGTCTCGGTCTCCCACGTGTTCGGCGACAAGCTGCCGCACTCCGCGACCGCGGGCCGGGCTCAAGTCGCCGGCGCGGGATTCGAGGCGATGGGGCTGTCGTTGGTATTCCACCCGCGTAATCCCTACGTGCCGACCACGCATTGCAACGTGCGTTTTCTGCTCGCGACTCCCGAACAAGGACCGGCGCTGTGGTGGTTCGGAGGCGGGTTCGACCTGACCCCCTACTACCCTTGCGACGAGGACGTGCTGCATTGGCATCGGACGGCCCGCGAAGCGTGCGCACCATTCGGGCCCGAGGTGTACGGCCAATACAAGGCGTGGTGCGACCGGTATTTCTTCCTGCCCCACCGGGAGGAGACGCGTGGGGTCGGCGGGCTGTTCTTCGACGATCTCGCCGAGGGCGGATTCGCGCGGTGCTTCGACTTTCTGCGCAGTGTCGGCGACAGTTTTCTGCCGGCGTACCTGCCGATCGTCGAGCGGCGGCGCAACGAACCCTGGGGCGAGCGGGAACGCAGCTTTCAGCTTTACCGGCGCGGCCGCTATGTCGAATTCAATTTACTGTACGACCGCGGCACCCTGTTCGGACTTCAGTCCAAAGGCCGCACCGAATCAATCCTGATGTCCATGCCGCCGCTCGCCCGTTGGGATTACGACTGGCATGCGACACCCGGCTCTCCCGAAGCGCGCCTGTACGAGGGGTACCTCAAGCCGCGCGATTTTCTCGCGGAGCTCGGCACGACGTGACCGGCGCCCGGTCAGCGCGCGCGAAGATCCTCGATGATGCGCCCTATGCCGGCCATCTCTTTCTCGTGGGGCTCGTCGCGGAAGGTTTCCGCGACACCGTCCGCGTACCAGCGGCGCATGGAGTCGAGTTCGAGAAGGCGGCCGACGTAAGCCGCGGCATCCGCGCCGAGATGCAGACCGTAGGTTTGAGCCCTGAAGGCCACCGGCGCAAAAAACGCGTCCACCGCCGTGAAGCCCGCGCCGGCCAGGAACGGGCCGCCGAAGCGGGAAAGCCCATCACCCCAGAGAGCCTCGAGCCGCGCGATGTCGCGAGTGAGCGCGTCCGGAATCTCGTGCAGGCGGATGCGCACGCCGCAGCTCATGGAGCAACGATTGCGAAGCTCGAAAAATCCGGCATGCATTTCCGCGGCGGCGCTGCGCGCGTAGGCGCGCGCGGCACGGTCGGCGGGCCAGACCGCGGGATGGCGCTCGGCCAGGTATTCTGCGATCGCAAGCGACTCCCACACCGTGGTATTGCCGTCCACGAGGCAGGGCACCTTGCCGCTGGGGGAGATCGCTCTGAACCGGCTCCAGGCGGAAGGATCGTCGAAACGCACCAGGCGTTCGGAGAAGGGAATGGCCAGCTCCCGCATCAGCACCCACGGGCGCAGCGACCAGGACGAGTAATTCTTGTTGGCGATATATAAGACGTACATGGGCGACAGCCTCCGGTGGGAGCATGAACTATAAGCACATTTATCACGCCGGCAACTTCGCCGACGTGGCCAAGCACGTGGCGCTCGTCTATTGCCTCGACGCGTTGAAACGCAAGGAGGCGGCGTTCTTTGCGTTGGACACCCACGCAGGCCGCGGCTCCTATGATTTGCATTCCCCCGAGGCGCGCAAATCCAAGGAAGCCGAACAGGGCATCCTGCGCCTGCTCGAAGCGCTGCCGCAGGAGAAGCTGTTGGCGTCCTACTATGCGGCGATCCGAGCGCGCCGCGGAAGGCCTCTCGCGCGCTATCACGGATCGCCGGCGCAGATTGCCGGCGCTCTGCGCAGCCAGGACCGCGCGGTATTCGTGGAGCTGATGCCGGCGGAAGCGCGCGCCGGCGAGCGATACCTCGAATCGGACGGCCGGATCCGCCTCGAGCAGGGCGATGGTTATGCGGCGCTCCGCTCGCTGCTCCCGCCGGCCGAGCGCCGGGGGCTGGTGCTGATCGATCCTCCTTACGAGGGCGCGGAGGAGTTGAAAACGCTGCTCGCGGCCTTCGACGACGCCTACCGACGATGGTCCACGGGCATTTTCCTGATCTGGTATCCGATCCTGAGCGCCTCGCAGCGCCATGGCGTACACGCACGCTTCGAGGCGCTGCGCATTCCCAAGATCCTGTACGCGGATCTCGCGATCCGATCCGACGATGCCGGCGTGGGCTTGGCCGGCAGCGGCTTGATGATCGTCAACCCGCCGCACGGCAGCGACGAATTCCTTCTCGCCGCTTATTCGGCGATCCACCGCGCACTGGTTGCTCCGGGCACCACTCCCGGCGCCCCTTCGGGTACCCTGTCCGGCGCGGGATATGTCGAGGTGGCCCGCCTCACCCCCGAACGAATGGCACAATGACACCGAGGCGCACCGAGATATGCGCCAGGAGTAGACAATGGATCCCGATACCCTGCGCGGCCATCTGACCACCCTTCACGAGGAGCTGCGCGGCACGCATCAAATCGATCCGCGCTCGAGCGCACTGCTCACCGAGGTCCTGAAGGACATACAACGCATCCTTGACGCCGAGGGCCAGGATGCGCGTACCGGCGGCGTTCCGCTCGCGGACCGCCTGGAGAAGGTCGCGGTACAGTTCGAGGCGGATCATCCGGGGCTTGCCGCCAGCTCCCGTCGGTTGATCGACCTGCTCGGCAAGGTGGGACTCTAGCGCTCAGCCGGTCCAATCGATGGCGGCTCGAACCCGCGACGCGACGCTCTCTACCGCGGCCAGATTTCCGGACTGATCCTTCGCCAGCACGGCGATGCTGCCATGTCCCGCCACGGGAAGGAGCGTGCCGCGGTATCCGTGCTCATCGAACGCCGTCGGCTTCGAGACGGATTCGTGCACCAGCACCATGACCGTCACCGGACCCATGTCGGTCTGCACCACCAGATGCGGCACACGGTGCCCCCTGAAAAGACAGCTTTGCGCGTAGCTGACCAGACCGGCGTCGGGAAGCAGCCGCATATGGGTATTGCGCAGCACGAAATCGAGCTCGGGGGCGGGGACCGGCACGTCGGTGCGGGTCCAGGCCTGCGGCTCGCCGGCCATGTGCGCAACCACGTCCGCGGCGAGACTCGTGTGGGGAGCGGCGAGCCAAAGAGCTCCGGCGATGCCCCCACCGAGCAGCACGCTCGCGGCGAGCGCCAGCCATTTTCGAGCCACCGGAGTGTGCCGCGGACGCAAGGCGGTGACCATACCGCCCTTCGCGGCATCGGGCGCTTGCACGCGCAGCGCACGCTCGAGTTTGCCCTCGAAACGCAGCAAGCGCTCGGTGTAAGCGGCGCATTCGCCGCAGCTATCGCGATGCGCTGCGAGCTCAACATCCGTATCGTGCGGATTGGCGAGTATCGCGCGCCGATATTGCGAACAATCGATCATTCGGGATCCTGACTCGTATCTTCGCCACACAAAGCCCGCAGCTGCTTGCGGCCTCGGAACAGCCGGGTGAGCACGGCCGCCGGGGATAGATTCAGCTCGGCCGCGATCTCCGCCGTCGAACATCCCATAAGCACCTGCATGACCAGCGGCTCGCGGTACTCCTCGGGCAGCTTGAAGAGCGCGGCGCGAAGCTCGGCGAGCTCCTGATCCTGGGAAGCCGCCAGCATCGGCTCCTCCTTGGCGATCAACTCGTCCACGTCCACGGTCACCAGCCTCTTGCGCTCGAAGCTGCGCGCGTACTCGCGCCGCACGATGGTCAAAAACCAAGGTTTGGCGGCGGTTTCGTCCTTGAGCGAATCGCGCGCCTTCCAGGCCCGGAGCAACGTCTCTTGAACCACATCCTCCGCCAGAGCCCGGTCGCGGGACAGCCAGAACGCGAAGCGCACCAGATCGGGGCGCAGCGACTGGCAAAGGGCCTGGAAGCGCGCACGGCCCGTATTTCCGCCCGAGTCATCGTTCATGTATAAATCAGCACCCGTCCTGGGGTATTTTGCCCGCGATATTAGCGCGCAGCACGCGCCAGCGGGGCCCGGGAAGGTCGATATCGTCAAATTGAGGTTGCTGGGAGGAGTCACAGACAAGATGACCGGAATCAGGCCCGATTCATTTCCGACGACACGCCTCCGGCGCATGCGCCGCGACGAGTTCTCGCGGCGGCTGATGCGCGAGACGCAGCTCACGGTCGATTCCCTGATCTACCCGGTGTTCGTGGTCGAAGGCGTGCGACAGCGGCAGCCGATCGTCTCGATGCCGGGCATCGAGCGGCTGTCCGTGGACGAATTGCTGCGCGAATGCGCCTCGCTCACGCAATTGTCCATTCCGGCCATCGCGCTGTTCCCGGTCGTTCCGGCGGAAAAAAAGTCCCTGGATGCGCGCGAATCCTGGAATCCCGGCGGGATCGCCCAGGAAGCGGTCCGTGCCGTCAAGAAGGAGTTTCCAGAGCTCGGCGTGATCACCGACGTGGCACTCGACCCCTTCACCACCCACGGCCAGGACGGTCTGATCGACGAAACCGGCTACGTGATGAACGATCTCACGGTGGAGACGCTGGTGCGGCAGGCCCGCTCGCATGCCGACGCGGGAGCGGACGTGGTCGCGCCCTCCGACATGATGGACGGTCGGATCGGCGCGGTCCGGGCGGCATTCGAGACCGCCGGGCTGAGCCACACGCGGATCCTCGCCTACGCCGCCAAATACGCATCCAGCTTTTACGGGCCGTTCCGGGAAGCCGTCGGCTCGGCCAAGCAGCTCGGCGGGGGCAACAAACACACCTACCAGATGGATCCCGCCAATTCCGACGAGGCGCTCCGTGAGGTTGCCCTGGATATCGCCGAGGGCGCCGACATGGTCATGATCAAGCCCGGGTTGCCCTACCTCGACATCGTCTGGCGGGTCAAGGAGCGTTTCGCCATGCCGACGTTCGTTTATCAGGTGAGCGGCGAATATTCGATGATCATGGCCGCGGCGGCGAACGGTTGGCTCGACGAGCGGGCGGTGGCGTTGGAGTCCCTGGTGTCGATCAAGCGGGCGGGCGCCGACGGGATCCTGACCTATTTCGCCAAGAAGGCTGCGGGGTGGCTCGCGTCGTGAACCAGCCCCAGGAAGTGGGCGCGCCCGATCAATACGGCGTCGTCGGTCATCCTGTCGAGCACAGCTGGTCACCGTTCATCCACGGCATGTTCGCCAAGGCCGCCGCGCAGAATCTGGTCTATCGGCTGTTCGACATCCATCCCGATGTTTTCCGACGCGAGACCCTGAGGCTGATGACCAGCGGGGTGCGGGGCTTGAATGTCACCCTGCCGCATAAACAGGCGGCGGCCGAGCTGGTCAACGAGCTGACCCCGCGCGCGGCGCGCGCGCAGGCGGTGAACACCATCGCCTTTTTCGAGAATACGACCCTGCTGGGGGACAATACGGACGGGGTGGGCCTGATCACCGATCTGACGCGAAATCTTGAGATCGATCTCGCCGACAAGCGGGTGCTGATCCTCGGCGCCGGCGGTGCGGCGCGCGGCGTCGTCGGACCGCTGCTCGAGCGCGAACTGCGCTCGCTCACCATCGCCAACCGCACCCCCTACAAGGCGCGCAAACTCGCTGCCGAGTTCTCCGACGTGGGGCAAATCGAGGGCTGCACGTTCGGCGAGATCAAAGGACCCGCGTACGATTTGATCGTGAACGCAACGTCCGCCGGCCTGCAGGGCGAGATGCCGCAGTTGCCCGAGGGTTTGGTCGGCGAGAGCACCGTGTGCTACGACATGACGTACGGCCGTGGGGACACGCCGTTCACGCTCTGGGCGGGCGCGCACCACGCCGGCCTGATCAGCAAGGGCTGGGGCATGCTGGTCGAGCAGGCGGCCGAGTCCTTCATGCTATGGCGCGGCATTCGCCCGAACACCCAGCCCGTGCTCGAGGCATTGCAAAGCTAGCCGTCGCGAAGTTCGGCTGGCGCGCACCGCACGTTGGGCGCTCAACGCATCGTCACCAGTTCCTCCGCACTCGTCGGGTGAATCGCGACCGTGTCGTCGAAATCCCTCTTCGTCGCGCCCATCCGGATGGCCACCGCGAACCCCTGCAACATCTCGTCGGCGCCCAGCCCGATCACGTGACAACCGACGATTTTCTCCGAAGGTCCCACGCACACGAGCTTCATGTCGGTGCGAGTCTTGCGGCCGGTCATCGCGTGGTAGAGAGGCGTGAATTCCGCGACGTACACCTTGACCGCGTCCGCGTATTTGGCTCGCGCCTCGCTTTCGGACAGGCCCACGGAGCCGATCGGCGGGTGGGTGAAAACGACGCTCGGGATCATGTCGTAATCCAGATGCCGCTCGGGCTTGCCGCCGAACAATCGATCGCTCAGCCGACGTCCGGCGGCGATCGCGACGGGAGTCAGGGCGGCGCGGCCCGTGACGTCGCCGATCGCGTGGACGCCTGCCACATTGGTGTTCTGGAAGGCATCGGTGGCGATGAAGCCGTCCGCGCTCTGCGCGATGCCGGCGGCGTCCAGGTCAAGCGCAGCGACGTTCGCCGAGCGGCCGATGGCCCACAGCACGCAGTCGAATCCGGCGAACTCCCGGCCGTCGGCCGACGCGAGCGTCTTCGTGCCCGAGTGCACCGCGAGCGTCGCGGGTACGGCACGGGTGTGGATCGTGATTCCCTGAGCCTTCATCTCGCGCATCAGGGACTTGCCCAGCATGACGTCGAAATGCGTGAGCACGTGATCCTTGCGGATGAACAGCTCCACCTGGCTGCCGAGCTCGTGGAAGGCTCCCGCCAGCTCGCACGCGACGTAGCCCGAGCCCACGACCGCGACGCGTTGCGGCCGACGCTCGAGCTCGAAGAACCCATCGGAGGTGATCCCCAGCTCCGCACCCGGCAGGGCGGGGAGCATGGGCACGCCGCCGGTGGCAATGACGAGGTGCCTGGCGGCGAACCGTTCGCCGTTCACCTCGACGGTATGCGCATCGACGAAGCGCGCCGTGCCCTGGCGGCTCGCCACGCCCTTCGCCTCCAGGTTGCGCGCGTAGATGCCGTTCAAGCGCAGGATGTAGGCGTCGCGCTTCTGTTTCAGCACGCCCCAATCGTGATCGCCCGCCGATACGCCGAAGCCGTAATCGGCCGCGTCGGCGAGGCCCAGTGCGATGCTGGAGGCGTTCCACATCACCTTCTTCGGCACGCACCCGACGTTCACGCAGGTGCCGCCCAGTCGGCCGGATTCGATCACCAAGGTCTTCGCACCGTATTCCGCGGCACGCTGCGCCGCAGCCAAACCGCCGCTGCCGCCGCCGATGCAAATCAGATCGAACGCTTCTGAGGACACCGAGAACTCCATCCTGACGAGAGATCCAGGCAGCCATGATATACGCAGTCGGCGGCGCTCCGCCGGGTCTGCCCGGGGGCGTGCCCGCTGGGTGTTCCCCGCTCTGCTAGTATTCGAGTGTGAGCAACCCCCTTCTGGATTTCGACTCCCTGCCGGCATTCGATCGCATCGAGGCCGCCCATGCCCGTCCGGCGCTCGAACAGGTCCTGGCCGAGAATCGCGCCCGGCTCGCCGAACTGACCGCCCAGCCCAACCCCACGTTCGCCTCGCTGGTGATCCCGGTGGAAGAGCTGAGCTATCGGTTGAGCCGCGTGTGGAGCCCCATCGGCCACCTGAACGCCGTGGCCAATTCGCCCGCCATGCGCGAGGCCTACAACGAGTGCGTGCCGCTGTTGACCGCCTACTCGTCGGAACTCGGCCAGAACGCTGCGCTATATGCGGGTTATGCGCGGGTGCTCGAGAGCGAGGGCAGCCGCCTCGAGCCGGCCGAGCGCAAGCTTCTCGAGAATGCCCTGCGCGATTTCCGCCTGGCGGGCGTCGATCTGCCCGCGGAGAAAAAGACCCGCTACTGCGAGGTGGTGCAACGGCTCGCGCACCTGGCGACCAAATTCTCGGAGAACGTGCTCGACGCCGCCCGCGCCTACTCGCGCAGCGTCCGCGAGGAGTCGGAGCTCGCGGGCCTCCCCCCCACCGCGGTCGATCGCGCGGCCGCGGATGCGCGTGAGGCGAACCAGTCGGGCTGGCTGTTCAAGCTCGATCAGCCGACCTACATGACGGTGATGACCAGTGCCGAGAGCCGCGACCTGAGGCGTGACATTTATGAAGCCTGGGTCACCCGGGCCTCGGAGCTCGGGCCGTCCGCCGGCCGATTCGACAACAATCCCATCATCGAAGAGATACTGCCGCTCAGGCACGAGCTCGCGCAGCTCCTGGGCTATGCCAATTATGCCGACTATGCGCTGGCCACGCGCATGGCGAAGAGCAGCAAGCAGGTGCTCGGCTTCCTCGAGGATCTGGCGCGGCGCTGCCGCCCCGCCGCGCGGCGCGAGTTTTCGGACCTCGAGGAGTTTGCGGGACGCACCCTCGAGGCCTGGGATCTCGCGTACGTCAGCGAACGGCTCCAGGAGAGCCGGTTCAAGGTGTCTCAGGAGGCACTGCGGCCCTATTTTCCGCTGCCGAAGGTGCTGTCCGGACTGTTCGCGGTGACCGAACGGCTGTACGGCATCGGCGTGCGCGAGCGGCCCGGGGTGAGCGTCTGGCACGCGAGCGTGCGCTACTACGATCTCATCGACTCGTCGGGACGCATCGTCGCGGGCTTCTATCTCGACCCTTACTCCCGGGTCGAGAAACGCAGCGGGGCGTGGATGGACGAGTGCGTGGTCGCCAAATCGCTGCCGTCGGGTAAAACCATCCCGGTGGCGCAGCTGGTCTGCAATTTCACCGCACCTGTCGGCGGCTCGCCGTCGCTTCTCACACACGACGAAGTCACCACCCTTTTTCACGAGTTCGGTCATGGCCTGCATCACATGCTCACGCAGGTCGCTTATCCCAGCATCGCAGGCATCAACGGTGTCGCTTGGGATGCGGTGGAATTGCCCAGTCAATTCATGGAGAACTTCGTCTGGCGCCCGGAGGTGCTGCCGCTGATCTCCGCCCATGTGAAGACCGGAGCGCCGCTCCCCGCCGACGTGCTGCAGCGTCTCCTCGGCACGCGCACGTTCAATGCGGCGCTCGACACCTTGCGGCAAATCGAGCTCGCGAGCTTCGATTTCGAGCTGCACGCCTACTTCGACGCGGCAGCCGGCGCGCGCGTGGCGGAGACCCTCGAACGGGTGCGGCAGCGCGTGGCGGTCGCGCCGGCGGCGCCGTTCAATCGCATGCCGGCGAGCTTCGCCCATATCTTCGCGGGCGGCTACGCGGCCGGCTACTACAGCTACAAGTGGGCGGAGGTGCTGGCGGCGGACGCGTTCGAGGCGTTCGAGGAAGCCGGCATATTCGACCCTGCGACCGCGGGCCGCTTCGTCGATTCGATTCTGGCGCGCGGCGGAAGCCTGGATGCCATGGACGCCTTCGTGCGCTTTCGAGGCCGGCCGCCGGACGTGCGCCCCCTGCTCAAGCGAACCGGCATCGCCGCGTGAAATGGCGCGGCGGGCAATGGCTGGCCGCAACGGCGATGCTGTTGACGTGCGTGAGCGGCAGGGCAGCCACCGCCTACGTCACCGACGAGCTCATTCTCAACGTCTATTCCGATCAGAATCAACAAGGTCAGCGCCTGGCGACCCTGCATTCCGGCGCCAGCGTCGAAACGCTGGCAACCAGCGCGGACTACACCGAGGTTCGCCTGGGCGATGGGGTCACCGGGTGGGTCAAGACGAGCTTCCTGACCACGAACGTACCGGCCACCGTGCGGGTGAAACAGCTCCAGGAGGAGCTCGATCGCAGCCGGGCGACGACTCCCGCTCTGGCCGAGGCCGCGGCGCGCAGCGAGCTGGAGCGCCTGCAGCACGAGCTTTCGGACACGCAATCGCAGTTGGCCGAGGCCCTGTCGGCGCGGGGGGACTCTCCGGCCGCGGGCGCGGCGCCTCCGGCAGCGCGGCGATCGTTCGGCGTGGGCAGCGCGGCGATCGGGATGTTGTTGGTCGCGGCGCTGGGGTTCTGGCTCGGATATGCGACTCTTGCGCGGCGCATCCGGCGTAAATTCGGTGGACTCAAGGTTTATTGAGCCGCGCCGAATATTGGGGTGGGTGCGAAGTCTCCCGCGGCCCGGTTTTGACATAACAATGAGAAGCACGCACGTGGCAGCGGTGGGGTCCCGGGCTTACACTTGCCTGGATGTACGACCTTCGCCGTAACGACTACGACGTCACCAATACCGTTCAAGTGAGCTCGACAGCCGCCGTGTCGCAGGCGGTGCGCGAGCTCTTCGCCATCGGCTGGCCCGGCGAGTCTTACGACCGGGTCGCCGTCGCCTTCGAGGAGTTCGAGCGTTTGTTCTCAGGGCGCATGCCCGGGTACTTCGGGGTCGATACGGTCTATCACGATCGGCAGCACTCGCTCGACATGACCTTGGCGATGGCGCGTCTGTTGGTGGGCTACGAATCCACGGTCGACGCCCCTCGACGGGTCGGCGCCGAGCGCGCCGCGATGTCGCTGGTCACCTCGCTGTTCCACGACGCGGGTTACATCCGCGAGTTCGACGATCGGCAGCATCGCAACGGCGCCGAGTTCACGCTCTATCACGTCACTCGCAGCGCGCGCTTTCTCGCCCGATTCCTGCCGAGCGTCGGCATGGATTCCTGGATTCCCATTTCCACGCGGATCGTGCATTTCACCGGTTACGAGATCAAGCTGAGCCAGATCCAGCTCGCGGATGACCGCGACCGCAAACTCGGTCACCTGCTGGGCACCGCCGACCTGATCGCCCAGATGGCGGACCGATGTTACCTGGAGAAATGCCGGGACCGGCTGTATCCGGAGTTCGTGCTCGGCGGCATTGCCGCCGCTCCCGCAAGCGACGGAACCCTGCAGATCCGCTACAGCTCCGGTCTCGATCTGCTGCGCCAGACGCCGCGCTTCGTTCGCGAGACCAGGAACGTCCGGCTCGATGGTGAATTCGAGCGCGCCTATCAATTCTTCGAGCCCTTGTTCCAGGGCTCGAATCCCTACCTCGAGGCCATCGACCGCAATCTCGAGTATCTGCAGCGCATCTTGCGCGCGGAGCGCTGGCGCATGCTGCGCCGAAATCCTCCGCTGTTCACCTCCGAAGACAACCAGCTCGGACAGGTGCGCGGGCTGATGGTGAATCGGCTGAAGGCGCTCTGGGCCTGAGGCCTGGGCCTCACGGCCAATCGATGCTCCCCACGTAGCGGGCATGTAGCTCATCGAGTCTCGCCAGCACCGCATCCTTGCCGGCCAGTTCGGAATTCTCCAAAGCTTCACGCAACACGCCGGGAGTCAGTCGGCGTCTGGCCGGCTCCGCAACGGGCGCGAAGCTGAAATGCCACGGCTCGGCCTGAACCCCGGAGAGGACTCCGCGATAAGGCCGGAAGAACCCGAAGCGGGTCGCATTGGATTCCAGCCAGTCGGCCAATGCCGCGAACGGCCCGGGAGCGACGTACTCGGCGCTGATCAGCTGGACCCGATACCCCGGCGTGAGCGCGCGGCGGTCGATGAGGTCCAGGTCCGTGCCCCAGTGATGGCGGCTCGCGCCCGGCAGGGCGGACCAATGAAGAATGGCGTCCACACGCTCATCGGCGGACAAGCCCGCCGAATCGAGGCCTTTGCCCTGCGGATCGTTGAGCGGCGTTGCGCCGCTCCATTTGCGGTTCCAAATTGACAGCTGCCGCGAGAAATCTCGGAAGGCGCTTACCGGAGCAACATCGAAGCCCTCGGCCGCTGCGGAGCTGCGCAACTGCAGGAACGCCGCGACGACGTGGCCATGCAGCGAGCAGGCCGGCTCCGCGACCTCGACGATATGAGTGCGGGCCCGGCCGGTGAGCTGCGCCGGCGTCACGAGGTGATTTCACGGGTGGCCGCGAGCTCGACCACCTGATCGATGACCTGGATGAAGGTGTCGATTTCCTGGGCGCCGGAAACCGAATACTGGCGATCGAAGATGAAGGCGGGAACTCCCGTGATGCCGAGCACGGTCGCATGCCGTTCCGCGGCAACCACGCCGTCCTGCCCTTCGCGCAACACCACCGCGGAGCGAGCCTCGCGTTCGCCGAGCCCCGCTTCGACGCCGAGACGCACCAACTCGTCGACATCGGCGATGTTGCAGCCCTCCTCGAAATACGCCTGCATGATCCGTTCCGTCACTTCGCCCGCGAGACCCTGACGCGCCGCATGCGCGATCAAGATGTGCGAGCGCCGTGTATTCGGTATCCGCTCGATCAAATCGAAACGGAACTCGAGACCGACGGCCTGTCCGAGGCGTGTCAGCGTAGCCTGGCTTTCCTCGATCTTGGAGGTGTCACCGAATTTGGCGGCCATGTAGGCGGCGCGCTCCGCGCCCTCCCAGGGGAGGTCCGGATTCAATTCGAACGGCCGCCAATCGATACGGGGGGCGTATTGCGGACGCGCTTGAAGGGCCAGCTCGAAACGCCGCTTGCCCAGGTAGCACCAGGGGCAGATCGTGTCGGAATAGATATCCACGCGCATCTTCACGGTCATAACGCAATTGTACTGCCCCTTATGGCCCGGGATACGAACGAGTATCATCCGTCAATGCCGCAGAGCCTCAAATCGAAGTATTTATTGGTCGCCTTGGGGGTCGGCGCGGGACTCTCCCTGCTGCTCGGCGGGGTGGCCTACTACGAGCATCGCATCGACACTGCGGATATCTCCCGGCTGACGTACGCGACGGTCGAGCAAAAGCTTCAAAACGACCTCGAAGCCCGCGCGAACAGCGTCGGCGAGATGACCGGTTCGCTGCTCGCCCCCGCGCTGGCTGCCCATAACGAGGCCGCCATCGCGCCCACGGCCGGGCGCCTGTTGGAGGAAAGCGACATCGAGCGCGTGGAGGTGCGCGACGCCCGCGGCACGGTGCTGTTCAGCGGCGAGAATCCTCAGGACACCGACGGGGTCGACAGCGCCGCCCAGATCGGCCCCGCCACACTCGAGCCGTTGATGTTGACCAAGGCCATCCCGGCGGTCACGACCGCGCAGGGGCCGCGCGGCGGGGGAACCCTCAAAGTCTGGGTCAGCCGTTCCCGGATGCAGGCGACGCTCGCGGGTTTGCATGCCCAGCTCGAGCATCAGCAGGGCAGCCAGCTCAAGCGCATGCGGGGGTTCCTCGCGCGCATCACGCTGCCGCTGGTGGCGTTCGGCCTGCTGGGCGCCTGGTTCGTCGCGCGCCAGCTTTCACGCCCGATCTCCGCTTTGATCCGCTCGGCGGACCGCATCGGCGAGGGCGACTACACCAGCCCCCTGCGCGTCGTGCGGCGCGACGAGCTCGGCGAGTTGCAGCACGCCCTCGAGCGCATGCGGCAGAAACTCTCCGAGACCACCATCACCAAAAACTATCTCGACACCGTGCTCAACAGCTTGAGCGATGCGGTGATCGTCACTTCGCCCGACGGCCTCATCAAGAGCTGCAACCAGGCCACGCAGGCTCTTCTCGGTTATTCAGAGGATGAGTTGATCGGAAAATCGCTGGTCAGCTTCATCGATGAGCCGCACCGCGGCAGCTACGATCTGGCCACGGCCGCTGCCGCCGGAGTGGGGGCGGAAGCCCGCGAAACCGTGCTGCGCACCGCGAGCGGACAAACCATCCCGGTGTCCATGGCCGCCTCCGAGATCGCCTCGGCAGACCCGCTGTTCGAGGGCGACATCTACGTGGCGCGCAACATCACCGAGCGCAAGCGCGCGGAGCGGCGCATCCGCTATCTGGCCCGCTACGACACGCTGACCAAGATGCCGAACCGCATGCAGTTTCAGCACCTGCTGCAACAGGCGATCGCGCGCTCGCGGCGCAATCAGCGCTCGCTCGCCCTCTTGTATCTCGATCTGGACCGGTTCAAGGAGGTCAACGACACCTTCGGCCACTCGGCGGGCGACCGCACCCTCGAGATCCTGAGCGAGCGGCTGACACGCGCGCTCTCCAAGGACACCGTCATCGGGAGGCTGGCGGGCGACGAATTCGCCATGTTCGTCGATGAGCTGCCGATCGACGCGGACAATCGCCCGAACTTGACCTCGCTGGCGCGCACGCTCCTCGATGAGATCAGCCGCGCCTTCTACGTGAATCAACAGGAGGTGTACCTCACCGCGAGCATCGGCATCGCGATCTCCCCGTACGATGCCGAGAACGTGATCGACCTGATCAGAAACGCCGACGCCGCGATGTACCACTCGAAACAGAATGGCGGCAACAGCTGGGCGTTCTACGTTCCGCAGATGAACGCGGCCGCGGTGGAACGGTTGATGCTCAAGAGCAAGCTGCGCCGCGCGATGGAGCGCGACGAGCTGGTCATCCTGTATCAGCCGAAGGTCGACCTGCGCTCGGGCCGGGTGATGGGCGCCGAGGCGCTTCTGCGCTGGCGCCTGCCGGGCCACGGCGACATCTCACCCTCGCAGTTCATTCCGCTCGCCGAGGAAACGAGCCTCATCTGGGAGATCGGCGACTGGGTGATGAACCGCGTGTGCGCCGACTATCGCGAGTGGCAGCGCACCGTGACGCAGCCCGGCCGCATCGCCATCAACCTCTCGCTGCGGCAATTGAAGCAGTCCAATTTCATCTCGCGTTGCCGCAACGTGTTCGGCAAATACGGCGTGTCTCCCACCTGCTTCGAGCTCGAAGTGACGGAAACCACCCTGATGACGGACCCGAAGCGCACCATCGGCCTGTTGAAGGAGCTGTACGCCATGGGCCTTCATCTGGCGATCGATGACTTCGGGACGGGCTACTCATCGCTGTCCGCCTTGCAGCAGTTTCCCATCGGTACCTTGAAAATCGACCAATCGTTCGTGCGCGACGTGGCCGTGGACACGAACGATGCGGCTCTGGTCCGGACCATCATCGAGATGGGCAAGAGCCTGGATCTCGAGGTCATCGCGGAAGGGGTGGAGAATTCCGAGCAGCTCGAGTTCCTGCGCAAGCACGGCTGCTTCTATGCCCAGGGCCGCCTGTTCGGTGAGCCCATGGAGGCCGCGAGCCTGCTCGCGATCCTGGCGGGCCAGGCCCACGGCGCTCCCCACCACGGTGCGCTCTGCGCGCCGGCCGCGGCGCTGAACCAAGCCCACTCGAACGGCTGATGCTGTCGGCGCGGGATCTAACGCTGCGGCGCGGCGCGGATCCACTGTTCGAGAAGGTCAACTTCACCATCTTTCGGGGTGAGCGGGTGGGGCTGACCGGGGCGAACGGCGCCGGCAAGTCGAGTTTGTTCGCGGCCCTCAGCGGGGAGCTGGCTCCCGACTCGGGCGACATCGAGCTTCCGGCTTCGCTCAAGATCGCGCACGTCGAGCAGGAGGTCTCCGCCCTCGATCGTCCCGCCATCGAATTCGTGCTGGATGGGGATGCGGAGCTGCGCCGGGTCATGTCCGCCATCGAGGACGCCGAGCGCCGCGACGCCGCGATGGAGCTCGCCGAGCTCTATGCGTCGCTCGATGCCATCGACGGTTATCGGGCTCCGGCGCGCGCGGCTGCCATCATGCACGGCCTTGGTTTCGAGGCCTCCCAGCACCAGCGCGCGGTCGCGGAGTTCTCCGGCGGCTGGAGGGTGCGGCTCAGCATGGCTCGGGCGCTGAATTCGCGCGCGGACCTGCTGCTGCTGGACGAGCCCACCAATCATCTCGATCTCGACGCGATCGTCTGGCTCGAGGAATGGCTCGGCTCGACGCCGAGCACCTTGATTGTCGTCTCGCACGATCGGGAGTTTCTCGACGCGGTGATCGGGCGGGTCCTGCATATCGAGAACCGGGGCATCAAGGCCTACTCGGGCAATTACACCGCCTTTGAGCAGAAGCGCAGCGAGGACCTCGCGCTGCAGCAGTCGCTCAAGGTCCGGCAGGCGCGGCGCATCGCCGAGATCACCTCGTTCGTGAATCGCTTCCGCGCCCAGGCCACCAAGGCACGCCAGGCACAGAGCCGCCTGAAGATGCTGGAAAGAATGGAGCGCATCGTGCCCGCGCACGTCGACAGCCCGTTCGAATTCGAGTTCGCGCCACCGCATAAGACGCCGCGTCCTCTGCTCACCGTCGAGGGCGCCGCGTGCGGTTATGGCGAACGGATCGTGATCGGCGGCATCAACGCATCCATTGGTCCGCAGGATAGGATCGCGCTGCTGGGACCGAACGGTGCCGGCAAGTCCACGTTGACGAAGATGCTGGCCGGCGAGACGGCTCCGCTCGCCGGCCGGCGCACGCCGGCGGCCGACCTCGCCATCGGCTACTTCGCGCAGCAGCAACTCGAACAGCTGAATCTCAGCGCCGACGCCTTCTGGCACATGCGCGAAATGGGCGGCCCGGATTATGCCGGCGGCGATGAGCAGCGCGTGCGCGACCATCTGGGAAAATTCGGTTTTCAGGGCGACCGCGCGTTCGAGCCGGTGGCGCGCTTTTCGGGCGGTGAGAAGGCCCGCTTGACGCTCGCGCTCCTGGTGGCGAGGCGGCCCAACCTTTTGCTGCTCGATGAGCCCACGAATCATCTGGACATCGAGATGCGGCACGCTTTGACCATGGCGCTGCAGGGATTCGAGGGGGGCTTGATCGTCGTCTCGCACGACCGACATCTGATCAAGACGGTGGCGGACACGCTCTGGCTCGCGGCCGACGGAAAGCTCAAGGTGTTCGACGGGGATCTCGACGATTATCAGGCGTGGCTCCGGGCGCGCGCCAAGGCGCAGAGCGGCGGCTCAGCCGGCGGCCGCGACCAAACCATCGAGGGCGAACCCCGCGGGAAATCCAACCGCGACCCCGGGCGGGAGGCAGGTCGAGCAATGGCGGCGCGAGCTCGCGCAGATCGAGAAGAAGCTCGCGGCGATAGGCGCCGAGCGCGCGCTGATCGAGGAGCAGCTGGGCAAAGCCGGCGCATCGACGGGAGATGAGCAGCGCGACAAGCTCCTGGAGAAGTATGCGCGACTGCACCGCGACGCGGACAAATGGGAGGCCCGCTGGCTCGAGATCGGCACCGCGATCGAGGAGACGGAGGCCGCCGGAGCGGCGACCTGACGTGCGGCGTGCGCGCTTCGCGGGCCTGCTCGCGGTCCTGATCTGGGCCGGCGTCGCGGCATGGAACACGATCAAGCCGCTGCCCGCGGGGACACGCGTGGCTTCGCTGACCGCCCGGCTGGACGAATCGCAGCTCGATGTCATCGACGATGCTGCCGGCGGCGGCAACATTCTGGCGCGCGAGCTGGCCGTGATCGATCGGGCGGATCAAATGATCGTGCTCGATCAGGCGCCCCTCGCGCGCGAAACCGGGCAGCATCTCTTGATCCGCAAGCGCGAGCGCCCGCACATCAAGATCGTCGTGCTCGCCGATCCGCTTCCCGAGATCTACGGCGGCACGCCGGCGCATTATCTCGATTCGCTCGAGCGGGCCGGCATCATCGTCGCCCGCACCCGTCTCGGCCGCCTGCGCGACCCGCTGCCCTGGTATTCCGGTCTCTGGCGCACGGGCATCGGATGGTGGAGCGATCCTTACGACGAGATCCTGCCGCGGGCCGGCTTGCGCGCCTCGCTGCGCCGGTCGAACTTCAAAGCGGATCGCCGGCAGATTCTCGTTGCCGATGACGGATCGGGCGGCTGGATTGGCGTGGCTCCCGCCGCGGCGGAGCGGGGCATCGCGGTGGCGATCGCGGGAGGCGTGGCCCGCGACATGGCGGCCAGCGAGCTCAAGATCGCCGGCTGGTCGACGGACGATGATCGGCTGCCCGGGATCCCTCTCCCGGTGAGCTTGGGCGTGGGTGCGATCGACGCGCGATTTCTCACGGAAGGCGCGATCCGGGCGGCGCTGGTGGATGCGTTCGCGACGGCCGTGGGAGGGGATGAGATCCGTCTGGCGACACCCGCGCTCAGCGACCGATCGCTCGTGACCGCGATGTTGGAGGCCGTTGCGCGCGGTGCGCGTGCTCGCGTGCTTCTCGACGCCGATGTGCAGCCCAATCCTGTCGTGGCCGACGAGCTCGTGCGCGCGTCGACCGGCGGCATCGAGGTGCGCTGGTTGCCCCCGGGGACGATCAGCTCGTCCCTGTCCATCGTCCGGCATCGACGGGAGCTGTGGGTGAATCTGGGCGCGGCCGATTTCACGAGGCTCGGTGTCGACGACTTCGATCTCAGCGCCGCGGTCGATTTCAGGCTGCAGGATCGGGCGGCCGCGGCCCAGCATTTCTCTGACGCTTTCGAGGCCCGCTGGTCCTCGGGAGTCCGGGATGCCCCGCAGGGGGGCGGCGACTCTTGGGGCTACTGGCGCTACCGCGCGCTGCAGGCGACCGGGCTCGCGGCGTACTGAGCAACGTCGACGAGCTCCCCGCTACCCGAGGGGTTCACGAATGTCGCTCTGTTCACGAGCCGCCCGCCCGTTGCGCGGCGATGGCCTGTCCCGTGTCGGCGACGATCTTGGCGAGCGCGGCGCTCGCAGCCCGGTCGTAGGCATCGACGATGGCGGTCAAACGATTATCCGCGGCGCTCTCGTGAATGTCCGCCTCGAACTGCCCGAGCACGTGCCGGTCCCGCGACGCGCCGAGTCTCGCGGCGAGGCGCACATGGATCGTCGGAGGCGCAGAGCCGGCCGCGGATCCCGACGCGCCGTACTCCGCTTGAAAGTCCGCCACGTCGAGCTCGAGCCAGTAACCGGTGCCGAACGACGAGATGTCGGTATGGACGTTTTGCACGTGAGCGTCCCCGCGGAAGGCCTGCAGCGCGAGATCCTGCACCACCTCCTCCAGCGGCGCGCTCCAACGCGCGGCCGCGAAGTGATCCAGACGGCGGTCGGGATAAAGGGCCGCGATCAAGCTGGTGTCGAGACCCGGCCGCACCCGCGGCCGCAGTAGGGTGAGGTCGGCGGGGATCTCCGTGCGCGCACCTGCGGGCGCGGGCGCGATGGTCAGCATATACACCGCCTGGGCGGGCTCCTTGCTCTTGAACAGCGACCCGGTGCAGGCCGACAGCGCGACCATCAGCACGGCGGCCGCCGCGGCCCCAAGCGCCGTCGCCGGCCATCGGTGTGGTATCACGCTCATCGGGGCACCTCGACGCCGCGATCGTTCGGCTGGTACAAGACCTTCGAGGGGTCTTCCTTCAGCGAGTGGGCCAGCTCGCGAAAATCCCGCACGGCATCGCGGCTTTCGTGCAGCAGCCGTTCGAGCTCGGGCAAGCCCTGATTGGTGAAACGGGAGAGCCCCGGCTCGTTCTGCGAGACGAACTCGTTCAGGTGTTCCGAGGTGCTCGCCAGATTGTCGGTGATGCGCCGGACGTTGGTGAGCGCGGCTTTGAGATCCGGCGCGGAGGCGTTGGTCACGCTGCGGAAATCGGCCGCCGCGCGGTCCACCTCGTCCGAGGTGACCTTCAGATCGGCCACCATTTCGGAGATTTCCTTGAGCAGCGCCGGCGAGCGCTCGCTGGCCAGCCGCGCATTCTGAAGAGTCGCATGGAAAGCTCTCACATTGTCTTCGCTGAACACCTGATCCATGTGGTTGACCAATTCGATGGCGTGATTCGCAAGGTCGGGAAGCCGCCTGAGCAGCACGGCAATGTCGGACGGCGCCGAGCGGATCACCGGATAGCGCTCTCCGTGGGGCAGCGGCCCGGCGGCGTTGGACCTCGCATCCTCTTCCAGGTCGATGAACAGCAGTCCCGTGACGCCCTGCAGGCTGAGCAGCGCCTGCGTTCGCGCATCGATCGGGGCATCCGCATCGATGTCCACGATCACCTCCACGCGCTTGCGCTCCTTCGGATCGAGCTGGATGCGCGCGACCTTGCCCACGTCGACGCCGAGGTAGCGTACCGGGCTGCCCGCGCTGAGCCCGCTCACGGTGCCGTCGTAGTAGATCTCGTACCGGTGATAAGTGCGCTTGTCCCGCTGATCGGTGTACCAGTAGACGAACGACACCGCCATGCCGATCACCAGCAGCACGAACGCACCGACCACGACGTAATTCGTGTCTCTATCCATGGGGGCTGTCGGTGGGGGCTGCGGCGCGTTCGGCCGCCCGCGCCCGGGGGCCGTGAAAGTATTCGTGGATCCAGGGATCGGTATTGCCCAGAATCCCCGGCAGCGTGTCGGTGACCATGTGGCCCCCGGTGATGACGCTCACTCGGTCGCAGGTCCGGAACAGGCTGTCGAGGTCGTGGGTGATCATGACTACCGTGAGCTTGAGCTCGCCGTGAAGATACAACAGTAACGCATCGAAGTCCGAGGCGGAAATGGGGTCGAGCCCGGAGGTCGGCTCGTCGAGGAACAGCAGTTTCGGTTCGAGGGCGAGCGCGCGGGCCAGCGCGGCCCGTTTGACCATGCCGCCCGAGAGCTGCGCCGGGTATTTCCCGGCGGCGTCCGGCGCGAGGCCCACCAGGCTCAAGTTCAGCTGCACCAGCTCGTCGAGCGCATCCTCCTGAATCGAATAGGACTCGCGCAGCGGCAGTTGAATGTTCTGCGCGACGGTGAGCGAGCTGATGAGCGCTCCATTCTGGAACGTCACCCCGTAACTCTTGACCATGGCAAGGCGCTCGGCGGGCGTGAGCTGCTCGATATCCCGGCCATAGACCTCGACGGTGCCCGCCTGCGGCCGGCGCAGACCGAGGATGGTACGAAGCAGCACCGATTTGCCGGCGCCCGAGCCGCCGACGATCCCCATGATCTCGTTGCGGCGCACCTCGAGATTGAGGCCGTCGTGCACGATCTGCCTGCCGAATCGATTGACCAGGCCCCGCACGCGGATGATGGGTGCATCGGCATCGGCATCGGCGGCGGCTCCGGTGGATGCGGCCATCTCAGAAGTCCATCTGCTCGAACAGCACGGCGAAAAAAGCGTCGGCGAGAATCACCAGAAAAATGGATTGCACCACCGCCATGGTCGTCATGCGGCCGAGCTCGCGGGCCGAATCGCGCACCTGCATGCCGCGGTACGAGCCCACCATGCCGATCAACAGGGCGAACACCGGTGCCTTGATCAGCCCCGCCCAGAACGTCGTCGGGCTGAGCGCCTCGCGCAGCCGGGTGACGAACTGCGCCGGCGGAATATGCAGCTGCACGAGCGACAGCAGGCCGCCGCCGGCGAGACCCATCGCGTCGGCTACGATGGTGAGCAGCGGCAACGCGATCATCAGGGCGACCACGCGCGGCACCACCAGGAGCTCGATGGGGTTCAACCCCATGGCGCGCAGCGCATCGGTCTCCTCGTTGAGCTGCATGACGCCGATCTCGGCGGCGAACGCGCTGCCGGAGCGGCCCGCAACGATGATCGCGGTCAACAGCACCCCCATCTCGCGCAGCACCGCGATGGTCACGAGGTCGACCACGAAAATGGTGGCCCCAAAACGGGCAAGCTGCTGGGCGCCGAGATAGGCAACCACCACGCTGATCAGAAAGGCGATCAGCGACACGATCGGGATGGCCGTGACGCCGGTTTCGTGAAGGTGCCGTACGATCGAGGGGAAGCGCAGCGCCCGTGGATGCGCGAAGGCGCCGCCGAGAACGCTCGCGATGCGGCCGAAAAATCCCAGGACACCGCGCGCTTCCCGTGCCTGCACCACGGTCCAGCGGCCGAGTCCGGCGACCGCGCCTTCCTGATTGGGCAGCGCAATCGTCCGCTTGCCGTGGGCGGTGCAGAGCTCGAGATTCAATTTGCGCAGCAGCTCGACCGTGTGCGGCGGGTGGCCCTGGTGGCGGATCTCGAGCTGCGAGTCGCCGAGATAGGCCAGGCGCGTGAGCAGCGCCCAGACGGTTCCTATGCCGGGATGCTCCACTGCCGACCAGTCGCAGGTCAGCACCCCCGTGATGGGCCCCGGCAGCGCCTTGAGCTCGGTATCGATCTGCTCGAGTCCCTGAAGCGACCAATCGCCGCGGAGGTCGAGCCGCCAATCCGCGCCATCCCGTTGGAGCGCCAACATAGTCATCGATATATGCTATCAGGCAAGGGAAGCTCCCAGGGATGTAGAAGCCTCCGGTTAAGCATGCATCGAGGTCCGCTGTTCGAAATCTTGATCCTGCTCACCGCGGCGGTGGGCGTGGTCGCGGGCGTGCGCAAGCTCGCGATGCCCGCGATCCTGGGCTACCTGGTCGTCGGCATGCTGCTGGGCCCGCACGCGCTGGCGGTCGCGGCCGACAACGAGACGACCCGGCTGCTCGCCGATTTCGGCGTCGTATTCCTGGTGTTCACCCTCGGGCTGGAGTTCTCGCTGCCGCGCCTCTTCGCCATGCGCTGGGAAGTGCTCGGCGTCGGCGGCGCACAGGTGATCGTGACCACGGCGGTGGTCGCGGCCATCGCGATCTGGGCTTTCGACACCGGACCGGCGGCCGCCGTCGTCATCGGAGGGGCGGTCGCGATGTCCTCAACCGCCATCATCATCGCCCAGCTTACGGAACAGTCGGAGAACAACCGCACCCACGGCCGGCTGGCCGTCGCGATCTGTCTGTTCCAGGACCTGAGCTTCCCGTTGTTCCTCGGCCTCCTGTCCCCGCTCGCCGTCGGCGGCTCGAGCGCCGCCGCCTCGCATATCGCCGCCGCCATCGGCATCGCGCTGGCGGCGCTCCTGCTCGTGCTGGCCGCGGGCCGCTGGGTGCTGCGTCCGCTGTTCGTCGCGATCGCGGGCTTTCGCTCCGCGGAGCTGTTCTCGCTGGCGGTGCTGCTCGCGGTGCTCGCCTCCGCGTGGGCCACCGAGACCGCGGGGCTGTCGCTCGCGCTCGGCGCCTTCCTCGCCGGCATGATGCTGGCGGAGACCGAATTCCGGCACCAGATCGAAGCCACGATTCGATCCTATCGCGAGATCTTCCTGGGCCTGTTCTTCATCACCGTGGGGATGATGCTGGACGTCCGGCTGCTGCTCCGGACCCTGCCGTTGGTCAGCGTGATACTCCTCGCCATGCTGGTGCTGAAAGCCGCCGTGGTGACCGTCGCCGCCGAGCCCTCCACCAAGAACTGGTTCAAGTCCCTGCGAACCGGAGTCATCGTGAGCCAGGGCGGCGAATTCGGGTTTGCCCTCCTCACGCTCCTGCTTCGCCGCGATCTCGCGGCTCCCGCCGTGGTTCAGCCGCTGCTCGCCGCCACCGTGCTGTCCATGGTGGCCTCGCCGCTGTTGATCCGCCACAACCGGCGCATCACACGGGCCATTCTGCGCGAGGCCGGGCCGCGGTATACCGAGGCGATGCGCGAGGCCGAGGCCACGCGCGCGCTCGCGGGGCGCGATCACGTGGTGATCTGCGGTTTCGGCAGGGTCGGCCAGAACATCGCCCGTGTGCTGGAACAGACCGGCTTCGAATACATCGCGCTCGATGTCGATCCGCAGCGCATCCGCGCCGGCCGCCAGGCGGGCGATCCGGTGATGTACGGCGATGCGGCGCAGCCGGCGGTGCTCCAGAACGTCGGCTTGTCGCATGTGCGCTGCGTGGTCATCACGTTCGCGAACCCCGCGGTGTCGCTCAAGATCGTCCGATCGGTGCGCGCGCTGCGCGCCGACGTGCCGATCCTGGTGCGCACTCAGGACGACGCCAGGCTGGACGAGCTGCAGGCCGCCGGCGCCACGGAAGTCGTACCGGAGACCCTCGAAGCCAGCCTGATGCTGCTCTCCCATCTGCTGCTGCTGCTGAAGCTGCCGGTCTCACGGGTGATCCGCACCGTGAACGACATCCGCAGCCATCGCTACGGGATGCTGCGGCAGTACTTTCCCGACCCCGGATCCGCGGTCCCGGATGACACTCACGCATTTCGTGAAGAGCTTCACAGCGTGATACTGCCCCCGCATGCTTGGGCGGTGGGCAAAAGCATCGCGGAGCTCGCCGGGAAGGGCTCCAAAGCCGCCGTGAGCGCCGTGAGGCGCGACGGCATCGTGGGCCGGGAACCCGGCGCAGACACGATTTTCAAGGTCGGCGACGTGGTGGTGGTGTGCGGCACGCCCGAAGCGGTGGAGCATGCCGAGACTTTGCTCTTAATGGGGTAAAAATTACTTTACATTTTCCCCCCTCTGCTCCCATAGTAACGAGGCTGTTCAAGGGCAAACCCACCGAAAGGCGGGGACGCAAAACCACCGGTCTAAGGGGCTTCCATGAAGCCTGACGATAGCGGGGTCGCCAGTTTCCAGACGCGCCGAGTGCGCGTCCGCGCCCCTCCCGGTTTTTGATGCCCCTTGCGCTGCAGTTTGCTCGTCAGGTGATTGCGGGGGGCGTTATGGTGATGAAAGTAGATCGTTCGCGAAGCGCGGACACGTCGGCGTCAGGGTTGTACCGGCGGCCGAGGCTCGTGATGAAAGCCAGGCGTGCCGAGGACCTTCCCTCGATCCTGCGCGATCCGAAGCAGTTCCCGACGCCGGTGCGAATCGTCGGCGGCGATTATTCGCAGACGCGCTGCGTCGGCGGCGACGGCGGCACCACCGTCAACCTGAGCTCTCTCGACAAGATCGTGGAATTCGGCGAGACGGAAGTCCGGGCGCAGGCCGGAGTGCGGATCGGCACGCTGGCGCGCGCGCTCGCCGAGCGCGGTCAGGAGCTGCCGCTGACTCCCGAGATGGGCCACATGACGGTGGGCGCGGTGGCCGTGACCACCCTGCCGCAGGCCTCCTACGAGGCCGGCGCCGCCCAGCTCTCCTCGCTCGTGACCGAGCTCACGCTGATCACGCCGCAGGGCAAGCAGATGACCATCACCGACCGCAACGCGGACTTGAAGCGCGTGCTCTGTTCGAGCTTCGGCCTTCTGGGGGTCGTGAGCGAGGCCGTGCTCAAGGTGCAGCCCCTCACGCCGGTGAAGATCGATTACGAAGTGCTGACGCTGAAGGAGTTCGGCGCGCGCTTCTCACGCATCGTGAGCGCCCCGGGCGCGCTGCGCCTGCACATCTCGCCGTTCAATGATCAGATCACCGTGGAGCGGCGCACGCTCGACGAGAGCGCCCGCATGAACCGGGCCGGCATCTGGCAGATCAAGAAATCCGTGATGCGCAACGTCCTGCCGGCATTCGGCTCGACGGTGGGCAGCGTGCTCGCGGCGCCGGGCGTTGCGGGTGCCGTGGTGTCGGGCGTGCAGCGCGCGCTGCGCGCCACCTTGGATCGCGCCGCGCGCAACGTCGTGCTGTATTCGCACGAGTGGATCCGCGACTTTCCGCAGGAAGCATGGAAGGCGCGCTACACGTACACGCTCTGGGGCTTCCCGCAGGCCGGCTTCCCGAAGCTCCTCGCCGAGTACTTCGCCTTCTGCCGGTCCTACTACAAGCAGCACGGCTACCGGTGCAACGTCGTCAACGGCGCGAGCCGCCTGCACCAGGACAAGACCTCCCTGTTCAGCGTGAGCTTTGCCGGGCCGATGTTCACCCTCGAGCCTTCCTCGACCGGCGATCGGGGGTGGGACGAGTTCCTGATCGACTTCAACGATTTTGCATCCGCGTTGGGCGGCGTGCCGACCTTCAACCAGTCGCGCGCCCTGAAGCCGGAGCATGTCGCCAAGGCCTTCGGCGAGCGCGCCAAGCTGTTCCGGGCGCTGCGTCAGCGGACCGATCCGCTCAACCGCCTATGCAACAGCTATTTCTCGCATCTTCTCGATTAGCTCGGCGGGCGCCGCGCCGGCAAGCCGGCCGTCTCATGCCTTGTCCTGCAGATGCGCCTCGAGGAACCACAGGTATTTGTCGACCTCGCGCGAAATGCCGGTGAACAGATCCGCGGTATCCGCGTCGCCCAGATCCGCGGTCTCGTCGATGGCGGCTCTCACAGCCTTGCCGAACACCGACAGCTGGGTCGATAGATAGAACAGGTGATCCTTGCCGGCGGTGATGCTCAAGGGATAGTTCTTGAGCTTGCTGCGCTTCGCGGCGACCGCGACGGTTCCCTCGGCCGTCCCGCCGAGGCTCGTGATCCGCTCCGCGATCTCGTCGATATGCTCGAGGACGACATCGGAGATCTTGTCGAACAGCTCGTGCAGCGCGATGAAGTTCGGACCCTTGACGTTCCAGTGCGCCTGCTTGACCTGGCTCTGCAGGTCGATCGCCTCGGCCAACCGGTCGTTGAGGACGACGATGACGTTGCGGCGAATCTTTTCGGTCAGGTCGATCTTGGTCTTGTACATGCAGCGCTCCTTGGGACATATGCGTTGGCGAGCACGTATTTTGCACTCCCCGCCGATGAATCCCAAGAGCGGCGGCGATCCGCGCCGCGCCGCCCCTTCCGTCAGTGGTCCGACCTTCTCATGCGCAATTGAATGGCTGCGGCTATCAGCGCGGCGCCGACCAGCGCGCCGATCCAGGTGGCCGGGCTCGACAGGAAGCCCCAGGGATCGAGGATCCGCCAAACCGGCGGCGACCGCGGCGAATTGATTCTGGGGCCAACCTCCCGCAAAGTTGTAAGTCTGATCGTTGAAGGCGCTCGAAGCGTATCCGAAGAGCCGGCCGCCGATCGCCCTCGAGACCACATGCGTGCCGACGAACAGGCGCTCCGCCAGCATCACGGCAAGAGGCGGCAGGACCGACCACAACATCACCGCGCGCCGGGCCCAAGCCGAGACCAACAGCAGCCAGCCGGTGACCGGCAGGTACCATATGCCCGTCGTGACGATGATGTAGATCCATAACGCCTGCAATTGCAGCCAGACATCCGGCTGCCACAGGGCGTTTCCCAGCAGCGAATGCGCGCGCACGGAAAGCACGAATGCCGCCAGCAGACTCGCCGCGTCGGCGGCTGCGAAGTACACGAGCGGTATCGCGACGAGGGCGAAGAAGAGCTTGGACAGGACCGTGTCGGTGTCGGAGATCGGCAAGGATTTCCAGAACAGGACGCTCTGGTCCCTTCGGTCCGTGTACAGGCAATCGAGCAGATACCAGTACGAGTAGAGCGACATGGCGGCGAAGAACAGGAACATCATCCCCACGATCGAGCGCACCCTTTCCGCGGTATCGAAGACCGAGCCTTCTATCTGCCCAAACAACGAGGCGAGTGTGAGCAGCGCGACGATGGCGGCCGGGATGATCCAGACGGTCCGGTTCTCCCAGAATTCCCGCTTCACCAGCCACACGTAGGTATTCATGCGGACGCCCCCCGGGACAGCTTGGCGACGAACAGATCGGCGACGCTCGGTGTCGACACGTTGCCGAGGGCGGCCAGCCGCTCGAAATTCGGCTGCTCGAAATACAGTATTCTTTTGCCGAGCAGGGGCCGTTCGTAGAAAGGCCGTTCGGCGCGCGCCGCGGCGAGTGTCTCGTCGGCGACGGTGATCGCAGCGTAGCGGGTGGCGATGTCTTGCATCGAGCAATCGAGGACGATTCGCCCCTTGTCGATGAACAGCACGTCCGTCAGCAGGTTCTCCACCTCCTCGACCTGATGCGTGGTGATGAGAATGGTGCGCGTATCGTCCATGTAATCGTTGAGCAGCGCGTCATAGAACCCGCGCCTTGCCAGGATGTCGAGACCGAGCGTCGGCTCATCGAGGACCAATAGCCGCGCGTCGATTGCCATGGTGAGCGCCAGATGCACCATGGTCTTCATGCCTTTCGACAACTCCCGCATGCGGCGGCCGCCCGCGATGCCTGCGCCGGCGAGCAGCGTCCGCGCCCGGCTGGCTCGAAACCTGGGATGCACGCCACCGACTAACTCGATCGCGTGATCCACCGAAAGCCAGGAGGGCAGCACGGCCACATCGGCGATGAAGCTCGCTTCCTCCATCAATCGAGCGCGCTCGCGAAACGGCTCGCGCCCCAGCACCTCGAGCTGGCCGTCGTAGGAGGTGAGCCCGAGGACCGCACGCAGCGCCGTGGTCTTGCCCGCGCCGTTGGGTCCGATCAGGCCGACGATACGGCCGTGTTTTACGTCGAAATCGACGCGATCGAGCGCGACCTGGGAGCCGAATCTCTTGCTGAGCCCGCGGGCCTGAATGAGAGAAGACATGGTGGATCTCACTTATCCGTCGTTTCGCCGGTGCGGGGGGGCCGGAGCCGGATGGGTCGCGGCGGGTTCCTGGGCGAACAGTTCCTCCGCCGAGAATCCGAGCCGGTGGATGACCGCCAGAATGCGCGGCCATTCGTCGTTGAGGAATCGATCGCGCTCGCCCGCCAGCAGCAGCTCGCGCGCACCCTCGCTCACGTACATTCCGCGCCCGCGGCGCTTTTCCACCAGCCGTTCATCCACCAGCTGCTGATACCCCTTGAGCACCGTGAGCGGGTTCAGCCGGTAGTCGGCGGCCACGGCACGAACGGAGGGCAGCGCATCGCCCTCCTTGAGCGCGCCTTCGAGAATCAAAGCGACCATCCGATCGCGAAGTTGGCGATAAATGGGTTGATTGTCGTTCCAATTCGGGTCCATTCCCACGCTCGCTGCGGCCGATCCTGTGTATGGGTCATGTAGCATGCTAATGTAGCACAACACCTGGACTTCACGCCGCATCAAAGCTGGCGCAGGCATGCGACCCACACCCTGTTCGGCTAACATTGGCGGCTCGTTCACAGGGGTCCGCATGAAGAAACCAGTTACCGTCACGATCACAGGGGCCGCCGGCCAGATCGGATATGCGCTCGCATTTCGCGTCGCCTCGGGCCACATGCTGGGCTTGGACCAGCCCATCAATCTGAATCTGCTGGAGATCCCCGCCGCGCAGGCTGCGGTCCAAGGCGTTGTGATGGAGTTGAACGACTGCGCGTTTCTGACGCTCAACAAGGTCACGGCGACGGACGACGCACGGGTCGCCTTCAAGGATTGCGACATCGCGATGCTGGTGGGCGCGAGACCGCGCGGCCCCGGCATGGAGCGCAAGGATCTGTTGCTCGAGAACGCCAAGATCTTCTCGGCGCAGGGCAAGGCGCTGGATGCGGTCGCGAGCCGCGAGGTGCGCGTCCTGGTGGTCGGCAATCCCGCGAACACCAATGCGTTGATCGCACAGCGTAACGCGCCGTCGATCTCGCCGGATCGTTTCACCGCGATGACGCGCCTCGATCACAACCGGGGGCTCTCCCAGCTCGGCGAGAAGACCGCAGCACCGCTCGCCAAGATCAACAAGATGATCATTTGGGGCAATCATTCCGGCACCCAGTATCCCGATCTGCATCACGCCACCGTGGACGGCAAGCCGGCGATCCCGCTCGTGGGCGAGCGCTGGTTCGCGGATCATTTCATTCCGACCGTGCAGCAGCGCGGGGCCGCCGTCATCAAGGCGCGGGGCTCCTCCTCGGCGGCCTCCGCCGCGTCGGCGGCGGTGGATCACATCCATACCTGGGTGCTGGGCTCCCGCGAGGGCGATTGGGTCAGCATGGCGATTCCCTCCGACGGCAGTTATGGCATTCCTGAGGGCGTCATCTACTCGTATCCCGTGGTTTGCAAGGGCGGCCGGTACAGCATCGTCAAGGGTCTCGACATCAACGAGTTCTCCCGCGAGAAGATGCAGGCCACGCATCGCGAACTCTGCGAGGAGCGCGACGGAGTAAAGGATCTCATCTAGCTCTACTGGGAGACGTTTATGAATCGTGCATTGCTCGCCTTCGGCGCGAGTGTCCTCGCCGCCGCGGCATTCGCGCAAGATCGCCCGCCGGCTCCGCCCGGCGCCGAGGTGTACATCATCGCGCCGGCCAACGGCGCAACGGTGACGAGCCCGGTGACGGTCAAATTCGGCTTGAAGGGCATGGGTGTCGCGCCCGCCGGCGTCAAGGTCGACAACACCGGCCATCATCACCTGCTGATCGACACGGATGTGAGCGATCTGAAGCTCGACGCGCCGTTGCCGGCGACCGACAAGGTCGTGCATTTCGGCAAGGGCCAGACGGAGACCAGCGTGACGCTCGCGCCGGGCAAGCACACGCTCGAGCTGTTGTTCGCGGACTACCAGCACGTCCCGTTCGACCCGACGCTGCACTCGCAGAAGATCACCATCACGGTGAAGTAGGCGCGCGGCGTGCGGGTGATCCTGCACGTCGACATGGATGCGTTCTACGCATCGGTCGAAGAGCGCGATCGTCCCGAGCTCAAGGGCAAGCCGCTGATCGTCGGCGGGACGGGCGGCCGCGGCGTGGTCGCCGCCGCGAGTTACGCCGTGCGGCGCTTCGGTGTCCGTTCGGCGATGCCGATGCGCGAGGCCCTGCGGCTGTGCCCGCACGCCATTTGCGTGCGGCCGCGGATGGCGCGCTACAGCGAAGTCTCGGCTCAGGTTTTCGCGATATTCCGGGATTTCACCCCGCTGGTGCAGGGACTGTCGCTGGACGAGGCGTTTCTGGATGTCACCGCGAGCCGGCGCCTCCTCGGGGATGGCGGGGCCATCGGGGCCGAGATCCGCCGCCGTATACGAGCGGCCACTGAACTTAGCGCCTCGGTCGGGATCGCACCCAATAAGCTGCTCGCCAAGCTCGGCTCCGAGCTCGCCAAGCCCGATGGAATGTTCCGTATCGGACCGGAAAATCTGCACGAGGTGCTCGACGCTTTGCCGATTGAACGATTGTTCGGAGTCGGACGGAAAAGCCTGCCCGGCGTGCATGCGGCCGGCATTCGAACCGTTGGAGACGCCGCGCGGGCAAGCGAGCAGGTGTTGTGGCGCGCATTCGGGAAGCAGGGACGGGCCATGCGGGCGCTGGCGCGCGGCATCGACGAGCGTCCGGTGGAGGCTGATCGCGAGGAGAAATCCATCAGCGCGGAGGAAACCTTCGCCGAGGACATTCGCGACGCGGGCGAGATCGAGCGGCATTTGACGGCGCTCGCCGACCGCACCGCCGCCCGATTGCGTGCCCAAGGCCTCGCGGCCGGCCGGGTCTCGGTCAAGATCCGGCGCGCGGACTTCAAGACCTATACCCGCCAGTGCGTGCTCGGCCAGCCCACCCAGGACACGGCGGTCGTCTCGGCTACGGCTCGACGCTTGCTGGCCGCCTGGCGCGCGGACCAACCCGATGCGGCGCTGCGATTGATCGGTGTCGGGACGGGCGGCCTGTGCACCCTGCGGCAGGCCGATTTATTCACGACCGCGCCGGCGAAGGACTCGCGCCTCGACGCGGCGGTCGACGGCATCCGGGGTCGCTTCGGCCCGGCTGTGCTGACCCGGGCGAGCCTCCTGCCGCGGGCCGGCTCGGGTCCGCGCCGAGGCTGAGCTTGGTATCATCCCACCCGCCATGTACGTCAGCTTCTTCGGCCTGATCGAAAAGCCTTTCTCGATAACGCCGGACCCGCGCTATCTGTATCTCAGCGAGCGCCATGCCGAGGCGCTCGCGCACCTGTTGTATGGCATCAACGAATCCGGGGGTTTCATCCAGCTGACCGGGGAGGTCGGCACCGGCAAGACCACCGTCGTGCGAACACTGCTCTCGCGCGTGCCGCAGCATGCGGATGTCGCCGTGATCCTGAATCCGCGGGTCACGCCGGTCGAGTTCCTGCTCACCATCTGCGAGGAGCTCGGCCTGGGGTTGGACGAAGCCGATCGACACAGCGTCAAGGAGATGGTCGATGCGCTGAACCGGCGGCTGTTGGCCGCGCACGCGGACGGCCGGCGCGTCATCGTCATCGTCGATGAGGCTCAAAACCTGTCGGCCGAGGTCTTGGAACAGGTCCGCCTGCTCACGAATCTGGAAACCGCGACTCAAAAATTGCTGCAGATCATCCTCATCGGCCAGCCGGAACTGCGCGAGCTCTTGGACCGCACCGACCTTCGTCAGCTGGCTCAGCGCATCACCGGCCGCTATCACTTGAATCCGCTCGCAAAGCCGGAGACCGAGCAATACGTCAGCCACCGATTACGGGTCGCGGGCGCATCGGGGGAGATATTCACGCCCCCGGCGCTCGCCGAAGTGCACCGGGTTTCGTCGGGGGTTCCCCGCGTCATCAACGTCGTCTGCGATCGCGCGCTGCTCGGCGCCTACACGGAGGACACCAAGAAGGTGACGCCCGCCCTGGTGCGCCGCGCGGCAGGCGAGGTTTACGGTCGGCGCTTCCTGCCGCGATGGCTCGGCTGGACGGCGGCGGCCGCGGCACTGGCGGGCGTTTGCGTCACGGCGTTCCTCGTGTCGAGCTTCTGGCGGCATTCCTCATCGGCGCTGCACGCGGCCGCCAAGCCGGCTCCGGCGGCACGCCTCGCGCCGCCGTCGAGCCCGCGGCCGGCGCCGGCGCCGGCGCCTGCACCGGCCCGGGTCTCGATCAACGCATTGCTGGCCGAAAACGCCGCCAATACCGGCGACGCGGCAGCCTTCCGACGGCTGCTGTCGCTCTGGGGTACCGCAATGACCGACGACAAGGACCCCTGCGGCCAGGCGCAAAAGGCGGGGCTTGCCTGTCTGGACCAGCGCGGCTCGTGGGCACAGGTTCGCGCCCTGAACCGTCCCGCCATCCTCACGCTGACCGATGACGAGGGACAGAGGCACCGCGTCGTGCTGTCCGCGCTCGACCAGGACGCCGGCACGCTCGATCTGGGCGATCGCAACGTGCGCGTGCCGCTCGACGAGCTGTCGCGCGATTGGTTCGGAGAATTCACGGTCGTGTGGAAGCCCAAGACGCCTCACACCCGGCTGCTGTCCTTGGGCATGCGCGGGGATGAGGTCAGGTGGCTGCGCCGCAGCTTGAACGCGCTTCACGGCGCGGCCTCCGATCCTGCGCTCGACGACCTGTACGACCAGCAGCTCGCGATTGCCGTACAGAATTTTCAGCGCGAACACCGGCTCAACGTCGATGGCATCGCGGGGTTGCAGACGCAGGTCGTGCTCGACACCGCACTGGCCGATCCGGGCTCCCCGCTCCTCACGCCCCTCACGCCGCACGGCTAGGAATCCATGCTCGCATGTCCTTCATCCTAGATGCACTGAAGAAGTCCGAGATCGAACGCCAGCGCCAGAGCGTTCCCGGGTTGATGGATACCGGTCCCGCACCCAGGCGTCCGCGCTTTCCGATCTGGGCCATCGCGTTGACCGCGTTGCTGGCCGTCAACCTCGCGGTGCTCATCGTCGTGCTGACGCGCGGCGGTTTGGACGGGACTGTCGGGCCGCGCGGCTCAGGACGCGCGCGTCGCGGTACCGGCTGCGGCCCCGGCGCCGAGCGGGGCGCCGCTCCCGGCTGCCCGGCTCAGGCTGACCGCCGCCGTGAACCCGCCCCCAGCCCTCGCCCCTCGCGGCGCGACGCTGCAGCCGCCGAGGCCGGCTCGAGCGCGCAGACCGCGCCGCCCGCCGCCGAGTCCAATGCGCCCGATCATCACTTCAGCCCGATGGATGCGGGCGCTCCCGTCTACGCGCCGGAGATCCCCGCGGACAGCGGGCCGGCGGGAGGAGCGATGAGCGCCGTGCCGGCGCACTCGGGCCGCGCCTCCCCGCCCGCCCCGGCCATGGCCGGCACACGGGAGCGCGATCCGCTGCTCACCTCGGGGGACGACAAGTCCGACCAAGAGGTGCTGCCGACGATCAGCGAGCTCGATCTGACGGGCGCCAACGCGCTGCCGGAAATGCACCTCGACGTCCATGTATACGCGACCAAGGCCGCCGAGCGCTTCGTGTACATCAACATGCGCAAGTATCGCGAGGGCGCCACGCTGGCGGAAGGGCCGGTGCTCGAGCGCATACGCCGCGATGGCGTCGTGCTCGACTATCACGGACTGCGATTCGTATTGCCGCGCCAGTAGTCCGCCGCTTTTGTCTATCATAGGCGCATGAGAACCGTCCTACGGAAGATATTGGCGCTGACCATGAGCGGCTTGGTCACCGTGCTGCCGCTCGCGCTGACGGTCTACGTGATCTGGTGGCTGGTGCACACCGTGGAGGGGTGGCTGCGCCGCGCGCTCATCGCGCTCGGCATCGTGAGCCCCGAACATTATTGGCCGGGACTCGGACTGTTGGCGGGATTCGTCCTGCTGCTGATCGTCGGGAGCTTGGTCAACGCCTATGCGGGCAAGATCTTCGTCAAATACTGGGACGATTTTCTCGGCCGCATTCCATTCGTGAAGACCCTGTACGGCGGGTTCCGCGACGTCGTGAGCCTGCTGCCCTCGGGCAGCGGTGAGAAGCGCGATCTGCAGCGTGTGGTGCTGGCCCGATTCGCCGGCGTGAATGCCATCGGCTTCGTCACGCGCGAAGATGCGCCCGCGGTGCTGGACCCGCATGGCGGGCACGATATGGTCACCGTATATTTTCCGATGAGCTACGCCTTCGGCGGTTATACCGTCTACCTGCCGCGCGAGATCATCCAGCCGCTCGACATTTCCGTGGAAGACGCCATGCGGCTCGCGATCACCGCGGGCCTCACCCGGGCCAAGAGCTACTGACTCAGGGCACGAGCACCTTGGGCCCTCCAGTTTTCAGGCGGTGCTTTCAGGCAATCGCGCTCATGGCGACGCACTCGGTGCTGGCGTCGGCAGCGCTCGCGTCGGCAGCGCCGGCCGCGCGGGACAACCCGGGGGCGGGGTTTGCAGCCGGCACGGCGGCGTCGAGCCGGTATCTCGCGTGGCGTGCCGCCGCCGCGCAGGCGCTGAGCGCCCATGGCGACGCCGCTTCGTTGGCGACCGCGGCCGCGTTGCGATATCTGCTGCCGCCACGATACAAAGGCGACTCCGCGGCGGTCCGCGCGGCGGCCGTCGACTTGGCGGCCAAGGCGAGCGACCTCGATCCCGACAATGCAGCCATCGGCTGGCTGCGGCTGCAACTGTGCGCAGGCACGGCGGGATGCGACATTCGGGATCCCGCCACCACCATGCGATGGGTCGACGCCGACAACGGCGCGGTGTGGATGGCGACGCTGGCGGTCGCGCAACGGGACAAGGATTCGGAGGAGGTCTCGCGCATCCTGCAGGAAATGGCCCAGGGCTCTCGGTTCGAGGTCTACCGCAATCGCACCGTGGTGTTGCTGTTCGATACGTTGAAGCATGCGGAGGCCGAGCTGCCGGCGGGCTACGTGCCGTCCGATTTGAGCAGGCTGAGCGAAGTCATGGCGGTCGCCGGCGCCGAGATCGTGCCGCCGTTCACGCCGCTCCTGGCGGCCTGCCGCGAAACTTACGGCGGCGAGCGGCGCGAGAATTGTCTGAAAGTCGCGAAGCTCATGCAGCGCGCGGACACCGTCTCCGCGCAAATGGCGGGCCTCACCATCGAGAAGCGGCTGTCCCCGCCCGACAGCAAGGATGCGCGCGCGGTCGCGGAGCGTCGGCGCGAGCTGGAATGGCGCGTGACGGCGGCAAGCGAGTACGACGCTCCGGCGCTTCCCTGGCTCACCAATGCCCTCGCCCGCGACCGCGTGCGCGAGATGCGAAAACTGTCGCGCGAGGAAGACGTGGACATCGCCATTTTACGAAGGCATAAGATAGGCCTCGAGCCACCGGAGAGTTCGCAATGATCGACTTGTACTACTGGCCGACACCCAACGGGCACAAAATCACCCTGTTGCTCGAGGAAGCGCAGCTCCCGTACCGCATCGTGCCGGTCGACATCGGCAAGGGTGAACAGTTCACCAAGGAGTTCCTGGCCATCTCGCCCAACAACCGCATGCCGGCCATCGTCGACCATAGTCCGCCCGATCACGGCGCGCCGCTCTCGGTGTTCGAATCCGGCGCGATCCTTCTGTATCTGGCGCAGAAGAGCGAGCTGTTCATTCCGGCGGACGCGCGCGGTAATGCGGAAGTGTTGGAGTGGCTGTTCTGGCAGGTGGGAGGCCTGGGCCCGATGGCCGGGCAGAATCATCACTTCTCGCGCTACGCGCCCGAGAAGATTCCCTACGCAATCGAACGCTACGTCAAGGAGACCAATCGCCTGTACGGCGTGCTGAACAGGCGCCTGGCGGACCGCGAGTTCGTGGCCGGCGCCTACTCGATCGCCGACATGGCGGCGTATCCTTGGGTGGTGCCGCACGAGGCGCAGGGGCAGCGGCTCGAGGATTTCCCCCACCTGAAGCGATGGTTCGAGGCCATCAAGAGCCGGCCGGCGACGGTGCGGGCTTATGCGTTGGCCGCGAATTTCGACACCAATCCCACGATGACGGAGGAACGGCGCAAAGTCTTGTTCGGCCAGACGGCGGATTCCGTCACCCGGAAGTGATCCGGGCAGCCACCCAGCAATCGCGCTGATGCTCGTCGACGATGCCCACCGCCTGCATGAAGGCATGGCAAATGGTCGTGCCGACGAATCGAAAGCCCTTGCGCTTGAGATCCTTGCTCATGGCATCGCTCTGGCGCGTCGTGGTGGCGATGCCGGTCAGCGTGGCCGGGCGGCGGCGCAGAACCTGGCCATCGGTGAATTGCCAGATGTATTCATCGAACGCGCCGCGCCGGTCGCGGATCTCGAGGTAAGCGCGCGCGTTGCCGATGAACGCCTCGATCTTGAGCCGATTTCGCACGATTCCCGCATCGTTCATCAGACGTTTGCGTTTCGCGGCTCCGTAGCGGGCCATGGCCTCGGGGTCGAATCCGTCGAACGCGCGGCGGTAGGCCCCGCGCTTGCGCAGGATGGTAAGCCAGGAAAGGCCCGCCTGTGCGCCCTCCAGGCAGAGCATCTCGAACAGGCGCCGGTCGTCATGCACGGCGACGCCCCATTCCTCATCGTGGTAGGCGACATACAGGGGATCGGTCGTGCACCACGCGCAGCGCAGCTTCCCGTCGTCGTGGCGTTTGACGCGACTCATCGCCACTGCGCTCAGCCGTGCAACCGCACCGCGGGGCGATCCCGGTAGACCAGTTCGATGCGATCGACACCGTGGGTACGGCGCGCGGTGCTGCGGATCTCATGCATCAATTTGAGCAAAACGCGCGTGTTCAAGTCGGCTGCGAGTTTGCACGGCTGCTGCACCCCGAGGTGCAGCACGACGAATCGCTCGCGCGCCAGTCGCACGAACACCGCCACCCCCAACGGCCGGCCCGCGTCGGATACCGCGAACAAGGACTGGACGCCTTCGATATCGCCGACGCGGATCGACAGCCCGCCGTCCTGTTCGTGGATCTCGGGTACGCCATAGGTCTCGATGGATTGCTGGATGCCGAGCCGTACGCGGTGCTGATTGACGTTGAAGAACAGCAACTGCTCCAGCGCCGCGCGCTGGTCGACCGGAAGTTTGCATTGGATGCCGATGGACTCGCTCAACAACATCTCCCCGCCGCTGGCAGTGCGCGCGCGCCCGCCAATGTGTCGCCAGTCACAGAAATAACTTGACGCAGTGCAACAGGCGTTGTCTGCCTCACGAGACTCCGTATCGTATAGCGTCACCCGCTGAATGACACTAGCCTAGACAATTCAGGGTTTGGATGAGTTGCCGCACCGGCTTCGGCAGGCGACAACGTAACCCCATGATCGAGTCATACCATGCGAGGAACACGCCGGTGCTAGCTCCCGAGGACGACACCCGGACGATGGATGCGCTGAGGTTCAGCCTCGCGGCCGACATCGTCGAGCTGGTCGTCCTCACCGCCGATGAGGCCTTCCTGCAGACGCTTCGGGAGGCTGTCGGAGCTTCCCGCCGGCTTTGGCACGTGCTTTCACCGGACAAGGTCGCTGATCTGCTGCTCGCCGGAGGCGTCGGCATTTTGGTGCTCGACGTGAACGCGCTCCAGCAGGCATGTGCCCCGTTCATCGCCCAGATGAAACAGCAGTTTCCCGATCTCGTCATCGTGGTCGCGGGCGCCCGCGACGCCGAGACCGAGCTCGCCCGCCTGATCAGCGATGGCACGGTGTACCGTTTCATCCACAAACCCATGTCGCCCGCCCGGGCGCGGCTGTTCGCGGACGCTGCCGTCAAACGCTACGAGGATCAGCGCCGACGCCTGGGCGAGCAGACGGCCGCCGCCGCCAAACCTTCCGGCAACGGCGGCCTGATGATCGCGGGCGGATGTGCGGCGATCTGTGCGATCGCCGGCGGCATCTGGGGGCTGACGCACGGGGACCGCCGGAGCGCCCCTTCGGCGGTGGCGGGCATGCCGCCGACCGACACGGCGGCTCCTGCTCCGCCTGCCGATCCGCGAACCGCCGTCACATCCACCGACACCGAGTTGCTGGCCCGGGCGGCTCAGGCGCTCGCCGCGAACCGCCTGGTCGCGCCGGGCGGGGACAATGCATTGGAGCTCTATCTGCAGGAGCTCGCGCGCAACCCCGCCAACGCCGAAGCGCGGTCCGGCATCGCCGCGCTGCGCGAGCGGCTGTTGGCGCGCGCGCAAAACGCCTTGCTCGACGAACGCCTGGATGAAGCGGCCTCCGCCATCGAGACGGCGCGGCACGCAGGCGCGGACTTGGGACGTATCGTGATCCTCACCGCCGAACTCGCCAAGGCGCGAGGTCGGCTCAAGGCTTCCCCCGATTCAGCCCATCCGAATGCGCAGGCAGAGCCCGACGGCGGTCGCGCTGCGCCGGACCCGGCCGAGCGGGACGCCGCGCTCGCCATGCAGCGCCTCCAAGAGGGGCGGCTGGTCGAGCCTGAGAGCGACAGTGCGCGCTTCTACGTGCAACAGGCGCTCAAGAGCGATCCTGCGAACGACGCCGCCGGCCGCGCGAGCGAGGTGCTCGCTCTCGCGCTGTTGAATGCGGCGCGCGGCGCCATGGACCGCAGGGATTTCAAAGCCGCCGCGGGTTGGCTCGATGCCGCCGAGGGAATCGCCTCGGCGACGAATGTCGACAACCTGCGTCATCTGCTGGCCGCCGCGGAGCATCAGGCAAAGACTGTCGACCAAGCTCCTCAGGCGACGGAGCAGCCCTCGCGCGAGGATCCCGCCGCGGCGGGCAGCGAGCATGCGAACACGGCCGCGCCGCAGGCGTCATCCCCGAACGGTGTGATCGATGCCGGTCAGCTCGTGCTGGTGAAGTCCGTGCAGCCCGATTACCCGCTCAAAGCGCGCCAGGACTCCATTGAAGGATGGGTGGAGCTCGAATTTACCGTGGCCGAGTCGGGATTGGTGAAGGACCCGACGGTGCACGCCGCAAATCCGCGCGGGGTGTTCGATCGAGCGGCCATCGACGCGTTGTTGCAATGGCGTTACAAGCCTGTGCTCGTCGATGCCAAGCCGGTCGCGCGGCGCGCGCGGATACGCATTCGGTTCGCGCTGGCACGCTGAGCTCGTCTCCATCCCACCGGCGTCGCGAGCTCGCTGGTGCTCGCTAGGCCGCCGCGGGCGGGCGGCCGGCGGCGGCGGGCGCCACGGGCGGGCGCAAGCGCCGATGCGGACACCGCCTCCTGGGTCAGCGCGCCGATTTCCGCGCCGATCCTGAGATCGTCGGTGGCCCCGAAGGCGTGCTTGCGGATCAGGCCCTGGCGGTCGATCAGCACCAAGCTCGGCGTACCGCGCATGTTGTAGCGTTCCATCGTGTGGGGTATCGGTCCGGCGGTGTTGGCGCTGTCGAGGGCGATCGGGAATTTCAAGCGATATTCGTGAATGAAGGCTTTGAGCAGCGCCAGGCTGTAAGCCTGATGATGTTCGAACGTGGCATGAAGGCCGACCACCGACACGTCGGTCGGCTCGAATGTCTCATGGATCCGCCGGGCTTGAGGAATGGCGGCGGCGATCGAATTCGGGCAGAGCACTTGAAAGGCGACCAGCACCACCACCCGCCCGCGCAGCGCCGCGAGGCTCACGGGCCTGTCCGAGTTGAACCAGGTTTGCACCGAAAGTTCCGGTGCCTGCGCCGAGGTTGCCGTCATGCGTTTCCGTACCTTGGTTGAGTGTCGACCTGCGATTTGGATCGCATTCGCTGCAAGTGTAACGGTACTTGGCGCGCGTGCAAAAACTTGACATTGCGGCATCGAACCCGGTCGGGGAGAGGATCCCGTCCCAGGCGCTTACGGACGTGGCTTTGACCCGTTGGCGTCCTGCTTGGGAGCTCCGGCGATCTTGATCCCCTGGGTCCCCGCCGGCCTTTCGGCCTCGCGGTCCCGCCGCTTGCGCTCGGCGATCTCTTCGCGGTCCACCGCCACGTCGCGCGGCGCGTTGATGCCGATCCGAACCTGGGACCCATTGACGGCCATGACGGTGACCTCGATGTCGTCACCGATTCGAAGCGCCTCGCCGGCGCGTCGCGTGAGAATCAACATGGGGCAGGCCTTAGGTTGTGTGACGACGCGTTCATTCCGCCATCCCGGCGCCGCGGCTCCAAGGGCAATATCTTGCTAAAGCGTGTAAGACTTTGGACGACAGAAAGGGGGGCGGGCGGGCTGCCGCGGCCGGGATCCCCTGCGCACCTGGGACTCAGTGGGTGACGATCAACGCGGGCGTCTGCGGGTCGGAAGGCGGCGGTTGCGTCATCCCCTCCCAGGTATTCACGGTGGCCTCATAGATCGCCAATTCGGCCAGCAGGTCGTTCAGCGGCTGAGCCTTCCCCATGGCGAATCCCTGGCCATAGTCCACACCCAGATCGGCCATGCGCGCGCGCAGCTGATCGGTTTCGACGTATTCCGCGATGGTCTCCATGCACATGACCTTCGCCAACTGTGCGATGGCCTTGATCATGGATTCGCTGCGCGTGTTGTTGAGCGAATCGCGCACGAAGCTGCCGTCGATCTTCAGATAGTTGACCGACAGATCCTTCAAATAGGCGAGCGAACTCACGCCCGTTCCGAAGTCATCCAGCGCGAACTGGCACCCGAGGTCCTGCAGGGTCCGCAGAAAGTGCTGCGCCTTCTCGAGATTTCCGATCGTGGCGGTCTCGGTCAATTCGAAGCACAGAACATTCGGCGGCAGCTTGCTCGCCCGGATCTCCTCGACCACGTACGCGAGGAAGCTGTCGTCCTGAAGCGACTGGCCGGAGAGATTGATCGCGAATCGCGCGATGTCCTCTCCCACCGCCGCACTGTGCTCGCCGAGCAGCTCGCAGGCCCGGTGCACGACCCAGCGATCCACCGTCGGCATGAGCTGATAACGTTCGGCGGAGGACAGGAACTTCGAGGGCGGGATGATCTCGCCCCGGTCGCCCAGCATGCGGATCAACAATTCGAACCGGGGTCGCCCGTAATTGCCGCGCAGGGGCAGGATGGGTTGTGCATCCAGGCGGAAACTGTCGTTGCCCAGCGCATCGCGAAGCTTGCCGATCACCAGGATGTCGGTATGGCGCCGGATGATGCTCTGATCCGAGTCCTGGAACACCTCGACTCGGTTTCGTCCGCGGTCCTTGGCCGCCTTGCAGGCTATTTCCGCGGTGGCCAGGGCATGCGCCAGCGCGTTTTCGGCGCGCCCGACCGGCGCGACACCCACGGAGACCGAGACTTCGAACGACCCCTGGCCGGCGCGGGGCACGATGGCCGCGGCCGCTGCGCGGATGCGCTCCGCAAGCTTGGCGGCCGCCTCCATCCCGCTGTCCGGGATCAGCGCCGCAAGCCGGTCGCCGGAGATGCGCGCCGACAGCGCCTTCGGAGGCAATTCCTTCGCCATGCACTCGGCGACGCTGACGATCACGTCATCCCCCACGTGCATGCCGAAGGTTTCGTTGATCACGTGCAGGCGGTCGATGTCCAGATAGAGAATGGAATGCGCGGCCGACTCGGTCGCCGCCGAGAGCAGCGACTTGGCCTGGCGTTCGAAGGCATGGCGGGTCATGAGACCGGTGCCGGCATCGTACTGAGCCTGGATGATGACGGTCACTTTTTTCGCCAGCAGCTCGGCAACGCGGGTTTGATGGGAATCGAAATCGTGGGCGCTCGCGGGATTGAAGAGCGCCATCACGCCCATCACCCGTTCGGAGGGGTGGCGCACCGGGCATGCCAGGATCTTGTAGGGGGCGGCCACATCGCTCGCCACCTTGGAGATGTGGTTGACGACGATGGTGCGCTGCTGCAGCTGCATCCAAGCCATCAGATGCTGTTGTGCGCGGAGCAGCGATTCGGGGGACATCGGGTTTCCGCTGCGGGTCATCGACAGGCCGATGTTCTTGTCGGGGACCCAGAGCGCAACCAGCGCGCAGTCCATGTGCTCCATGGCCGTCTTGAGGATCAGGTCAAACTCGTCCGCCTCACCCGTCGCGGATTGAGTCGACGACATTTCGAGCATGAGCGACAAATCACGCTCGCGCACGTCGAGATCGCGCTCGCGCGATCCTAGCTTGGAACGCAGCGCCAATTCGCGGCGCAGGCATTCGAGGGCCGGTTGCACGAGCTGGCGTATGTAAGAGAGCGGACGCGCTTCCGTGCGCCGCGCGCCCGAGAGACGCACGAGCAGGCTGACGACTCCCAGCGAATCCACGTGCTCGCCGCGCAGGGCGAACGAATACACCGCGCTGTCCGCATCGTGGCGGACGACGCCCGGGAATTCGTGCGGGTCGGTGATCGCGCCGGCGATCGCCTCCTTCACGACATCGGGCTCATCGCCGAGATCCCAGTCCTCCGAGGCCCACGCGACGTTGCCGAGAGCATCGTGGACCAACACCCCCTTGAGGCTCGGCATGAGCATCCGCAGCAGTCGGCCGTACGGCTCGAATGAAGCCGAGGCCGAATCCGGTTCGGCGTCGAATGGTTTGATATCCAGCACTGGTGGCGCCGCTCTCAGGGTAATGGACGAATATGATTCTCCCTGCGCGAATGTGAGGGAATTGGCGCTTCCCGGCCGCGACCCGCGTCGCAGTTCCCGGCGTAACTTAATGGGGAATCGCAGGGTCGGCGCGGGGGATTTACAAAATGCGCCGGGGCCTGTGATGCAGTTCGCCGTTCGGGCTACTTTGCGCCTCCGGATCGTCGCGCCACCAGACCGAGAAGACGGCGGCCGCCCGGAATGCGCACCAACCAGAACACACGGCGCCAGAATCGTCGGGCCGCATCGTCCAGCCGGACCAGGGGCAGCCCATCGTAGAGCAGCGTCCTGGACTCGTGCAGGATCACGGTGCGCGCGCGCAGTTGGCGGGTGCCGCCCGCCGTGGTCAGCGTCACGGTGGCGCCGTGCCGGTTCCCGGTGCCATTCCACACGATCAGCGCCCTGCTCGCGCGAAGGCCGGTCAGGTCGGCGCGCGCATCCGGGTCCGTTCCGCGCAGGATGATGTCGACCCCTGCCTGCCCGACGCTCGACAATTGCCAGGCCCCGCCCGGCAGCTCGCGCGCCGTCAGGGTTGCGTTGATGGTGCGTTCTACATTCTTGCTCATGCCTGGTAACCTCGCCGGCTCGCCGCAGGGAATACATCAGTGGACTCGATCGACGCGCCGTCGCCTCCGCCATCGACAGAACTCGCGCCGGGTCAGCGGCTGAGCTCGAGCGGGCGCGTGCGCCTGGACTACGTGGCGGTTGCCGGACTCGCGCTCCCCTTCATGCTCAACAGTGCCGTGCAAGCGGTGCTGAATGCAACCGATACCTGGTTCGTCGGGCGCCTGTCCCCGGCGGCGACCTCGGCGATGGGGGCGGTCTACTGGCCGGTCCTCGTCTTGATCCTGCTCTTCGGCGGCGTGGGTTTGTCCGTGCAGACTCTCGTGGCCCAGTCCTACGGCGCGCAGCGCCTGGCGCGCGCCTCGCAAGCCACGTGGACCGCTCTTTGGGCCGCGCTCTTCACCATGCCCGTGTTTGCCGCGCTGGCGTGGAGCGGCAGGGCCATCTTCTCGCCCTTCGGCATTGCGCCAGCCACGCTGGATCTTGCGCTCCAATACTGGTTCCCGAGAATCCTCTGCGCGCCCCTGGGGATCGCGCTCTACTCGGTTCTCGGCTTCTTCAACGGGATCGGGCGGCCGACCATCACGCTGCGCGTCACGTTGGCCGTTGCGGTGATCAATGCAGCGTTCAACCAGTTGTTCATCTTCGGGATCGGACTCGGCGTCGCCGGTTCCGCCTGGGCAACCGGCGCGGCGCAGCTCGTGGGCCTGATCGCCGCGCTCGCCGGCTTTCTCGGCGGCCGGACCCGCCGGCGCTACCGCTCGAGTCGGACCTACCCGCTCGACTTGCGGGCGCTCGTGACGCAGTTCCAGCTGGGATTTCCCATGGGGCTCCTGTATGCGGCCGACATCCTGGGATTCGCTCTGTTTCAGCTCATGCAGGTGCGTCTGGGCAACGTCGACGGCGCCTCGACCCAGATCGTGCTCGTGCTCACCTCCTTTTGCTACATGCCCGCCGTGGGAATCGCGATGGCGGGCACGACCCTGGTGGGCCAGGCCATCGGCGCCGGCAGATTGGATTGGGCGTACAAAGTCGGCAACGGCATCATCGCCCTCGCCGTCGCCTACATGGGTTTGATCGGCGTGATCGTGGCGGCGGCGGGAAGATGGCTGATGCCCTGGTTCACCAACGCGGCCGATCCGCAGGCCGCGGAAGTGGCCGGGAAGGGCTACGTGCTGCTCTGGATCGCCGCCGGGTATCAGTTGTTCGACGGCTTCAACATAGCGAGCGGCGCGTGCCTGCGCGGGGCCGGCGACGTCCGCGTGCCGTCGATCATGGTGCTCGCGCTGTCGTGGGCGCTGTTCGTGCCGCTGGCGCACGCGCTCTCGTTTCAATCGGGCGACGGGTGGGTGCATTGGCTGCCGCAGTACGGGCTCGGAGCGGTCGGCGGATGGATCGCCGCGCTGGTTTATGTATGTTGCTTGGGAATGATGTTGTTTCTGCGCTGGAGATCGGGAGCGTGGCGAAGCGTGGTGTTGCGATGATGAAGCATGCGGTTCATCGGCTATTGGCCTGTTGCGCGGCAGGGCTGCTGGCGGCGTCCGCGGCCTCCGCCTCGACGGGGGTCATACCCGCCCCGGTAGCCCACGCGCTCGCCACCGGTCGGCTTGCACCGACTTCGGCGAGTTTCGCGGTGCTCGACATGGATTCGGGGCGCATGGTCGCGAGCTTGAATGCGGAGACGCTCCGCAGTCCCGCATCCACCATGAAGCTCGTGACGACTTTCGCGGGCTTGGATCTTCTGGGACCCGCTTACACCTGGCATACGGACGCGCTGGTGCGCGGCACCCTGGAGGAGGGCGTGTTACGGGGGGATCTCATCCTCAAGGGCGGCGGAGACCCGTACATGACCCTGGAGCGCTGGTGGAGTTTCGTGCATGCATTGCGCGCGAAGGGGATCCGCACCATCGGCGGCGATATCGTGGTCGACGACACGGCGTTTGCGCTGCCGCCGGAAGATCCCGGGGCGTTCGACGGCCGCCCCAACCGCTCGTATAACGTCGAGCCGGATGCGCTCATGGTGAATTTCCAGTCCGTGGAGTTCCGCATGGCTCCGAATGCCGCCACGCGCAGCGTCGACATCGTCGCGACGCCGGCGCCGGTCAATCTCGCCATCGATAACCGGATCGCTTTCGTGGCGGGACGCTGCAGCGGAGCCGCGGCCCGGGTGGACTTCGAGGTGTCCTCGGCGGAATCGGATCGCGCCGTATTCTCCGGTGACCTGTCGGGGGAGTGCCTCGATCGCGCCATCACGCGGGTGATGCTCAAAGCTCCGAGCTACGCCTTCGGCACCTTCGTCGAGCTGTGGCGCGAATCCGGCGGCGAGTTCTCAGGCGCGATGCGCATCGCGGCGGCGCCGCCCGGACGCGCAGTCCTTGTTGAGCTTCGAATCCCTGACCCTCGGCGAAGTGATACGCCTGACGAACAAATACAGCAACAATCTCATGGCGCGTCATGTCTTCCTGACCATCGGCGCGGATCGCTACGGTGCTCCGGCCACGCTCGACAAGGGCGCGCGGGCCATTGCGGATTGGTCGCACGACCGCGGCCTGCCGCTCGCCGATGTGGTGGTCGACAACGGCTCCGGCCTTTCGCGCAACGCCCGGATCTCCGCGCTTGCAGATGGCGACGCTGCTGCGTTTTGCGTATCGCAGCCGCTGGGCCCCCGAATTCCTCGCCTCGCTGCCGCTCGCGGGGGTCGACGGCACCCTGCGAAATCGAATGCAGAAGACCGCCCCGGGCTCGGTGCGGCTGAAAACCGGTCATCTGGATGGCGTCACCGCAGTCGCCGGCTACGTGACCGCTGCATCGGGAAAGACCTACGTCCTGGTATCGTTCATCAACGACGCCCGCAGCGACCTGGGTGTGGGCGAGCCGGTCCACGCCGCCCTGGTCGATTGGATCCAGGCAGCGCTCTGAGCGGTTAACGCCTCTCCATATCCCACAGGATCGCGGTCACGTCCTTGCGAAGCCAGACGCCGAAGCCGAGATAGCGGAAGTCCCGGGCGAGCCGCCGTCGATACCAATCACCGGCGCGCAGGTGCACCGCGCGATCCGTCAGGGTGCGATCGCAATGCTCACGCCAATCCTCGCGGGTCAAGGCGGAGACATAGAGCGCCGCGCGGGTAAGGCGCTTGAAATTGGCGATCGCGCGCGCGGCCTCGCGGTCGTCGAGGTATTGCAGCACATCGTAGCAGACGACCAGGTCGCTCGGCCGCGCGGGAGCATGGTCGGCAACCGAGCCCCTCACCCATCCATAGCGCTCGCAAAGATATTCGCTCGCGTCGAGCCCGGTATACCGGGCGCGCGGCAACTCCTGGGCGAAGGGCGCGCGCAGAAGCCCGATGCCGCAACCGGCGTCGAGAATGCTGCGCACCGGGATCGCGGCCTGCGCCAGCACGGCGGCGATCAGGCGGGCCCGGGTGCGCATCTCGCCGGCATCGGTGACCCGGGTGGCCGGGCTCAGGTAGAACCTCTCGAAATATGCGGCGCCGAATGCAGCGGGGGCGGCTCGCCGGTTTGGCCGCTTCGCGCGCTTGCGCGCCGGCCGTTTCGAACGGGCGATGTGCACATTGATCTCCTTGGCTTGAATCTGGATCATATCGACTGTAGGCCCGAATTATCGAGCACGGAGTCATGACTCATGATCGACCACACCGGAGTGAGCGTCAGCGATTATCCCCGTAGCAGGCGATTCTACCTGGAGGCGCTGGGGTCCATCGGCTATCGCCTGCTGGCCGAGTTTCCGGCGGCGGTCACCGGCAGCACGGATGTTGCGGGGTTCGGCGAGCCGCCCAAGCCCGACTTTTGGATCGCCAAGGGTAACCCGAATGTTCCTGCCGTCCACGTGGCGTTTCGCGTGCCCAGCCGCAAGCTGGTCGACGCGTTTTATCATGCCGCGCTTGCGGCGGGCGGCCGCGATAATGGACCGCCCGGATTGAGACCGCACTACCACGAGAACTACTACGGCGCATTCGTTCTCGATCCCGATGGGCACAACATGGAAGCCGTCTGCCACGACCCGCCATAGCCGCGGGGAAACCCCTAGGAAAGCGTATCGCCACGGGTTGGGTACGGTAACGAACAGACGATGCCTCCACGGCCGGGTGTAGGCTGCTGCCACGTTAGCCTGCACGGAGGGACCCATGGCAGTTCACGTGTTGTTGATCCAAGCCGATGTTCAAGGCGCCGGATCGGTCCGCGATGCATTGTCGGAACACAAGCGCTACGAAATCGAATGGGTGCAAACCTGCGCGCTCGGGCTGGAGCGATTGCGCTCGGGTCGGCAATTGAGTCCTGCTTCGGACGGCATCGCCGTCATTCTCGTTGACCTCTGCATGCCTGACGGGACCGGCATGGAAATTGTCGATCGGCTTTATCTGGCCTCCCCGGTCATTCCCATCGTCATTCTGAGTGCGGCTTGCGACCAGGCGGTCGCAAAGGCGGCTCTCCTGAAGGGCGCCCAGGATTTCATCTTGAAGGAGCGTGTGGACGATTATGTGTTGCCGAAGACCCTGGCCGCGGTCCTCGATCGGGCCAATGTCGCCGACGCGCTGTTCAACGAAAGAGAGCGCGCGCAGATAACCCTCAATTCCATCGGCGATGGGGTGGTTTGCACGGATGTCTCGGGAAACGTGTCGTATCTCAACATTGTCGCGGAACGGCTGACCGGCTGGCCCCGTGCCGAGGCGCTTGGCCAACCCTTCGAGATCGTGCTCAGGATCATTGATTCCGCAACGGGGGCGGGGATCTTGAACCCGATGAAGGCGGCCGCGCTTTATGACACCACCATCGCGCTGCCAAGCTCATGCATCTTGGTTCGGCGCGACGGCGAAGAGCTCCCCATCGAGGATTCCTCGGCACCGATTCATGATCGAGGCGGCGCCATCGTGGGGGCCGTGATGGTCTTCCACGATGTCAGCACGACCCGGGCGCTCACCCATCGGCTGGCCTATTTCGCCCAGCACGACAGCTTGACCAATCTGCCGAACAGATTGCTGCTGAACGACTTGTTCACGCAGGCGTTGCTGGCGGCGAAGCGGCACAGCACGGTGCTCGCGGTGCTGTATCTGGACCTCGACCGGTTCAAGCACATCAACGATTCGCTGGGCCACGCGGTGGGCGATCGCCTGTTGCAGCTGGTCGCCAAGCGGTTGATCGAATGCGTTCGGGCGTCTGACACGGTATGCCGTCTGGGTGGCGACGAATTCGTGATCGTATTGTCGGAGGTCGCGCATGCCGAGGATGCGGCCATTTCCGCGGACAAGATTCTCAATAGCCTGCGGGTCCCGAGCGTCATCGATGGACAGGAAATGCATATATCGTCGAGCATCGGTATCGCCATTTTCCCCGGTGACGGCGCCGAGGTGGAGGTGCTGTTGAGGAACGCCGATTCTGCGATGTATGAAGCCAAGGGCCTGGGCAGGGACAATTTTCAGTTTTACCGCCAGGAGCTGAACTCGGGTGCGAACGAGCGCCAGCTGCTCGAGACGGGGCTGCGCTACGCCGTCGCGCGGCGCGAGCTCGAGTTGCACTACCAACCGATCATGAATCTGGCGACCGGCGTCTGGTCGGGTGTGGAGGCGCTGCTGCGGTGGCATCACACGACCCGCGGGCTGCTGCTGCCGTCCGAATTCATGGCCATCGCGGAGGAATCCCGATTGATCGTCCCGATCGGCCGGTGGGTGCTGCGCGAGGCCTGCAGGCAGGCGAGCTCATGGCAGAAGCCGGGCGCGATGCCGTTGAGGCTTTGTGTGAACGTGTCGGCCGTCGAGTTGCGGTCGAAGGAATTCGTCGCCGGGGTTGCCGAAATATTGGCGGATACCGGTTTTGATCCGAGATTTCTCGAGTTGGAGCTCACCGAGACGTTCCTCATGCAGGAGTCGAGGACAACCGATCTCGTTCTCAGGTCTCTGAAGCAACTCGGCGTCAAGATCGCGTTGGACGACTTTGGGACTGGATATTCGAGTTTGAGCTACATGAGGCGCTTCCCGGTCGATACCTTGAAAGTGGACAAATCCTTCGTACACGATCTCATCACGGACGCGGCGGATGCCGGCGTCGTCAGCGCCATCATCCAAATGGGCAGGAGCTTGAAAATGCGGGTGGTGGCGGAAGGGGTCGAGAGCAAGGATCAGGTGTCGGTTCTGCGACAAATGGTTTGTACCGAGGCGCAGGGCTACTACTTCGGTCGCCCCATGAGCCCGGCAGACCTCGCGGACTTGATGGCCCGCAGGATGGCGGTCACGACCGTATGATTGCGTGACTGTCGAAATGGACCTTATGTGGGATACCGAACGGTCGGCCTGCGCTCCGTGCCGCAAACTTCAAGGGGTTCGATCAGTGGAAGCTCCATCGATGCTGCTGCAGGATCTGCCCTCCAAAGTCGGTCAACGCGTTCTCAGGAGCGTTTCTTGGACGGAGGTTGCCGTTGCGGCGCCGAGGCGCAGCCGCCTTCGCAAGGCGCTTGCCCGAGTCCTCCCTGGAAAATCGACGGCCTTGGCTCTCGCCGCGGCCGTCACGCGCCTCCGTAAGCGTAGCTAGGAGCGCCATGAACAAGATGATGGTGCATCTGCCTCTCGGATCGGAGCATCGCTGGGGCGAGAGGGTCCGCGTCGATCTCCCTGTGGAGGTGCTGGAGGAGGGGCGCGCCGAGGTGGACGGCCATCTCAAGAATATCAGCTTGAGCGGCGCACTCCTGCAATCCGGCGTCGACCTCCATCTTCACGCGTTGATCGCAGTTCGCATCGCGCCCACCTCGTCATCCGCGGGCTCTTATGTGGTCAAGGCGCGGGTGTCCCGCAAGCCGTCGCACGGTGTCGGCATCGAATGGTGCGAGTTCGCGCCTCCGGTCGTGAAGGATTTGCTGCGGCTGCCCTCGGGGCGGTATCCGCTCTGATTCAGCCGGCGCGGCTGACGAATCCCCTCACTCGACCGTCACGCTCTTCGCCAGGTTCCGCGGCTGATCGACATCGGTCCCCTTGAGCACCGCCACGTGATAGGCGAGCAGCTGCATCGGCACCGCGAACACCACGGGCGCCTGCAGAATGCTCGCCGGCGCCGGCATCTGGATGACGTTCACACCCTCCGCGCTTTGCATGTGCGCCTGGGGGTCGGCAAACACATAGAGCTGGCCGCCGCGGGCGCGCACCTCGTGCAGGTTTGACTTGAGCTTCTCCAGAAGCTCGTTGTTCGGCGCCACCGTGATCACCGGCATGTGCTCGTCGACCAGCGCCAGCGGACCGTGTTTGAGTTCGGCGGCCGCGTAGGCCTCGGCGTGGATATAGGAGATCTCCTTGAGCTTCAGCGCGCCTTCCATCGCGATGGCGTGCAGCGGTCCGCGCCCAAGGAACAGCGCGTGGTGCTTTTCCGCGAAGACCTCGGCCAGGGCGCGGATTTGATCGTCCAGCGCCAGCGTCTTCTCGACCAATCCTGGCAATTGCAGCAATTGCACCATCAGCTCACGCTCGAGCTCGGCTCCGTTCGCGCGGTTTTTCGCGAGAGCCACCACCAGCATGCCGAGCGCCGTCAGCTGCGTGGTGAACGCCTTGGTGGACGCGACGCCGATCTCCGGGCCCGCCCGCGTCAGGAGAACCAGCTCCGAGTCGCGCACCATGGAGCTCTCGGCGACGTTGCAGATGGTGAGCGTGGATAGATAATCCGCGCGCTTCGCGTTGCGCAAGGCCGCGAGGGTATCGGCGGTTTCGCCGGACTGGGAGAGGGTGACGAACAGCGTGTCCGGCAGCACCACGGGATTGCGGTAGCGGTATTCGCTTGCGATCTCCACGCGGGCGGGGATGCGGCAAACCTGCTCCAGGAAGTAGGCGGCCACGAGGCCGGCGTGATAGCTCGTGCCGCAGGCGGCGATGTGCACGGCCTTCACCCGCTTGAATACGGCCGCCGCGGTCGGCCCGAATGCCGCCTCGAGCAATCGCGCCCCGGATACGCGCTCTTCGAGCGTCTGGGCGATGGCGCGCGGCTGCTCGTGGATCTCCTTGAGCATGAAATGCCGGTATTGACCTCGCTCCACCGCATCGGCCGGCAATTCGCTTTCCAGCACCGGACGCGTCACCGGGTTTCCTGCCGGGTCGACGATATTGATGGATTTGCGCCGGATCTCCGCGACGTCGCCCTCTTCCAGGAACATGAAGCGCCGGGTGACGGGCAGAAGCGCGGCCACGTCCGAAGCCATGAAGTTCTCGTCGATGCCGAGGCCGATGACCGCGGGACAACCCTCGCATGCGAGCACGATGGCGTCCGGATCCGCCGCCGAGATGACGGCGAGCGCATAGGCGCCGTCGAGTTCCGCGACCGTCCTGCGCACCGCCTCGAACAGGCCCGAGGAATCCGCCGCGTGGTGGTGAATGCGATGGGCGATGACTTCGGTATCCGTCTCGGAGGTGAATTCGTAGCCGAGATCGATGAGCCCGGCGCGCAGTGCCTCGTGATTTTCGATGATGCCGTTATGCACGATGGCGATGCCATCGCGTGATATGTGCGGATGAGCGTTGCGGGTGGTCGGCAGGCCGTGGGTTGCCCACCGCGTATGCGCAATGCCGACATGTCCCGCGACCGGATCGGCGTCCAGGCTGTCCTGCAGCGCCTTCACCTTCCCGAGAGCGCGACGGCGCTCCAATTGGTGGTCGGCGCTGAGAACCGCCACGCCGGCTGAGTCGTAACCCCGATATTCGAGGCGTCGCAAGCCCTCCATGAGAATGGGTACGGCATTTCGCTCCGCCACCACACCGACGATTCCGCACATAGGGTTTGGGCTCCGCCCAGGTTGAAGAGGGTGCCTAGTGTGCCCGAGCCGATTTGAAAATCCACTTGCGCCAGATGACGTGGAGGCTGGTAATAGATACTCACTAATACTGGTTGCTTAGCGGTATTGTGCACTCCATAATATTAGCCAATGGATGATAGTCAGGCGAAGAAGTTCCAAAAGGATCTCAACGGAGGCCTGGTGAGCTTGGTGCTGCTCGCGGTGCTCGAGCGCAGTCCCGAGGATCTGTACGGTTACGAAATCACCAGGCGATTGGCTGCGGCCCATGACGGCGCGCCTGTCTTCAAGGAAGGCACCATTTACCCGGTCCTGCGCGCCCTGTCTGCAGGCGGACTGCTCAGCAGTCGCATCGTTCCCTCCTATTCGGGACCCCCTCGCCGGTATTACCGGATCACCGAACAGGGTCGCGCCGTCCTTGCCCGAAGGAAGGCCATCTGGGAGAGCACCCGCGGTTTCGTCGACCACTTTCTTGCCTGAGGCGTTCGATTCCCCTGACGTGGCGGCCGCCAGTTGACAAGAATGCACACGCCCTCTCATTGAAGCGCGTCCCGACGGCGCGCGAAGAAGGACTCGCCATCGCGGCGGAGAGGCTGGAGCGGGCTTACGCGTGGCTCGAAGGGGAGCTTGCCGGCAGGATCTGGGCAGCCGGCGCGGACTTTACGCTGGCGGACTGCGCGGCCGCGCCGTCGTTGTTTTACGCGGACTGGATCCATCGGATCGCTGACGGGTACCCGCTGCTGCGCGCCTATCGTTCGCGATTGCTGGCGCGATCTTCCTTCGCCCGCGCGGTGGAGGAGGCGCGGCCGTACCGGCCGCTCTTCCCTCTGGGAGCGCCCGATCGCGACTGACTCAGAACATTGGCAGCCGGCTTGCGGGACGCCCGCCCCGTGCTGTCGCAGGGCTAGTCTGGATACGCTACGGCGTGCGCCTCCGTGACCGCCTCCTCGAGCGGGCGCCCGGCGCGATAGCCGTCGAGATTGCGCGGCCGATCGACGCCGGGTAGCACTCGCGGACAGGCTTCCGGTGCCCCGATCACGGTCCGCACGGGCAAGCGCTCGGCGTAGATGGGCAATGCGTAGTCCTCGTCGTCATCGGCAACTCCCTTGGCGCGGATCTTCGCCGATGCCCGCTCGATTTCCATCATGACGACCGTGGTCGCATTGATTTCCTTCTGCGTGCTCGCACGCAGCTGTGCGGTGCGTCCGGGGAAGAAGCGGTCCACCATCATGACGAGCGCGCGCCGCTTCTCCGCCGGTTCTTCGACGATGCGGGCATGTCCGAAAGCCATCACCGACCGATAGTCGGCGGAGTGATTGAAACCACAGCGCGCCAGGACGAGGGAATCGAGGTGTGTAACCGTGAGGCACGTGGGCTGGCCTTCCGAAAGATTTCGCAACATCCGGCTCGAATTGCTGCCGTGCCAGTACAGGCGGCTCCCCTCGCGCCAGAACAGCGTGGGCGTGCAGAACGGATTCCCATCCACGACGTAGGAGACGTGGCACATGGCCGCCGCGTCCAGCACCGCGTGCACGGTCGCGTGATCGTAGAAGCCGCGGTCAGGCCGCCGCTTCACGCGGTTCACGCCATCGACGGGGTAACTGGTTGCCATCTTCTCCGACATGGGTGCACTCCCTGATAGGAAAATCGGTCTTGCTGCTTTGAGTCTTCTAACATGCCAAGACGCGGGTGCGATGCCCTGAGTTTACAGTTCGGGCTGACACGGCACTCGGCGAGACCTCGCCGCCTGGGCTAGAGTGCTGCCCCATGGAGGCGCTAGCGTCCGCCGTCCTTTCGCGGAGCGAAAAAAGCCTTCCACCCGCTTCGCCGCATCCGGCGCCAGTCCCTCGTTCTTGAACAGCTCCAGTCCATGCGATTCGCGCAGGCCCAACCCATCGATGGCGATGAGCGAGCGCTTGTTTACCTGGTTGGCGTACCAGGAGTTGGCAAGTATGTCGTCCGCGAGCTGCGCCAGTTCCGCCTCGAAGCGCTCTTCGGGGAAGCAGAAGTTCGCGAGATGCATGGCCATCGCCTCCGCACCCGTGTAGCTCCTGCAGGTGAGCATCATCTCGCTCGCCTTTGCCCGGCCGATGCGATGCGGGAGCCTGAGGGAAAGCCCCCACACCGGCGTGAGCCCCCAGCGCGCGTACACGTCCGAGAAGCGCGCGGACTCCGCGGCGACGATCAGGTCCGCGGCCAGCGCGAGCTCCAGAGCCCCCGTGGAGCAGTGCCCCTGCACCGCGGAGATCACCGGCTGCGGCAGATCCGAGAGCTTCTGGATGACTTCCGAGTGAAAGTGGGGCTTGGCGTGCGCGCGGACGTGCGCGAGCACTTCATGCATGTCGTAACCAGCCGAGAAAGTTGCACCGGCGCCGCGCAGGATCACGAGTCCGATGGTGCGGGTTTCCCGCGCGATGGTGTCGACGTGCTCCTCGAGATCCTCGAACAGGTCCTTGGAGAGTGCGTTGAATTTCTCCGGACGGTTCAACGTCAGGATCGCGGTGCCGCTCTTATTTTCCCGCAGGACCAGGTTGTTCATAATGAGGTTCCTCCCGTCGATTCCACCATCCGCCGCCGAGGGACTGAAACAGTCCGACGGTGTCTGAAAACCGGTTGGCTTGCGCCTGACTCACCGCCAATTCGGCCTGGGCGAGGGTCAGCTCCGCGTTGAATACGGCCACCGGGCTGATGGTGCCGAGCTGGCGCTGACGCTGCGCCAGCTCCCAGGTGCGCCGCGCCGCGCTCTCTGCGTCGACACTCGCGCGCAGCGCATCTGCATCCGCAGCCAGCGCCCGCAACGTATCGGCGACATTCTGACATGCGAGGATGACGGCGGCGCGATACTGCGCTCCGGCCTGATCGAGCGCCGCGTCGGCCGCGCGCTTTTTGTGCAGCAGCGCGCCGGCGTCGAACAAGGTCTGGGTCAACGAGGCGCCGGCGTCCCAGAACCCGGTGTACGGCGAGAACAAGCGGCCCACCGTCAAGGCGCTCGAGCCCACGTCGGCGTTGATCGCGAACTGCGGCAGCATGTCGGCGATCGCGACGCCCACGGCGGCGGACGCGGCATGCAAATTTTCCTCCGCCTGCCGCACGTCGGGGCGCTGCTCGATGAGCTTGGAGGGGATGCTCACCGGCAGATCCGCGGGGAGGGTCAGCCGGTCGAGGGTGAAGGTCTCGGAAGGTTCCTCCGCCGGGAGCCTTCCGAGCAGTGCCGTCAGCGCATCGCGGGTCTGCCCCAACTGCTTCTGCAGCGGCGGCAGCGTCTGCGCTATCAGCGCTTCCGCGGATTGTTGCGCAAGCACGTCCAGGTCGCTCGCGGTGCCGAGCGCACGCTGCTTCTGCGCGACTTCGGTGAGGTGATGCTGCAATTCGAGCAGCCGCTCGGTGCTCTTGATCTGGCCCCGCAGCGATGCCTCGGTGATGGCCGTCACCGCGACATTGCTGGTCAAGGTCAGGTAGGTGGCTTCGAGCTGAAAGCGGGTGCTCTGTTCCTGCGCCTTGGCCATTTCCACCGCGCGCCGCGTGGCGCCGAACACGTCGGGCATGTAGGTCAGGGTGAGCTGCGCGGTGTACAGGCTGTAGGTCGAGTTCGCCGTAGTTCGCGGGCGCGGTCAGCGTGCCCACCGGATACTCGGAGCGGTCCCCGCCGAAGCTTCCCTGCACGTTGGGGAAGAAACTGGTCTTCTGCGCGAGATACAGCTCGTGCGCCTGTTTGAGCGCCGCCTGCGCGGCTCCCACGTCGGGGTTGCCCTTGAGCGCCCGCTCGATCAGCAGGTCGAGCGGCGGCGACTGGAACAGCGTCCACCACTTCGGCGGGAATATCCATTGCCGGCGACGAATTGCTGGGCGTTGCCGGCGGGCCCCTCGGCCGCATGGGTCGCGCCGGCTGACGGCGCCGTTCCATAGCCGGAATCCGCCGGCGGCGTGGGCCGCTGGTAGTTCGGCCCGACGGCACAGGCGGTGAGCCCCAAGGCAACCGCGGCCCCCACCCCTATTGCGCGGGGAAAGCTCATTGGCCCCACCGCGCCTGTCCGTGGCGCCGCTCGGCCCAGTGCTCGATGACGTGATACATCGAGGGCAGTACGAACAGCGTGAGTATGGTGGAAATTGCGAGGCCGCCGACCACCACGGTCGCAATGCCGCGTTGAACGTCGCTCCCCACGCCGGTATGGATGGCGGCCGGCAACATGCCGAGCGTCGCGACCGTGGCCGTCATCAGCACCGGGCGCAGCCGTTCGGTCGCGCCCTGCATGATGGCTTCGTGCAGGTCCAGGCCGGACTTACGCATGCGGTTCAGATTCGACACCATGATGATGCCGTTCTGCACGGCGACGCCGAACAGGGCGATGAATCCCACGCCGCTCGCGACGTTGAGATTCTGGCCGGTGAGGTGCAGGGAGATCAGACCGCCCAATGTCGCGAGCGGCACCACGCCGAGAATCAGCAGCGCCTGCCTGAACGATTTGAGGCCCACGGTGAGGAAGATCAGCATCATGCCCATCACCAGGCCGAGGATCACCAGCAGCCGCGCCTCCGCCCGGCGCTGGTTCTCGAACTGACCACCCCATTCCAGGCGGATCTTGTTCCGGTCGAAGTGCACGCGTGCATCGATTTTCTTCTGCGCCTCCTCGAGATACGAGGTGAGATCCCGATCGCGGTTGTCGATGCGGATGGTCAGATTTCTCTGGCCGTTCTCGCGCGTCACCGTGCTTTCCCCCGAGCGCTCGCGGATGTCGGCCAGTTGGGACAGCGGTATCTGAGCACCCCCCGAGGTGTTCACCAGAAGGTTTCCGAGCGCATCCGGCGAATTGCGCGTGTCCGCCGTGTACCGGATCGTCAACGGATAGGTGCGCTCGCCGACGTAGACCGTCGAAACGGGCGCCTGGCCAACTCCCGTCTGGATGACGTTCTGCACGTCGGTCATGTTCACACCGTAACGCGCGGCCTTCGCGTGATCCAGCTTGACCTCGATCTGGGGAATCGGCGGCTCCTGGAACACCGATGCGCTCGAGGTTCCCTGGATGGAATAGAGCACGTCCACGATCTCCCCGCCGATGCGGCGCAGCTCGTTGAGATCGTCGCCATAGATCTTGATGACCAGCGGGCTGTGCGCGCCGCCGATCATGTCGTTCACGCCATCGATGATGGGCTGGCTGATGCCGATCGAGAAGCCCGGCAGGTCCCGGGCGAGGTTCGCGGCCATCTTGTCGACGAATTGCTTCTTGGACTCCCCCGCGGGCCAGGTGTCGTAGGGCTTCAGGCCCACCGGCGACTCGATGTGGGACATGGTCCAGGGGTCCGTGCCATCGTCGTTGCGCCCGGTTTGGGTCACGACATAGGACACCTCCGGGTATTTCAATACGGCGCGACGCAGTTCGCTCGCCATGTCGCTCGCCTTGTTCAGGGCGAGTCCGGTGGGCATCTGCACCTGCAGCCAGAGGGCGCCTTCGTCGAGGTCGGGCAGAAAATCGCGACCGACGGTCGCACCGAGACCGACCACCGCGAGCAGCGCGAAAATCACCACTCCGTAAATGATCTGCGGCTGATCGAGACACTTGGCGAGAATCCGGTCGTACCGCACCGTCAACCGCTCGAGCCAGCGGTTGTGGTAAACGCGGCCGGGTTTGCGGAATGCGATGTAGGCAAGCCCCGGCACGAGCGCCAGCGCCGTCAGCAACGCGCCAAACAGCGCATAGCCCATGGTGTAGGCCATCGGCGTGAACAGCTTGGCCTCGGCGCGCTCGAACGAGAATAGCGGCAGGTAGGCGGTGATGATGATGAGGCTCGCAAAGAAGATCGGGCGGGTGACCTGGAGCGTGGCGGCCTTGGCCTCGCTCTCGCTCAGCTCCTCGTTGGGCATCGCCTCGCGCCGGCGCAGTACCGCCTCGGTCACGACGATGGCGCCGTCGACCAGGATGCCGAAGTCGATGGCGCCGAGCGACAGGAGGTTCGCCGACACGTGGGTGAGATTCAACAGCGAAAATACCGACACCAGCGCGAGAGGAATGCTGACCGCGACGACCACGGCGCTCTTCGGGCTGCCGAGGAACAGGATCAAGATCAGGAAGACGAGCGTGATCCCTTCGAGGATGGTCTGACCGACCTTGTGGATGGTGGCGTGCACCAGATCGTCCCGGTCGATGTACGGCACGATCCGTACGTCGCTCGCCGCGAGCTTGGCATTCAGCGCTTTGACCTTCTCGTGGACGCCGCGCAGGGTCTGCGAGGGATTCTGGTACTTGAGCATCAGCACGATGCCCTCGATCGTGTCGGGATTCGAATCCTTTCCGAGGATGCCTTCGCGCTCCTGGTGGCTCAGCGTGGTGCGCCCGAGGTCGCGCACCAGCACCGGCGCGCCGTTCACCTGCGTGACGACGATCGAGCCGATCTCTTCGAGATTGTGGATCAGGCCGACCCCGCGGATCACGTAACTCTGGTCGCCGCGCGACACGCGGCCGCCGCCCGCGTTCGTGTTGTTGTTGTTGATGGCGTTGATCACGTCGGTGATGCCGAGGGAGTAGTGCGTCAGCTGTTTCGGATCGAGGTTGAGCTGATACTCCGTGGTGAAGCCGCCGAAGTTCGTGTCATCGACCACCCCCGGGACGGACTTCAGCGCCGGAATCACGATCCAGCGCTGGATCTCGGATAGTTCCTGCAGATTCTTGGTGTTGGACTCGAGTGTGTATCGGTAGATCTCGCCGCCGGGTCCCGCCACGGGATCGAGCGAGGGCGTGGCGCCGGCGGGCAGCACCGCCTGATTGATGCGTTCCGTCAACCGCTGCCGTGCCCAGTAGTCTTCGTAGCCGTCGCGAAACAGCACCGTGATCAGCGACAGGCCGAAGGTGCTGGAGGAGCGCATCAGCAGGAGCCCGGGCGTGCCGTTGATTTGGCGCTCGAGCGGTACGGTGACGAGCTGTTCCACCTCTTCGGCGGCGAGCCCCGGAATTTGCGTCGTCACCTGCGCCGCCACGTCGCCGAGCTCGGGATAGGCCTCGACCGAGAGAGTCTCCCAGGCGTACACGCCGAACGCCGAGAGCAGCACCGCGATGATGATGATCGCGACGCGCCGATGCAGGCAGAAGCCGACGAACTGATCAATCATTGAGGAGGATTCCGCCCTTGACGACGACCTGGTCGCCGGCGGCGAGGCCGGAGCGGATGGCGACGGTCGCCCCATCGCCGAGATCGGGATCGACGGTGCGGCGCTCGAAGGTCCAAGGGGCCGTCGCGACGAACACGCTGGTGCGGTCGTTGTTCATGAGGAGCGCGGAGCTCGGCACCACGATTTCGGTGCGATCCGGGCCTGTGACGGTGACTGTCGCGAACATGTTCGGCTTCAGCAGGGTGTCGCCGTTCGCGAAAGCGATGCGCAGCTTGTTGCGCCTGGAGTCGGCCTCGATCACGTCCGAGACGAATAGCACCTTGCCGCGAAGCACCTTGTCCGGATAGGCGGACAGGGTTACTTCGGCGCTCTGGCCCTTGTGGACGGCCCTCACGTCCTTTTCCGGGACCAGGGCGGTGACCCACACCGTGCTCAAGTCGGCTATGGTCATGAGCGCCTGGGTCGGGTCATTGATCATGTCGCCGGGCGCAACCGAGAGCGCGGTGATGCTGCCGCTCATGGTGGCGGCCACCACCAGAAGATGTGATCTGTCGGCGGAAGCGCCCAACATCTTCAGCCGCGCCTGCGTGCGGGTGTATTCGGCCAGCGCCTGGGCGCGGTCGCTTTTCGCCTGGTCCAGATCCTTGTCGGAGGACGCGCCGATCCCGTGCTGCCCCACCTGGCGCTCCAGGTTCTTGTCGGCCAGCCTCAAGGTGTCCGCTGCCTTGGCGTCATCGTCGTAGGCCTGCCCGAGATCGGGGGAATCGATGACGGCCAGCACCTGGCCCTTCTTGACCCGATCGCCCAAAGCGATCTTGAGGGAGACCAACCGCCCGGAGAGCGGCGTCAGCACCGCCGCGGTGCGTGCGGGATCGGATTCTACGACCGCCGGCAGCGCCAGCTGGGCGTTCACCGGCCGCGCCGTTGCCGGCTCCACGGTCAACGCCTTGCGCAGGGCAGACCCTTCCGGCACGACGATCCGGTCGCCTTGGCGCACCATCAGCGCGGGCACCTCCTCGGTCTTGCCGGGGCCGCTGAACAGGCCAAACCCATGGGTGAGCATCCCGGCCAGAAACAGGGCGCCCAGCGCTATGCCGCCCCACAGGAAGGCCTTGCCTTGGAACGACGGCTCGTGATCGTGAATCGGCATGAAATCCCCCCTCGACGGCGCTCGCGATCCTAAGCGGTCTGGGTTATCCTGTCTAGGGGGATAGGATATATGACGGAGTTGTTACAGATGCACAAGTTTCCCGAGATCGCGACACGTTTGAAGCGGGCCCAAGGGCACCTGGCCGGCGTGATCGAAATGATGGAAGCGGGGCGGCCTTGTATGGAACTCACGCAGCAGCTGCACGCGGTCGAGAAGGCGATCGCGAACGCCAAGAAGGAGCTGATCAAGGATCACATCCACCATTGCGTGGAGGAGACCTCGGAATCGATGCCGCGGGAAATCAGAGCCTTGATCAAGGAATTTCAGGGGGTCACGAAATACCTGTAGGCCGCGCGGACGGCAGCCGATCAGCTCGTGTGCACGCGGCCGGTGAGGCTCATGACCATATGACTCATTATAGTGCCGCCTGCAACTTGTCGGGGGATGCGGTGTTCTAGCTACGAATGAAAGGGAGTGTGCACCATGACTCTGAGTGATGAGCTGACCAAGCTCGCGGAACTGCGCTCGTCCGGGAGCCTCACGGAGGAAGAGTTCGTGAGGGCCAAGGAACGCCTTCTGCAGGCCGGGCCGGCTCATCCGAACGACCCGCTGGTGTCCACCGTCAATTCCTTCCGGCGCAGCCGCAGCGACCGGTTGTTCGGTGGCGTATGCGGCGGCATGGCGCGGTCGACCGGTATGGCTTCCTGGGTTTGGCGGCTGATCTTTGCGGCGCTGTTCATCTGCGCCGGCGCGGGCCTGCTCTTGTACTTGCTGCTGTGGATCTTCGTCCCGAGCGAGTGACCGGCCTGCGGTCTTGAAGCCGGCGCACTGCCGGGGCCGGCGCGTTATTTTTTGGGGGCTCCAAGTCCCCGCGCCACCGCCGCCGCATGCTCTTCGGGGGACTGCTTGGCGGGCCGCGTCCAGGTGTCGGACGTGATCTGCGCGGCGCGCGTCAGCGTGAGCTTGCCCTCGGGCGCCGGGGCGGTGATGGTGGATCCCGCTCCGATGGTGGCACCGGCGCCGATGCGGACGGGCGCGACGAGCATGCTGCCCGAGCCGATGAAGGCGCCGTCCTCGATGACCGTGGGCCATTTGTTGACGCCGTCGTAGTTGCAGGTGATGCTGCCCGCGCCGATGTTCACGTCGCTTCCCACGCGCGTGTCGCCGACATAGGCGAGGTGATTGGCCTTGCTGCCCGGGCCCATCTCGCTCTTCTTGATCTCGACGAAATTTCCGATGTGCACGCCGCGATGCAGGACGGTCTCCGGCCGCAGGCGCGCGAAGGGCCCGATGCGGCAGTGCTCGCCGACCACTGCGTTGTCGATCATGGTGTTCGCGAACACCTCGGTATCGGCGCCGATGCGGGCGTTCTGGATGACGCAATTCGGTCCTATCTTGACGCGCGTCCCGAGATGCACCTTGCCGATCAACACCGTATTCACGTCGATGTACACGTCGCGTTCGACTTCGATATCTCCGCGGATGTCGATGCGCGAGGGGTCCGCGAGCGTCGCCCCTGCAAGCATCAGATTGCGGGCGCACGCCTTGCGGTAGTGCGCCTCCACCTCGGCGAGCTGCACCTTGTCGTTGACGCCCAGGACCTCGTCGGGGTTTGCGCCGGGCAGCGCCTCGACGCGATGCTTGTCCCGCACGGCCAAGGCGACCACATCGGTCAGATAGTATTCGCGCTGCGAGTTGTCTCTGCCGAGTCCAAGCAGCCACTCCCGCAACAGCCCGGCCGGGGCGGCCATCAGGCCGGTATTCGCCTCGCGGACAGCGAGCTGCGCGGCGCTTGCGTCCTTGTGCTCGACGATGGCGCTGACCTGGCCGCGGGCATCCCGCACGATGCGCCCGTAGCCCATGGCGTCGTCGAGATCGACCGAGAGCACGGCGAGAGCGCCGCCGGCCGCGAGATCGATGAGCTTCTTGAGCGACGCGGCGCCAATGAGGGGCACGTCGCCGTATAGCACGAGCACCGTGTGCTCGTCGGGGATCAGGGACATGGCCTGCATCACCGCATGGCCGGTGCCGAGCTGCTCGGCCTGCAGCACCCAGTCCACGTCCTCGTGCTTGAGCGCATCCTGGACCTGGGCGCCGCCGTAACCGTACACGACGCAGATGTTGGCGGGGGTGAGCAGGCGCGCGGTGCGGATCACGTGCTGGAGCAGCGGCTGTCCGGCCAAGGGCTGCAGGACCTTGGGCAGATCGGAATTCATGCGCTTGCCCTGTCCCGCTGCGAGTATGACGACGGTAAGCGGCATGAAGGCTCCTTCGCTTCGACGAGGCTGCTAACGTCTCTTGCGCAGTCGCTCGATCGCCCGCAATTGTGCTACGGCACGGGCCAGCTCGGCCTGCGCCTGGGCCAGGTCCAGCTTGTCGCCGCGGGACCTCAATGCCTCCTCGGCCCGCTGCTTCGCCGCCTGCGCCTCGGCCTCGTCCAGATCCTTGGCGCGAGCCGCCGTGTCGGCGAGAACGGTGACCGCATGCGGCTGCACCTCGAGAATGCCGCCGCCCACGTAAAACACCTGCTCGTCCGCGCCCTCGGCATGGACCCGCACCTCGCCCGGCTTGAGCGTGGTGATCAGCGGTGCGTGCCGAGGCGCGATGCCAAGATCGCCCAGAGTGCCCGGCGCGAACACCATGCTGGCCTCGCCCGAGAACATTTCTCCCTCGGCGCTGACGATGTCGACGTGAATGGTTTGGGCCATGGCGCGTCTACGACAGGGTCTTGGCTTTCTCGGCCGCTTCTTCGATGCCGCCGATCATGTAGAACGCCTGCTCGGGCAGATGGTCGTACTCGCCGGCGATGATGGCCTTGAAGCCGCGGATGGTGTCCTTGAGCGGAACGATCTTGCCGTCCTGGCCGGTGAACACCTTGGCGACGTTGAAGGGCTGCGACAGGAAGCGCTGAATCTTGCGCGCACGGTACACGGTGAGCTTGTCCTCTTCGGACAGCTCGTCCATGCCGAGGATCGCGATGATGTCCTGCAGCTCCTTGTAGCGTTGCAGAACGGCCTGCACGCCGCGCGCCGTCTCGTAGTGCTCCTCGCCGACGACCAGGGGGTCGAGCTGGCGGCTGGTGGAATCGAGCGGATCGACCGCCGGATAAATTCCGAGCGAAGCGATCTGGCGCGACAGCACGACGGTGGCGTCCAAATGCGCGAAGGTGGTCGCGGGCGACGGGTCGGTCAGGTCGTCCGCGGGGACGTAAACCGCCTGGATCGAGGTGATCGAGCCGGTCTTGGTGGACGTGATGCGCTCTTGCAGCACGCCCATTTCCTCGGCGAGGGTCGGCTGGTAACCCACCGCGGAAGGCATGCGGCCGAGCAGCGCCGAGACCTCGGTGCCCGCCAGCGTGTAGCGGTAGATGTTGTCGACGAAGAACAGCACGTCGCGGCCCTTGCCCGAGGCCTGCTTCTCGTCTCGGAAATACTCCGCCATGGTCAATCCCGTGAGCGCCACGCGCAGACGGTTGCCGGGCGGCTCGTTCATCTGGCCGTACACCATGGCCACCTTGGAATTCGCCAGGTTGTCCTTGTCGATGACGCCCGACTCGATCATCTCGTGGTAGAAGTCGTTGCCCTCGCGGGTGCGCTCGCCGACGCCGGCGAACACCGAGAGGCCGCTGTACTGCTTGGCGATGTTGTTGATCAGCTCGAGCATGTTGACGGTCTTGCCGACGCCGGCGCCCCCGAACAGCCCCACCTTGCCGCCCTTGGCGAACGGCACCAGAAGGTCGATGACCTTGATGCCCGTGACCAGAAGATCCTGTCCGCCCGCCTGCTCGTCGTAAGCGGGAGCCGGACGGTGGATGGGCAGGGTCTCGGTGCTCTGGATCGGGCCCTTCTCGTCCTGCGGCTTGCCGAGCACGTCCATGATGCGGCCCAGGGTGCCGGCGCCCACCGGGACGCTGATGCCCTTGCCCGTGCCGGTGACGGAGAGGCCGCGGCGCAGGCCCTCCGAGGGGCCCATCGCGATTGCCCGCACGACGCCGTCGCCGAGCTGCTGCTGCACTTCGAGCGTCAGGTCGACATCATCGAGCTTGAGCGCGTCATAGATCTCGGGGATCTGATCGCGTGGGAACTCCACGTCGATGACCGCACCGATGATTTGCACGATTTTGCCGCTGGACATGATTTTAAATTCCTCTTGGCCTTATACCGCTGCCGCGCCGCCGACGATCTCCGAAAGCTCCTTCGTGATCGCGGCCTGGCGGGCCTTGTTGTAAATGAGCTGCAGCTCGTCGATGAGCGCGCCGGCGTTGTCGGAGGCGCTCTTCATCGCCACCATGCGTGCCGCCATCTCGGAGGCCACGTTCTCGACCGCGCCCTGGAACACCTGTGACTCGATGTAACGCATCAGCAGCCCATCCAGGATCTCGACGGCGTCCGGCTCGTAGATGTAATCCCAACGCTCCTGCAGATCGGCCTTGTCGACGGTCTGCAACGGCAGGAGCTGCGAGACCGTGCCCTTCTGCGTCATGGTGTTCACGAAGACGTTGTGGACCAGGAGCAGCTGATCGATCTTCTCCTCGCGATACAGATCCAGCATGACCTTGATTGGGCCGATCAGATCCTTGGCGTGCGGACGATCGCCCAAGTGCGTCGCGGACGCCGACAGCTCCACGCCGGACAGGCGGCGAAAAAATTGCAGCGCCTTGAGTCCGACCGCGCAGACGTAGATCTTCGCGTTCTTGCTCCGCGCCTCGCGGATCGAGGCCAGCGCCGACTTGAACAAATTCAGGTTGAGCGCCCCGGCGAGTCCGCGGTCGGTGCTCACCACGATGATGCCGACGGCACGCACCGGCCGCTCCAGCGTGAAGGGGTGCTTGAAATCCAGATTCACCTGGCGCAGATGCCCCACGATCTTGCGGATCTTTTCGGCATAGGGCCGCGCCGCCCGCATGCGCTCCTGCGCCTTGCGCATCTTGCTCGCCGCGACCATCTCCATGGCCTTGGTGATCTTCTGCGTGTTCTTGATGCTCGCGATCTTGCCGCGAATTTCCTTAGCGCCTGCCATAGCCTCTGCTCACTTGATGGTGCTCGTACGCCATTCGCGTCTACAGGGTCGAGAAGAACTCTTCGCAACACTTCTTGAGCGACGCTTCGTTTTCCTTGGTCAGATCGGGCTTCGCATTGATGCTCTTCAAGAGCTCGCCATAACTGCCGCGCGCGAAGGACTGCAGCCCTGCTTCGGCCTCCACCACCTTGCGCCGGTCCACCTTGTCGAAGAAGCCGTTGTTCGCCGCGTACAGCGACAGCGCCATTTCGGCCACCGACATGGGCGCGTACTGCTTCTGCTTCATGAGCTCGGTGACGCGTGCGCCGCGATCGAGCTGCTTGCGGGTGGCTTCGTCGAGGTCGGAGGCGAACTGCGAGAACGCCGCGAGCTCGCGGTATTGCGCGAGCGCGAGGCGCACGCCGCCGCCGAGCTTCTTGATGATGTTGGTCTGCGCGGCGCCGCCGACGCGCGAGACCGAAATGCCGGCGTTGATCGCGGGGCGCATGCCGGCGTTGAAGAGGTCCGTTTCCAGGAAGATCTGCCCGTCGGTGATCGAGATCACGTTGGTGGGCACGAAGGCAGTCACGTCGCCGGCCTGGGTTTCGATGATCGGCAGGCCCGTCAGCGATCCCGTCTTGCCCTTGACGCGCCCGTTGGTGATCTTCTCCACGTACTCCTCGTTGACGCGCGCGGAGCGCTCGAGAAGACGTGAATGCAGATAGAACACATCGCCGGGATAGGCTTCGCGGCCCGGAGGACGGCGCAACAGGAGCGAGATCTGCCGGTAGGCGACGGCTTGTTTCGACAGGTCGTCATAGACGATCAGCGCATCTTCGCCGTTGTCCATGAAGTATTCGCCCATGGCGCAGCCGCCGTAGGGCGCGAGGTACTGCATGGCGGCGGGTGTGGATGCGGAGGCGGCCACGATGATGGTGTGCGCCATCGCGCCGTGCTCCTCGAGCTTCCTCACCACGTTGGCGATCGAGCTTTGCTTCTGGCCGATCGCGACGTAGACGCACTTAACGCCCGTGCTCTTCTGATTGATGATGGTGTCGATCGCCACCGCGGTCTTGCCGGTCTGGCGGTCGCCGATGATGAGTTCGCGCTGGCCGCGGCCGATCGGAACCATGGCGTCGATCGCCTTGAGCCCGGTCTGCACCGGCTGGGAGACGCTCTTGCGGAAAATCACGCCCGGCGCGACGCGCTCCAAGGGCGACTTCTGCTTCGCGTTGATGGGGCCCTTGCCGTCGATCGGCGTGCCGAGCGCATCCACCACGCGGCCGAGCAGCTCCGTTCCCACCGGCACTTCGAGAATGCGGCCGGTGGTCTTCACCTCCTGGCCTTCCGAGATGTGTTTGTAGTCGCCGAGCACCACGGCGCCGACCGAATCCCGCTCCAGGTTCAGCGCGAGGCCGAAGGTGTTGCCGACGAACTCGAGCATTTCGCCGTAGCGCGCGTCCGCGAGACCATGGATGCGGACGATGCCGTCGGTGACGCTGGTCACCGTGCCGACATTGCGCGCTTCGTTGGTCGACTGGAATTTCTCGATGCGCGCCTTGATCAGGTCGCTGATTTCCGATGCCTTGATGGACATATCCGATCCTCTTGCTGCGGCCTCGACGAGCGCCGCGCCTAAACTTCAGTGCTAATCAGTCAATTCCGTTCTGAGACGCTCGAGGCGTCCCTTGAGCGAGCCGTCGATCACCAGATCACCCGCGCGAATCACCGCGCCGCCCAGGAGCCCCGGGTCCACGGTGTTCTTCAGGTGTACCTTGGCTTTCAAGCGCTTGTCGAGAGCCTGCTTGAGTTTCTCGGCCTGCGCGGCATCGAGCGGCACTGCCGAGACGACCTCGACGTCGACGGTGTTCTCGGCCTGGGAGCGCAGGAATTCGAAATGAGCCAGGATCTCCGGCAAGAGCAGCAGCCGGTCATTCTCCGCGAGCACGCGCACGAAATTCTCGACGCCCGGATTGAGCCGCTCGCCGAGCACATCGTTGACCAGCGAGGCGTGATCCGCCGCGGTCAATTCCGGATTCTTGATCAGCTCCGCGATGCGCGGATCCGCGACCACCTGGGTGGCGAGCGCGAGGCCCTGCGACCAGGCGGCGAACCCCTCGGCCGACGCCTTCGCGTCGCGTGCGTACTCGAACGCCGCCTTGGCGTAGGGCCGGGCGATGGTGGCTCGCTCAGCCACGCGCGACCTCGGCGGCCAACTTGTCGAGCAGCTCCGCGTGCGTCTTCGGATCGATTTCGCGCCCGAGCAGACGCGAAGCGCCCTCGACCGCCAACAGGCCGACTTCCCGGCGCAGGCCCTCGCGGGCACGCGTGCTTTCGAGTGCCGCATCCTCGTGTGCCTGTGCCACCAGACGCTGAGCTTCGGCCGACGCGGTGCCCTTGGCCTCTTCGACCATCTCGTTCGAGCGCTTGCCGGCCTGATCGAGGATCTGGGCGGCCTTGGTACGCGCTTCTTTTACGATGGCCTCGGCGCGCTGATCAGCCTGCACCAGCTCGGCCTTGCCCTTCTCGGCGGCCGCCAGCCCCGCGGCGATCTTGTTCTCGCGCTCCTTCATCGGCCCCAGAATCATCGGCCACACGAATTTCATCGTGAACCAGATGAGGGCGATGAACACGAGCACCTGCACGATCAACGTGAGATTGATGTTCACGATCGACTCCTCGAAAGCGCGCTTGCCGGCTTATGACCCTAGCCTTGAGGCTAGTGCGTCAGTCCGGTGGTGAACGGATTCGCGAACGTGAAAAACAGCGCGAAGCCGATGCCGATCATGGCGACCGCGTCGACCAGCGCCGCGACGATGAACATCTTCACCTGAAGCATCGGCGCAAGCTCGGGCTGGCGAGCGGAGCCCTCGAGAAAGCGTCCCCCCAGAATTCCGAAGCCGATGGCGGTGCCGAGCGCGCCCATGCCGAAGATGATGCCGACCGCTAGCACGGTCATGGCTTGGACGTGTGCGAAGTTCTCCATTCTATCCTCCTAAACGAATCAGACACTAAGTAGTAACGGGTAAACGAACTCGAGACATCAATGGTGTTCTTGCGCCATCGCCAGGTACACGATCGTCAACACCATGAATATGAAGGCTTGCAGGGTGATCACAAGGAGATGAAACACCGCCCACAAAAACGCCAGCAGGAACTGCGCGACCAGGAGGGCCCAGCCGCCGGCGGTCGATAATTGCTGCACCCCGTGGAGCGTGAGAGCCGCGAGCAGCAGAAAGATCATTTCGCCGGCGAACAGGTTCCCGTACAAGCGCAGCGAGAGTGAGATGGGCCGCGCCAGGAACGGCACGATCTCCAGCAGCAGGTTCGCCGGAACCAGCAACGCCTTCACCAGCGGGTTCTTCGCGGTGAAAGGCTGCAGCGTCAGCTCGCCGATGAAGCCGCCAAGACCTTTCATCTTGATGCTGTAGAAGATGATGAGAACGAATACGGTCAGGGACATTGCGAAGGTGACGTTGAGGTCGGTGGTGGGCACGACCTTCAGATGCTGAATCCCCACGCCGTGCGCGAGATAGGGCAGCAAATCCACCGGCAGCACGTCCATGGCGTTGAACAGAAATACCCAGCAGAAGATGGTCAATGCCAGGGGCGCGAGCAGCGTGCTCGTGCCGTGGAAGCTGTCCTTGACCTGGGTGTCGACGAATTCGACCACCAACTCGACGAAGCTTTGAAATCCGCGCGGCACGCCGGCCCTGGCCCCGCGCGCGGCGAAATAGAACGCGCCGGCGAACAGTATGGCGAGCAACACCGAAAAGAATACGGTGTCGAGATGGATGACGGAGAAATCCACGATCCCCTTCGGTTCCTTGTTGGACAGGAACGTCAGGTGGTGGAGGATGTACTCGTTCGCGGTGGTGGGCTGTTCTGCTGCCATTTACTGTCTATGCGCTCGCTTAACGTCTCGCCTCGAATTCAACTCTCTTCTTGGGGTCGGATCGGCCCGACCCAAGGTCATTCCCGGCTGTCTTGTTTGCGCTTCCATGCCCTGTCCCGCCCAGCGGGGGCAGGAGATTCGCCAACGCAACCCAGAACACCAGAAAGGTCGCCGCATACGTGCCGAGCATCGCGAGCGGAACCACCTTCATCGTCTTCAGCACCACGATGAACAGCACGATCATCACCAAAACCTTCGCCGTTTCGCCGACGAAGAAAGTCCGTAGCGCCCTCTGCGGATCCGCGGCGGAGCGACCGCCGACTCCGAGAAACGCCATCGCGAGGCTCGCCACGGTGCTGATCCCGCCTCCCAACGCTGCGGACAGCGCGGCGTGCGCATCGGTGATCAACCAGGCCGCGAGTGCGCAAACCGCGGTCACGGCGGCCTGACCCAGTACGACGCTGAGGGCCAGCCGCCGCGCTAGGGCCAAATCGATCGCGATCACATTAGATCCCACACATGGAGCGACGCCTGCATTTCCGGGTCCGTCATCCGGAACGCGAGTCATTCGCTTTTAATTTGCCAAATCGCCTTGGACACCCGAGGAAGCCTTCGAGGGTCTGCCGCGAGGCCCGGCGGCCTTGGCCCAAATAAGCCGGCGCATTATAGGGGTGCTTTTGCAGTGCTTCAAGTTATTGGGCGCGCGCGTTTTGGGTGCGCCTCATTGGATATGCGCTAGGATCCCTTCGAGCTCGTCGAGGCTGTTGTAGCTCACGACCAATTTGCCTTTTCCCGTCGCGTTGTGCTGGAAAGCGACCTTGGCGCCGAGTTTGTCGGCAAGCTCGAGCTCCAGCCGGCGGATATCGGGATCCGGCGAGGTCTCGGGGGCGCTGCCCGCTCTCTGCGGCGCGAGGAGCCGCCGAACCAGCGATTCGGTGTCCCGAACCGACAGGGACTTCCTGGCGACCAGGCCGGCGACCTCGATTTGCTGCCGGCGCGCGGTCAGGGACAACAGTGCGCGGGCATGTCCCATCTCGATTCGCCGCTGCTCCAGGAGCTCCTTGACCTCGTCCGCGAGCTCCATGAGCCGCAGTAAATTGCTCACCGCGGCCCGGGAGCGGCCCACCGCCTCGGCCGCGGCCTGATGCGTCAGGCCGAATTCCTCGATAAGTCGCGACAGCGCCCGCGCCTCCTCCAGCGGATTCAGATCCTCGCGCTGGATGTTTTCGATGAGCGCCATGGCGAGAGTGGCCTCGTCCGGCACATCGCGAATGACCACCGAGATTTCGGCGAGGCCCGCCATCTGGGCCGCGCGCCAGCGCCGTTCACCGGCGATGATCTCGTAGCGCTGGGATTCGCCCGCCTTACGCCCCGAAAGCGGACGCACCAGAATCGGCTGCACCAACCCCTGTGCTTTGATGGAATCCGCGAGTTCCTGCAGCGATTCGGGCCGCATGTCGGTGCGCGGCTGGTATTTGCCCCGCTGCAGCAGGTCGACCGGAAGGCTCGCGATGCGGTCGCCCGCGGGTGGGGGCGCTGCGCCGGCGGCTTCGGCAGCTTCCGGGGATGCGCTGCGGCGCGCGAACAACGGAGAGAGCTCCGCGAGTCCTCGACCCAAGGCCGGTTTTTTGACCGTCATACTGGAAAATCCTCGAAGCCCGCCCAACCGATTCGCGTGAAAGTGCGTCGATTATACGGGCGTCAGGGGCGCTTCAGGCGCTTCAGGTGCCTCGGCCGAATCGGCGGCGGAAGAGGACGGCGCCACGGCTTCGGTGTCGGGCGGGGCCTCGGCGGTCACCGGCCCCTCGGGTGTTGCTGGCACCTCGGGTGTTGCTGGCACCTCGGGCGTTACGGGCACCTCGGGCGTTACGGGCACCTCGGGTACCTCGGGTATCTCGGGCATCTCGGGCATCTCCGGCATCTCCGGCATCTCCGGCATCTCCGGCATCTCGGGTACCTCGGAGGTCGGCGCCAACTCGGCCTTCAGCGCCTTCTCCTGCGTCCCAGGTTCCTGGGGCATTCCCTGTCCCTCCGCCGCATCCTTCGTCTCGGGCGGATCGACCGCATCCGGCGACTCGTCGCGGCGGATCATCTCCCCGGCGAGCGCCAGGTAGGCGAGCGCGCCGCGCGACTCCTTGTCGTGGAACAGCGCCGGTTTGCCGAAACTCGGCGCCTCGGCGAGGCGGATGTTGCGCGGGATCAGGGTGCGGAACACCTTGTTGCCGAAATGCTCGATCAGCTGCGCAGACACCGCGTTCGCCAGATTGTTGCGCGGATCGAACATGGTGCGCAGCAATCCTTCGATCTCCAGGTCCGGATTGATGCTGGTCTTGATCTGCTCGATGGTCTGCACCAAGGCGCTCAAGCCCTCGAGCGCGTAGTACTCGCACTGCATGGGCACCATCACCGAATCGGCGGCCACGAGCGCGTTCACCGTCAGCATGTTGAGCGCCGGCGGGCAATCGATCAGGATCACGTCGAATTCGTCGCGCAGCGGCTTCAACGCATTGCGCAGCTTGAATTCCCGGCCGGCGATCATGGTGAGCAGCCGCACTTCCGCCGCGGTCAGCTCCTGATTCGCCGGCATGAGCTTGAAGCCGCCGTATTCCACCAGCACCAGCGCATCCGCGGCGGTACAGTCGCCGAGCAGCACGTCGCAGCTGGTCCAGGCCTGGGAGTTCTTGTCGATGCCGCAGCCCATGGTGGCATTGCCCTGCGGATCCAGATCGATCAGCAGCACGCGCCGCTTGGTCGCGGTGAGCGAGGCGGCGAGATTCACGGCGGTGGTGGTCTTGCCGACACCGCCCTTCTGGTTTGCGACTGCGATGACCCGTTTCATGTGGCTTTCGGCTTGGCCGGCGATCGAGGGCCGGCAGCGGAGAGTTCCACAAGATGGCGTTCGTCGTCCAGCCCCGGCAGCGCGATCCGATGCACGGCCGTCATCCGGAATGACTTCGGCAGTGCGGCGATTTCCTGATCGGGACGCTTGCCTTTCATCGCCAAAAGCCGCCCGTCCCGCGCGCACAAATGTCCCGCCTGGGCGACGAAGTCGGCCAACGACGACAGTGCGCGCGCGATCACCACATCGAACGGTGCTGCCGGATGGTAGAGCTCCGCGCGCGTGTTCGCGACCTCGACATTGGCGAGCTTGAGCCGCTCCGCGGTCTGTTGCACATAGCGTGCCTTCTTGCCCGTTGCCTCGATCAACGTGAAGCGCCGCGCGGGATTGACGATCGCGAGGGGCAGTCCGGGAAATCCGGCGCCGGTCCCCACATCCGCGATGCGCGCGCCCAAAAGGTACGGTTGCACGCTCAAACTGTCGAGCAGGTGCTTGGTGAGCATGCCGGGCCGGTCGCGGATCGCGGTGAGATTGAATTCGGCATTGGCGCGCTCGAGCTCGTCGATGAGCTGCAGCAACGCATCGGCTTGCGCCGTCTCGAGAGTCAGATCGAAACGACGCGCGCCCTCGCGCAACGAGGCGAGCTCTTCGCTTCTATTCACGGTCGCCATCGGAGACCGGGGCTTGGTCGATGAGGGTGATCGACACCGCGGGCTGCGTCGAGGCCGCCGACACCGTCAGCCGGGCGTCGAGCTCCGTGGCGCCGTCCCGGTTTTGGCAACGATCGGAGGAGCTGGTGCCCGGGGTTCCCGTACGCTGCCATTTGGCGCAAACCGCCGCGAATTGCGCGGGCGCGGACTCCGCCGGCAGGCTCACCGAGGCCTCGATGCGATTCAGCCGGTCGGCGGAGAAGCACAGCGAGTATTGCTCGACCGGCTGCCCGAACAGTCGCGGCGGCGCGGCACCTCGGAGCGTGTAGCATTCGTGGTCTTCCCGTCCCGCGGCCGCGCCCGCCGAGTCGTGAAACACCACGACCTCGTCGAGCCGGTAAGGCACATCCCGGAGCAGCGTGCCGAAGGGCACTATCATCAATGCGTGCCAATCGTCGGTGGGCGCCGCCGCGCGGCGGATGCGCCTCGCGCGGGGATTTTTTCGTCCGGCTTCGGCGACGCGCACGCGGCTAGCAGGGCCGCGGCGCAAACCGCCGCCGCGGCGAGTGTCGGCGCGAAACCGCGATGTACGCCGGCCATGCGCCTCAAGCCGGAGCCAGGCGATGTTCGAGCTCGGCCAGTTCGGGTGCGGCGTCGGCCGGAACCGCCGGCATCTCTCCCGCGCGATGCAGCGCCTCCAGGGCGAGGGTGCGCATCTGCGAGCAGGTGTGGGAGAAATGCAGGCGCCAATCGGAAACCAATTCGGGTTCCAGCCCCTCGTACTCGCGGGCGTTCACGATCGAGTCGAGCACCATGGCGCAAAGCGCGATCTCCTGGATGCGCGACCACGACAGGGTGGGGGACGAGCACCCTTCAGCGAAGCAACGGTGCAGGTACGCCGGCGGATCCGCGCTCGCGATCTCGTCGAGCATGTCGTCCACGTCGCAGGATTGTAATAGGTGCTCGAAGCTGGTCATCGTATCCATTATCCTCGCGGGCCATTATCCTCGGGCTTTGGGAACATAGGAATAATGAGCCGCATATTTCTTCCGCCGCTGATCGCGGCATCGCTCCTGCTCACGTTCGCCGCCGGGGCGGCGGTGCCCACGACCCGGGGCAATCTCATCTACGACGGAATTCCGGATCGGCCGTTCGAGGCCGGTGAAATGCTGAACGCTTATCTGAGCGCGCGCCAGGCGACTCCGTTGGGGTTCACGCCCAAAGGGCAGCTTCTGATCCTCACGCGCTTCGGCGAGACCGATCAGCTGCATCTCGTCGATCACCCGATGGGCGAGAGACGCCAGATCACCTTCCTGCGCGAGCCTATCACGCACGCCGCATTCTCGCCCGATCCGAATCGCAGCGCCTTTTTCTACCAGCGCGACACCGCGGGCGACGGCAACACCCAAATCTATTATCAGCGCACAGGCGACGCCGCGGCGCGGCGGCTCACCGACGGAAGATCGGTGAATGGAGGAGCGATCTGGTCCAATGCCGGGCGGGAAATCGCCTTGTTCACGACCGCGCGCACCGGCATCTCGTACGACATCGACATCGTCGATCCGGACTCGGGCGCACTGCCGCATCTCGCGGTCACCGGCGACGGCTCAGCCTGGTATCCGCTCGATTGGTCGACGGATGACCGGAAGCTCTTGGTCGAGAAACACGTGTCCGCTCAAGAGGACTACCTGTACATCGTCGACCTGGGTAGCGGCCAGAAGCGCGAGGTCGACCCCTCGCCGACCAAGGTGGCCATCTCGGGGGCCAAATTCTCGCGCGACGGCACCGGGGTCTACATCCTGTCGGATCGCGAGGGCGACACGGCCAAGGTCCGCTACGTGAATATTTTCACGGGCGAGAAGAACGACATCTCGGCGCGCAGCCCCTGGGATGTCGAGCATTTTGCGCTCTCCAACGACGGGCATTACCTGGCGTACGTGACCAACGAGGGAGGCCTCGGCAAGCTCGATCTGGTGGACCTGCGAACGCACCAGGACCTGACGCTGCCGCGCCTACCGTTCATCGGCGTCATCGACTCGCTCAATTTCGACCGCGACGGCAAGCGTCTCGCATTCGGCCTGTCCGCGGCCAATCAGCCGCGCGATGCCTATGTGCTCGACCTCGAGGCCAACCGACTCGAGGCATGGACCGCGAGCGAGGCGGGGCCGTTGGATAGGAATAAATTCGTCGTGCCGCATCTGTCGCAATTTCCGACCTTCGACCGGACCGACGGGAAGTCGCGAGAAATACCACTGTACCTTTACGAACCGGCCTCTCCAGGCCCGCATCCGGTGCTGCTCGTGCTGCACGACGGGCCGGATTCGCAGTTTCGCCCGCGATTCGATCCCTGGATCCAGTACGTCGTCAACGAGCTCGGCTACGCAGTGGTCGCACCCAATGTCCGCGGCTCGAGAGGTTATGGGAGAGGCTACTTCGCCTTGGACAAGGGGATGCTGCGCGAGGATGCGGTCAAGGACGTGGGGGCGCTCCTGGTGTGGCTCGGCCTCGACTCCCGATTCGATGCCAAGCACATCGTGGTATCCGGCGGCTATCTGGCGCTCGCCACGCTGGTGAACTATGGCGATCGGCTGCGCGGTGCCGTGGACTTTGCCGGCATCGCGGACTATGTCGGCTGGATGAGCACGACGGCGCCCTATTTGCAGACCGAGAGGCGCGCGGACTTCGGCGATGAACGCGATGTGGACATGCGCGCGTATTTGCGGCGCATCTCGCCGCTGACCGGCGCGGACCGCATCGTACGCCCCTTGCTCGAGGTGCACGGCAAGAACGATCCGCGCGTGCCGCTGTCGCAATCCGAGGAGCTTGCGAACCGGCTGCGCAGCCGCGGGACCACGGTGTGGTTTCTGAAAGCGACGGACGAAGGACGCGGGTTCGCCCGGCAGGAAAATGTCGAAGCCTACTACCGCACCTTCGCGCAATTCCTCGAGAGCGTGCGCTAGCTGAGCTATGGCTAAGCGCGGCCTCGAGCGGCGCGCGAGATGGAGCGCCATCCGGCGTCCAGCGCCGTTCGCGGTCAGGCCGCGCGATCGTGCTTCTTGAGGTAGACCAGCAGGAGCGACAGCGCCGCGGGCGTCAAGCCGGGAATGCGCGCCGCCTGGCCCAGGGTCTGCGGCCGCACCGAGTCGAGCGATTGGCGTGCCTCGGTCGACAATCCACCCACCCTCGAATAGTCCATGTCGTCGGGCAGCCGCATGTCCTCGTGCCTGAGCTCGCCGCTCGATTTCCTGGTCTTGGCGCTTGAGGTACCCGGAATATTTCGCCTGCACGTCGACTTGGCTTTTGACCTGCTCGGCCATTCGATCGTCGTTGCGCCAATCGTCGCGGACGCAGTCGCCGTCGCCGTGGGCGGCTTCCACCGGCAGATCGTCATAGCCGAGTTCCGGGCGGCGCAACAGCTCGAAGGCCCGGACTTCCCGCTGCAGGGGTTGCTTGAGCTTCGCGAGCAGCGCTTCATTGACCTCTTCCGGCCGCACCAGCACCGCGGACAGGCGCCGGATCTCGGCCTCGACCGCGTCGCGCTTGCGAACGAAGAACTTCCAGCGCGCATCGTCCACCAAGCCGAGCTCGCGGCCGCGCGCGGTGAGGCGCAGATCCGCGTTGTCCTCGCGCAGCGAGAGCCGATATTCGGCGCGGCTGGTGAACATGCGGTACGGTTCCGGAGCGCCGCGGGTGATGAGATCGTCGACGAGCACGCCCAGATAGGCGTCGCTTCGCTTCGGGCACCAGGGTTCGCGCCCGGCCGAGGCCAGCGCGGCGTTCGCCCCCGCCAGCAGCCCTTGCGCGGCGGCTTCCTCATAGCCGGTGGTGCCGTTGATCTGACCCGCGAGAAACAATCCCCCGATGTGCTTGCTCTCGAGGCTCGACTTGAGCCCGCGCGGATCGAAGAAATCGTATTCGATCGCGTATCCGGGCCGCGTGATGTGCGCCCGCTCGAAGCCCCGGATGGAGCGCACGAATTCACACTGCACATCGAACGGCAGGCTGGTGGAAATGCCGTTGGGGTAGATCTCGTGCGTGTCGAGCCCTTCGGGCTCGATGAAGATCTGATGCGAGATCCGGTCCGCGAAACGCATCACCTTGTCCTCGACCGATGGACAGTAGCGCGGTCCGGTGCCCTCGATCAGGCCGGTGAACATCGGTGAGCGGGCGCTGGCGCCGCGAATGATGTCGTGTGTACGCTCGTTGGTCGCGGTGATGTGGCAGGGAATTTGCCGCGGGTGCGTCGCGCGAGTCCCGAGGTAGGAGAACACCGGGCGCGGATCGTCGCTCCACTGTTCCCGCAATCCCGCAAAATCGATGCTGCGCCCGTCGATGCGCGGCGGTGTGCCGGTCTTCAATCGGCCGACCTTAAGGGGAAGCTCGCGCAGCCGCGCGGCGAGTAAATTGGAGGGCTGATCGCCGGCCCGCCCGCCCTGCATGGCTCTCGAGGCCGATGTGCATGCGGCCGCCCAGGAATGTTCCGACCGTGAGCACGACGCACGCTGACCGAAACTCGACGCCGCTCGCGGTGACGCAGCCGGCCGCGCGCTCGCCCTGCATCTTGAGGTCCGCTACCTCCTGCTGAAAGATCTCCAGGTGCGGCTGGGTCTCGAGCATCCGCCGGATGGCCCGCTTGTAGAGCAGGCGGTCCGCCTGCGCCCGGGTGGCGCGGACCGCCGGTCCCTTGCTCGCATTCAAGGTGCGAAACTGGATGCCGGCTTGGTCGGCCGCAAGCGCCATCGCGCCGCCCAGCGCATCGATCTCCTTGACGAGATGCCCCTTGCCGATGCCGCCGATGGCGGGGTTGCAGCTCATTTGCCCGAGCGTCTCGATGTTGTGCGTCAGCAGCAACGTCCGACGCCCCATTCGGGCGGCCGCGAGCGCCGCTTCGGTCCCGGCATGGCCGCCGCCGATCACGATCACGTCATATTGCGTTGCGAAGCGCATGGCCCGGCAGTTTAAACCGGACGGACGTTTCCGCGGAAACGTTATTCCACCGCGACCGGGATGCCGGCGAATTTCCCCCGCCAAGCCTTGGGCCCGGTGTCGTGCACCGACTCCCCGTCCGAGCTCACCGCCACCGTCACCGGCATGTCGCGGACCTCGAATTCGTACACCGCCTCCATGCCGAGCTCGGCAAAGCCGACCACCCGGCTCGAGCGGATGGCCTGGGACACCAGAAACGCCGCTCCGCCCACCGCGATCAAATACGCCGAGCGGTGCGCGCGTATGGCCTCGATTGCCTCGGGACCGCGCTCCGCCTTGCCCACCATGGCGAGAAGGCCCGCCTTGCCGAGCATGGTTTCGGTGAAGCGGTCCATCCGATTCGCGGTGGTGGGACCGGCCGGACCGACCACTTCGCTGCCGACGGGATCGACCGGTCCCACGTAATAAATGACGCGATTTCTAAAGTCGAGGCCATCCGGCAACGGCTTGCCGGCGTCGAGCAGTGCGCAGATGCGCTTGTGCGCGGCATCACGCCCGGTCAGGAGTTTTCCGGACAATAGCAGCCGTTCACCGGCCTTCCAGGTGGCCATTTCCTCGCGCGTGAGCCCATCGAGCGAGACGCGGCGCGCGCTCGCATCGGCGCTCCACTGCACCTTCGGCCATTGGGACAGGTCCGGCGGCTCGAGCACCGCCGGTCCCGAGCCATCGAGCGTGAAATGCAGATGCCGGGTGGCGGCGCAATTCGGGATCACCGCCACGGGCAGCGAGGCCGCGTGAGTCGGATAATCCGCCACTTTGACGTCGAGCACCGTGGTGAGGCCGCCCAAGCCCTGCGCGCCGATGCCCAACTCGTTTACGCGCCGGTAGATCTCAAGACGCAACTCCTCGAGCTTGTTGGCAGGTCCCCGGACGATCAGATCGCCGATGTCGATCGGATCCATGAGGGATTTCTTCGCGAGCAGCATGGCTTTCTCCGCGCTGCCGCCGATACCCACGCCCAGCATGCCGGGCGGGCACCAACCGGCGCCCATCTCGGGCACCATCTCGACCACCCAGTCCGCCACCGAATCCGACGGGTTCAGCATGGCGAACATCGACTTGTTCTCGGAACCGCCGCCCTTGGCGGCCACCGTGATCTCGAGCTTGTCCCCGGGGCCGAACTCGGTGTGTATTACGGCCGGGGTGTTGTCCTTCGTGCCGGTGCGCTTGCCGGCCGGGTCCGCCACGATGGACGCCCGGAGCTTGTTCTCGGGGTTGAGATAGGCGCGCCGGACGCCCTCGTTGATCATGGCCTCCAGATCCCGGGTGGCCTCGAAGCGAACCCCCATTCCCACCTTGACGAACACGACCACGATCCCCGTGTCCTGGCAGATCGGGCGGTGGCCTTCGGCGCACAAGCGCGAGTTGGTGAGTATTTGCGCGATGGCGTCGCGCGCCGCGGGGCTCTGCTCCACGGCATAGGCGCGACCCATCGCCCGGATGAAATCAGGCGCGTGGTAATACGAGATGTATTGCAGGGCGTCGGCGACGCTGTCGATGAGATCATCTTCGCGAATGACGGTCATTGGCTTCCTTGGTATCGGCCGGATGGGGGTATCGGCCCAATTGACGAACTGGGCCGCAAATCTACCAAGTCGAGGCCGGGCGGGGATAGCGACTCGCTACACTTGACCGCCTGACCGGCAAAAAGCGATGAATCGGAGTACGACGTTGCGGCTCGCGTGGATGGCCCTCTCGGCCTGCGTCTTGGTATTTTGCAAGGGACTCTGCGCCCCGGCGGCGACGCTCCCATTGCATGATTGCCGGCTGGAGCATCCGCTCGAGTTGAGCTCGGTCGCGGCGCGCTGCGGCGTTCTCGCGGTGCCGGAGAATCCCGAGGATTCGGCCGGGCGCACCATCGATCTGTTCGTGGCCGTGGTTCCCGCGCTCAATCGGCGGGCCAACGCCGAACCGTTGTTTCTGCTTGCGGGGGGCCCGGGCCAGGCGGCCGCGGATCTGTATGCGAGCTACGCGGGTGCCTTCGCACGCGCCAATCGCAACCACGACATCGTGCTCGTGGACCAGCGCGGCACCGGCAGATCCGAACCCCTGGTCTGCAGCTATCCGGATGACTGGGGCGATACCGCCGACTCGATGCCGGAGCTGCGGCGCGCCACCGCCGAATGCCTCGCGAGATACGGCGATCGCGTACGCTTCTACACCACGAGCGTTGCGGTCCGGGATCTGGATCGGGTCCGCCTGGCGCTCGGATACTCCGCGATCGATCTCTACGGTTCTTCCTATGGCACACGGGTCGCGGAGCTCTACATGCGCCGCCACCCGCTGGAGACCCATGCCGTCGTGCTGGACGGCGTCACCTTCCCGGAACAGGCCATCGGCCCCGATACGCCGCTCGATGGCGAGCGCGCGCTCGAGCTCATCGTCTCCCGCTGCCAATCGGCCCCCGACTGCTCGGCCGCGTACCCGGACCTGGCGGCCGAGCTCGGCGAGCTGCGCCGCCGCTTCGGCCGGGAGAAGCTGGCCCTCGTGATCGCCGATCCGACCAGCGGCGAGCCTTTCCCGCTGGAATTCAATCGCAGCGTGTTCTCCGCATCGCTGCGTTTTTTGTCGTACAGCGCGACCGAGGCGTCGCTCCTGCCGACCTTGATTCATCAAGCCGCCATCGGGCGCGCGGCGCCCATGGCGGCCGAGACGTTCATGATGGCACGGCAGATTCGCGATCAGCTGGCGAGCGGCATGCAGAACAGCGTGGTCTGCAGCGAGGACGTGCCGTTTTTCCACCTGAGCGACGGCGAACGGCAACGGATCGGGCAGACCTATCAAGGAATGGATCAGCTGGATGCCCTGGGCGAGATCTGCAAGCTCTGGCCCCGAGGCCCGGTCGATGCCGATTTGCATGCGCCCCTGCGGAGCTCGGTCCCCGCCCTTCTTTTGTCCGGCGAGGCCGATCCGGTGACCCCGCCGGCCGATGCCGAACGGCTTGCGCGGGGGCTCGCGCGCTATCGCCATCTGGTCGTCCCGGGCGAGGGACACGGTCAAATCATCACGGGGTGCATGCCGAAGCTGATGGCCGATTTTCTCGACACCGCCGATCCGGGACAGCTCGATGCGTCCTGCCTCAATCGCCATCATCCCGCGCCGTTTTTCGTCGGACTGACCGGACCTGCGCCATGATCGAGGCGGCGGCGCTGCGCAAACGGTTCGGTCCCATCGAGGCGGTGCGCGACGTTTCGTTTCGCGCCAACGACGGCTCGATCACCGGTCTGCTGGGACCCAATGGCGCCGGCAAATCCACCACGCTGCGCATGCTGTACGGGGTGCTCACGCCCGACGGCGGAAGCGCCCGCATCGACGGACTCGACATCCGCGGCGAGACATCGGCCGCACGGGCCCATTTGGGCGTCCTGCCGCACGCGGCGGGTCTGTACGGCAACTTGACCGGCCGGGAAAACATCGCCTACTTCGGCTCGCTGCACGGAATCTCGCGGCGCCGGCTCGCCGAGCGTGTCGCCGAGCTTTCCCGTGCCCTCGACATGCAAGGCTTCATCGATCGGCGGGCCAAGGGGTTCTCGCAAGGCCAGCGCATCAAGGTGGCGCTCGCTCGCGCACTGGTGCACGACCCGGCGAACCTGATCCTCGATGAGCCCACCAACGGCCTGGACGTGATGGCGATTCGGAATCTGCGCGAGATATTGGGAAACTTGAGAGCGCAGGGCCGATGCATCGTGTTCTCTTCGCACGTCATGCAGGAGGTCGCGGCGCTCTGCGACCAGGTGGTGATCATTGGCCGGGGGAACGTGCTCGCGCAGGGCACGCTGCAGGAAATTCGCGAGCGCGGCAGCGGGCGCAACGGCGAGCACGGCGGTACCGCGACGCTCGAGGAGTCCTTTCTCGAGATCTTGGGCGAAACGGAGGGTATCGCGTGATGCGCATTCGACGCTGAGAAACCGATATGCGGCGAACGCGAACCTTCCCGGGTTCGCTTTTTTGGGCGCTTCAGATCAGAACCCGCCAAATTGGCTTTGCGACTCGCCCGCGAATGTGCTACAAATGGTAAGCGTTGCCCTGACCCCACCTTGCCGAGCGTCTCGCCCCCCGATCACGATGCCTGCTGAGTTGTAGGATCGTGTGTCATATGGTCGACACTAATGACGACACGAAGCGCGTTCGTGGCGGTGGAGATTTGAACGGGAGCGATCCGGCGTCGGCGCTGGACGGCCGAGGAGAAGGGCCGGATCGTGGCAGAGGCGATTTTGCCGGATGCGGTGATCGCCGATGTCGCCCGGCGGCACGACTGGCACCGCAGCATTTGTCGAACTGGATCAGGGCGGCGAAGGACGGTCGGTTCGCGCTGCCGGCTCAGGACGACGTAGCGTTTGTGCCGGTCATCGCAACCGGCGATCCGCGCGTTGATAGCACCGGGTTATCCGATCAGGTCGCACCCATCGAGATTGCGGTTGGCTCCTTCGTGGTGCGTGTTCCAAACGGCGCCGATGCGCGCACACTCGAAACCGTGGTACGCGCAGTAAGACGGGCGGCGGCGTGAGTTCCGCCATGCTCGTTCCGCCGGGGCCGATCCGGGTGCTGGTGGCGATGAAGCTGGTGGACTTCCGCAAGCGATGAACGGCCTCGCTGCGCTGGTGAAGGAACAACTGAAGGCCGATCCGTTCTCGGGCACGATCTATGTTTTTAGATCGAAGCGGGCCGACAGGGTGAAGCTGTTGTTCTGGGACGGCAGCGGGCTTTGCCTGTTCGCCAAGCGCCTTGAGGAAGGCAAGTTCGGCTGGCCGAGGATCCAGGATGGCGCGATGCGTTTGTCGGCGGCACAGCTCGGTGCGCTGATCGAAGGCCTGGACTGGAAGCGCGTGCATGTTCAAAGAATCGCGCGTCCGCAAGCGGTGCAATAGCCTGCGGTGAAATGAATTGGCGCCAAATATTGCGCCAAAATCGACGCGATCTGTGTTTTGCTTCGGTCATGGTTTTGCACGTTCGAATCTCTTCCCTCCGACATCGAGAGCTTCGGGCCTTTGCGATAAAGGCCGTCGCGGAGCGTGACACGCTGAGCGCGCAAAATGACATCCTGAGTTCGCAGAACGATCGGTTGCGCCATCTGCTCAAGCAACTTCAACGCATGCAGTTCGGGCGGAAGAGCGAGAAGCTTTGCCCGATCAGCTTGGACTTGCGCTTGAGGATCTGAGCAGGCGATCGCCAGGAGCGAGGCGGTCATCGAGAAGCAGGTCCCGGACCTTCCGCGCGTAAAGCGGCAGGCCAAACGCGGCGCGCTGCCGCCCATCTGCCGCGCCTTCACGAGACGATCGCGCTCGAGGACACGAACTGTCCGTGTTGCCGCGCACCGATGCATGTCATCGGCGAGGAAACGGCCGAGCGGCTCGACTGATCCCGGCGCAGTATCGGGTGATCGTCACGCACCGCCCGAATATGCTTGTCGCGCTGCGAGAAGATTGTCGAGGCGACCGCGCCCGAGCATCTGATCAAATCCGGCATTCCGACCGAAGCCCTGGTCGCGTCGGTGCTGGTGGCCAAATATGGGTGGCATCTGCCGCTCTATCGCCAGGCCAAGATGCTTTCGATGCAAGGTATCGATCTGGACCGCTCGACGCTGGCGTTCTGGGTGGGATATGCAGCAGCGGAATTTACGCCGCTCTATGAAGCACTGCGCCGGAATTTGCTTGCCTCGGCCAGCTTGCCGTCGATGAGACACCCTTGCCGGTGCTCGATCCCGGGCGCGGCAAGACCAAACAGGCTACTTCTGGGCCATGGCGCGCGACGACCGGCCATGGGGCGAACCGATCCGCCGGCGGTCGTCTACACCTATGCGCCCGGTCGCGGCGGCGAGCATTTGCAGGCGTTGCTCGCGAGCTATCGCGGCATCGTCCAATGCGACGGCTACGCGCCTTACAAGAAGCTGCCCGAAGACCGCATCCAGGTCGCCTTTTGCTGGGCGCATCTGCGCCGTCAGTTCTTCGACATCGCCAGGCCGGCAACGCACCGATTGCAACGGAAGCACTCGCCCGCATCGCCGCACTGTATGAGATCGAAGCCACCATCAGAGGTAAGAGCGACACGGAGCGATGCGCCGCGCGCCGCGACCAAAGTGCGCGCCTTGTTTTGGCCTTTCGCGAATGGCTCGATGCGCAGCCTGCCAAAGCCTCTCGCAAATCGCCGATTGCGAATGCCATCCGCTACGGCCTCAACCATTGGGACGGGCTCGTCCGCTTCCTCGACGACGGCCGCATCGAACTCGACACCAACATTGTCGAGCGATCCATGCGTCCCCAGGCACTGACCAGAAGAACGCTCTCTTCGCCGGCCACGACGACGGCGCCGAAAGCTGGGCCATCCTCGCCTCGCTGATCGAGACCTGCAAACTCCACGGCATCGACGCCCAAGCCTATCTGGCCGATGTTCTCACCCGCCTCGTAAACCTCTGGCCGAACGATCGCCTTGACGAACTGATGCCATGGGCCTGGGCCACCGCGCGCCAGAAACTTCGCCGCGCTGCCTGAGACCCTGTCCATCGTGTCGACACCAATGTCGACCACCTACTCATATGATCTTGTCAATGTGGGGTCAGAGCAACGCTTACGACAAATGCGCCGATGCCCCCGGAGAATACGAATTTGATGCAAATGCGCGAACCGCAACGCCTTTCCGCGGTCCCTCCTGCGTGAATAACGTTTGCGACTTGCCATACGCAATGAGGTCGAGGGACGGCAATCAATCCTAGCGCGCGAACACCACGGATTTTTCCGCCAAGATAGTCGAGTTCGGAGCCCAACAGGCTCTTCTCGCCTCACTCAGGGCGTGGCTTCTACAGAGCGCAACGCTCATCAGCTCGAGATCACCGACGTTGCCGACCCGCCTCCTGCCGAAGCCCACGCAGTTCGACAAGCCAGCCGTTTCTGCAAGGACGATCACGATCGAACTATTGCAAAAAGGTCCGCATTGCGGCTTCAACCGCGTCGTATGCGTGCGCGATCTACCAACCGTTGCGGTTCGGCAGTCGCGAATACCAGGCCGTGAGATTCTCGGTTTCAAAAGCGTGCTTCAAACTTACTTGCTCCACGTCCAATCGGATGCCGCGGCGCGGCAGCCGCCATGCGGTGCACCCGTCCAGGCGCGGCCATGCACGAAGCGGCCCGTCGGTGCGCCGGTAGCCTTGCCGTCCTTGAATGCGAAGCCGCCATTCACCAGCACATCGTGCACGCCGACGGCGAGCTGATCCGGTACGGCATAGGTCGAGCGGTCCGCGATCGTGTTGGGATCGAACACCACGACATCGGCGTAATAGCCGGCTTTCAACAGCCCGCGATCCGTCAGGGACAGGTTCTGCGCCGGAAAACCGGAGAGACGTCGCACGGCTTCCTGCAAGGTCAGATCGTGGTTCTCGCGCACATATTTTCCCAACAGCCGCGCGAAATTGCCGTAAGCGCGGGGATGGCTTTTCGCGAGCAGGAACACGCCTTCCGGCGCAGGTGCGGCCTCGTCCGAGCCGAAGCTCATCCAGGGCAACGCCACTTCGCGCCGCACATTGTCTTCGCTCATCAGGAAGTAAGCGACGCCGACCCGTGAGCCGTCTTCGACCACCAGATCCATGGCAGTGTCTTCGGGGCTTTTGCCTCGCATTTTCGCCACTTCGGCGAGCGTCTTGCCGGTGAGCGGTTTCAGCTTGGGGTTCTTGAACGCAAGCAGCAGCGTGCCTTCAGCGCCAGCGCCCGCGTAAAGATTTTCCCAGGTTTTGGGATGCGGATCCAGCATCTCCGCTTTGACGCGCGCGCGGATCGCAGGATCCTTCAGGCGTTCGATCCATTTTTCCAACCCGCCGTCCTGCACCCAGGACGGCATGCGCTGCATCGAGGCCCGTGGCACCTGCGGTGTAATTGTACATGTTGGCGGAGATGCGCGTGCTGCGGGCCCGCGCGGCGTTGATCATCGCCACAACCTTGTCGAGCTTCGACCAGTTGTCCTTTCCGGCCTGCTTGAAATGATAGATCTCGGCGGGCGCTCCCGACGCCTCCGCGATGTCGATGCTCTCCTGAATGCCCTGTTCCAGCCGGTCGCCTTCGCTGCGGATATGCGCGATGTAATAGCCGCCGCATTGTGCCGAGACTTTCGCCAGCGCGATGAGCTCCGGCGTTTTCGCATAGGTGTTGGGCGAATAGATGAGCGCATCGGTCAACCCCATCGCGCCTTCTTCCATCGCCTGTTTGACGAGACCTTGCATGGAAGCCAACTGCGCGGGCGTGGGCTGGATATCCGCTTCGCCCAATAAATTCGTGCGCACGGTGCCGGCGCCGACGAACGACGCGACGTTGGGCGAGATACCCTTTTTCTGCAGCATGTCGAGATAGCCGCCCAGCGTCGTCCAAGTGATCTTGTATTTGATGTCGCTCTGGCGCTCTTCACCCAGCTTGATCATGTCCGGCGTCAACGGACCCATGGAGTCCTCGCCCATCACTTCCAGCGTCACGCCTTGCGCAAGATCGGAAAGGCCGCGGCCGTCGGCGATCAGGCTTTCTTCCGGATGCGCCAGCATGTTGATGAAGCCGGGAGACACGGCTTTGCCGCGCGCATCGATTTCGGCGCGGCCGGTCCGGTCTATGTGCGGTGCGATCGCAGCGATCCGATCGCCGTTCACGGCGACGTCGCCGACAAACGGCGCTCCGCCGGACCCGTCATAGATCGTCCCGCCGCGGATGACGACATCGTAGACGGGCGCGGCACCCGCGCCGGTTGAAGCTGCGAGCACAAGCACAAAAGCTAAGGCAAAAACACGATGCATGACGATCCCCCCGTGTCGGTGCGATGTTAACATTTCCAAGTGCAGAAGGAAATTTCCAGCGGAAATTCCAAGAGCTAGAATCCCGGCATAATAAGAGTACCGGCGACAATAGCGGAACGCTTGGACATACATTCCGCGCTCGCGCCTGTGTCGCCTCCTCGCGCATACCGCTTCCAGCGATAAGATCGACCTACTGAACCCGTCTTGCGGAGAATTTCATGGACAAGTTTGAATTCGCCAGTCCGGCATGGCTGGCCATGATGCTGGAGCTGCTTGCGGTCTATTCGAAAAAGGCCGGAGCCGGTTTCGATCTCAGCATCTGCGAAATCTATACCGGCGTGCCCAAACATCTGGACAAGCACGGCACGGGCCGGATCGCGTTGCACTGCCTCATCAAAGACGGCGCACTCGATTTCGCGGAAACCGCAATTCCGGAAGCCGACGTTCGGACGCAGTCGGACTATGCCTTCATCGTGCCGATCGCACGCAAGCTCTATACTCCCGAGGGGATGCCGGACATTCTGGCCGATCTGGACGCCGGCACGCGGGACGGCAGATACCTATCGACCAGCCGGAACCAGGCGAAGGTGCCGTCCAATTTCATCGATCTGCACAATGATATTGCAGTGCGCACGCGTTAGATAAATCCGGGGGCACTCGGCGGATTTCGCGATTTTCATGCCTCAGGCTTGAGTTAATAATCGCACTGCGTCGACGAGCTGCCGTCGGAGCCGTGGCTGATGGCGGGATATTTCTTCGAGAGGTACGCCTTGCACACCATGCTGTCGCTTCCCACCGTGACTTTCTCCATGTGACTGATATGCGCGCCGGCTCCCAGTGGCGCCGTCAGCGCGAAGCAGTCGAACTGCTCGCCGTTCGGCTTCGTTGTGATGTCGAGATTGACGATGGTCTCCGCCGGTAGCGGCGCCTTCGTTGTGTTCTGGATGTCGAGCATGTGGTCCTGCTCCATCGCCTGGCCGAGCTTGCAGGGCAGCGTGGCTTTTATCTGCGGCGTCGCCAAAGCGCTTACGCTGGAGAGTGCCGCAAACGCCGCAAATGCCGTGATGGATTTCGTGATGGTTGTCATGCGCATGGTCGTTCCCCTCCGTGGCGTATGAACCGGCATATTGGACCGGAACGCGGCTCAGAAAAAGTGCCATGAGAGGCGGTTGGAAATTTAAATTTCGCGGTCCACGACCTCTAACCCCACCAAAAATACCACCAATCGCTTTGCTTGAGCGAGGCCGGGCACGGCAAATTCGATCCGTACACGACCTATTCGTTCCCGTCACCAAATGGTCCGATGGCACGCCCGCCGTCATGGCGATGCATTAAACGCTTCGGCGACCGGCGCGGGCACCACATACGCTTCCAGCTTGTCGAGCGAACCGGTCCAGCCCCCTTTATGTCCGCGGGCCGAGGCTTCGTTTTCCAATTGTGCATGCGTAAAGGTGAGTTCGGTGCCTTCGGGGATGGGCCGCAGCCGAATCTCGACGCGCGATTCTGCCGGATATTCTTCCCCACCTTTCCAGCGCCAGCTTAAGACGACATGTTCGGGGCGCACGATTTCGAGAAACTCGCCGCTTGTTTCGTGTTCGGTGCCTTTGAGCGTGCGAAATCGCAGGCGGTAGCGTCCGCCAACGCGCGGATCGGAATCCGACAATAGCACGGGCCCTCCATCGGGGCCCCACCACTGCGCAATGCCTTCCGCCGTCGTGACGGCATCGAACACGATTTCGGGCCGCGCCTTTATACGCCGCCCCGGCGTCATACTCGTCAACGACCTTTCCTCCGCGCTTCGGTTTCCTTGCGCTCGGCATAGAGTGCAAGCCGGTCGAGGCTCGTCATCCAGAAGCGCTCGTAACGGCTGAGCCATTCCAACGCCTCGCGCATGGGCTTGGGGCTGAGCCGGACCGTCACCGTACGGCCGGTTTTCGAACGGGTGACAAGCCCCGCGCCATCCAGCACGTCGAGATGCTTCATCACGGCGGGCAATTTGATGTCGAACGGTGCTGCCAGTTCGCTGACGGAGATGCCGTCCCTGCGTTCCAGTTGCGCCAGAATCGCGCGTCGCGTCGGATCGACGAGCGCTGCAAAGGTCCGGTCGAGCCGTTCCTGATAGTTCACCATATAGGAAAGTATTGACCGGAGATGTCGCTGTGTCAACTGTCCCGCGCATCGATGCTGCGGACGGAACCCGGGGCTTTTACGGCTTGAATTCTTTCGGGATCGCCGCAACTTCGCCCGGTGTAAGCAACGTCATCGTCTTGACGATGCACGGCTCGCTGAACCGGAACGACGCGCCTTCGGAAACCTTCAAGTCCCAATCGATGGCCGCGCACACGGTGTCCGGCCCGCGCGTATGCGTAATCAGATGAGCGTCCGGCTGTCTGAGGGCCGGGCACGTTCCCGCCAGATCGAGCCGATAATATTTGTCGAGCAATACGCGAATGTAGATTGTCTTGGCATCCGGTGCGCGCCATCCCTCGAATTGCTCGATCCGAAAACATTTGCCTTGCGGGCTGCTCACAGGCTGCGCGCCGGCAGGTTGCACCACCGCGACAGTTGCTGCGAGCACTGCGAAAAGCAATCGATACGGGACCATGTCGCGTTCCATCCCTGCTGGACTGCGCGCAAACTCTACACCATCGCCGAATTGTCCGAAACCAAAATAGGCATCGTCTTTCTCTGGGGAACTATGACTCGCTTTGCTGATTGGCAAGCTTTGCGTCGCGAAGGTCCAATTCGTGTTCGATCCTGCGCCTGGCTTCGTCTTTCAGTTTCCCCGCTCGATAGAGCCGGTTGATCGCCGACCGCTCGGCATCGATGAGCTGGAACTCGATCTCGTCACGCAGTTCGGCATATTTCCGGTGATTTTCGTCTCCGTCGTCGCTTCTCTGCCGGATCAGCTCGAGCTGATCACGATTGCGGGCCCGCAAGGGCCTGACGACGTCTTCGGACAGGTTGCGTTGCATGGCCAATTCCTCCAGCCGACGCATCGCCGTTTCCCCAGCCAGCTGGCGTGCCGCGAATTCCTCCAGCCGGTCGGCGTGGGCTTCCAGGTGCCCTGCATTTTCCAGTCCCAGGAGACGAAACACGAAGGGCAAGAGAAGTCCCTGCCCCACCAGCGTCACCAAGATCACCGCGAATGTCAGGAACAAAATCAGATCGCGGTTCGGAAACGGCGCGCCATCTTCCACCGTCAGGGGTATTGCCAGCGCGGCGGCGAGCGAAACGATGCCGCGAATTCCCGTGAACGCCAATGCGAACGGCCATTGCCACGGCGGCGAAGGATCCCTGCGCTCGATTGCCGGAATAAGCCACCGGGGAAGATAGGTTGCAGGATACATCCACACGAAGCGTGCGCCGATGACGACGGCACAGACAATCGCGGCCGAAACGATCAACTCGAAAAACGAATAGCCGCGAATGCCTTCGATCAGCCGGCGCGCCTGAAGGCCGGTGATGAGGAACACCAGACCTTCGATCAGATAGATGAGGAAATTCCAGAAGAAAATGCCTTGCAGCCGCGTCGCCGCGCTGATGAGGCGCAAACCATTCCAGCTGATATAGAGCCCCGTCACGACCGTCGCCAACACGCCGGAGCCGCCCAGCATTTCGGGCGGCCAATAGGCGAGAAACGGCGTGAGAACGGACAGCAGGATTTCGATACGCGGATCGCCCACGCGGCTGCGCAGCCGCAGCATCGTCCAGCCGACGACGAGCCCCCAAAGAAATTCGCCGAGGACGATGGCGGCAAAGGTTCCCGCGGCACGGCCGATCGAAAACGATCCGACGCTGACGGCGACGACGGCAAAGCGATAGAGAATCAATGCGGTGGCGTCATTCGCCAGTCCTTCGCCTTCCAGGATCACGGCCAGTCGTTTGGGAAGCTGCATTCTGCGCAATACCGACAGCGGCGCCACGGCATCGGGCGGCGACACGATGGCGCCCAGCGCGAAACCGACCGGCCAGGGGAGATTCAGGAACAGGTGCGTGGCGGCCGCGACCGCGACGGTGGTGAAACTCACGCAGCCCACCGCCAGAAGCGTAATCGGCCGCAAGTTGAAGCGAAATTCGCGCCAGCTCATCGCGACGGCGGATGAATAAATGATGGGCGGCAATACCAGGAGCAATACGATTTCCGGCGCCAGTTCGACCGAAGGCAAACCGGGAATCAGCGCGAGGAGGACGCCGGCGAGCACGAGAAGGATGGATGGAGGAATGTTCAATCGCGCCGCCACGAACGCGACGCCGGCCATGACGACCAGCAGGACTACAAGAATTTGTATGGTCTCGATCACCGGATGAGCCCGCGCCTTTTCACACGGGCTTCGGATTGCGTTCGACGAACTGGCGCTGGTGCCAATAGGGATAGGCGAGCGTGCGATCGCTGGCGGCGTCGAGTTTGGCCACCTGTGCGGCGGTCAGGTTCCAGCCCACGGCGCCCAGATTCTGTTCCAATTGTTCCGAATTGCGCGCACCGATGATGACCGTGGAAACCGTGGGCCGTTGCAGCAGCCAGTTGAGCGCAATCTGCGGCACGGATTTGCCGGTTTCCCTTGCGACCTCGTCCAGCGCGTCAACCACGCGATAGAGATATTCGTCATCCACCGGCGGCCCGAAAGACGCAGTGGCAGGCAGACGGCTCACGGAAGGCAAAGGCTGGCCGCGACGGATCCTGCCGGTCAACCTGCCCCAACCGAGCGGGCTCCACACGGCTGCGCCGACTCCCTGGTCCAGCCCCAACGGCATCAGTTCCCATTCATAGTCGCGTCCGATCAGGGAATAATAAGTCTGGTTCACGACATAGCGCGGATAGCCAAATTGCTTTGCGACTGCCAACGACTTCATCACGTGCCAGCCCGAGAAGTTCGAAACGCCCACATAGCGGATCTTTCCCGCGCGCACGAGGTCGTCGAACGTCGCCAGCGTTTCCTCTACCGGAGTCATCGCGTCGAAGCCGTGCAGCTGATAGACGTCGATGTAATCGGTGCCCAGCCGCTTCAGCTGCTTCTCGACGGTTTGCAGGAGATGGAAGCGCGACGAGCCGACGGCATTGGGATCTCGGCCGTTGCGAAACGTGCCCTTGGTCGAGATGATCACCTTGTCCCGACGGCCTTTGATCGCTTCGCCCAGCACGGTTTCCGACGTGCCGCGCGAATAGATGTCGGCGCTGTCGAACATGTTGAGGCCGGCATCGAGGCACAAATCGATCATCCGCTTCGCCTCGTCGCCTTCCACCGCGGCAAAACCCTGCGTCCCGCCGCTGGCGAAGGTGGCCGTGCCGAAACTCAGCGCCGGCACCATGAAGCCCGAGGCACCCAATTGGCGATATTCCATGACACGCAACTCCTGAATGGCTGTGCCCCGCAGTCTACATTTCCGTGCCGCCCCATGCACAAGGCCGCAGAACATGCTAATAAGCCGGCCTTCCGCCGCGGTGGCAGAAACACACTGGAGGACATGTCATGACCACGGAACGTGCCGTTCTCGCCGGGGGCTGTTTTTGGGGCATGCAGGACCTGATCCGGCGCTATAAGGGCGTGATTTCCACCCGCGTGGGATATTCAGGCGGCGATGTGCCGAACGCGACCTATCGCAATCACGGCACCCATGCCGAAGCGATCGAGATCATCTTCGATCCGTCGAAGATCAGCTTTCGAGACGCTCCTCGAATTCTTTTTCCAAATTCACGATCCATCGACGCGCAACCGCCAGGGCAATGACCTGGGCCCCAGTTACCGCTCGGCCATCTTCTATACTTCCGAAGAGCAGAAGCGGGTCGCGCTGGATACCATCGCTGATGTCGACGCATCGGGCTTGTGGCCGGGCAAGGTCGTCACCGAAGTCGCCCCGGCAGGCGATTTCTGGCAGGCCGAGCCGGAGCACCAGGATTATCTCGAGCAAAAATACCCAACGGCTATACATGTGTCATTTCGTGCGGCCCAACTGGAAATTGCCGCATCGGCAGAAGGCCGTGTCGGAAAAGGCCTGACGGACGCGCCTCAAATGCTGAGCCAGGAACCGGGCGACGTTTCCCGGGTTAGAGACAATATGGGGCAGCGGACTGCCGCTTCGCCTTGTGCTCGCCGGCGATCATATGAGGTGCTGAAGCGGTGGATCGACAGGCGCAAACTCAAAAATTCGTGACATGGCCGCAATCCTGATTTTTGGGGCCACCGGCGATCTTGCCCAGCGCATGCTGTTTCCTCGCTTTATTTTCTCAGATGAAGACGGGTTGCTGCCCGACGATCTCAAAATCGTCGGCTGTTCGCGGGGAAAGCTCGGCGACGAGAAATTCGCGCAACAGATCGAGAAGGCGGTCAAGGCGCGGACGCCGGCGATCTCCGACGAGGTCTGGCAGCACTTCCGCAACCGTCTGAGCCATGTTGCTGTCGACGCGACTTTGCCGGACACATTCCCCAAGCTGCGCGAACGCGTGGGCGATACGTCCGAGCTGATCTTCTATCTGTCGACGTCACCCAGCCATTACGGCGCCATCTGCAGCAATCTGAAACGTGTCGGCCTTGCGAACGCGACGAGCCGCGTCGTCGTCGAAAAGCCTATCCGGCCGGGACCTCACGAGCTGCCGGGCCATCAACAACGTGTTGGCGCAGGCGTTCAGCGAAGATCGCATCTTTCGTTTCGACCACTATCTCGGTAAGGAAGCGGTACAGAACCTCTTGGCCCTGCGCTTCGCCAATCCCCTTTTCGAGCCGGTTTGGAACGAGTTCAGGTCGCGCATATTCAGATCACGGTCGCCGAGCGGTAGGGGTGGAAGGCCGTTGGGCCTATTTTGACGGACAGGGCGCTATTCGCGACATGGTGCAGAACCACCTGCTGCAACTCCTCTGCCTCGTGGCGATGGAGCCGCCGGCCAATTCGATCCCGATTCCGTGCGCAACGAGAAAGTGAAAGTGCTGCGCTCGCTGAAACCGATTGTGGGCCGCGACGTCGAACCCAAGACCGTGCGGGACAATATCGCGCCGGCGTCTCAGAGGGTCGCGCCGTGCCCGGATACAGTGAAGAGCCCGGTGGTCAGGGGAGCAAGACGGAAACCTTCGTCGCACTCTGTGCCCATATCGACAATTGGCGTTGGGCCGGCGTGCCGTTTTATCTACGCACGGGCAAGGCTGCCGCTCAGAAGCTCCGAAATCGTCATCCAGTTTGCGACGTGCCGCATTCGATCTTCGCGGGAGCCGACTGCTGGCGAACCGGCTGACGATCCGGCTGCAGCCCGAAGAAGAGATTTCACTCCTGCTTATGAACAAAACGCCGAGCCTCGAACAGGAACTGAAACCGCTCGCACTGAATTTGAGCTTGAGCGACGCGTTCAAGCGGCCGCGCCGGCGCATCGCCTATGAACGCTTGTTGCTGGAAGCGCTGAACAACAAACCCACCCTGTTCGTGCGCCGCGACGAAGCGGAAGCCGCATGGGTCTGGATCGATGCGATCATGGCGGGTCTGGGAACGCCAGGGCGTGGCCCCCACGCCTTACGCCGCGGGTTCCTGGGGTCCGGCCGGCGCGTTCGCTCTCACCGAACGCAATGGACACAGCTGGTATGACTAAATCCGAATTGGGCAACGCGATGCTGCAAAATTTTCCCTCGGCCAACGAAATTGATTTGCGACCTCGCCGACGAAATCGTCGAGTGCCTCGAAGCCGGCGTGGCGGCGCGTGGCAAGGCGAGTTTCGTCGCATCGGGTGGCACCACGCCGGGCCCGCTCTTTCGATGCGTGACTGACCGCGACGCACCGTGGGATCGCGTGTTCGTCACGCTGTCCGACGAGCGCTGGGTACCGCCGACAGACGATGGAACAACGAAAAGCTTCTGCGCAGCCGTCTCCTGCGCGGCAAAGCGTCGCCGGCACATCTCGTGCCGATGAAAAACGACGCCACCAATCCGCATGATGCGGAGACCGCCGTCGGTGCGGCGATCGCCGCGATGCCGCGTCCGTTCGACGTTACGCTTTTGGGCATGGGCGATGACGGACATACCGCGTCGATGTTTCCCGGTTGGACGGGCTGGATCAGGTGCTCGATACGAGTTCGCCGGTCCTCGTGCGTGCCGTACATCAGCCCGACAGTGCGAAGACGAGCGACCGCATATCGCTCACCTTGCGCGCGATCCTCGATTCGCGGCTCGTGATCATTCTCATTCGCGGCGATGCGAAACTCGAAACCTATCGCAAGGCGACTGCCGGCGACGATGTCCATGAGATGCCAGTTCGCGCCGTTTTGCAGCAGTCGTTGACCCCTGTGCAGGTTTGGTGGGCGCCTTAACCGTCCGCTACAAACCTGTTCCGCCGATGAGCCCATGCGTGCGTGCCCAACGAACAAAAAGTTCGGGCCAGGCTCCTGCAGGCTCGCCTATGGCGAGACCGAAGCCGTGGCCGCCTGCACTGAACAGATGCAATTCGGATTCGACATGCGCGACGCGCAGGCTTGCCAGCATTTCGAGGGAATTGTCCGGCGGCACGTCCGGATCGTCCAGTGTCGCGGCAATGAAACAAGGTGGCGTATCGCGCGTGACGAGACGTTCGCAGGAATAGGCCCCCCGCAATTCCGTGGAAGGATTGTCGCCCAACAATTGCGCGCGCGAAGCTTCGTGCGCGAAAGGCGGCAACATGGTGATCACGGGATAGAGGAGTGCCGCCGTGACCGGCGCTGCGCTTTCCGCGTCGGCCTCGTCAAGCATGGGATAGACTTTCGCGTCCGACCGCGTTGCGAGCGACGCCGCCAGATGTCCGCCGGCCGAAAATCCGAGCACACCCACCCGCAGGGGCTCGATGGAAAATCGCGCAGCATTGGCGCGAATGAGGCGGATTGCCCGCTGCGCATCCTGCAGCGGGACATCCGGCGCGTCCTGCCAGCCTTCATGCGGCAACCGATATGTCAGCACGAACGCGGTGACACCGGATTTATTCATGACGCGAGCCACATCGTAGCCCTCGATATCGATAGACAACCTTTGATAGCCGCCTCCCGGCAGGATCAGGACCGCCGAACCTTCGGGAACCGCCGGGCGGAATACGGCCAGCGTCGGCTGCGTGACACCGGTCACTTGCCGGTTGTGAAAGACCTCCGGTTGGGGACTTCGTCTCGACGATGCGCATCGCAAGATTGGGATTGAGCCTTCCCGGCGGCACGTCCGGCCACAGCCGGATCGTTTCGGTCGGATCTGGCGGTGCACGCATTTCCGGAGGCTGCGCGGAGGCACGTGATTGGGAGAGGGCGAGCGCGGCCGCGCCGAGCCCCATCAGCGACCGTCGATCCATCAACGCAAGTCTCCCGTCAGGACCGAAATCTTCGCGCGGCTACGGCCGAGGAGGCAAGTATCCGCGTCCTAGCGCGCCAGGAAACCAAGCTGGGGCGCGTACCACAAGCAGAAACGCGAGCGCGGTCACGATGGCTATGATCGCCGCGATGATGTGATGGCGCTGAAATCCCATCGATGGACCCCCAAAGCGTCGGCGACCCTAGCACGACGGTTGAACGCCTCATGTCTTTATATTACTGAAAATGACTTTCACACTTGGAAAACCTGCCTTCATGCGCATCTTCGTGGCCGGTGTCATCACCGAAACCAACACTTTTGCGCCGTGGCCGACGGGCCGCCGCGGGTTCGAGGACGACAACTTCTTTCGCGGCAATGCCGGCACGTCCGGCAGCGACGCCGAGACAGCGCTCATCGCCCGTCTGTGGCGTGAACTGGCCGCGCGCGATGGACACGAGGTGGTCGAGAGCATCCTGGCCTTCGCGCAACCCTCCGGCCCCACGATCCAATCCGTCTACGAAGCCTATCGCGACGAAATCCTGTCCGATTTCGAACGCCAAGGACCTTTCGACGTCGTGTTGCTGTTCCTGCACGGCGCGATGGTTTCCACCGATTGCGACGATTGCGAAGGCGACCTGATCGGCCGCATCCGCGCCGTCACGGGCCCCGGGACCGCGATCGGCGCCGTTCTGGATCTGCATTGCCACCTGACGGAGGCGATGCTGAAGAATGCCACCGTCATTATCACGGTGAAGGAATATCCCCATGTCGACTTTCCCGAGCGCTCGCGGGAATTGTACGATCTATGCCATCGCGCGGCGAAAGGCGAGATCAAGCCGGTATCGGCGCTGTTCGATTGCCGGATGGTGGGATTTTATCCCACGACCACCGAACCGATGAGTAGCCTGAGAGATCGGCTGTTCGAAGTCGAAAAGCGCGCGCGCGTTCTGTCCGTGAGCTTCGGACATGGCTTTCCGTGGGGCGACACGCCCGACACGGGCTCCCGCGTGCTGGCGATCACCGACGACGACGCGGCTTTGGCGCAGGCGGTGGCGGAGGAGATCGGACTCGAGATTTACGCCGCACGCGAAGCGCTGTTGCCGCGATTTCGCAACATCGAAGATGCGCTTCTCGCGGCCCGCGAATCGAACGCCATGGCCGTGCTCGCCGATACGGCCGACAATGCCGGCGGCGGCGCACCAAGCGACAATGTCGGCCTCCTCGAAGCGATGCTCAAACAGGGCACACGCGACGCGGCATTCGCGCGATCTGGGATCCCATCTCGGCGGAAATCTGCGCCGAAGCGGGTGCAGGTACGAAACTTGCTTTGCGGTTGGGTGGGAAGTCCGGCGCGGCGTCCGGCGCTCCGTTGGATGTGGTTGCGACGGTCAAGGCCGTGCAGCCCAATTTCGATCAAGGCGGACTATCCGGATCGCGCGTGGCGATGGGGCTGACGGTTTGGGTCGAAATCGAGGGAATCGATGTCGTAGTCAACTCAACGCGAACGCAGGTTTTCTGTCCTGATGCGTTCACGGGGCTCGGCATCGATCTTTTGACGAAGCGCATCGTCGTCGTCAAATCCAGCCAGCATTACCAGGCCGGCTTCGGACCGCTGACGGAAACGATCATTCCCGTGGCGACACCGGGAGCGATCCAGATGAATTTCGCCGAGATCGACTACAAGAAGAAACGGGACATGGATTATTTCCCGCGCGTCGCTGATCCGCTCGGCAAAGACCGCTGAAGCATTCAGTGAGCGGCCGGCGCGAAATGCAGGTCGCGATAGTCGAAGCTGAAATCGGCGAGTGGCGAGACGGGCCACATTTCAATCTTCTCGATTTTTCCGGCAGCGACATCGAACTTCACATAGGCCGCTTCGATCGTCTTGTCGGTCCACGCGGCCTTGAATGTGTCGTCCGCGACATGCACCAGCGGCGCTTCCATGTCCGGCGTCTTGTCGAACCGCATCCAGAGGCCACCATTGCGCGACGTGATCGTCGCTGTGCCGTACCAGGGATCGCTGTAGAGGCCAGCATAAGCTGCCAGCGGCAATGAAGACTTGTCGGTCTGCTTCACCGCTTCCGGCGACGCCTTCATCGCCTTCTCGCCTTCCGCCATCATGCCGTCGACAATGGTCTTCAGCTTCACATTCCAGTTCTGATCCGGCAATCCCAGATAGTGATCGAGCACGTGAAACGCGACGGCACGGCGCGAGGCGCCGTCTTCGGAATTGATCATCACCGCAACGCCGACATTTTTCTCCGGGATCAGATAAAGCGCGGCAACTGCCCCCAGAACGGCGCCGGTGTGTTCGACGATGGTGTGACCGTGATAGTCCTCCACGAACCAGCCGAGCGCATAGTCCTGGAATTTCGGCGTGATCGCGGCCAGCGACACGGAAAACGCATCGGCCCGCACGACGACTTCCGGCTTCCACATCGCTGCCGCCTGCTCCTGGCTGAACAGCCGATTGCCATCGGGCAATTTGCCGTGCGCCAGCTGCACCTGCATCCACAGCGCCATATCGGCGGCGCTCGCATTGATTGATCCCGCCGGCGCGACGGCGGCGCTCTCCATGCCGCGCGCAAGAACATGCTGCGGCCCGAGCCCGCGAATGGGACCGTCGGTGCGCGCATGCAGCGCCACGCCGTTTTTCGCATCCTTGTCGTATGCCGTCAGCGCATCCTTCATGCCGACGGGCGCGAAGATATGCGTGCGGACGAAATCCTCCCAACTCTGGCCGGAGACGGCTTCCACCAGCTGGCCGGCCACGATGTAGAGGATGTTGTCATAGGCGAAGGTTTCGCGAAAACCCGTGACGGGCTTCAGGTAGCGCAAGGCACGCACGACATCGGCGCGTGAGCGCGTCGTCGAAGGCACGATCATGAGATCGCCCTCGCCAAGGCCGAGCCCGCTCCTGTGCGTGAGCAGATCGAGGATCGTCATGTGCTCGGTGGCGTAGGGATCGTACATCTGGAAGCCGGGCAGCTTGTCGACGACGCGGTCGCTCCATTTGAGCTTGCCTTCGTCGACAAGAATTGCCAACGCCGCAGACGTGAACGCCTTCGTTTCCGATCCGATGGGAAACACCGTGTGTTCGTCCACCGGATCCGCCTTGTCGATGGAGCGGACGCCGTAACCCTTGGTGAACGCGACTTTGCCATCTTCGACGATGGCCACCGTCATGCCCGGCGGCCCAAATGTTTTCATCGCCTGCGCGACGAACGCGTCGAGATCGGCGGGAGGCGCGGCTTGCGCCGAGCCACCCAGGATCGCGACGGCTGCGCCGAACAGGAACCCTCGGCTAATACGTGAAATTGAAGTTCGCGAGGCCATACACATAAATCGCCCATATTGCGTAGAGGCCGGTCAGGCCGAGGAGGAATTCGCTGCTGCGTACGAGCCAGCCGCCGGGCCCGCGCAGGATGCGCGAAACCGCTTCGACAATGATCGCTGCTGCGCCGAGGACGGCGAGCACACCGACGACATAGAGAACGCCGAGCAGCGTGGTGATGTCGCCGCCGGAAGCCGACAGTGCCGCGAACAACCCGATCCAGCCGCCCAGCATCGCGAGCAACAGCACCACGCCCATTCGGGACGCGAGCCGCAATCGCGTCGCCTGCGGGGATATCTCTAGCGCGGTCTTGTAGTGCCGCCTGGCGATCCAGCCGCCGAACCAGATCAAAACCGTCAGCAGAAGCGTCGATACTGCGACACCTGCCATGATTTTCAGATGCGAGAGCTGCTTCAAGCCATGCACGCGCTGGAAGATTTCGACGGGAAGGAAATCGTCCGAAATCCAGTAGCTGACGTTTCCGTTCGCGTCGGTGACGAATTTGGTGTGGGTCTGCCCGCCCACCTCGCGATAATCCAACGGCCCGACTTCGCGCCAGCGCTTCGGAGTCCCGCTCAAATCCTTCAGCGCATCGATCTCGATCATGCCATCCGGCCGGGCGGTGATTTGGGTCTGGCCAATCGCAAAGAGCACGCGCAGCGAACTGACAATCTTGCGGCTGCCCATGTACCAACCTGCCACGCGCGCCGCGTCCGCCTTGGGATTGGAGACGGTTTTCTCCTCCGGCGGCGTGAACGGAAAGTAGCGATCGAGAAATGCGCGGAACAAGGGCCCGCGCGCCTTGTCCGCTTCGGCTTCCTTGCCGAGACTGTTGAACGACATGAACACGCCGACGTGCTTGTCGAGCAGCAGATGCAAGTCGCTGTGAAACGCTTCGGTGTCGCCCGCATGACCGATGATGCGCAGGCCGTTGCGGTTTTCCTGATAGAAGCCGAGATCGAGGCCGTTGACGCCCTGCGCCATGAAGGATTGCGGCGAATGCATCAAGGCGATCGTCGCGGGGTTCAGGATTGACGCCCCGTTATAAGTCCCGTTCTCCAGCTGCGCGATCATGAAATGGGCCATGTCCGTCCCGCTGGCGGACAACGCTCCGGCAGGCGCCGTCTCGACGAATTCAAACGGGACGGGCTTGTCGTCAGATGCCGCGTGATAGCCCGACGACATGAACGGCACGAGGGCCGCCGGAAGGGGCTGCGCCATCGTCGAATGCGTCATGCCCAGCGGCTTGAGGATATGGTTGGCGATATAGTCGGCATAGAACTCGCCCGACAGGCGCTGCACGATATAGCCCGCGAGCGATGCGCTGTAGTTCGAATAGGCGACGACCTTTCCCGGCGGATTGATCCGCGCGGGCATGTAATTCTTCATGTAGTCGCCCAACGGAATGAGCTCGCCGGCTTTTTTCACGAAGGATTTGTCGAAGCCATCTTCGAAGCCCGCCGTGTGCGTCATCAGGTGGCGCATGGTGATGGGCTTGCCGAATTTCTCGGGAATCTTGAAATCGAGATAAGCGTTCACGTCGCGATCGAGATCGATCTTGCCCGCCTGCACGAGTTGCATGACGGCCGTCCAAGTGAACGTCTTTGAGACGGAGCCGGGACGAAACATCGTCTGGTCGGGAAGGACGGGACTGCGCTTGGCCACGTCGGAATAGCCATAGCCCTTCGCGAACAGAATTTGTCCGTCCTTGACGACCACAAAGACGGCGCCGGCAATGTTTCCGCGCGCCATGGCATAGGGAAACAGACCGTCGGAAAACGTCTCGACATCCTGTGCGGTGAGAGCGTGGGTTTGTTCCGGCGCCGTGGGGAGCGGTGCCGTGGCGCTTGCAGGCGCAGGCGACGGTATCGCAGGTGCAGGACCGGTGACCGGAGCGGCGGCATTGGCAACGCCGACAGCGAGAACAGCCAGGACAGCGGACACCACGGCGAGTTGCTTGATCATTGCTTTCTCCCTTGACCGGAACCTAAGCGGCTCCGCCCCACAACGATTCCGGGCACCATATGGTCCCGTCTGTATAAGTAACAGGATGTGCTCGATCCTTTGCCAGAAATGTCGGCCCATCGAGATCAACAAAATCGCACAGCTGCCCAAGCACGAACGCAGGCGCCATCGATAGCGACGTTCCCGCCATGCAACCGACCATCACCTTGAGACCGAACCTGCGTGCTTCGCGCGCCATCGCGAGGCCTTCGGTCAAGCCGCCGCTCTTGTCGAGCCTGATATTGACGACATCGTAAAGGCCCGCGAGCTTGCCGATATCGGCGAGGCTTTGTACGCTTTCGTCGGCCGCAAGCGGAATCGGCGACTTCAGTCCACTCAATTCGGCGTCGGCGCCGACAGCGAGCGGCTGTTCGATCAATCCGACCTGCGCATCGACGAGCACCGGCAGCAGTTTTTCCAGAGACGGACGCGTGAAGCCCTGATTGGCGTCGACGCCAATCCAAACATCGGGCCGTGCGGCGCGCACGGCGCGCACACATGAAGCGGGGTCGTCGGACGTGAGCTTCAGCTTGACGGCTTGCGCAGTGCCATACGACCGCGCCGCTGCCCCGACTTCGTCCGGTGTCCCCGCGCCGATCGTGAATGTGGTTCTGAGCGGGACCGGGCGGGGCGTATCGGCCATTTTCCAAACGGGTGCGCGGTCCCGCTTCAACTCCAGATCCCACAACGCGCAATCCACCGCGCAGCGCGCGCCGCCGGGCGGCAGCGTTTGCTGCAGCGTTTCGCGGTCGATGCCGCATTCGATCATGCCGCGCACGGCTTCGATCTGGGCCGTCAGGGACGCAGGCGTCTCGCGATGATAATAGACACCGGACGCTTCGCCCCATCCTGCAAAGCCCGCATCCGTCACCGACACGGTGATGACTTCGCTTCCCGTAAACGTGTAACCGGAAATCCGGAACGGCTGCTTGAACGGCCAGGATTCCGTTCTGATGTCCAGCGCCGGCACAATTTTTTCCTTAATCCTCGATCGAACCTGCGTGGGCGGCGCGCTCCGGGCGAAGCGCGCCGCTTTTCAGATCAGAAACTTCCGCGCAACACGACGCCGACGAGGCGTGGTTGGATCACCGAGACGGTCGGTGCCAGACCCGATGCTGCAGATGTGCTGTAGTCCCCGAGTCCAAGGATCCCCTTGGGATCCGTCAGGTTCTTGGCGTAAAACTCAAGCGACCACTTGGTCCAATTGATGCCGGCACGCAACTCGATCGTACTGTAGGCCGGCAGTGCATATTGGTGCTCATACACATTTGCCGCCATAACGCCTTCCAGCACGTCCACATATGGCGTGAAGCCGCTCTGGCGCTCACCGATGTAATGCCAAGTGGCACCAACAAATGGCGTCCAGTCTCCCACCGAGGCAAAGTTATAATCGCCGCTGAGCGCTGAACTCCATTTCGGAGCGTAAGGGAGCCAATCGCCTTTGACACCACCGACATAGATTGGATCGGTGTTGGACGTCAGCACGGCGTCCGTATATGCCCCGCTCAGATTGATTGCCAATCCGTCAATCGGCGTCCAGTTGACGTTGGCTTCGGCGCCGTCGCTGCGCGCCGTGCCGCCGTTGTTGTTCACGCCGTAATTGTCCACGACGGTCAACAGCTGGATGTTATTCCAATCGATGTAGAAGACGTCGGCATCGAACGACAGCCTCGAATTGACAAGGTTGCTCTTCACACCCACTTCGTAGCTTGTCAGCGTCGACGCCGTGTACGTGGCCGGCACGCCTGCAGGCGCTCCCGGCGGCAGGTCGTTCGGTCCTCCAGGCTGGTAACCGCTCGCCGCGCGCGCATAGAGATTCGTATCGTCGTCGAGCTTGTAGCCCAAATCCGCCGACCAGGTGAACACGCTGCCGGTCGCCA